>NZ_SAYU02000099.1 GCF_004025965.2 Phycicoccus flavus | reverse complement strand
TCCGCCCGAGCCCGTCGACCCGCCCGAGCCCGTGGACCCGCTCGAGCTGTGGGTCGTGGACTTCGAGGTGTGGCTGTCGCCGACGCCGGACGTGGAGTTGCCGGAGACGGTGACCGGGGCCGAGACCGGCGCCGTGACCTGGTTGCCGCCGGCGACGGAGTCCTTGCCGGAGGTGCTGTTCCCCGATCCCGAGCCGCCGGAGCCGCTCGAGCTGTGGGTCGTGGACTTCGAGGTGTGGCTGTCGCCGACGCCGGACGTGGAGTTGCCGGAGACGGTGACCGGGGCCGAGACCTTGGTCGTGACCTGGTTGCCGCCGGCGACCGAGTCCTTGCCGGAGGTGGTGTCACCCGACGAGGACGAGCCGGAGGACCCGGACGACACGCGCGTCGACGGCGCGTCGGTCGTGCTGTCCCCGATGCCGGAGACGGCGTTGCCGGACGCGGTCACGGGGGCCGTGACCTCGGCGGTGATCTGGTTACCTCCGAGGAGGCTGTCGTGGCCCGACGTGGAGTCGTCGGCCCAGGCCGGGGAGGCGAAGAGGACTCCGCCGCCGACCAGGAGGGCTACGTTGAGCCCTCGGCGCATGTAGGCATGCATGGCGTTCCTTCCTGACTGCTCTGGAACCCGTCCACGCAGAGTGGGGACGGGGTGTTGCGCGGCGGCGCGTCACCCGCGGTGCGGGGAGCGCTGCGGCGCGTCAGGCAGGGCTGGTGCCGGGAAGGATGGTCGGCTGCGGAGCCGGACCACGGAGAAGAGAGGCGACCCGGGCGCCGGCGGTCACCGGCAGGGGGAGGCGTCGCCCCGGCAGCGCATCGCTGCCGGCGGAGGACGCCCGGGTCGAGATCGTGAGGCCGAAGCCGCCCACCGCGGCCAGGCAGGCCAGGAGGGGAGCGACCGGCTGGGGGAGGCCGGGCAGCAGCGGCGCGCTGGGCGTCGCCGAGACCGTCGCCCGGACCGCGATACTCGCGTCGTCGGTCGCCGGCGTAGAGGCCATGAGCGGCGCGTCCGCCCGGGCCGCCACGTCGGCCCGCATCGCGCGCAGGGTGGCGATGCGCCCCGAGGCGGCCGCGGTCTGGCGGGCCGCGGTGTCGACGACCGGGGTCGCCGAGCTGGGGGTGGTCCCGGGGGCGAGCACGCCCGGGAGGACCGGGGCGACGACGTCGTCGACGGTCGCGACGACCGGGCCCAGCACGGGGCCGGTCACCGAGTCGAGCACGGGGCCGGTCACCGGGTCGAGCACGGAGCCGGTCACCGGGTCGAGCACGGAGCCGATGACGCCGTCGGTGACGGGTGAGAGCACCTCGTCGAGGCTGCCGGTGACGGGCGAGACGACGTCGCCGACAGACGTGGTGAGGCCGCCGAGCGCGGCGGTCGTGCTGCCCAATGCGGTGGTCACGGGCTCGACAGCCACCGCGACGTCATGCAGGGACGACGTCGCGATGGCGACCGCGGTCGCGACGGGCGCAGTCACGGGCTCGGCGGCCTCGGTCAGGGGGGCCGCGACGCGGGCGACGGTCTTCGTCGCCTCCGCCGCGGTCTTCGTCGCCGGAGCAGCGGCCTTCGCGGCCTGCTGCACGACCGGCTTCGCGGCCTGCTCGACGACCGGCTTCGTCACCGTCGTCGCGGCCTTGGCCGCCGGAGCGGTGACCGAGGTGGCGGTGGTCGTGGCCGTCGCGACCGGCTGGGCCGGCGAAGGCGACGAGGGTTGTGCGACAACCGGTTCGGGTGCCGACGGGGCAGGCTTGGCTGCGGGGGCGGGGGCGCTCTGGGTGACCGGCTCCGCGACGTTCTGGACCGTCGTGGTGACCGGCTCCGCAACCTTGGTCACGGTCGTGGTGACGGGCTCGGTGACCGACGTCGTGGTCGAGGTCACCGTCTTGGTGGCGGTGCCGAGGAGGCCGCCGGAGCCGTCGTCGGCGCGGGCGTCCGGGGCCATGAGGAGGAACCATCCGACGAGCACGAACGCAGCACCGAGCACGACCCTCGTCGGGGTCGACCACAGCATGCTGCGACTCATCGAACGACCTCCTCTCGGCGTCCCTCTCGCCTCGTTGTCCGTTACAGGTGAACACATCGGATGGCATTTCGGAACAGTTTCTTCGACACGTGGGCAGCATTCAACGGCTGAGGAATCAATGTCGTCGATGTGGAATCACGAACCCCCACACTTGCATTCCTCGACCGGCGACGTCTGTGCGAGTGGCGGTCGAGCCTCGCGTCAGCCGACCCGTCAGGCCGGCGAACCGAGTCCGGTGGTCGTCGCTAAACGGTTGCGCGACAGCGTGGTAGCGAGATGCTGCACCCGCCAGCATTCTCTGTAATGTCTGCGCAATGTCCTGGGCGGGATCGCGTCATCCGTTGCGGCCACATCGTCCGCAGATCGTTCTCCCGGCTCCGAGGAGCTCCGCCTCGACGCGACCGACCACCTGTTCTTTCCTACCGGGAAATGTGTTCGGTTGTCGAAGGGTCGAGCCCCGCCCCGGCCTCAGCGGACGACGCCCGCCAGGTCGGTGTCGAGGAACGGGGTGTCGGGCGCGAACCGCTCGCACGACCGCCGCAGTCGTCGCACCCGCACCTCGTCGAGGACGGCGACGGGCCGCGTCAGCAGCCGGGTGCCGAACCCGGCGCTCGCGGGGTCCGGCGGCAGCGTCGCGGGGTCGGCGTCACGGGGCCACGGCGAGGTGAGCGCCCGCCGGGTGCGCACCCCGAGCTGGGCGACGGGGTGCGTCCCCGGCCGGCCGGCGTCGCGGACGTGGACGACGGCGGCGACGTCGGACCAGGGGACGAGGTCGACGGGCGTCATGGCGTCCGTGCCGCCGAGCCGGATCTGCGTCTCACCGGCGGGGCGGGACCGGGGCGGGAAGGCCAGCGCCACGCCCGCCGGCCCCACCGCGACGAGGGCGGGCCCGGCCAGCCGCAGCACGAGGTCGACGCCGAGCGCCAGCGCCGCCAGCACGAGGGCGCCGCGTCCGGCGAGCAGCTCGACGTCACCGTCGGTGACGGCGGACCCCACGAAGGCGGTCGCCTGCTGCACGACCCCGACGACGAGGAGCGCCACCCCCACCGCGGCCCCGTAGCCGGGAGGTCGGGACGAGCGCACGACGACGGCCCCGGGTCCCGCCGCCCGGGCCAGCCGGAGCGCCGTCCGGCCGACGGCGTCGAAGGGCGAGAGCAGCCGTTCGTGCAGCGCGGCCGCCCACCGCCGCAGCGCGACGAGGACGCGGTCGAGCACCGCGTGTCCGACGGCGGAGCCGCTGGCGTCCGTCATCCGGGTCACCGCTCAGCGCTCACGGAGGGCCCACGCGCCCTCAGCCTTGAGCAGCCCCACCGCGAGCGGCAGCAGCAGGATGGACCGACCCGACGCTGAACCGGCGCGCGCCCGGCGCACGACGTGGACCGGTCCGCCGACGACGTCCTCAGGGTCGCGGTCCTCAACGCGCGCGGCGTTCTCCAGACCGCGCGGCGCCGTCGCCGTCATCATGTCCCCCTCGCTGCCTCGGCCACCTCGTCCGGAGGACATTGTGGGTCGGCGGGACGTGCCGCGCAGGAGTTCGCCGAGTCCGCGCGCGTCGTGGTGGACGGTGCCGCGTCCCCGTCCCACTTGTAGTGCCCGCCAGGCCAAGGCGGACCCCACATGTGGTGCCTCATCCGTCACATCAGCCCCACAAATGGTGCTGCGACACGCCGCCCGGACCGTCGCCCAGGGGCGCCGCACCCCTCCTGACCTGCGCAAACAGCCGAAAGGACGACTTATCGCCCCACGTTCTTGCGTCGCTGGGCGCCCGGGAGGCATGATGGCCACAACATCTAGTGGTTACACCGATGTAGTTCGTCCACATCTTGTGAACAGGAAACAGCGGTTCTCCACAGGTTGTTCACACGAGAGTCCACCGTACGGTCCACAGGGAAGGGAGCCGCGCGTCATGCACTGCCCGTTCTGCCGGCACACCGACTCGCGGGTCATGGACTCCCGGACCACCGACGACGGCGCCACGATCCGGCGCCGGCGGCAGTGCCCGGAGTGCGGCCGCCGCTTCACGACGGTCGAGACGGCGAGCCTCAGCGTCGTCAAGCGGTCGGGGGCCACGGAGCCGTTCAGCCGGGACAAGGTCCTCGTCGGCGTCCGCAAGGCCTGCCAGGGCCGCCCGGTCACCGAGGACCAGCTGGCCATCCTCGCCCAGCGCGTCGAGGAGTCGATCCGCAGCGCGGGCTCGGCCGAGATCGACGCGCACGAGGTCGGCCTGGCCGTCCTCGAGCCGCTGCGCGAGCTCGACGAGGTCGCCTACCTCCGGTTCGCCAGCGTCTACCAGGCCTTCGACTCCCTCGAGGACTTCGAGGCCGCCATCACCCTCCTCCGCGCCGAGCAGGACGCGACCGCGCAGGAGCCCAGGAGCACGGAGCCGCAGGCCACAGGCCCTGTCGGACCCCCGCAGTAGAACTGACACACAGGTCACCAGAACGCCCCGTCGGGGGGCAGTGAGAGAGGGAACAGGTATGACCGAGACCGCCGGAGCACGTGCAGGTGCCCGCAAGTCCGCGCGCGCCAAGGGAGTGGGGATCGAGCGGATCTACACCACCCCGGGCGTCCACCCCTACGACGAGGTGACCTGGGAGACCCGCGACGTCGTCCAGCAGAACTGGAAGACGGGGGAGACGATCTTCGAGCAGCGCGGCGTCGAGTTCCCCGACTTCTGGAGCGTCAACGCCTCCACCATCGTCACGACGAAGTACTTCCGCGGCGCCGTCGGCACCGCCGCGCGCGAGACGGGCCTCAAGCAGCTCATCGACCGCGTCGTCCTCACCTACGTCAAGGCGGGCAAGGACCACGGGTACTTCGCGAGCCCCGAGGACGCCGAGATCTTCGAGCACGAGCTGACGTACGCCCTGCTGCACCAGGTGTTCAGCTTCAACTCGCCGGTCTGGTTCAACGTCGGCACCAAGAGCCCGCAGCAGGTCAGCGCCTGCTTCATCCTCTCGGTCGACGACTCGATGGACTCGATTCTCAACTGGTACAAGGAGGAGGGCTTCATCTTCAAGGGCGGCTCCGGCGCCGGCCTGAACCTCTCGCGCATCCGCTCCTCCAAGGAGCTCCTGTCCTCCGGCGGCACCGCCTCCGGCCCGGTGTCGTTCATGCGCGGCGCCGATGCGTCCGCAGGCACCATCAAGTCCGGCGGCGCCACCCGTCGCGCGGCGAAGATGGTCGTCCTCGACGTCGACCACCCCGACATCGTCGAGTTCGTCGAGACCAAGGCGCGCGAGGAGGACAAGATCCGCGCCCTGCGCGACGCCGGCTTCGACATGGACCTCGGCGGCAAGGACATCACCTCGGTCCAGTACCAGAACGCGAACAACAGCGTCCGGGTCACCGACTCCTTCATGCGCGCGGTCGAGGAGGGCACCGAGTTCGGCCTCACCTCCCGGATGGACGGCTCGGTCATCGAGACCGTCGACGCCCGCGAGCTCATGGGCAAGATCGCCACCGCCGCGTGGGAGTGCGCCGACCCCGGCATCCAGTACGACGACACGATCAACGACTGGCACACCAACCCCGAGACCGGACGCATCACCGCGTCCAACCCGTGCTCGGAGTACATGTCGCTCGACAACTCCTCGTGCAACCTCGCTTCGCTCAACCTCCTGAAGTTCCTCCGCGACGACGACACCTTCGACGCCGTGACCTTCCAGAAGGTCGTCGAGCTCGTCATCACGGCGATGGACATCTCCATCTGCTTCGCGGACTTCCCGACCGAGGCCATCGGCCGCACGACGGTCGACTACCGCCAGCTCGGCATCGGCTACGCCAACCTCGGCGCGCTGCTCATGGCCACCGGCCACGGGTACGACTCCGACGGCGGCCGCGCGCTCGCCGCGTCGATCACCTCGCTCCTCACCGGGGCCGCCTACAAGCGCTCCGCCGAGATCGCCGGGGTCGTCGGCCCGTACGCCGGGTACGCCCGCAACGCCGACGCCCACAAGCGGGTCATGCGCAAGCACGCCGCCGCGAACGACGCGGTCCGCACGCTGCACACGATGGACAAGGACATCCACCGCGTCGCCACGAAGGCATGGGACGACGTCGTCAAGCTCGGCGAGAAGAACGGCTACCGCAACGCCCAGGCGTCGGTGCTCGCCCCCACCGGGACCATCGGCTTCATGATGGACTGCGACACCACCGGCATCGAGCCCGACTTCTCGCTCGTGAAGTTCAAGAAGCTCGTCGGCGGCGGGTCGATGCAGATCGTCAATCTCACGATCCCGCGTGCGCTCCGCAAGCTCGGGTACGCCGAGGAGACGGTCGAGGCGATCGTCGAGTACATCGCCGACAAGGGCCACGTCGTCGACGCGCCCGGCCTCAAGACCGAGCACTACGAGGTCTTCGACACCGCGATGGGCGCCCGGGCCATCTCCCCGATGGGCCACGTCCGGATGATGGCGGCCACCCAGCCGTTCCTCTCCGGCGCGATCAGCAAGACCGTGAACCTGCCGGAGACGGCGACGGTCGAGGAGATCGAGGAGGTCTACGTCCAGGGCTGGAAGCTCGGCCTCAAGGCGCTGGCCGTCTACCGCGACAACTGCAAGGTCGGTCAGCCGCTGTCCGACGGCGGCTCCACCGCCAAGGACGCCGCGGCGGACAAGGCGAAGGCCGCTTCGTCGACCGAGGTCGTCGAGAAGGTCGTCTACAAGCCGATGCGCGAGCGGCTCCCGAAGCGCCGCACGTCGCAGACGACGTCGTTCACCGTCGGTGGTGCCGAGGGCTACCTCACCGCCGGCACGTACGACGACGGCCGCCTCGGCGAGGTGTTCCTCAAGTTCGGCAAGCAGGGCTCCACGCTCGCCGGTGTCATGGACGCCTTCTCGATCGTCACGTCGGTCGCGCTGCAGTACGGCGTGCCGCTCGAGACGTTTGTCGAGAAGTTCACGAACATGCGTTTCGAGCCGGCAGGCATGACCGACGACCCGGACGTGCGGATGGCGCAGTCGCTCATGGACTACACCTTCCGTCGCCTCGCGCTGGACTACATGGACTTCGACACCCGGTCGTACATGGGCATCCACACGGCCGAGGAGCGGGCCCGCCAGCTCGAGACCGGCTCGTACGCGCCGGTCGACTCCGGCTCCGACGAGGAGCTCGAGGACGAGATCGAGTCGCTGTCCTCCGGCATCGGCGCCTCCGCGAAGCGCGCCGACGAGGCCACTGCCCCGTCGGCTCCCGCTCCCGCCGCGGCTCCGTCGTCCGACGCCGACTCGGCCGCGACCACCGCCTCCGGCTCCGGCGCCGCCTCGGCCCGCGAGGTCTCCGGCGAGATCCACTCCTCGGCCGACCTCCTGGCAGCCTTCGGCAACTCCAAGGCCGCCGACGCCCCGATGTGCATGACCTGCGGCACCAAGATGCGCCCCGCCGGCTCCTGCTACGTCTGCGAGGGCTGCGGCAGCACCTCCGGCTGCAGCTGACGCTCAGCCAACCGACGAGGCCCCGGGCGGATCACTCCGCCCGGGCCCTCGCCGTTCCCCGGTTAGCGTGTAAAACCGCTGCCGCGTGGCCAGCGGTTAGTGTGCGCTCCACGGTCGAGCGTTTCGAACGTCACGGTGGCGACGGTTTCGCGCAACTGGTGCCGGTCCGTGTGCGGGATGAGCACGGTCCTGATCCAGTTGTGCCTAGCGTGCGCTCCGATGACCGGAACGATCATCTCGAGCGCACGGGTGGGGTCCTCGTGGCTCCCGTCGTAGTGCACCCGTTGAACATCGACCTCAAAAGCGATCGTCACCTCGACGTTGCTGATGGGTAGACGCCCGGGGTTGTCAACCACGAACTCGTACTTCCAACGGCTGAACCGGCCGTTGGTCTCCGCGTCAACGGGACGGTGCACCACTCGGGTGATGACGGCGACGGAGTCGATCTCCGCGGTTCGCTCGTCCGACCGGTCTCTGCGAGCGCGGCGTAGCTCCGACAGTGTCGCGATGAGCGCGATGCCAGCTATGACTGCTGATCCCGTGCTGGCTGCGTCGGCCCAGTTCATTAGAAACCCCAATTCTCGCGATGCGTCGAAAGTTCGCTCCGCGTTTTGTCCCAGTGCTACATGCGTGGTGTGTCTGAAGATCTGCCACCATGAGGGGGCTGGCCGGCGTGTGAGGATGCGGGGCCGGGAGGGGTCAGTGCTCCCATATCGACCACGCGTACACCTTGCTACGTTCGACTGCAGCCTCGCCCGGATAATCGGCACCGACCTCGCCGGTACCGGCGGTGACCACGAGCGATGCCAACGATGGCTCGCCTCGACGGCGACAGTCCTCTGTGACCACGTCGAGCAGCCAGCCCAGACCGTTGACCGCGTAGGGCAGGTCGAGGTCGCGCTTGAGGTCCAAGTACGTCGTCGTTTCGCCCGCTCGCGCCAAGCCGATGAGGTAAATGCGGACGCGCGGCAGGCAAGCCATCGCTGTCGTGGACACTGTGTAGGTCTTGCCCTTGACGTCGAACCGGTCGCCTTCTCGGACCCCTAGTGTCATCCGGCGATCTTGACAGGTCCTTTCACGCCGTGCCATGCCTGGCCTGCGGTTTCCGGCTCGTCGCCATGAGTGTGGGTCGCAGTGGAAGTCCTCCGGCGGTGAGGAGCATTCGGAGGCGATGGGTCTCGTGCCTGCGCAGACCGTGGGGATGGGTCAGGCGATCAGATGGATCGGGCATCGCGCAACACCGGCGCGCTCAATTCTGGCGTCCGCCGTGACGAAGGTCAGGTCGTGGGACTCGGCGACCGCGACGTAGGCGGCGTCGTAGCTGGAAAGGTTGCTCCGCAGCTCCCAGATGCGCGCCACGTGCGGTGAGGTCGGGGCGGTGGCCACGATCACGGCCTGCAGCCACAGTACTGCTCCCTCGGCGTCATCGCGGTGAAGTTTCCCGCTCGAGGCCAGGCTGCGCACCACACTCAGTACCTCGACTCTCCAATGCTCGGGTACGAGCCAGTCCGGGTCGTCGCGAAGCACATTTGTCGCGGCGGCGACTCGGGACTCGACCGCCGGGTTGCCGAAGAGAAGGACGGTGACCGACGCATCGGGGACTATCACCGTCCGCCGCGGGCGGCGTCGACAGCGCCGAAGACGTCCTCAGCAGTGATGTCCGAACGACCACGGCGGGCGACGACCTCGTCGATGAGGACGCGGTTGTTCTCGAACGCTGCCTCCCGCAGGACGAGCTCGCGCAGGTAGAGGTTCAAGGACTGACCGCGCTCACGAGCCCGCGTGGCCAGCACGTTACGAACGTCGTCCGGGATGTCACGGATCTGGAGGGCCACCATGCATGCACTTTACATGCACTCTTTCAGCTCGTCGAATGACCTGCCAGAACTTCTCGATCAATCTGCGCTGTGTGTTGGACGGGGGACTTAGGTTGGTCAGCAGCATCCGGGGGTGGAGACATGCCGTCGGATGAGGCACCGACACCGATCACGAGGTACCACGACGTCGATCTCACGCTGTACTGGGAATGGCGACTTTCGTGCGGCGGTCGAGTTACGGATGGTCGGATACCCAGACTCAGGAGAAGGTCGGATGAACGAGATCGAGGTCATTAGCGACGGCGACGGAGTCGCGCTGATTGGCGATGTCGCAGAGATCGACAGGTTCCTCGCGGCAGAGGACCTGCCGTCAAGGGATCTGGGCTTGCCGCGGCTGAGCACAGCGATGAGTGCCGGCTCGGGTGCGGCGCAGGCCGGCGCGGGGGTGGCGGCGAACTCCGGTCGATGGATCAAGCTGACGGAGGAGTCGGCCAAGCACCTCGCGAAGCTCGACCCCATGAAGGGCTCGGGCGACGGCCTGAACCGCGCCGTGATGATGCAGAAGGGTAAGACGAAGCACATCCTCGAGTTCGTCTCCAAGCCCGGTGCCCGATCGATGCTCACAAACCCGGCAGTGCTGGCGGGTGCTGCCGGCATCATGGCGCAGCTCGCGATGCAGCAGACGATGGACGAGATCACCGACTACCTCGCGGTCATCGACGCCAAGGTCGACGACGTGCTCCGTGCGCAAAAGGACGCCGTCGTCGCCGACATGATCGGGGTCGACTTCGTCATCGAGGAGGCGATGATGGTCCGCGGAGCAGTCGGTCACGTCTCGGAGGTCACGTGGTCGAAGGTCCAGGCGACATCACTCACGATCGCGCGGACCCAGGCCTACGCACTACGCCAGCTGGACGCGCTGGCCTTGAAGCTCGAGCAAAACAGCAAGATGGACGACCTGGCCGACGTCGCGCGCAAGATCGAGGCGGCCACGGCCGACTGGATCGCGGTCCTGGCCCGCTGCTTCCAGCTGCAGGACGCGATCGCCGTCCTCGAGCTGGACCGCGTCCTCGATGCCCACCCGGACATGCTGGAGCAGCACCGACTCGGGGTCCGGTCCGCGCGGGACAACCGCCGAGACCTCATCGCCCGCACGACGATCCGGCTGGTCGAGCGTATGGACACGGCTGCGGGCACCGCCAACGCAAAGGTCCTGCTGCATCCGATGTCCGCGAAGGTCGTCCTTCGCTCGACCGGTCACGTCGCGACATCCGTCGTCGGCTTCCTCGAGCTTCTGGGCATCCGCAACGAGCGCACGGCCATCGAGGCCCGCCGCTGGGCTGACGCCGCCGGCGATGTGCGGGACCGGGCATTGGCTACCGGTGCCGAGGGAGTGCAAGGGGCCCGGACGCTCAGCACCGGCGCCCGAGAAAGGGCACGCGCGGCGACCTCCGGACTGAGTGGGCGTGCGAGCATTCGAGGTCTGCGCCGCCGAACAGTCAAGGGCGACGACCCCGCTGAGTGAGAGCGGACCCCCAGCCCTCTCCAGGTGTGTGAGCGCTGGCGAGACTGAGGGATGTGAGCACTCGCGCGTCTACCTGGGACGAGTATCCGCGCGGCGACACGGACAGCTGGGGCTCGCAGGGACAGCGTCCCGTGGAGTGGTGGGGTTTGGGGTGACGGCGCGGCTCTCTGACTGAAGGGGGCCACCGGCGAGATTCTCGATGTGTACCGCCAAGTACTCGTCGAGAAGGAGCCTCACCGATGGCCCT
>NZ_SAYU02000098.1 GCF_004025965.2 Phycicoccus flavus | reverse complement strand
TCCGGTGCCGCAGACCCGGGAGAAGCTGCCCGGAGGGACCGCGAAAGGTGCTCTGTCCAACAAGTCCGAGGCCGTCCGACAAGCGACTCCGGCTGGGAGGGACGAGGGCAGCGGTGGGTGGGCAGCCATCCTCGCCGCCTCAGGCGGTCGGGAAACCGACCCAGGGTCAGGGGCGGTCGGACCAGTAGAGGGCGCGGGCGGGGCAGAAGTCGACGGCGCGGTCACCCTCGAGGACTCCGACCCGTCCGTCGTGGACGACGGGGTAGCCCCAGGGGTCGAGCGAGACCCGGCCGGCGAGCAGCTGGGCGCAGATGCCGTGCCCGGTGCAGGCGACCCGGTCCACCCGCACCTCCCGCGGCGCATCCCGCTGAGCAGTGACGGACGAACGGGGCCGGGCGTCAGACCGCGACATGGTGGGCTCCTTCGGTCGGGCAGCCGCCGCGGGCGTGGGCGGCCAGGTGGGGGGAGAGGACGCGCAGCGCGGACCCGGCGAACCGGGCGACGCCGTCGGGGAAGCGGCAGGCGCCGCGCCCCGGCAGCAGGCCGGCGGCGGCTCGCACCGCGTCGACCGACACCGACGACGGCGAGCGCACCAGACCCTCCCAGGCCGAGGCCAGCGACGGCACCCCGAACATGCACGGCCCGCACTGCCCGGCACTCTCGCCGCCGGCGTACGCAAGCCACTCCGACACGACGGTCAGCGGGCACCGCGCGGGGTCCAGGACGATGACGACCCCCGGCCCGGGGGCGCCGCCGAAGGGTGCGAGGCCGGGTGTCGACCACGTGGTCGAGCGCGCCTCGGCGACCGACAGCATCACCCCGCCGAGCCCACCGACGACGACGTGCTCCGCGCCCGGGTCCGCCCCGCACGCCTCCAGCAGCGACGCGAACGTCACCCCGGCGGCCGTCTCCAGCACGCCCGGGTACGCGACGGCACCGGACAGCGCGACCAGCCGCGGCCCGGGCTCGTCGAGCGTGCCGACGCCTCGGAACCACTCCGGCCCGTGCTCGACGACCTGCGCGACCCGCAGCACCGTCTCGGCGTTGAGCACGACGGTGGCGGGCACCCGTCCGCCCGCGGCATGCCGGCCCCCGGTGACGATGGGCCGGCGCTTGGCCAGCGGCCGGGCCAGCCCGCCGTTGGCGAGGGAGACCAGCGCCGACTCCTCGGACGACACGTACCGCGCCGGCACCTCGAGCACCGGCACCCCGGCGGCGTGCAGCCGGGCCGCCGTCGCCGACCCGCGGTGCGCGGCGAACGTCGTCCGCCGGCGCCGTCCCGGAGCGACGAGCGCGGCACCGCGCAGCAGCGAGTCCAGGTGACGGTCGACGACGTAGGCGTCCTTGGCCGCGCCGAGCTCTCCGTCGCACGCGTTGACGACGAGGTGCGCGCCGTGGTCGTGCGCGGCCCTGACCTTGACGCCGGTGCGGAACGCGGCACCCCCGCGGCCGGTGAGGCCGGCGGCGTCCAGCAGGTCGGCCAGCTCGTGCCCGGACAGCCCGGCCGGCCCGGACGGCCCCCGGCTCATGTCCACCGCTCCTCGAGCACGGCGTCCCGGCGCTGCCGGTCCGGCGAGGACGACAGCAGCCGCCAGACGACCGCCGCGACCCCGACCACGCCGCACAACGCGGTGACGCCGCGCAGCACCGGCTGGTCGGCCGTCCCCATCGCGAAGCCGTGGACCAGCGCCACCGGCCACAGCGCGTACGCCGCCCAGTGCACGCCGCGCCACACCCGTTCGGGGATCCGTGGCCGCAGCCAGGAGGTGACGGCGACGGCCGCCATGAGGTCGACGGCGACCGTCCCGAGACCGACGAGCACCCGCTCGTACCCGCTCGTGAACGGCACGACCGCCGAGACGAGGTCGATGTTGACGTAGGTCTCGCCGACCGCCGTCGCGACGTGGGCGACGACGAAGGCCACCATCCCCAGCGACAGCCAGCGGTGGACGGCCATGACGACGGTGGCGCTCTCGCCGTGCGGGCGGCGCCAGCCGGCGGTGACGACGCCGAGGACGAGCACCGCGGTCAGCAGGGCGATGCTCGCGACGCCGGTGCCGCGCGAGACGTACCAGAGCAGCTCGTTCATCGCGGATCCTCCTGCGGGTCGGGCCAGCCCGGCGTCGTGACGACGACGCCGTCGGCGGTGTCGAGCCGGGCCGGGACCCCGTGGCCGGCGAGCCACGCCGGGGCCTCGGCCCCGAGGACGACGGCGGCGGTCGAGGCGGCGTTGGCCTCCAGAGCGGTCCGCCCGACGCAGGTGACCTGCGCCCACGTCGCGTCGGCGGTCCGCCCGGTGCGCGGGTCGACGATGTGGTGGCGCACCGAGCCGTCGGCCGCCACCCAGGTGCGCAGACGGGTCGAGCTCGTCGCGACGGCCTGGCCGCTGCGCAGCCCGATGCTCTGCAGCTGCCGGCCCGCGGAGTCCTCGACCCCGATCTGCCAGCGTCCCTCGGGCGTCGTCCCGGACAGGGCGATGTCGCCGCCGAGGTCGACGAGGAAGCCGCCGGGCAGCCGGGCGGCGAGCACGCGCGCGACCTCGTCGGCGGCGTGCGCCTTGGCCGTCGCGCCGAGGTCGAGCAGGCAGCCCGCCGGCACGTCGACGCGGTCGGTCCGCGGGTCGATCCGCACCTGGTGCCAGCCGGGGACGGAGGCCGCCGGCCGATCGGCCGCGACCCGGGAGCGCACGACGGCCAGGTCGGCGTCGTACCCGCTCACCGCGACCGCCGTCCCGACCGTCGGGTCGACGAGGCCGCCGGTGAGCCGCGCCGCCCGCAGCGCCGCGCGCAGCGAGCCGGCGAGGACCGGCGAGGCGACGGCGGACGCGGCACCCGAGCGCGCGGCCGCGGCCAGGCGGCTCACCTCGGAGTCGTGGCGGAAGCGGGAGGCCGCGCGGTCCAGCGCGACGAGGTGGTCACGGGTCAGTGCCTCGGCCTCGGCGACCGTCCACGGCTCGGTGACGACGAGGCGGATCGTCGTCCCGATGGCGCGGAAGTCCGTGGCGGCGGTGGTGAGCGTCGTCGGCATCTCCGGGGCCGCCGCTCAGGAGCCGTGGGTGGAGGACTGGGTCCCCGACCCGTTGCCGGAGGAGACCGAGCCCGGGCCGGAGAAGCCCCAACCCGAGGACGAGGACGAGCCGCCGCCGTCCGAGCCCGAGGAGCTCGACGACCCCGACCCGCTCGACGACCCCGAGGAGTCGGACGTCGCGGTCACGGTGCTCGCGGCCTGCGCGCTCGCGAGGTGGACGCCGGCCACGCCGGTGGTCAGCGCGGCGGCCGCGACGGCGCCGGCGGTCCAGGCCTGGGCCCGGCGCAGGGCGCGCGGTGTGGTGGTCATCGTCATCACCAGATTCGGGAGGGGTTCTTCGCTGTCGTCCTCGACGTTCCTCCCGGGTGCTGTGCGCCTCCTGTGCGACCTCCCAGGCGGCTCTGTGCGAACGACGCGGCCGGGCCGACCCCCCTCGGGTCGACCCGGCCGCGGTGGCGCCGGTGTGGTCCGGCAGCCGTCAGTGCTTCATCCAGAACCGGGCGACGATCGCGTTGTGGTCGCTCTTGGTGCCGTCCAGGACGTAGTGGTGGCCGTCGAAGTCCATGACCCGCGACTCCGGCACCCGGATCCACCCGTACACGTAGTCGACCCGGCGCCGGCCGAGGGTCGGCAGGCCGGTGACGCCGATGCGCGAGTAGCTCGAGCGCAGGCCCGGCAGGCTGCCCTGGCGGTTCTCCAGGACGGTGTACGGGAAGTTGCCGTACCGCACCCGCTTGTCGTCCTCGTAGTCGACGTTGAAGTCGCCGGTGACGACGACCTGGCCGCCGTCCTTCTTGTCGTGCACGAGGTCCCGGATCATCCGCAGGTGCTTCTCGGCGTCGTCGGTGCGGGGCAGGTCGTAGGGGTGCCCGTCGTTGTCGATGTGCGCGTTGAGGTGGTTGTTGATGTGCGTGATGCGGCGGCCGCTCTTGAGGTGCACGTACTTGGCCCAGGTGATGTAGCGGGGCGGCGGCGGCGTGCCCGAGCCGCCGGTGTCGCAGACGAAGATCGTGCCCTTGTCGATGCGGTCGAAGGCCGACTTCTTCGCGAGGACCGCGACCTCGGTGGCGTACGCCGGGGCCGGCGTCCACACCCACCAGCCGTTGTTCTTGCCCCAGGTGTCGAGGAAGTCGCGGCGGCCCTGCACCTCCTGCAGCCCGACCATGTCCGCGCGCTCGGTGATGGTGCGGAAGTCGGTCTTGAAGTCGGTGGCCGACAGGCCGGAGTAGATGTTGAAGCTCGCCACCCGGAAGGTGCTCGAGTTCGTGGGCGCGGCGCCCGAGGACGGGGCGGCGGCGGTCGCGGCGGCGCCGGTCAGCGCGGTGGCGCCGGCGAGGCGGGCCAGCGAGCGCCGGCTGAGCGAGGGCTGGTGGTCGGTCATGGCAGGGCTCCTTCGGTGGACGTGCTGTCGCCTGTGACCCTCGGCGACGCCGCTGCGCCGTCGCTGCGATCCGGGTGCGACGGCGGGCGCAGCGTCACCGAAGCGCCGCCTCGCACAGTGGGCGGCACACGGCGACGGACCGGGTCGCCCATCACCTCGAAGGACCGACGATGAACAGCTCACTGGCACGTACGACACGACGCCCCGGCCGGGCCGGCCGCGTGGCCGTCGCCGCGCTCGCGGCGATGACCCTCGGCACCGGGATCGCGAGCGCCGCGACCCTCTCGGGCACCGGCGGCAACGACACGATCCACGGCACCGCGGGTGCGGACACCATCAAGGGCTTCGGCGGCGCCGACAACCTCTACGGCGGCGACGGCGCCGACGTCATCGAGGGTGGCAACGGTCCCGACCACGTCGTCGGCGGCAACGGTCCGGACGACGTCAACGGCGGACCGGGCGTCGACGAGATCTACGGCCTCGACGGCAACGACGTCCTGCGGGCCCGCGACGACTACGCCGACAAGGTGTACTGCGGCACCGGCAACGACGTCGCGTACGTCGACTACCGCGACTACTTCCCGACCGCCACCGCGGCCAAGCCCCGCGGCACCTGCGAGGACATCCGCTGGATGAACCCGTGGGTCCTGCCGCTGCAGAACGCCCACTACGACTACGGTCTGCCCGGCGGCATCACCCGGGCCCACCACGACTACCCGGCCGTCGACATCTCCGCCGACACCGGCAACCCGGTGCGCGCGGTCCGCGGCGGCTACGTCGAGGCCGCCGGCACCTCGCCGCTCGGCCAGACCTGGTGCGGCAAGGGCGTCGTCATCCGCGGCGTCGGCGGCGGCCAGTACATGTACTGCCACCTGAGCGCGGTCTCCGTCGCCAAGGGCCAGGGCATCGGCGCCCTGCGCAAGATCGGCGAGGTCGGCTCGACCGGCAACAGCTCCGGCCCGCACCTGCACCTGCAGATCTGGCGCGGCTCCATGCAGGCCGACGGCTACTACAGCAGCGTCTGCCCGCAGCCGATGCTCAAGGCGATCTACGACAAGCGCTCGGTCCCGCTGCCCAAGGACCTGCCCCGGTCCGGCTGCACCTACTGAGCCGGCCGACCGGTTCGAGGGGGAGACCAACGATGCGACGCACGACCGACACGACGAGCACCACGAGCACGGGACGGACGGGTCGCGCCGCACGGCGGCTCGCGGCGGCGGGGGTCACGGCCCTCGTCGCCGCGGGGCTGGCCGCCGGCCCGGCGTCCGCGGAGACCTGGCGCGGGGGCGCCGGGAACGACACCCACACCGGCACCAACGCAGCGGACACGCTGCGCGGGGGCGACGGTGCGGACGAGATCCACGGCCGGGGCGGTGACGACCAGATCTACGGCGGCAACGGCAACGACTCGCTGTACGGCGACGACGGTGCCGACACGCTGTGGGCGGGGCTCGGCAGCGACCGCCTCTTCGGGGGCGCCGGGCCGGACACCCTGCACGCCGACGACATGCGGCCCGACACCCTGGTCTGCGGGGACGGCGGCAACGACGTCGCCTACGCCGACTACAAGGACATGGTGGGGGCCACCTGCGAGACCAAGATCTGGCACGAGATCACCTACGAGGACCTCACCGCGATGTTCCCGGGCAAGGTCGGGCCGAAGGACACCGTCACCACGGGCCTGTCCGGCCTCAACGCCCAGATGCGCGCCGGACAGATCGACGTCAACGCCAAGCGGGTGTCGGCCTTCCTCGCGACGCTCGCCAACGAGTCGACGTTCCGCTACAACGCGCTGCAGGCCGGGACCTCGACGTACCGGGGGCGCGGCTACATCCAGCTGACGAACGACTTCAACTACCGGGCCGCCGGCAGCTTCTTCGGCGTCGACTTCGTGCGCTACCCGGACAAGGCCCGTTCCCTGGCCTGGAGCGCGAAGATCGCCCGCTGGTACTGGTACGACAACCGGCACGCCAACGGGGCCGCGGACGCCATGGACATGGGCCGGGTCTCGAAGTTCATCGGCTACGCCGCCAGCCGGAGCGAGGACGCGGAGCGCTGCGAGGACTTCAAGCGGGCCATGAAGTACCTGACCGGCACCCGTCCGGCGGACTCGCAGGTCACCTGCTACCGCCACTGACGCGGCAACCGTCGGACGACGGCGCCGCTCCCCGACCCGGGGAGCGGCGCCTCGTCACACCCCGGCGGGCTGGGGCTCGCGGTCGGCGGGCCGGCCCCCGGCGGTGTCCTCGGCGGCCAGCCGGTCGGCGAGCTTGAGGCCCTCGACGTCGAGGTCGGGGACGATGCGGTCCAGCCAGCGGGGCAGCCACCAGGCGCGCTCGCCGAGCAGGTGCATGACGGCCGGCGTGAGGGTCATCCGGACGACGAAGGCGTCGACGAGCACCCCGACGGCCAGGCCGAAGCCGATCGGCCGGATCATCACGAGGTGGCTGAAGGCGAAGCCGAGGAAGACCGAGGTCATGATGATCGCCGCCGCCGACACCACCCGGGCGCCGTGGACGAACCCGGTGCGCACCGCGGCGCGGGGGTCCTCGCCGTGTGCGTGGGCCTCGTACATGCCGGAGACGAGGAACATCTGGTAGTCCATGGCGAGCCCGAAGAGCACGCCGATGAGGATGATCGGCATGAACGACAGCAGCGGTCCGGGCTGGCTCACCCCGAAGACGCTGCCGAGCCAGCCCCACTGGTGCACCGCGACCGTCGCGCCGAAGGCGGTGCCGATGGTGAGCAGGAAGCCGCCGGTGGCGACGAGCGGGACGACCAGCGAGCGGAAGACGACGAGCAGGATGATGAGCGACAGCCCGACGACGACGGCCAGGTAGCCCGGCAGGGCCGACGCCAGCTGGTCGGAGATCTCGATGTTCGCGACCGTCTGCCCGGTGAGGCCGATCTCGATGCCGTCGCGGCGGTCCAGGAAGCCCGCCGCCGACTGGATCTGCTCCAGGGTCTGTCGGGTCTGCTCGGACGCCGGCCCGGTCGACGGGACGATCTGGAAGGCGAGGGTCGAGGTGTCCTCGCTCACCCCGAACGGCACGACGGACACGACGGAGTCGAGGTCGCTGAAGGTGCGGACGACCTCGGCCTGGGCGTGCAGGACCTCGGCGTCGGAGCGGGGGCCGTCGGCCGCCGGGAGGGTGGCGACGGCGACGACGGGGCCGTTGACGCCGGGCCCGAACTCGTCGGCGATCGTCGTGTACGCCGTGTAGGCGGAGGACCCGGTGGGCTCGCTGCCGCCGTCCGGCAGGCCGAGCTGCATCGACGGCACCGGGATGGCGGCCACGCCGACGACGGCGACGACGCCGAGCACCGTCAGCCAGGGGCGGCGCGTGACGGTGCCGACGTACCAGCCGCCGTGCTCCTCGACGGCGGCGTGGCCCTCGGTGCTGCGGGTGGTGGGGTCGCCCGGGGTGCCGAAGCCCGCCCGACGCCAGCCGCGGCGCGAGACCACCCGGGTGTTCATGAGGCGCAGGACGGCCGGCGAGATCGTCACCGCGACCAGCACCGTGACCGCCACGGTGACGGCGGCGACGATCCCCAGCTGGGCGAGGATGGAGATGCCGGAGAGGACGAGCGCGGCGAGGGCGATGACGACCGTGGCCCCTGCGAAGGTCACGGCGCTGCCGGCGGTGGCGACGGCGCGGGCGATGGAGTCGCGGATCGGCATGCCGCCGAGGATGTTCGCCCGGTGCCGGTTGACGATGAACAGCGCGTAGTCGATGCCGACGGCGAGCCCCAGCATGAGCGCCAGGGCGGGCGTCGTGGAGTTGAGCTCGACGAGGGAGGTGAACGCGAACGCCCCGCCGAGGCCGACGCCGACGCCGAGCAGGGCGACGAGCAGCGGGAGCCCGGCGGCGACGAGGCTGCCGAGGACGCCGACGAGGACGAAGAGGGCCACCGCGAGGCCGAGGATCTCACCGGGGCCGATGAGCTCCAGCGCCTGGGTGATCTCGACGCTGTACGCAGGGGTGATGCCCGCCGCCTCTAGGACGGGGTCGCCGCGCTCGGGGATGAGCGCGCGGGCCGCGGGGTCGACGGACTGGGCGTCGGTGTCGAACTGGATCTGGACGACGACGGTCCGCCCGTCGCTGCTCACGAGCCGGGCGCCGGCGGACCCGGCGGCGACGGTGCGGCCGTCCTCGAGCTGCTGCTCGCCGGCCGCGAGCTGCTTCTCGGAGTCCACCAGCTGCTCCTGGCCGTCGGCCAGCTGCTCCTTGCCGTCCGCGATCTGCTTCTCGAGGGCGGGGATCTGCGGGTCGTCGGGATTCTGCTCCTTCAGCTGCGCGAGGAACGCCTCGCCGCCGTTCAGCCGGCCCTCGGCCTCCTGCAGCTGCTGCTTGCCGTTCTCGAGCTTCGCCCGACCGTCGGCCAGCTGCTCCTGCGACGCCTCGAGCCGGGGGGCCGCGGCGTCCAGCTGCTTCTGCGCCGCGAACGGGTCGACGACGTTCGTCACGTGCGGCACCCCTCGCCAGGCGTCCAGAGCCTCGCCGACGGCCTGCTTCTGCGCGGCGGTGAACGGACGGCCGTCGTCCGTCGTGAGGACGACCCGGCCGAACCCGCCCGCAGCGGAGGGGATCTCCTCGCCGAGGGTCTGCACGACCTGCGCGAAGCCGGTGTCCGTCATCTTGATCTGGTTGCTCAGCGGCTTGCCGATGGTCGCGGCCAGGGTGCCCGCGACGGCGAGGACGACGAGCCAGGCGGCGACGACGGGCCAGGCGTGCGCGGCGCACCAGCGGCCGAGGCGGTACAGGGCGGTGGACATGGAGGGCGCTCCCGAGGAGGTCGTGGGCCGGGGTCGGTCAGGGGGTGCGGACGGCGGCGTCGGCGTCCAGGAGGAGGTCGGTGCCGAGGAGGTCGATGGCCTCGGCGAAGGCGGCGAGGAAGTCCGGACGGGGGTCGTCCGGGGTGTCGGTGGCGTGCCGGGCCCAGACCCGCAGCGCGGCCTCGCCGGCGCCGAGGATGCAGGAGGCGAGGACGGCGATCTGCAGGTCGCTCGGGCGGTCGGCGACGCGGGTGCCCAGCCGGTCGCGCAGCCAGTCCTCGAGCCAGTCCGTCCACTCGTGGAGGGTGCCGAGGATCAGCACCTTGGCGTGCGCACTGGACTCGCCGGCGGCGGCGAGGACGCCGATGCGCTCGACGAGGTCGAGGTCGCTCGGGTCGTCGACGACGGCCAGCAGGCTGGCGCGGACCGGCTCGTCGTGCGGGCGCTCGTCGAGGCGGCGGCTCAGGGTGGTGAAGAACTCGGCGACGCTGGCGGTGAGGACGGACTCGACCGAGGGGAAGTAGTTGAAGAACGTCCGGCGCGAGACCCCGGCGCGGTCGGCGACGGCCTCGGCGGTGACGGCGTCGACGCCCTCGTCGCGCACGATCGTGTACGCCGCGAGGGCGAGGGTGCGCCGGGTCTCGGCGCGCTTGCGGTCGCGCAGCGAGAGGGGGGAGCGCGGCGGGCGGAAGGTCACCCGATCAGCGTAGGTCGTCGTTGCACTGCCGTGCAAATCTGCACGGCGATGCATCACCCCTGGGTGCGGCCGACGACGTCGCGGACGGTCTGCAGCACGCGCAGGGGGTCGTCGCGGTGCACGTCGTGCGTGGCGCCGGGCCAGGTGACCGGCTCCGTACCGAGGCGCGCGCCCATGAGCTCCAGGGACCGGGCGACCGGGTCGCGGTCCCGGTCGGCGACGACGACGGCGGCCGGGACCTCGGGCCAGGGACGGTCGACGAGGTCGTCCGCGACCTCGCCGAGGCCGCGGACCGCCGCCGCGAGCCGGGGGGCGTCGGCGCCCGGGCCGGCCGGGCGGCCGGAGACCCGCGTGAGCAGCCGGCTCGGCGCGGTGGCCCGGCGCAGCAGGGTGATCCGGCGCTCCAGGTCCCGGCACCGGTCCGGCAGGAGGACCGGTGTCGGGTCGAGGAGGACCAGGCCGGACACGACGTCGGGGTGCTCGACGGCGAGCAGCAGCGCGACCACCGCGCCGAGGCTCTGCCCGACGACCACGGCCGGTGTGGTGCCGGTGTCGCGCAGAACCCCGCGCAGGTGGTCGGCGGCGCCGGCGAGCGTCCCCGGCTCGGGATTGGTCCCGGTGCCCGGGCGGTCGTGGACGACGACCCGGCACCCCGGGTCGTCGAGCAGTCCCTCGACGAGGCCGGGGAAGAAGTCATCGGTCGACGCGACCCCACCGGGCAGCAGCAGCACGGCGGGCCCCGACCTGCCGTGGACCGTCGTCGTCGCCGGGTCGGTGGTCATGACGTCACGCTATGCGTGGTCGACGGTGGGGCCGTTGTTAGAGCGGGAAGCGCCGACCGCCACGTGACCCTCGGGTCTTCTTCGCTGCCTCTGGCTGCGCGTCAGCGCGGAGACTGACGTGCAGGCGGTGGCGGTGCTCCGTTACGGCGTCAGCGCCCCGAGCGCAGGCCACGGCGGTCCGTCACGCAGAAGATCGACGATGCGCGGACCGTGTCGGCGTCCGCCGGGGAACCTGTCGAGCACGTCCCAGCGCCAACTGGCGACCATCGCGAGGACCACTCGGCGCGCTTCCTGAACGGCGAGAGGGTCCAGCTCTGGGTAGTGGAGGGCGACGGACTCCGGGGCGTGCGCGAGATCGAACTCGACCGGGCCATGGCAGCACGTCTCGAGGTCGATGAGCACCGGGCCGTTCGCCGTGTGCAGCACGTTGCCAGGATGCGGCTCGCCGTGCAGAAGCTGGTCCGGGCCGCCACGGTCGAGCAGGGCATCACACCCGCCACGCAAGGAGCTGAGGAGAAGACTCCGGTCGTCGTCG
>NZ_SAYU02000097.1 GCF_004025965.2 Phycicoccus flavus | reverse complement strand
CCGGAGATGCTGCTGCCGGAGCCGCCGAGGATGCCGCCGCCCCAGACCATGTGGGCGATCGGGAAGTAGGCGAGGGTGGCCCAGATGGGGGCGAAGACCATCCAGGTCGAGAACTTCACGCGGTCGGCCACGGCGCCGCTGATGAGGGCGACGGTGATGACGGCGAAGGTCAGCTGGAACCCGACGAAGGCGAGCTCGGGGATGTTCCCGTAGCCCTCGTAGCCGAAGCTGTTGTAGATGGGCTCCATGTTCGAGAGGCCGAACTTCTCGAACGGGTTCGCGATGACCCCGAGGTTCTCGGTGCCGAAGGACATCGAGTAGCCCCAGAGGACGTAGACGACGCCGATGATGCCCATCGCACCGAAGGACATCATCATCATGTTGAGGATCGACTTCGCCCGGGTCAGGCCGCCGTAGAAGAGCGCGAGACCCGGGGTGGTCATCAGGAGGACGAGGGACGCGCAGATGATGACGAAGGCGGTCGACCCGTAGTCGAGCGTCTCCGCGGCATCCGCCATGGGGACAAGTACCGTGCTCATGGGCCAGTACTGTCGCCGCCCGGCGTTTCACCGTCCGCCGTGTCCCGTTACGCCCATGTTTCGGGAGTCCCGCGGGTGTAAGCATCGCGTTTCGGGCCCGTGGGAGTCCCGCATGATGAGACCCGCGTCCGTGGGACGATGAGGCGGTGCACGCTCCTCGCCCCGTTCTCGTCTTCGACGGCGACTGCGGGTTCTGCACGACCTCGGCCGGGCTGCTCGAGCGGCGGGTCCGCGGGTCCTCGCGGTTCGCGGTGCTGCCGTGGCAGCGGCTCGACCTCGACGCCTACGGGCTGACCGAGGGGCAGTGCACCGAGGCCGTCCAGTGGGTGGCCGCCGACGGCCGGGTGTCCTCGGCGCAGGACGCCATCGCGCGGTGCCTGCTCGCCGGGGCGCCGTGGGCGCGGCTGGTCGGGGCGCTGCTGCTCGCGCCCGGCGTCAACGCCGTCGCCGGCGTCGTCTACCGCTGGGTCGCCGCCAACCGCTACCGCCTGCCCGGCGGCACGCCCGCCTGCGCCGTCACCCCCCACCCGCCCCGCTGAGCCCTCCCGCCGCGCCCGGGACCACCCGCTCCCCGCCGCCGCCGCCGCCGCCGCCGCCGCCGAACTTTCTCGCCTGATCCCGCGACCTTCGGGTTCGCGCACCCTCCGAAGGCCGGCGAAGGTGAAGCTTCCGGGATCAGGCGAGAAAGTGCGACGAACTTTCTCGCCTGATCCCGCGACCTTCGGGTTCGCGCACCCTCCTAAGGGCGGCGAAGGTGAACCTTCCGGGATCAGGCGAGAAAGTGCACCGAACTTTCTCGCCTGATCCCGCGACCTTCGGGTTCGCGCACCCTCCGAAGCGCGGCGAAGGTGAACCCTCCGGGATCAGGCGAGAAAGTTGGGCGCGGGGGGTTGGGCGCCCGGGGGGTCACTCGACGATGGCGTCGACGAAGGCCTCAGGGTCGAAGGGGGCGAGGTCGTCGGGGCCCTCCCCCAGCCCGACGAGCTTGACCGGCACCCCGAGCGCCCGCTGCACGGCGACGACGATGCCGCCCTTGGCCGTGCCGTCGAGCTTGGTGAGCACGATGCCGGTAATGCCGACGACCTGGGAGAACACCTCGGCCTGCTTCATGCCGTTCTGGCCGGTCGTCGCGTCGAGGACGAGGAGGACCTCGTCGACCGGGCTCTGCTTCTCGATGACCCGCTTGACCTTGCCGAGCTCGTCCATGAGCCCGACCTTGTTCTGCAGGCGCCCCGCGGTGTCGACGAGGACGACGTCGGCCTCGAGCTCGGCGGCGGCCCGGACGGCGTCGAAGGCGACCGACGCGGGGTCGGCGCCGTCGCGGTCGGAGCGGATCGTGGGCACGCCGACGCGCCCGCCCCAGGTCTCCAGCTGGTCGGCGGCGGCGGCGCGGAAGGTGTCGGCCGCGCCGAGGACGACGTCCTTGTCCTGAGCGACGAGCACCCGGGCCAGCTTGCCGACGGTCGTCGTCTTGCCGGTCCCGTTGACCCCGACGACGAGGACGCAGGCGGGCCGGCCGTCGACCCGCTCGTCGGCCAGCGAGCGGTCCATCGCGGGGTCGACGAGCCGCAGCAGCTCCTCGCGCAGCATGCGCCGGACGGCGGTCTCGTCCTGGGCGCCCTCGACGGCGACCCGGGTGCGCAACGCCTCGACGAGCTCGGTGCTCGCGGCGACGCCGAGGTCGGCCGCGAGCAGGGTGTCCTCGACCTCCTCCCAGCCGGCCTCGTCGAGCTTCCCGCCCGCGAGCAGCGCGAGCAGGCCCTTGCCCAGCGCGGTGTTCGAGCGGGCCAGCCGGGCCCGCAGCCGGCGCAGCCGGCCGGCCGGCGCCTCGGGCGCCTCGACGGCCGGTGCCGCCGGGGTCGCCGGCGGCGCCTCGGGCTCGTCCTCGACGACCTCGCCGGGGTGCTCGATGGTGCCGATCGACCCGTCCGGCGCGAGGTCGGCGTCGGACGGCCCGGGGGTGCCCGGCGCCTCGGGCGCCTCCCGCTCGGGGGCGGTGGCACCGCCCCGGCCGCGCAGCAGGCCGACGACGACGCCGCCCGCGACGAGGAGGACGACGAGGCCGATGACGGCGTAGGTCCAGAGGGTGTCGGTCACCGGCCCATCGTGCCAAGCGGGCCCGCCCGCCCCAAACCGGCGTGCCGGGGGCGGGCGGGCCGCGGCGTCAGAAGATGCGGACGCGCTGCTCCGGCGCGAGCCACATGCCGTCGCCCTCGGCGGTGTCGAACGCCTCGTGGAACTCGGTGAGGTTGCGCGGGGCGTTGGCGCGCACGTCGACCGGGCTGTGCGGGTCGACGGCGAGCAGGCGCTCGGCCTCGGCGGGCCGCGAGACACCGCGCCACACCTGGGCCCAGCCGACGAAGAAGCGCTGGTCGCCGGTGAGTCCGTCGATGACGGGCGCCTCCTGGTCCCCGAGCGAGATCCGGTAGGCCGCGTGGCCGATGGTGAGCCCACCGAGATCGCCGATGTTCTCGCCGACGGTGAGCGAGCCGTTGACCTTCTTGCCCGGCGCGTCCCGGGTCTCGAGGGTGTCGAACTGGGCGGCGAGGGCGTCGGCGCGCTCCTGGAAGGCCTCCCGGTCGCTGCCGGTCCACCAGTCGCGCAGCTCGCCGCGGCCATCGAACTGCGAGCCGGAGTCGTCGAAGCCGTGACCGATCTCGTGGCCGATGACCGCGCCGATGCCGCCGTAGTTCACCGCGTCGTCGACGTCGGGGTCGAAGAACGGCGGCTGGAGGATGGCGGCCGGGAAGACGATCTCGTTCATGCCGGGGTTGTAGTAGGCGTTGACCGTCTGCGGGGTCATGAACCACTCGCCGCGGTCGACGGGTCCGCCGAGCTTGGCGAGGTCGCGGTCGACCTCGAAGGCCGTGGCCCGCTTGACGTTGCCGAGCAGGTCCCCGGGGACGACCTCGAGCGCCGAGTAGTCGCGCCAGGTGTCCGGGTAGCCGACCTTCGGGGTGAACAGCTCGAGCTTGGCCAGGGCCTCGGCCCGGGTGGCGTCGCTCATCCACGGCACCTCGTGGAAGCTGCGCCGGAAGGCCTCGACGACGTTGTCGACGAGCTCGACCATGCGCTCCTTGGCGTACGGCGGGAAGTGCCGCTCGACGTAGAGCCGCCCGACGGCCTCGCCGAGCGCGCCCTCGACGAGCGCGACGCCGCGCTTCCACCGGTCCCGCAGCTGCGGGATGCCGGAGAGGGTGCGCCCGTAGAAGGCGAAGTTCTCCTCGACGAACACCGAGGACAGGTACGGCGCGTGTCGGTGGACCAGGTGCCAGGCCAGCCAGTCGCGCCAGGCCTGCACCCCGACCTCGCCGAGCAGCCGGTCGACGTTGCGCAGGTGGTCCGGCTGGCGGACGACGACCTGGTTGAGGGTCCCGGGCGGGGCCTGGACCCCCTCGAGCCACGCGTCCCAGTCCAGGGCGGGGGCGAGCTCGGCGAGGCCGGCCCGGTCCAGCAGGGTGTAGGTCTTCACCGGGTCCCGGTTGGCGACCTTGCTCCAGTGCTCGGCGGCGATGCGGGTCTCGAGGTCCATGACGCGGTCGGCCGCGGCCTCGGCCCCGGGCCAGGCGACGAGCGCGAGCATCCGCGCCACGTGTGCCCGGTAGGCCGTGCGCTGCTCCTCGAAGTGCGGCTCGCGGCAGTAGGACTCGTCGGGCAGGCCGAGGCCCGCCTGCTCGAGGTAGACGACGTAGCGGTCGGGGTCGCGGTCGTCGGTGTTGACGAAGGGGACGACGACGCCGTCCACCCCGTCCCGCGCGAGCTCGCCGAGCAGGCGGGGCAGGCCGGAGGTGTCCCGCAGCGCCGTGACCCTGTCCAGGTCCGGCAGGACCGGCCCGGCGCCGAGCCGCTCGACGGTGGCCTCGTCCATGAAGTCGGAGTACAGGGCCCCGACCTTCGCGGCGTCCCCCTCGGTGGGGGCGGTGGGCGTGTCCGCGGCCACCTGCTCGACGATGGTGCGCACGTGCTCCTCGGCGCGCTCGCGCAGGACGTCGAAGGTGCCCCAGCGGCCCCGGTCCTCCGGGACCGAGGAGCTCTTCAGCCAGAGCCCGTTGACGTGGGCGAACAGGTCGTCCTGGGGGCGGACGGCGGTGTCCATCGCGGATGTCTCGATGCCGGACCTCATGGACCTGGCTGCTCCTTCGTCGGGGACTTCGGGGTTCTCTCATTCGACCACAACGCACCGACGGCGCGGACCGCGAGTGCGGTCCGCGCCGTCGGGCGTGCGGTGCCGGTCAGGCCGGCGGGGTGATGCTCCAGATGCCGCGGCCGTGGGTGGCGGCGTAGAGCACGCCGTCCGGGCCGAGCTCCAGCTTCATGACGACCGTCAGCGGCAGGCCGCTGCCGAGCCGCTGCCAGTCCGTCGCCCCGGGCGCCCGGTAGAAGGCGCCGAGGTCGGTGCCGACGACGACCGCGCCGTTCGGGAGCTGCTTGACGGTGCTGGCCGGCACGTCGGGCAGGTTCGCCGACACATCGGTCCAGGTCTTGCCGCCGTCCTTGGTCTCGTAGAGGTGCCCCAGGCCGACGCCCGGACCCTCCGTGAAACGGCGGGAGAACCCGTTGACCGCGGCGTAGGCGTGCATGCCGTCGGCCGGGTCGGCCCACAGGCCCTGGACGAAGCGGTTCGGGAACGAGGCCGGGAGCGTCAGCTGGTGCCACGTGCCGCCCGCGTTCGTCGAGATGCCCCGGGTGAAGCCCTGGTTGTTGCAGGGACCGCACCAGGAGGTGTACGCCACGCCGTTGGCCATGGAGACCGCGGTCGTCGAGTGGCCGGAGCCGTTGTCGAAGACCTTCTTCAGCGCGCTGGAGTCCTGCGCCTGCCACACCTTGTCGGCGGTGTAGACGTACTGGCCGCCGAAGATGCCGGCGTCCGGGTTGCCCGCGTCGATGCCGACGGGGGCGATGAAGCGCGGGTTCGGGTCGCCCGGGTCGAGGCTGCGCGAGGTCGCGGTCGCCTCCGAGGTGGCGCCGGGGTTCTGCGCGCAGTTGTTCGTCACGTACAGCGACAGGTAGACGTACTCCTGGATCTGGTTGCAGCCCTGACGCGGGTCGGCGAACCCGTCCGCACCGTCACCGCCGAAGTTCGAGCCCATCCGGCCGGCCGGGTCGGCATTGCTGCCGTCCGGGTTGACGTGGAAGAGGTTCGAGACGCCGTTGTCCTGCAGACCACCGGACACGACCATGCCGCCGTGCTCGGTGTCCTTGCCGACCGAGACCGAGTAGTACTGCAGCGCGCTGTTCGTCCCGTCGTTCATCGCGACGAGGTCGGTGGCGTTCTTGTTCGCGTTGAGCGAGCCGTTGACCGGCCGGCGGTAGACGCCGCCGTCGTTGCCGAAGAATACGTTCTTGCCGCCGACGGCCACGGAGTGCTGGTCGGGGTGACCGGCCAGCGGGCAGGTGTTCTTGGCGTCGGAGATGCTCCAGCACGGGAAGTAGAAGTTCCAGTACGGGGACGGGGTCGCCCAGTGACGGCCGGCGTCCGTGGTCTCGAAGACCTCCTCGAGCCCGGCCCAGACGTGGTCGCGGTTGTTCGGGTCGACGGTGAGGAACTGGTTGTACCAGGCCTGCACACCGACGCCGTAGCCCTTGCGGTCCAGCGCCGACCCGCTGTTGTGCAGCTGGGCCTCGTTGGCGATCTGGTTCCACGGTCCGAGCGGGGAGCCGGTCTTGGACACGTAGATGCCCATGAGGCTGGAGCTCGAGGCGATCTTGCTCGGCTGCTGCACCAGCGCGTAGAGCCGGTCACCGGCCTTGCTGAACGCGAACGTCGTGTAGCCGACGTCGCTGCCGTTCTTGATGTTGCCGAGCGTGACCGCGAGCTTGTGCCAGCTCGACGGGCCCTTCGTGTAGTCCTTGGTCTCGTAGAACCCGTTGTAGGTGTCGCCCGAGCGCCAGCCGATGGCGGCCACGACGTGCTTGGGGTTCTTCGGGTCGACCGCGATGTCGTTGACGATGTTCTTGTACGCGGCGTTCGTCGGCCCGCAGGCGATGTCGTCGGTGCAGTTCGACCCCTCGGGGACGAGGACGTTGCCCGCGTCGTCGGTGATCTTCGGCATCCACGACATGTTCGGCGCGAAGGCGAAGGTCCACGCCCCGCTGTCGCTGGAGCCGCTGTGGTACCAGATGCCGCGGTTCGTCGCCGCCCACATCTTCCCGTCGCCGCCCGGACGGATCCGGCCGATCGTCGTCGACTGCAGCTCCTGGCCGCCGACCTGGTCGCCGGTGCTGAACGAGCCCGTCTTCGGGTCGCCCAGCCGGTAGACGCCGGCGCCGACGTACGAGGTGCCGCCGGTGTTGGCCTCGCCGGTGGCGAACCACAGCGAGCCGTCCTTGGCGAGCTCGAGGTCGCCCGAGGAGAGCGAGGGCAGCTGGTCGGCGATGGGCGTCCAGCCCGGGTTCGCCGACTGCGCCTGCCAAGAGGGACCGCTGCCCTTGGCCGCCGCGGTCGCGTTCGAGCTGCGGAAGACGCCGCCGTCGGCCCCGGCCGCGTAGACGTACTTGCCGCCCGGGTCGGCCGCGAGGCCGGTGACCCGGCCGGTGACGTAGCCGGCGCCGCCGCTGCTGTTGGAGAACCAGTCGCGGTAGCGCGGGTCGTCGGCGTTGTACGGGCTCTTGGTCACCTCGTGCCAGGTGCCGGCGGTCGACGGCAGGCTGCTGATCTGCGAGTAGGCGTTCCCGTAGGCGCCCGAGTCGACGATGCCCGACGGGGCGGTGCGGGCCTGGGCGAACTGCTCGGCGATGGTCACGGCCTCGCGCGACTCCGACTGCGCCTCGGTCGGGTTGCCGCCCGCGATCATCAGGGCCTTCTCCATGACCGCGGCGTTGTAGCCCCGGTCGCGCCACTGGTACTTCAGCCACTGCTCGTTGAGCTCGTGGCGTCCGGCGAACGCCATGCCGGCCGAGGCGACCAGCCCCGTGCCGACGATGCCGGCGACGACCCGCCGGCGGGTGGTGGTGAACGGACTCATCGGTCTCCCTCTGACCTGGCGTCGCAGCTGGTCCACGGCGCGCCGATCGGCGTCGGGTGGGGCGCCACGCGGAAACGTACGCCCGTTCCGGACGGACTGGCAGGTTCCTGTCAGCGGACGCTGCCAGCCTCTTCTCAGGTCTGCCAGCGACCTCTCAGGAAGGGCGCCAAGGTCTCGATGTCGTCACGTCCGGGGCGCAGCCGCAGGTGGGCGGGCGGCCCGGGCGGTCGCGCGGTTATCGTGGCGCGCGTGTCCGACTCCGGAACCGCGCCGGACCGGCCCGCCCGCCGCCGCCGCCTGCCGTGGTTCACCGAGGTCGTCGTCGCCGTCGTCGGCGTGGCCCTCGTCCAGGCCTTCTTCGTCAAGCCGTTCGGGGTCCCGTCGCAGTCGATGGAGGACACCCTCCAGGTCGGCGACCGCATCCTCGTCAACCGGCTCGACGACACGTGGAACCGGGGGGACGTCGTCGTCTTCGGTCACGGCGCCTCCTGGCAGGACCGGCGGCTGCCACCGTCGGGCGACGTCGTCGAGCGCGGCGTCCGCCTCGTCGGGGACCTCACCGGCATCGGGCCGAGCAACACCTCGTACACCGTGAAGCGGGTCATCGGCCTGCCGGGGGACCGGGTCGCGTGCTGCAGCACCGACGGCGCGGTCACCGTCGACGACCGGCCGCTCGTCGAGCCCTACGTCAAGGAGGACCTGCCGTTCCGGCCGGGCACCCTCGACTGCTCCAGCACCCCGCGCAGCACCCGCTGCTTCCCCGAGATCCGGGTGCCCGAGGACACCCTGCTCGTCCTCGGCGACCACCGCTCGCAGTCCGCCGACTCGGTCATCGGCTGCCGGGGTGCGACCCAGGGCCCCGAGTGCGCCCGGCTCGTGCCGACCACCCGCGTCGTCGGGCCGGTCGTCCTGCGGTTCTGGCCACCCGGCGACCTCGGCGGCATCGCCCGCTGACGGCTCGCCGGCCCCTCCCCCCGAGCGCCTCTCCCCCGCCCCGCGCCCACCCACCCCGCGCCACCCCGCCCCGCCGGTCCCTCCCTCCCCCCGCCCGCGCCTCACCTTTCTCGCCTGATCCCGGAACCTTCGGGTCCGCCGGGGAACGGAGGGCCTGCGAACCTTAAGGTCCCGGTGCGAAGCAGTCCCGGGGCGGCCCGGGCGGGGCGGACCGTCCATCGCCGACCGGGGTCCGCTCGGCCAGGGCATCGTCGACCGGGGCACCGCACGGCCGGGCCGACCGGGGCTCCGCTCGGCCGGGCCGGTCCGACCGGGGTTCCGCTGCCGGCCGAACGCCCTTCCCCGCCGGGGCACCGGTGTGGTCGGCTGTCCGGCATGCGACTCCTCGTCCTCGGCGGCACCGCCTTCCTCGGCCGCGCGGTGGTGCGGGCCGCCCTCGACGCCGGCCACGACGTGACGTGCGTGGCGCGCGGGACCTCGGGCGCGGTGCCGGACGGCGCGCGGCTCGTCCGGCACGACCGGTCCGACGACGGGCTGGGCGGCGTCGAGGTCGAGGAGTGGGACGCCGTGCTCGACGTCGCCCGCGACCCCGGCCAGGTGCGGCGGGCCGTGCGCGCCCTCGCCGGGCGGGCGGGTCACGTCGTGTTCGTCTCGACGGGGAACGTCTACGCCGACCACTCCGTCGTCGGGGCCGACGAGTCGACGCCCCTCCTGACCCCACGGGAGGAGGCCGGCGACGACCCCGACGGCTACGGCGCGAAGAAGGTCGCCTGCGAGGTGTCGTACCGGGAGCAGTGGGGCGAGGACCACGTGCTCGTCGCCCGGGCGGGCCTCATCGGCGGGCCGGGCGACACCTCGGGGCGCTCCGGCTGGTACCCGTGGCGGTTTGCGCACCCCGCCGTCGACGGCGAGGTGCTCGTGCCGGACGACCATAACGCCCCGGCCCAGCTGCTCGACGTGCGCGACCTCGCGGCGTGGCTCGTGCGCTGCGCGGCCGGCGCGACGCCGGGCGTCGTCGACGCCGTCGGTCCGACGACGACGCTCGGCGGGGTGCTCGACGCCGCCCGGGCGGCGGCCGGATCGGCGTCGCGGCCCGTCCCGGCCGACCCCGCCTGGCTCACCGACCAGGGCGTCGAGCCGTGGATGGGCCCGCGCTCGCTCCCCCTCTGGCTCCCGTTCCCCGATTACGCCGGCTTCGCGGCCCGCACCGGCGCGGCGGCGCGCGGGCTCGGCCTTGCGACCCGGCCGCTCGTCGACACCCTCAAGGACACCCTGGCCTGGGAGGAGCGGCGGCCGGACGACGAGCCCCGGCGGTGCGGTCTCACCGACGACGACGAGCGCGCCCTGCTCGCCACCCGGCACGCCGGCGGCTGACCACGCCCGGGGCCGGCGCCCGCCGCGACGACCCGGCAGTCCCCGCCTACCAGCCGGAGGTGGGCGAACGCCGCGTCCGGGGGCCGCACGCGGCTCAGGCGGTGGCGGCGACGTCGCGGATGCGCTGGCTGACGACGGTCGTCACGCCGTCGCCTCGCATCGAGACTCCATAGAGCGCGTCCGCGACCTCCATCGTCCGCTTCTGGTGGGTGATGACGATGAGCTGGCTGGAGTCGCGCAGCTCCTCGAAGAGGGTGATGAGCCGGCCGAGGTTGGTGTCGTCGAGCGCGGCCTCGACCTCGTCCATGATGTAGAAGGGGCTCGGCCGGGCCTTGAAGATCGCGACGAGCAGAGCCACGGCGACCAGCGAGCGCTCGCCGCCGGAGAGCAGCGACAGCCGCTTGACCTTCTTGCCCGGCGGGCGCGCCTCGACCTCGATGCCGGTGGTCAGCATGTCGTCGGGGTCGGTGAGGACGAGCCGGCCCTCGCCGCCGGGGAACAGCCGGTCGAAGACGCGCTCGAACTGCTCCTTGGTGTCGTAGAAGGCCTCGGTGAACACCTGCTCCACGCGCTCGTCGACCTCCCGGACGATGTCGAGCAGGTCCCGCTTGGAGCGCTTGAGGTCCTCGAGCTGGGTCGTGAGGAAGGTGTGCCGCTCCTCCAGGGCCGCGTACTCCTCGAGCGCCAGCGGGTTGACCCGCCCCAGCTGGGAGAGGGCGCGCTCGGCCTTGCGCAGCCGCTTCTCCTGCTCCTCGCGGACGTAGGGGACGGCCGACTGCTCCGCGCCCGGGTCGTCGTCGGGTCCGGGGACGTGCGGCACGGCCTGGTCCGGCCCGAACTCGGCGACGAGGACCTCGGGGTCGACGCCGAGCTCCTCGACCGCCCTGGCCTGGAGCTGCTCGATGCGCGCCAGCTGCCGGGCCCGGGCCATCTCGTCGCGGTGGGCGGCGTCGGTGAGGTCGCGCAGCTCGTCCTGGACGCGGCCGAGCTCGGCGCGCAGGGCGGTGGCCGCCCGGTCGCGCTCGGCGCGCTCGGCCTCGGCGGCGTCGCGCAGGACGGCGGCCCGGGCCAGCGCGTCGGACACCCGGTGGACGGCGTAGGTCGCGGCCTCGTGGACGGCGGCGGCGACCGCGGCCTCCCGGCGGCGCCGCTCCTGCCGCTCGCGCAGCCGCTCGCGGGCGGCGATCTCGTTGCGCGCGGCGCCCTCGAGCGAGTCGGCCCGGCCGGCGAGCGAGCGGGCCCGCTCCTCCGTCGTGCGCAGGGCCAGGCGGACCTCGGTCTCGGCGGTGCGGGCCCGGCTCGCCTCGAGCTCCAGGCGGTCGCGGTCGTCGGTGGCGGGCTCGGCGTGGTCCTCGGCGGGCTCGGCCTCGGCCTGCTCCAGCCGCTCGGCGAGCGCGGCGAGCTCGGTCCGGTCGGCCTCCAGCCGCTCCTCGGCCTGGGCGATGGCCCGCTCGGCCCGCTCGGCCTCGGCGGAGGCCGTGCG
>NZ_SAYU02000096.1 GCF_004025965.2 Phycicoccus flavus | reverse complement strand
CCGCGAGGCCGGCCTGTCGTGGAGTGCGATCGGAAGATTCGTCGGTACCTCGGGCGAAGCCGCCCGGCAGCGGTACTCCTCCAAGGTCGCCTGACCTCGACGCCTGACCGTCGCCCAACAGGCGGCGAAGTGACGCACCTTGCGCTCGAGCAAGGACGGGCGGGGATCAGTCCGCCGTCACGGCCTGAAGGACAGCGTCGCGCAGGCGGACGTCGTCGCTGCTCAAACCAGCCAGCACTTCGTTGAGTCCAACGTCAGTCTGCGCGATGTGGTTAATGGAGTCCTGGCGCGTGGCCTTCCGGGTGATGAACACCTTGGTGTAGTCCGGGTTATGCAGCGGTTCGGGGGCGCGCGCGTTCTCGGCAGCGGCTGTGGGTCCGAACTCTAGGAAGATGACTGACTCTGAGTCCGCGCGCTCGAGAGTCACGCACCACTCCCACGTCCCGACAAACCGCGCGTAGACCGTCACCACCTGCCCACGCGTCAAGGCGCCGTTGAGCTGATCCATCAAGGTCCGCTGGGCGTAGCGTCGCAGTGCTCCCTTGATGTCGGACAGGGTTGAGCGCCCCTCCTCGAACTGCCGCAACGCGTGCTGTCCCACCAAGTTGGCGAACTCCTGCGCGGCCACCGCTTGGGGTCGGTACCCGTAACGGTCCGCCTCTCCGGTTTCGCACATCGTCCTGATGAAGGCGATTCGATCATCGATGTTCATGGCTGCCGGCCCCTCTAGAAAGTGTCGGAACATCTGCTCGAGGAAGAACAGCTGCTGCGGGCATCTACGTCGCCAGGATCTGTCGTCTGTCACTAGTGCTCGCAGATCCTCGAGCAGCTCGGCGTACGTCACGACGACGGCTTGATCCCAACCATCGACTTGGCGATGGCTCTCACGTCGAGCGCAGAGCAACACCACGACGCTCCGCTTGCCTTTTTGGCAGCCGTACGCCACATAGCCCGGGTACGAGTGGCCGTGACCGTCCGACGCCTCGTAGTTCTCAACGACGATGATCACTTGGGGGCTGCTGAGCACGATGTCGGCGATGTCCTTGCCGAAGGCATCCGGACCGGAGGTGTCGACCTCCTGAAGCACCCGGTATCCGGAGGGAGGGATAGGAGCCTCAGTGGGCAAAGATCTATTCACGTGATCCAAAAACAGTCGCTGGAACGCGTCGTCGAGTTCGTGCGTCCCGTCACCGCGTAGGAGCCAAGCGAAGACGTTGGAAATCTGCTTCTCATGCGTGCCGTGGCGCATGACTCGGAACAGATTGAACTGCTCGGCCAGACTCCGCGACAGGGACGGCACCAAGGAGGTCACCATCGCCTCCATCGGCTCAGAAGTACCGGCCATATCCAGAGAGTAGGGGAGGACACCTCCGTAGGATGTTGCGCATCTACCCGTGTGACCCGCCCTGCGCGAGTCGGCTATGACACCGGCTGGCGGCGGATAGACGCAGATCCGAGCCGGCAATCCGATAGTTCGGAGCGTGACCCGGGCTGTTGCACTATGTGGGCGTGAGCGACAACTGGATCCGAGTCATCCCAACCTCGCCGTCGTGGCAGCCGGAGCCGGAAGCCGCCAAGTCCGCCGTCGACTACTTGTCCGGCCTGTTCGCTGGTCCTGACAATGCCGTGGATGACGTCCGGGCCGAACTCCACAAGGACACCGCGCTCATCGACTCCGGCGTCAACACGGCCTCCTTCACGTGTGCCGCTTGCTCCGCCGTCACCGGCGTCGAATGGGTTCTCGACCTCGTCAACGAGCGGTGCGAGGACCTCAGCGACCTCGACGTGCACCTGCCATGTTGCGGCGCGCACGCGCGCCTGAACGATCTCGACTACGACTGGCCGATGGGCTTCGCGCGGTTCGAGATCGGTGTGCTCAACGCCCGCCGGGCCAGATACGAGCTCGACGAGGCGGAGCTCCACGAGGTCGGACGGCTAGTGGGTCATCCGGTGCGGCAGGTGCTGGCGCACTACTGACGGAGAGTCTGGCGAAGGGGCCGCATCCGACCGCAGCACAGTCGTCTTGCGGCGAAGAGGGCCACTTCAGGCGGAGCGCTCGCGGTCGAGTCGCTCGAGGATCCAGGAGCGGACGAGCGTTGAGGCGGGCAGGTGCTTCGCGGCGGCGACGCGCTGCACCTCGGCTTCCTCCTCGGCGCTGAGCCGCACCGAATACACCTTCTGGCGGTTCGGTCGCCGCCCGGTCGTGCCAGCGGGGTAGGCGTCGTTCTTGGTCTGTTCCGACTCCTCGCGCAGCTTCTCGGCCAGCGCTGAGCCAATCGTCTTGGCCATCATCGTCTCCTTGCTGGTACAGCCGCAGGTCGGCACCGGTGGCCGGCCAGGCATTGATTCCGTACAGGTCGCCGTCGAGGTCGCGGTAGGCGATCACGACGATCACGCGGTCCGCGGATGGGGAGTGACCGATGAACCGGGAGGCCCCCATCCGCGATTTCGGGTCTGGTTCGAGCGCGAGGAGCTCGTCATCTGCCATGACCTCCTGTGTCCAGTCGGGGTCGATCCCGTCGGCGCGGGGGTAGCGGTCGCCACGGGAGCGGATGTAGTCGATGGCCTCGGGGTCCCACCGGATCTCCTCGCCCACGGGTTCAGTGTATGTCTCTGTCCGACGATGTACTCCACGCGTTAGGCGAGCTGGGCGCGTCATACGCCGGCGACGTAGGCGGTGAGGAAGTGCACGCCGTGCCGGTCGAGGTTGCCGCGGGCCCGGTCGTAGTGCTCTGTGGTGCGGGGGTCGGCGTGCCGGGCGAGGATCTGCGCGTCCCGCAGCGGTACCCCGGCGTCGAGGGCGTTGGTGATCGCCGCGTGCCGCAGCGAGTGCGGACTGATGTGCCGCGGGATCCCGGCGGTCGTGGCGATGCGGGTGACCATCCGGTACACGTCGCGTCGGTCGATCGGGTTCCCGCTCTGGGGACGGAGGATCAGCGGGCCCTCTGCACGGTCACCACGGCAGGCCTCCAGCGCCCGCAGTACAGGGACGGTCACCGGCATCGTGGCCGGCTTTTTGCCCTTGCCGACCAGGCGCAGCACGCGGTGCCCACGCAGCGTTTCGGCGTAATCCTCGATCCGCACCGCCGCGGCCTCCGACGCCCGCAGCGCGTTGATTCCGAGCAGGAGCGCCAACGCGCCGTGGTGGACGGTGAGGGTCTGGGAGACCTGCAGGAAGCGGATCAGCTCCAGCCGGTCCAACCCCTGGGTGCGCGACTCATCCCGGTGCACCTTCGGCAACCGGGCGTACACCGCAGGGTCGGCCGGGACCAGGCCGTCAATGTGCGCGAACCGGAAGAACCCGCGCACACCGTGCATCATCGTCACCACCGAGGAGTCCATCAGCCCGCGCTCGGCGAGCCCGCGGATATGCAGCTCGATATGCGCGCGCTGCACCCCGACCAGCGGGTCCAGCCCGTGCCCCTCGCACCACGCGAACCACTCCCGCAGCTGGAATGAATACAACCGGTGCGTCCGGCCCGAGTACCGAGCCAGAAACGACACCGCGGCCAGTTGCGCGGTCGACATCGTTGACGGCTGAAACGGGAGCAGCGCTGTCGGAGCAGACATAAGTCACCTCACGCGGCGACCAGTCGTGGACCGCGCCCGCCCGCCGCGACAGCGGCCGGGCATCCGGACTGTGCGAACGCTAGACCCGACACGCGGATCCGAATAGCCCCGTCACGCGGCGGTATGCAGCGGGCCTGAGCTACGCCAGATCCTGTCGCATCTGTACGGCTTCGAGGACGAAGAAGATGAATCCGATGAAGCGCGAGGGGTCGGTCTCGTTGGCTGGTAGCAGTTCAGGGGGTGTGTCGGGCGCTACTGGGGGCTCGCTTATCGTCGAGATCCTGAAGCCGGAAGCGGTGAAGGACTCCGACATCGCGCTGAGTGAGCGGTACCAGATCGTCAGGGTGGCGCGGACGCCGTCGAAGTCGTAGTCCTCTTGGTTTGGCACGGTCGCGAAGTAGTCCACGTCCGGGTACATCACCGGCGGGATGATCGGGTGGTTGACCACCACCACCAGGCGACCACCGGGCTTGAGCACGCGGCGTAGCTCGGACAGTGGCCGCGACCAGTCCTGGAGGTAGTGCAGCACCAGCACGGCCAACGCGTCGTCGAACGCCGCGTCGTCGTACGGCAGCGTCTGCGTCAGGTCGGCCACCCTGAGATCGGCTTCGCTTCCGAGCCGTTCCCGGGCCAGGTCGATCATCGCTCGGCTCGAGTCGAACCCCGCCACGCTCGCCCCCCGATCGGTCAGGTCGGAGAGCAGCGGTCCGGACCCGCAGCCGGCGTCGACGATGGCCCTGCCTGCCACCTCGCCGAGCAAGGCCAACACGGCCGGTCGGGCGTACCACCGGTTGAACAGGCCGTTCTCGTTCGCCCGCGCGTACGCGGCGGCGAAGGTGTCGTAGTGGTCCGGCTGCTGCTCGACGGTCCGTGGTTCGGGGGCCATGCCATGGCACTGTGCCAGTTGGATCGAGCGCGAGCCTGGCGACACCTCAGACGAATGCACCCGTCACCACATCTCCCGCGATTCCGAGGGCCGTCAGGCGGCGAAAAGGGGCTAGTACGAAAGCGTCGACGATTGGTCCTGACCTTTGGACCCCTTCCGTCCTTTCTAAGATGACGAGATGGCCTACGACGCACTGGGCGAGAGCGTCCAGCTGATTGAGTCGCGAGAGCTTGAGCCCGTCGTGCGACTGAGCCGTCGGCGCCGGTTCGCTGCGATGTCCGTTGACGTCGCCGATGACGTCGCGGTCACCACCTTCGCCCGCCGCGGTGTCGGGTGCGTCTGGTCGGAGGCCCACGTCCTGGTCAAGCGAGAAGGTCTGTGGCACATGGTCGGCGGGGGCGGGGCATCTGGGGACGATGCCGTGCTTGCGCCCCGCCCAGTGCACCTACCGCAAGGTCTGGCTGTCCTGAGAGCCACGGCGCAAGGTGTCGATCCTCGAATGTTCGCGATCGGCGGCGGAGGTGGGGTCAGCGCTGCTGGGTCGGGTCGGTGGCCATGGCGCAGTCGCTGGATCAGCTACGTCGACGTCCGGGTCAACGCCGAGGTGGTGTCCATGGACGTGGACGGCAGGCGCGTCGCCGTACCGTGGCACGGCCGGGTCGCTGTGCTCACTGCCAGGCGCGGCTCGTCGCGGGTGACCCTGTACGACGACACCGGGCGACGACTCGCCGAGGTCCTCGCGCAAGATCCGCAGAGATGACCCGCCATCCGCCTCCCCTCGCCTTCTCGCCACGGCGGACTTGACCCGGTCGCTACGCGGCGGAAAGACGCAGGCGTAATGGAAGTGCGCTTGGGGCCCAGCACGCTTCAGCCGTCGGCCAGGTCCTCGAGGTCGATCGCCTCAATCAGTGCGCGTAGTTCGGGCTCACCATCTAGCTTGATGGGCTGAAGTGCACCGGTCGCGCCCTTCTGCACTGCCACCTTCTCCGTCAACGCGTCGTTGAAGATCCGGGTGGAGTCAGCGTCCCTCCACCGGATCCCTTCGAAGGCTTCGCGCCTGCACTGGCCCGCCATCAGCACTTCCGGCTTGAGCACGCCGTAGGCGTCACGCTCGGGAGCTCGAATGGCCACGATCCGCGCAGCGGTCAGACGAGGCACCACTGCAAACGCCTCGCGCAGCGTGACCAGGATGTGGCCTGTCACCAGCAGTTTGTAGAAGTCAGCGGTCTCGGTCATAGTGAGCTTCTTTAGGCTCAGGTTGCCCGCTTGAGTGGTGGTCGGCTTCCTGTCAGGGACAGCCGATTCCGGCGGCACAAGCACCACGAGCGAAGCCTCGGTTCCTTCGACCCCGACGGCGGTTGCTGCCGCTTCGTTGTCCGCGAATGCAGCGATCAATGTTCCCAACACCGTGTCTGGCTCACATCGCTCCAGGGCGGCCCACCATGCATTGAGCTCTGCTTGCAATTCAGCCTGCTGAACAAGACCCTTCCTTCGGGCTTCGGCGATCTCCGCATCCGCTGCGGCGTCTGCGGCTGTGAGCGCAGCTTTGCGAGCCATCCTGGCGAAGAAGCTCGTCTGCTTCTTGGCGTTCTTGCAGTGCGCTAACCGAATCGCTGCCTCATCCACCGAAGCAGGTGACGGCGCCACTGGGGGAAGTCGCCATGGGAAACTCTTCGTGATGAATCTCGGTGATCGCGATCAACGCGTCCGCGAGCTGTCGAGCGACGGCGCCCTTGTCGGCGGCAGCCTGCTGCCGCGCAGCGGCTGCCAACTGCCTGTTCACCGAACCGCTCGTCGCACGCGCCCGGCCTTGACCTGAGCCACCCACGCTCGTGTAGTAGCCGACCGGGCCAGCGCCGGTTGAGAAGCCGGTCCTGCCGGCACCCACATGAACGCGAGCCACCCGAGGACCGACGCTCGTCCGAATGCCGCGGCTTGATGCGCGCACACGAACCCCCGGCGCCAGCTTCACTGAAAAACCCACTGCTACCTCCCCGTATTGCCGACGCCCCACCACGGCACGCCTGCGCATGCTCTGACGCGTCCTGAAACGAAAGGCTCGGACCGCCCATCGCTGGCCTTCGCGACGACACTATTCGATGTGTGAGCCAGAGCGCCGTGACATCGTCGCATCGACGAGGTACCGGTATCCCCCCACTGATTTCGCGACGGAAGGATGCACCACAGCGGCATGTCCGCTTGTTGAACCCAGAGCCGAGGGACGCTCCGTACCGACACATGGTTAGTGATTTGAGCAAGGGGACACAACCAAATGGCTGAGCGCCGAGGACGGCTACCCCAACGTGAATGCCGCGCCGCACACGAGACAATGAAGGGGCCCACCACCGCCCTCCGGCACCTTGATTGGCTCCCACGCGTGGCACGGGGACGTAACGATCACCATGTCGTTGGGTTCGGTAAGCGGAGAGGGAGGGTCAGGCGCGTCTAACGCTCCGCTCCTGTTGACTTTGATATTTGGACTCTTGAGCCCTCGAAAGATCTTGTCGACCTCCGCGTCCATTGCCTCGCGGACGGTCGGCGCCGCAACCTCCTCCGCGTAGTCCAACTGTTCCCTCGTCCACCAGGAGTCGCGACCAGCGGGCTGGCCGCACAGTGGGCAGTAGTACGACTCCTGCGCTGGCTGCAGCTCGGCTTCCGCGTTCGCGGGGCCTGAGTGCCACTTGAATTGCTGCTCACAATGAGGGCACTCGCGTCGGATGAAGCCGTCGGCGTCCAGGGGCAGCTCAACGGGGATTGAGAACTCCATGTCGCTCATCTCAGTCTCCACTCACAAATTCGGTCTGTTCCAGAGGGGTTCCATCGGCAGTTTTGCCGCTGATGACGATGTTGAAGTAGGACTTGCGACTGCTTCCCAGCGACATCGGCATGCGGTAGAGCGCGGTGACAGATTTACCCGCCGGGAGCTTCGGTATGGGGAGGTCAGAAGCTTCCCGGAAGAGACCAGACTCCTCACCTTCAGCTGGATGCACGTCCAGTTCGTAAACGTCGCCTGGGCCGTGATTCGTGATTGTCACATGACTAGTCTTGCTACCGCCCCGAGGGGTGAGCCTCGCTGTCAGCTGTGGCAGACCCGATGCTGTCGTCGACGGCAGCTTCCTTCCCAGAGGAAGTCCGCCACCCGGTGCGACTGGGGGCGTCAGGTCCCCCGCCGTGTGCCAATCCGTGCCGTCGGTGTTCACAGCGCACCCGGCCACCCGGAGACGAGTCGCCAGCTCCTGACGTCGCTGGGTCGAGTTATCGAGGCGGACAACATGCCGTCCGTGGATATCGCTGAAACTCTTCACGGCCCCTAGTTCGACGATGATGGTGCGCTCCTCATCGCGCCCCATCGCCATCCCAGCCTCGAAGAGGACATTAGGGCGCGGCTGCATCTGCGGATCGCATTCCGGATCCCCCGGAAAAGTGAGCGATTCATGCAAGTGAGCGATGTCATCGGGCGTCTGCAGGACCACCACCGCTTGGGCCGCGCCGAACGCCGCGTCTAAGACCTCCCCGATGTACGGCGAGCCCTTCCCCGTCATCGTGATCGCTTGGGACCACTCGATGGGATCTAGGCCAATGGAGCGCAGGAAGTCGAAGATCGCCACGCGCGCCAGCTCGTTGCGCCCGTGAATCACGAAGACCTTGCGCGGGTCTACTACAGCCTCCGCATTGTCCATCATGTGCTGCTCCCTCCTAGGGTGCTCGAGAACGTACCTGTCACCGACGACATGACCGCCCGGCGGCAAGCCCGCATGTCCACATGGGGTCAGGCGTTCCGACGGTGGACGTGCAGCGTGATGTCGACATAGTCGGCCGGCCGGCGACCACAGCCTTGGCAGCGGAATCCCTCTCGGCGAGGACGTCGGTCCGCAACTTCTGCGTTGGCGCGTGGTTGAGCGCGCTCTGCGGCACATGGGACAGCAGCCGAGGGCCGGTGCCTAACGGCGAGGGAACGCATTCTTGTGGTTCCAGGAGGTCCGACAGGAACTTCTTGGCGATGTCCTCAGCGATAAGCGCATTACCCCCTACGCACAGGTAGACGGCCAAGGTCTCCGTATCGGTGACGACAACACTTGGTTGCCCCAACTCGGCCCAGAGATGTCGCATGCTGTGCGGGCGCACCAACGACGCGGCACGCAGCTCCCTCATCCGTTTCGAACCCCGCCCAACCCACTGCGACTGGTAACTGAACACCGGGTTCCCCAATGGGTCCGCAGTGAGCGTAAAGGCGAAGTACGCCAACGCGTCATCAACGACCCACATCCGCGCGACGACGGCATCCAGCCCGTCCCGCGGCGAGCCGTCATCGCCGATCTCTGATCCCGCCTCAGCACCATTGAGTGTCACGGCAGGTTCCTGTCAGACAACGCAGGGCCCTCCAAGGGCTCGTCATTGGGCACGTGTTCAGGATGCCCCTTCACGCCGACACCCGCAGTGGGCGGCATGAGCGGTCACCTCGGCTCTACGGTGAGCCCATGGCAGACGCGATCATCCGGGCACAGGTGCTCCGTTGGGTCTCGGATGCCCAGCCAGGGTGGATCGAGGTTGGCCTCGTGGACGCGGATGGGCAGAAGCATCGGATCGTCGAGAAGGCTCCGGTTTTGACGAGCCGAACCATCACGGCGGAATCGGAGTTCCCGGCAGAGTTCTGGCTGAGGGCAGACACTGGCCAGGTGACTGATAAGCGTGTTGAAGTCACCTTCGCCCATGCGGTCGAGACGATCGAGGGCCTCCCTGGCGTGCATATGCGCGTAGCTGATGTCAGGTGGCTCTGACCTAACGCACATCGGCGTGTCAGGGAGAGATCGCCCGTCGACGTAGCCCTAAGTGGGCGGTGTGACGCACCCTCCGGGCTGGCGCCCCTCGGCACGTCAGGCAGAGCCCGCGCGTTCACGGACCGACCTATGGACGACGGAGCGCCGATCCGAGGGCCGCGCGCCGTGTCCGGAGCTGGTTCGATCGGGTGGGGGCGGCTCGGTCCGGCGAGACAGCGGCCGGCGCGCCGAACCGGCCGTCAGCGGTACCGGCCCCCGGAGGCGGCAAGCTCGACGAGTGAGGCCGGCGGCTCGAAGTGCGGGCCGTACGTGGCGGCGAGCTCGCGGGCACGCTGCACGAAGCCGGCCGGGCCGCCCTCGTACTGGTTGACGTACTGCAGCACGCCCCCGGTCCACGGCGGGAAGCCGATGCCCTGGAGCGAGCCGACGTTGGCGTCCGCCACCGAGGTGAGGACGCCGTCGTCGAGGCAGCGCACCGCGTCGAGGGCCTCGGCGAAGAGCATCCGCTCCTGGAGGTCGCGCATCGGGATCGTCGTCGTCCCGGACGAGTACCGCTCGCGCAATCCCGGCCACAGCCGCACCCGCGTGCCCGACGCGTCGTAGTCGTAGAAGCCGGCGCCACCGGACCGTCCCGTCCGGCCGTCCTCGTCCACCAGGGCGTCGAGAACGGCCTCGGCGCCGTGCGGCGTCCAGGTCCCACCGGAGGCCTCGACCGCCGCCCGGGCCTCCTGCCGGATCCTGCGCGGCAGGGTGAGGGTGAGCTCGTCCATGAGCTGCAGCGGACCGGTGGGGTAGCCGGCCTGCAGCGCCGCCTGCTCGACGAACGCCGGCTCGACGCCCTCGCCGACCGCCGCGACCCCCTCGTCGAGGAACCGCCCGATGACCCGCGAGGTGAAGAACCCGCGTCCGTCGCGCACGACGATCGGGGTCTTGCCGATCTGGCGGACGACGTCGAAGGCCCGGGCGACTGTCCCGTCGTCGGTCCGCCCGCCCCGGACGACCTCGACGAGCGGCATCCGGTCCGCCGGGGAGAAGAAGTGCAGCCCGACGACCCGCTCGGGCGCCTCGAGGCCCTCGGCCAGCAGCGTGATCGGCAGGGTCGAGGTATTGCTGGCCAGCACCGCGTCGGGACCGGCGACGGCGCAGACCTCCCGGAGCACCTGCTGCTTGACCTCGACCGACTCCACGACGGCCTCGACGACGAGGTCGGCTCCAGCCAGGTCCGCCACGTCGGCAGTCGGAGTGATCCGCGCCAGCAGCGCGGCCGACTTCTCCTCCGTCGTCCGCCCGCGCTCCCGGGCCTTCGCCTCCAGTCGCTCGGCGTGGCCCTTGCCGCGCACCGCGGTCTCGGTGGTGACGTCGGTAAGCACGACGTCGACCCCCGTCCGGGCGAACGCGTACGCGATGGCCGCACCCATCATCCCGGCCCCGACGACGCCGACCGTCGCGGCGCGGAAGTCCGGCACGCCGCCGGGGCGTGACGCGCCGGCGTTGACGGCCTGGAGGTCGTAGAAGGTGCCGATCATGTTCTTCGACACCTGGTCCGCCATGAGCGAGACGAGGTACCGCGTCTCGACGCGGGTCGCGGTGTCGAGATCGACGAGGCTGCCCTCGACCGCCGCCGCCAGCGCGGCCCGCGGCGCCGGCATCGGGGCGCCCTTGGTCTGCTTGCGCAGGGTCGCGGCGTAGGCCGGCAGCACAGCCGCGACCTCGGGGCTGTCTGCCCCGCCGCCGGGGATCCGGAAGCCCGGGACGTCCCACGGCTGTACGGCGTCGGGGTGCTCGCGGATCCAAGCCTTGGCCGCCGCCAGCAGCTCCGCGGGGGTGGCCACGACCTCGTCGACGACGCCCTTCTCCCGCGCCTGCGCCGGCCGGTACCGGGTCCCGGGGAGGACCCACTCGGTGAGCGCCGGCTGCAGCCCGAGCATCCGCACCAGCCGGCTGACCCCGCCGCCACCCGGCAGCAGGCCGAGCGTGATCTCCGGGACCCCGAGCCGGACGTCCGGCCGGTCCAGCACCACCCGGTGGTGGGTGGCGAGCGCGACCTCCAGCCCGCCGCCGAGGGCACTGCCGTTCACCGCGGCGACGACCGGCCGGCCGAGCAGCTCGAGCCGGCGCATCAGCGCCTTGAGGTGGTCGATGTGCCGCGCCGCCTCGGGCGCGGTGTCGG
>NZ_SAYU02000095.1 GCF_004025965.2 Phycicoccus flavus | reverse complement strand
ATCGTTCCTTCTTCGGCTCTTTCGGCTTCGAGCTCACGCTCGGGATTGTCTCGGTCATCAGTGACCAACCCTTCCCGCCAGCCTCGCTGGCGTGTCAGGCCGGAAACACCGTTCAGCGGACAGTCCCAACCCTGAGGGTTCGGGGAGTCCGCGATGTCCTGAGACATCACACTGCGCGCCCGAAGGGATTCGAACCCCTAACCTTCTGATCCGTAGACCGCCGGCCAAGCGCCTGGAGCCGACCCGGCACGCCCACGGCCGACACCTCCTGCGCGTCAAAGTAGCAGGTCAGCCCAGTTCTGGCTTCGTTGTCGCGGCGGGTCGGCTCCTGTCACGTAGAGCCGCCTCGCCGATCGCGACGAGCCTTTTCGGGGCCATTTCTGGGCCAGCGCCCACCCACGTCCCGGCCGGAACGAGCCGTCGCGAACTCGATCGAACGGGACGCGGCGCGGCGTGCGTCACCAGGGTTGCAGGTGCGGGAGCAGCTGCTCCATCGCGGCGACGATGGCCGATGCCTTGGGCAGGTCCTCGGCGATGTCCTCACCGCTCAGCTCGGGGCTGTCCAGCCGCGGGTAGTCGGCGTCGTTGCGTGTTCGGCGCATCCGGCCGAACCTCCGCACCACGGTGCCGCTGCGGCCCAGCTGTGCCGCGACCGCGTCCTGGACGGCGACGTGCCCACCCTGGCTGGTGGCCCGCAGCCCTTGGACCGCCAGCACCACGGCCATCGACTTGCGGGCCGCCCCATAGAGAAGGTCGTGGCCGCCGGCGCGTCGTGGGCGTCGGTCTTGCGGTTATGCCCGGTGTCGAACAGCCGCACCCGCGCGGCCAGCTTCGCGGGCACCTCGACGACCCTCTCGCCGGCCTCGAGTAGCCGTTGCGCCAGCGGCCTCCCCACACCCTTGGCGCCTTCGACCGCCTAGCCCCGCTCCGGCCAGGTCTTGGCGTACCTGACCATCGCGGCATAGCCGGGCTTGTCGGTGGTGAACCGGCCACCGCCGAGCGCGTGCTCCTGGTCATCGACGACCTCGATCGTCGCCGGCAGGTTGCGGGGATCGACCCCGATGTTGACTCTCTCCACGCGCGTGCTCCCGCCTCGATCGGACCGAACAGGTCGGCGAGGTGGGCAGTGCTACTACGAGCAGGGCAGTCCCTTCTTGAGCCACGACTCGTCACGGTGACCGGCGGGCCGCAGCCCGACAGGAGCCGGAGCTTGACCCGCTTTTCCGGACACCTGAGCTGAGGCGATGATCGTCTCGGAGAGGAGTCTGGATGCCTGCACCGAAGCCGTTGGAGTTCCGTCGTCGGGCGGTCGAGCTGACCCGGGTGCCGGGTGCGTCGGTCGCGACGATCGCCAAGGACCTGGGGATCAGCGAGTCGTGTCTGCGCCGGTGGATGGCCAAGGACGACGTCGAGGCCGGCCGGCGTGAGGGCCTGACCTCGAGCGAGCATGAGGAGCTGGTCCGGTTGCGGCGTGAGAACCGCCGGCAGGCGATGGAGATCGAGATCCTCAAGCGGGCCTCGGCGTACTTCGCGCAGGAGAACGTGCTGCCCCCAAAATGAGCGCCCCGCTGGTCCGTGAGCTGGCCGCCGACGGGTATCCCGTCGCGGTGACCTGCGAGGTGCTGGGCATCGCCCGTTCCAGCTACTACGACGCCGTGGCCCGGCCGCCCTCGAAGCGGGCGGTCGCTGACGCCGAGCTGGCCGTCACGATCGAGCGCGTCCACACCGACTCGCACGGCACCTACGGTGCGCCGCGGGTGCACGCCGAGCTCAGGCTCGGGCTCGGCATCGCGTGCGGGCGCAAACGCGTGGCCCGGCTAATGCGCGAACGGGGCCTGGTCGGGGTGTGCCACCGCCGCAAGCGGGGGCACCGACCCGCGCCGGCCACGCACGAGGACCTGGTGCAACGGGTCTTCACCGCCGACGCCCCCGACCGGGTGTGGTTCACCGACATCACCCAACACCGCGCCAGCGACGGGTGGGTGTACTGCTGCGCGGTGATCGACGCCTACAGCCGGCGGATCGTGGGCTGGTCGATCGCCGACCACATCCGCACCGAGCTCGTCGTCGACGCCCTGGAGATGGCCCGCTGGCAACGCCGCCCGACACCCGGCACGATCCTGCACGCCGACCGCGGCTCCCAGTACACCTCCTGGGTCTTCGGCCACCGCCTCCGCGACGCCGGCCTCCTGGGGTTGATGGGCAGGGTCGCCTCCAGCGTGGACAACGCCCTGATCGAGTCGTTCTGGTCGACGATGCAGCGCGAGCTGCTCGACCGCCGCACCTGGCCCTCCCGGGTGCAGCTGGCCGCCGCGATCTTCGAGTGGATCGAAGGCTGGTACAACCCCCGGCGCCGGCACTCCACCCTCGGCTACCTCTCCCCACACGAGTACGAAGCCCTTCACACCGCCGCCATCACCGCGGCATGATCACCACACCGAAACCGTCCGGGAAACCGGGTCAGGCTCCCGCGTGAGTGGCCCGGTTGATGGTCTCAAACTCGATTGGAATGAGCTGTCCCAGGGCGCGTTCCCGGCGCCGGCGGTGGTAGCCGCGCTCGACCCAGGTGACGATGGTCAGACGCAGCTGCTCGAGGGTATCCCAGCGCCGAACGTTCAGGACGTTCTTCTGATGCAGGGAGGAGAGGTCTTCATGGAAAGGACCGAGCCTTGCCGACACCTCCTGGCAGCAGCCTCTTGCCGGACTGAGAATCATCGTTCGCAGCCGAAACTCGGCATCACCCCTCTTGCGGGGGACGGCAATCGGTCGTCGTGGCGGCGCCCCGACAATGCCTGCCGTTCCCCGGTTGCTCGGTCTGCGCTATCGGTGCTGCTTCGCGGAGAGCCGAGTGCCGAGTCAGCCCTGCGGGTCGTAGCAACGATGCGCTCTGACTGCTCCAGGAGGAGGGTGCGCACAGACTCTGGGAGGGCGATCCGTCGGCCGGTGGCCAGGTCCGCGGGGTCTACCCAGGGCACCTCGACGTCCGCTCCCAGGTGTGCCACCGCGAGGTCGTGAGCGCCAAGCGGGGCCACAACGAGACCGGGTTCCTGTAGTGCCTCGCGGACTGCGTTCGCGATGTCTGTGGCGGCCGCTGTCGAGCGCTGCAGTTCCCGCAGCGTGCGTTCGGGGCTGGTCCGTGCGGCGATGACCGCGGGGGCAGCCAGACCCGCCCCGTCGTGAGTGATCTCGTGCAGCGCGGCGCGCAGCTCGCCCGCTGCGAGCAGGAGCTTGCGCTCTCGCTGCCGGTCCCGACCCAGGAGCTGGCGCAGGTTCGCACCGAGCGCACCCCACTCTCGCTGGGTCTCGGCGGTCATAGGGGAGAACCGCCGGGAGCTTGAGGTCATGTCCGGCCGTGCGGCGGAGGCGATGACGCTCGTGGCGATCGCCAGCTCGACCTGGACCTGGACGACGGTCTCGATGTCGGCGGTGGTCGGTGCGCGTGCGAGCGTCCTGTGCGCTTGGACGTCCCAGCGGGCTACGGCATGGCTGAGGCGGCGCACCTCGGGGCTGTCTCGATGTTGCCCGTCCAGGGCAGTCGGCCAACTCCCGACGAGGTAGTGACCTGCGATCCGTTCCACCGTCGTGGCACGGTCCCGCGCGGCTCGGGCGTGGGTGACGGACTCTCCTCGCGATGTCGTGCGGCCACGGGAGCGGAGACCTTCGAGCTCGCGCACGTGGTGGGTCAGGGCGAGTGCCGTTGCGTGGGAGGCGACGTAAAGCGTGTGCATCAGCCGGGTCCGTGCCGCCGCGGCGTCGAGCTCGCCGGCGTCGGAGAGGGGCGCGGTCGGGTGTCGCCGCCCGCCGACGAGCTCAGCGACACGGGACAGCGACACGGCAACCTCCTCGAGCAAGGGGTCGCCGTCTCCCCCTCCGGGCCAGTGCGGATTCCGGTGGCTCGCCCGGGCATGGATCTGCTGCATGGCGGGATCGCGCGCCGGGTCGGGGATCGTGGCCCAGGCGTGCGCGGCGGCCTCGATGACCTCGCCCCACGTGCGCAGCCGAGGTTTGGCGTGTTCGGCGTCCACGTCCCACAGGGCGGATCGGGCGTGGATGTCCGCGTTGAGCAGCAGCTCGCCGACGCTGCGACCGTCTCCACCGGACTGCACCGCGGGGTCGCTCACGGCCGCACCGCGTCGGCCAGGCGTGCGATCTCGTGGATCAGTTGCGATGCTCCGGCGGAAACGCCTCTGCGTCGTGCGTCCGGGTGATCTTCTCGACCGCCAGCACCAGGCTCGCGAAGTCCCGCCGGTCCAGGTCTGCCGGGAGCTGGACGTCATCGAGCGACGCGCTCTGGCCGGCCGGGAGGAGGTGCTGTGCTGCTGACCCGAGGAGGTCCGCCCACAGGGCCAGCGAGTGTGCGGCCCGGTCGGTCTCGGCGCGGCGCATGCCCGCGTCGGATGCCTCGTACAGCAGCGCCACCACGGCTCGCCAGGCCTGTGCCGCGGACGTGGATGTGGACGTGCCGGTGCTGTCCATGGTGTTCCCCTCTCGGTCGGTACGCGCCCATCGAGCCAGGCCGCGGACGGCTGCTCACCGTTGCGGTCGTGATTTGGGGACGACCGGGCGGGTGTCAGCGCCCTGTGGACACTGGTCTCGATCGCCATAAGCGGCGAATGCCGGCCCAAAGGTCACGACGCCACGCGCCGGCGAGATGGGACCGGACTGAGCAAGACGGGAGGGGATTCTGATGGGTCGTCTGATCTGGAGGTGCATGGCGGTGGGCCCGGAGTTGATGGGCAGCGCCGTGCTGACCGTGATGTCTGGTGCTCTGCTGCCGGCGCCCTGAGGGCTCGCGCTGTTCGCGGTAAGCCTGGCCGCCGGAGGTCTGTGCCTGTCGGGCTCGGCGGAGCGGCTGGTTCTGCGAGTGGTGTTTCGCGCGCGTCCTCTTGACGATGTCGACCGGCGCGCCATCGCGCCCGTCCTGGTGCTGCTCTGCCGTCGCCGACTGGGTCCGCCGCTGGTCCAGGTGTGGGTGAGCCCCGGCGACCGTCGCACCGTGGCTGAACCCGTCGGTCGGCGCACCGTCGTGGTCGCCGGGGGCGTCCTCGACGAGCTGGACGAGGGGAGACTGACCCCGGCGCAGGTCGCCACGATGATCGGCCGCCCGGCCGGCTTGGTCCGCGACGGGTGGACTCGCTGCGACCTGGCGATCACGTGTGGTCTCTGCCCTGGCTACTGCTGCGTCACACCGCCCTCTGCCTGACTCGACCATTCATGCGCCTCCCAATCGTCGCGCTGACGTGGCAGCTGAGAGTGGTGGTCGTCGTGATCGCGGTCGTCCAGGCCGTGCAGCAGGGACCTGCAGGACAAGCGGATCTGCTTCCGGCTGGCGAGCGGCCGCTACGCCACGATCGTCCCGACCACGATCGCCGCCGACTCGGTGCAGGTAGCGGTTACGGTCTGGGAGGAGCCCTAGCAGCCAGCGCCCCTTCGACGCGCCCGACCACCCGAGTGAGGACCCATGGCCCCGATCGAGCCGGAGCTGTCGCTGGCGTTCGCGATGCACAGCTCCCCCGGCGCCTACGTGGCCCTCCTCGGCGCGGGCACGTCAGCCGCTGCCGGGATCTACGCGGCGTGGGAGATCCAGCAGGACCTGATCAGCAAGCTCGCAGCCGCTCGAGAACAGGCCCCGGAGGAGCCGTTCGCGTGGTTCCGGGAGACCTACGGGTCCGAGCCGAGCTACGACACCCTCCTCGACGAGCTCACCTCCACCCCACTCGCCCGGCAACAGCTGCTACGCGGCTACTTCGAGCCCGCACCCGAAGACCCGGACAACGCGCGCCAGCCCACCGCGGCGCACCACGCGCTGGCGCGGCTGTGCTCTCAGGGGCACATCCGGGTCGTGCTGACCACGAACTTCGACCACCTCGTCGAGACAGCCCTGCGCGCCGCCGGCATCGAACCGGTCGTTGCCAGCAGCCCCGCTGACCTCCACGGTCTCGCGCCCCTGCACACCATCGGCTGCCTGGTCGTGCACCTGCACGGCGACTACGTCCGCTCCGAGACGATGCTCAACACCCCCGCCGAGCTCGCCACCTACCCCGACGAGGTCAACACCTTCCTCGACCGGCTCTTCGACGACTACGGCCTCGTCATCGCCGGCTGGTCCGCGAAGTACGACCCCGCACTGCGCGAGGCGTGGAGCCGGACACCCAACCGCCGGTTCACCAGCTTCTGGGTCGACCCCTACCCGCTGACGGAGGCCGCCACCGACCTCGCCACCCGCCGAGGCGCCGTCGTCGTCCAGGGCGACGCCGGTGACTTCTTCACCCGGGTCGCCGACGCCGTGGCCAGCATCGCCGCGGCCGGCACCCGACACCCCGCGACCGCGGCGGCCGCCGTGAGCCTGACCAAGCGTCAGCTGGCCACCGAACCCACTCCGATCCGAGCCCACGACCTGCTGCGCGCCGAGCTCGCCAAGGTCGAGCGCTCCGAGACCGTCCACCCCCGCTCCTGGGAATCCCAGGACGTCCAGGCGGAGTACACCCGTCGCCTCCAGGTGCTCCTCGCCGACATCGACACAGCCGCTGCGCTCGTGGCGACCCTGGCGTACTGGGGGTCCGAACAGACAGACCGGTGGTGGACCAACGACATCGAACGTCTCGCGGTCCACCCGCACGTGAGTGGGAAGTCGTACCTGATCCGTCTGGCGATGGCGCCGGCCACCCTGCTGCTCTACACCGCCGGCACCGCGGCCGTGGCCGCCCACCGCTGGGACACCGCCACCCACCTGCTCACCGGCCTGCACGCCACCGACATCTTCAGCGGGACGACGTCGCTGCTGGCCGACATCGCGGCCCCGACCGAGACCCTCGGAGTCCAGCCCGGACGCACTACCTACGACTTCGTCCACCGAATCTGCCTCGAGCATCTCGCCCTCACCCACCCCGCGGTCCAGGACGCGTGGGAGAAGTTCGTCTACCTCGACCTCGTCGCCGCCCAAGTCCGCAAGCACCGCCGCCGCGAGCTCGGCGCGTTCGTCCGCGTCACCGACGTCGACGGCGCCGAGTACGTGCCCGTCCCGAGCGCCTGGCTACGGCGCACCCTCCAGCCCCCGTCGGAGCCGTGGGTCGGCGCCCTCGGCTCGCTCAGCGTCGTCGAGAACGCGAAGGAACAGACAGACGCCGCGCTGAAGCAGCGGGCCGACGAGTTGGCGTGGAAGCAGCTGCCTCATGGCGTCGCAGGAACCCTGCCCTCCGGGACCTGGCTGCCCGGCGACCTGCTCTAGTCGGCTCAGCCACCTGACCGTCGCAAACGCCGGACCCCGATTCTCACGCGGGATCCCCACTCCGGTCACCGGTCACCCTCTGGCTGACCGAATAACTCGCGGAGCGGGCCGGTGCCCGATCCGTTGCCGTGCGCGCGCCGTCGCCCGGTTGCGCCAGACTTCACCACAATCGTGGTAGCTTTACGCGCAACTCTTAGGAAGGGGAGACCATGGCCGCCCAATTCAACTCGCCGGATTCAAGGCCGGATCCCGAGGGGCGTCTCGCCGCCTTCGGCCTGTCGTCGGCTGATGTCCACACCGCGATGCGTCCGGGGGCTTCTCGCGCCAACAACCGCACCGCCCACGCACCCCGTTCTGCTCGCGGCACCGACATCTACCTTGACGGCATGGAGAACCTTTCCCAGATGCTGGCGAGTGCCGGCTGGCGCGAGGTCTACGTCGAGGGACAGCTGCGCCTCCTCCACCCCGATCACCTGATCTCCTTCACGATCGCCTCGGCGACGGGCGTCGGCCAGCTGACCGGGCCCTACCTCCAGCCGCACACCAACCGCAAGGGCAAGTCGACTCGCCAGTCCCTGCACCACGTCGACGACGGCACGATCAGTCTCTTCGAGGACGACGAGGATTTCGTCATTGAGTCCGTGCTGGTCGAAGCGGCCCTGGGTGCCGACCTGTGGTTCCTGCTTCACGAGCGCACCGACCGCGGGCTGCATCTGGAGTTCTCGCGACCGGCCGAGATGTCCAGCAGCGGTATCGTCAACGGTTGGGCCGAGCGCATCCCCCTGCCGTTCCTTGAGCTGGATGGTGACCTGTCGGTCTTCGACCAGCCCGACGATGGCGACGGCGATGTCGACGTTCCCGTCGAGCCTCGCTGACCTCGTCACACGACTGCTCAAGACCCGCGACATGTTCAACGCATCTCGCCTACGCTTGGCGCGCCAACGGCTTGGACTGACGCTCACGAAGCTCGCAGAGCAGAGCGGAGTCTCGCTGCGCTCGCTCACCAACTACGAGAACGACCGGCAGCCGCCCAGCGAAGAAAGCCTGGCCAAGCTCGCCCTAGCGCTGTCAGTGAGTCGCGCGTTCTTCGAGGGTGACTCGATTGAGCCCGTGCCGGTAGCCGCTGCCAGCTTTCGCAAACTCAGCAAGACGACGGCGACCCGCCGTGACGCCGTACTCGCCAACGCCGCACTGACGCTCGCCTTCTTCGATGCCATCGAGCAACGATTCAATCTGCCCGATCCCGACATCCCGTCACTCGACAAACTTGAGCCTGGGCAGGCCGCCGACCTCGTCCGACACCGCTGGAACTTGGGCGACCGCCCGATTCCCAACCTGCTCCACCTCCTGGAGTCGAAGGGCGTGCGCATCGCGGCGCTGCGCCACGAGTACAGCGACATCGACGCCTTCTGCTTCTGGCGCGACGCCGTCCCGTTCGTCTTCCTCAACACCGCTAAGTCGGCCGAGCGCCAGCGCTTCGATGCTGCCCACGAATTAGGCCACTTGGTGCTGCACGGCGAGGACGAGATGGAACCGAGCACTTCAAAAGTGCGCGAGGCCGAAGCCAACGCGTTCGCGGCCAACTTCCTGATGCCCCGCAGCGCCGTGCTGACCCACTCGATGCGCGGCGCCGGCCTAGAGCGGATTCTGGTGGCGCGGTCGTTCTGGAAGGTGTCCGCTATGGCTATGACGCACCGGCTGCACGAGCTGGAACTGCTCACACCGTGGCAGTACCGGTCGATGTGCATCTCCCTGTCCGACCAGGGCTACCGCACCACGGAACCGGGTGGCATCGTGCCGGAGACGTCACAGCTGCTGCGGAAGGTTATGTACGGCCGGGCGGCTCGGCTGACGATCAAGGACGCTGCCAGCGACCTCAATCTAGACGCACGTGACGTACGAGAGTTCGTACACAACCTCGTGCCGATCAGCGCGTAGCGACAGCACCCCGGGTGCGACCACTCCGGGCTCGGTGCCTACAATTGGCTTAGTGCCAACCTGCTCATGAACTACCCGGGCGCCCTTCGCTGTTGTGTTGACCCATGAGAGTTCGATGGTCCTCTGTCACGAATTTCAGAAGGTGCCGCATTCCGCTGCAAGACGGGCGCGCGCAATAGCCCAGTCGTTATCATTTATGGCACGAACACGAAATGGATGACGTACTCAAAGACGTCGTCTCCTTTAAGGACGCCGAGCTCCAGGACCAAGCCGCTGCGCCCCTCCCCCCGTGTCCACAGATCCACCAGGCATTCCCAGTGATCTCCCCACCACAGACATACCGACGTCTCCCAGGTCTCTTCGGGCAACGGCGCTAGAGTCACGTCGCCCTAGTCCCCCAATGATTCGACAAGCTGACGTGTCAGCTGCGGTGACGGCGGAGGCGGCGTTGCGTGTGGCGCCGATGATTCCGTTGCACTGCCCAAGAAGAACGGTCCGCACTGAATCCGGGAGCGGGATTCGACGGCCGGTGGCCAAGGCGCAAGGGTAGCGTGGGTTCCGTTGGCGTGCCCGGGCGTTGATCTGTTGCATGACGGGGTCACGGTCCGGGTCGGGGATCGCGGCCCAGGCGGACGCGGCCGCCTCGATGACCTCACCCCATGTGCGGAGCCTGGACTGGGCGTGGTCGGGACCGACGTACCACAGGGCGGATCGGGCGCGGGTGTCCGCGTTCAGCAGGAGCTCAGCAACACTACGACCGTCCCCGACGATCTGCACCGAAAGGTCGCTCACGGCGATACCTCGTCGGCCAGCCGTGCGATCTCACCAATCAGTCCCGATGCCCCGGGCGGAAAGTCCTCCAGGTGCTGCGACTGGGTGAGCTCCGTTGCCGCCACTACCAGGCTCGCGAAGTCGCGCTCCTCCAAGCCTTCGGGGAGCTCGACTTCATCGAGCGACTCACCCTGACTCGAAGGAAGAAGCTGCTGCGCTGCTGACGCGATGAGGTCCGCCCACAGGGCCGGGGAGTGCGTCGCCCGGTCGGTCTCGGCGCGGCGCATGCCCGCGTCGGATGCCTGGTACAGCAGCACGACCACTGCTCGCCAGGTCTGGGTCGCGGTCATGGATGTGTCCGGGCGGTTCATGCACGTTCCCTCTCAGCCGGGTCCCACTCCATCGAGCCAGTCCGCGGAGTGCTGATGACCGTCCCTGCCGTGATCTGGGGACGACCGGGTCGGCGTCAGAGCCCTGTGGACACTGGTCTCGATCGCCGTAAGCGGCGACCCTCGGTTCAGGAGTCACGACGCCATGTGTCAGGCCCGTCAGAGCGAACCGAGCGAGACGAGAGGGCCTCTGATGAGCCGGTGGATCTGGAAGGGGTTGGCGGTTGGCCCGGGCCTGATGGTCAGCACCGTGCTGACGTTGATGGCTGGCGCTCTGCTGCCGGCGCCCTGGGGACTCGCGCCGTTCGCGGTCGGCCTGGTTGCGGGAGGGCTGTGCCTGTCGGGCCGAGGGGAGTCGCTGGTCCTCCGAGTGGTGCTACGCGCCCGCCCTCTCCACGCCGCCGAACGGGACTCGATGAGGGCCGCCCTCACCCTCCTCTCTCAGAGCTATCTGGGTCCGCCACTGGTGCACGTGTGGGTGAGCCCTTCCGACCGTCGCACCGTGGCCGAAGCCGTCGGCCAGCGCACCGTCGTTGTCGCCGGCGGCGTCCTTGACGCGCTAGATGAGAGCCGGCTGACCCAGACGCAGGTCGCCGCGATGATCGGCCGCCCGGCCGGCCTGGTCCGCGACGGATGGGCGGGCCACGACGTGGCGATCACCGTCTGGTCATTCCCTTGGCTGCTGCTGCGAGCCATCATCCTTGGCGTCGCGGGGCCGTTCCTGCGCCTCCCTGTGGTCGCGCTGACGTGGCGGCTCAGAGTGGTGGTCATCGTCATCGCGGTCGTCCAAGCCGTGGAGCAGGGTCTGCCCTGGCTCGCCTGCCTCACCGGGCTATTCGGAGCGGTCAGCTACGCGACCCCGCTGACGCATCGTCGCTGGCGCGCCATGCTGCAGCTGGCCGGTGACCACGCGGTTCGCGAGGCCGGTCTCGCCGACCCGCCAGCACGGCCACGAAGCGGCGCCCGCACCCGGGTCCTGAGACGAGGGCATCGAGCGCTGCAGCCCTCCGGGAGATATGCGACCCCGGTCCGTCCGCTCCAGCCTCAATGAGACACCCCTAGGAGCTGCTGAGGTCCGCGACCGGCTACTGCCATGGCTCGGTCATGGAGCCACCTCGGTCTGCTCTGTCACCACGCGGGCCACGGAAATGGGCTTCCTCGGAGGCAGTATTCAGTCAGGCCCCAGGCCAGCAGTCGGACGGGTTCTGTATCAAATCGGCAGGAACTACTCAGCCGCTTCGCGCTCACCGAGACCGTGCGAGCGACCCCGCGTCTGACACGCCATGCCGGTCCGTCACGGCCCTGGCGGGGCG
>NZ_SAYU02000094.1 GCF_004025965.2 Phycicoccus flavus | reverse complement strand
GATCCTCGCACGGCGGGCCGGGGGTCGGTGGCTCCTAGGGTGGAGCGCATGGCGACCCCGGACTTCATCCTGCGGCTGCGTGCCGCGGTCGGGCACGAGCTGCTGTGGCTGCCGGGGGTGACGGCCGTGGTGCTCGACGGCGAGCGGGTGCTGCTGGTCCGCCGCGCCGACACGGGGGAGTGGACGCCGGTCACCGGCATCTGCGACCCCGGCGAGCACCCGGCCGACACCGCCGTCCGCGAGTGCCTGGAGGAGACCGGCGTGCGCGCCGAGGTCGAGGCCCTCACCTGGGTGAACGTCACGCCGACCGTCACCTACCCGAACGGCGACCGCACCCGGTACGTCGACCACACCTTCCGCTGCCGCTACCTCGGCGGGGACGCCCACGTGGCCGACGACGAGTCCAGCGACGTGCGCTGGGCGTCGCTGACCGACCTGCCGCCGATGGACCCGCGGCACCTGGAGCGGGTCCGGCACGCCGTCGGCCACGACGGTCCCACCCGCCTGTCCCCGGCCGCCGCGGACCGCTGAGCGTCAGTAGCGGCGCCAGCGCAGGGCCACGGCGTAGTCGACGACGAGCCCCTCGTGCCCGGCGAGCGCCGCGTCGGCGGCGGCCGGGGGGAGCTCGATGCGGGTCACGGCCTCGAGGTCGGCGCGCCGGTCGAAGGTCCAGGCGATGGTCAGCCGCTCGGTGGTGAAGCCCTGCCGGTCCCAGAACCGCTGCACGGCGACGGGGTCGTAGGCGGGGTAGCCCCGGCGGAACCAGGCGCCGAAGGTCGAGCGGGTCGCGTCGTTGTCGACGAGGCAGGCGGTGCCGCCGGGCCGCACGACCCGCTCCAGCTCGCGCAGCCCCGGCTCGCAGCCGGGCCCGAAGAAGTAGGCCCAGCGGGCGTGGACGAGGTCGACGGAGGCGTCGGCCAGCGGCAGCGCCTCGGCGCTGCCGGCGACGACCCGGGCCCGCGACCCCCGTGCGCGGAGCCGGTTGGCCGCCCGCCGGACCAGCGGCAGGTGCGGCTCGAGGCCGAGCACGCGCGCCCCGCGGTCGGCGAACCGCGGCAGGTGGAAGCCGGTGCCGCAGCCGATGTCGAGCAGGTCGGCGCCGCGCACCGGGTGCAGCGCCGCGACGGTGGCGTCGATGACCCCCGCCCGGTCCGAGGCGAGGTTCTCGACCTCGTAGACCTCCGGGGTGTCCCAGATGTTCGGGCTGCGGATCACCCGCGGCCCACCGGCCGGTCGGCGGCGGTCCCGCGCGGCGTCACGCGCGACGCCGCGCCCGGGGCGGGGCGGCCGGCTCGTTCGCGCCGTCGGGCAGGGCACTGGTGCCGCGGCGGCGCTTGACCTTCTCGCGCCGGCCGCCGACGGTGCCGGCCGCGGCGGTCGCCGGGTGCACGAGCAGCGGCAGCAGCTTCCGGCCGCCGGTCGACCCCGCCTGGCGCACGGCGGACAGGTGCGCCTCGCAGCGCACGACGAGCTCGTCGTAGGCGGCCCGGCCCATGAGCTCGACGAGCTCGGCGCGGCTGCCGCGGTAGACGGGCTCGGCGCCGACGTGCGCCTCGGGGTTGCCCGAGCAGTACCAGTCCAGGTCGTGCCCGCCCGGACCCCAGCCGCGTCGGTCGTACTCGGCGATCGTCACCTCGAGGTAGGAGGTGTCGTCGGGCAGCTCGACGGTGCGGTAGGACCGGCGCAGCGGCAGCTGCCAGCAGACGTCCGGCTTCGCGGCGTGCGGCGGCGTGCCCTCCGCCACGGCGTGCTGGTGCAGCGCGCAGCCGGCGCCGGCGGGGAAGCCGGGCCGGTTGAGGAAGACGCACGCGCCGTCGACGACCTTGGTCGTCCGCGCCCCGTCCTCGCTCCCGAGCCACGCCGACGAGCGCGCGGGGCTCTTGTCGCCGCGCTTGCCGTAGCCGGGGTGGTGCTGCCACTCGTCCTCGCCGAGCTCGGCGACGACGGCCCGCACCCGCTCGACGTCGTCGTCGTCGGTGAAGTGCGCGCCCAGGGTGCAGCAGCCGTCGTCCGGGCGGTCGGCGTAGATGCCCTGGCAGCCGGCGCCGAAGATGCACGTCCAGCTCGAGGTGAGGAAGGTGAGGTCGACCCGGAAGCGCTGGCCGTCCTCCGCCGGGTCGGCGAACTCCGCCCAGGTCCGGGGCATGTCCAGCGGGGCTTCGGGCACGCGCCCACCCTATGCACCGGCCCCGGTCGGCCGCCGCGAGCCCACGCCGGGACCGGATACGTTGGGGCCCATGCGGCTCGGGGTCATCGACGTTGGATCGAACACGGTCCACCTGCTCGTCGTCGACGCGCACCCGGGCGCGATGCCGCTGCCCGCGAGCAAGCACAAGATCGAGCTGCGCCTCTCCGAGCACGTCACCGACGACGGAGCGATCGCCGCGGAGGGCCGCGACGCCCTCGCCCGCTTCGTCGGGGAGTGCCTCGGGGTCGCCGAGGACCAGGGCGTCGAGGACCTGCGCGGCTTCGTCACCAGCGCCGTCCGCGAGGCCCCGAACGGCAACGAGGTGCTCGCCCACGTCGCCGCCGAGACCGGCGTGACCCTCGACGTCCTCACCGGCGAGGAGGAGGCGCGACTGACCTTCCTCGCCGTCCGACGCTGGTTCGGCTGGTCGGCGGGCACGCTGCTCGTCGCCGACATCGGCGGCGGCTCGCTCGAGCTGGCCGTTGGCATGGACGAGGAGCCCGACGCCGCCGTCTCCGTCCCGCTCGGCGCCGGCCGGGTCACCCGCGACCTCCTGCCCGGCGACCCCCCGGCCCCCGACGACGTCCGCGAGGCCCGGCGACGCGTCCGTGCCACCATCGCCCGCGAGCTGCGGCCGCTGACCCGCGCCGGAGCGCCGGACCGCGCCGTCGGCACCTCGAAGACGATGCGCTCGCTGGCCCGCATCTGCGGCGCCGCCCCGAGCTCGGAGGGGATGTACGAGCCGCGCCTGCTGCCGCGCGCCGCCCTCACCGAGACCCTGCCCGAGATCGCCGCGATGACCGCCCGCGAGCGCGCCGACCTGCCGGGCGTCAGCCGGGCGCGGGCCCGGCAGATGCTCGCCGGCGCCGTCGTCGCCGAGGCCACGATGGACCTCCTCGACGTCGAGGCGCTCGAGATCTGCCCGTGGGCGCTGCGCGAGGGCATCCTCCTGCGCCACCTGGACCGGATGGGTTGAGGTGGCGTCGGCCCCGACCCCGGTCCGGGTGGGCCTGGCCACCGCGTCGGTCTACCCGCAGGGGGCGGCGTCGGCCTTCGCGACGGCCGCGCGCCTCGGCTACGACGGCGTCGAGGTCATGGTCTGGACCGACCCGCTGACCCGTGAGGCCGGGGCGCTGCGGGCGCTGGCCGAGCACCACGGCGTGCCCGTGCTGTCGGTGCACGCGCCGACCCTGCTCGTCACCCAGGGCGTGTGGGGCACGGACCCGTGGGGCAAGGTCGACCGCTCCGTCGAGCTCGCCCTGGAGCTCGGCGCCCCCACCGTCGTCCTGCACCCGCCCTTCCGCTGGCAGCGCGACTACGCCCGCGGGTTCGCCGACGGCATCGCCCTGCGCGAGCACGACACCGGCGTCCGGCTCGCCGTCGAGAACATGTACCCGTGGCGGGCGCCGCGCTCGCGCGAGCTCGAGGCGTACCTGCCGCACTGGGACCCCGTGACCCAGCCCTACGACCACGTGACGCTCGACCTCTCGCACACGGCGACCGCCGGCTCGGACGCCCTCGCCATGGTCGAGCGGCTGGGTCCGCGCCTGGCGCACCTGCACCTGGCCGACGGCTCGGGCTCGCCGCGCGACGAGCACCTCGTGCCGGGGCGTGGCACCCAGCCCTGCGGGCCGGTGCTGGAGGCCCTGGCCGCCTCCGGGTTCGCCGGCGACGTCGTCGTCGAGGTCGGCACCCGGCGCGGCGACGAGGAGCGCCGCGAGCTGGACCTTGCCGAGTCGCTCGCCTTCGCCCGTCTGCACCTCGCCCGCGCACCCGGCTGAGCGTCGCGTCTCCCGTCGACGCCCTGGTCAGCCCGCCGCGACGACGACGAGCACGCGGGCGAACAGGTCGCGCACCTCGACGCCGAGGCCGTCGAGGTCGACGCCCACGGTCCCGGCGAGACGCTCGGCGGCGTCGTCGACCGCGTCGAGCCCCGCGTCGGTGGGTCGGGCCGCGTGGACCCGGCTGTCCCGCCAGGAGGGCTCCCGCTGCACGAGACCGAGCTCCACGAGCCGGGCCAGCACGGCCGAGACCCGTTGCGGGCTGCGCCCGAGGTACGTCGCGAGGTCCCGGCCACCCGACGGCTTCTGGGCGACGCGCCGCAGGACCTCGAGCTCCGGTGGGGTCAGCGCGAGCTCGAGACCGGCCAGGCGGTCGGACACCCGCCGGTCGGTCGCCGTCGACGCCAGCCGCAGCAGGAGCGGGAGGTCCCCCACGCGGTCCTCCTGCGGCAGGAACATGCACCGCGAGGACATCCGCGCGTGCGTCGCTCGCACGCTCAGGCGCTCGAGCAGCTCGTCCACCGTCTCGGCCCCCGGGTCACGCACCGTCCCCCCTCTCCGCCGTGCACCCTCGTCCACCCGCTCGCCCCCCCGGATCGCACACCCTGTTCCCCCGCCGCCGTAGACCCTCGTCCCGTCTGCTCGTCGATCCTCGCCCACTCGCGCGGTCACGCCGCCGAGTTGTCCACAGCCCTCCCGTGGCGTCGCGCCGCGGTGGGTCGTCCGGACCGTGCCGACGACAGGGGGTCGTGAGAAATGCATCGCGACCGGAACGGTTCGCGTCGTGTGCGGGAGCGTTTCGCAGGGGCAGGGGCAGGGGCAGGCGCAGGGGCAGGGGCAGGGGCAGGGAGTAGGAGGGTAGGGCAGGGAATGGGGGGTCCGGATGTCCGGTCCGCGAGCAGGTGACCGTCGCGCTTACTGCCGCCTCGCTTGGGTGCTGTCCAACATCGCGCGTACGGCACAACGAGAGGTGAGGGGGGTAGGGGCGGTGGGAAATGCATCGCGACCGGAACGGTTCGCGTCGCGTGCGGAAGCGTTTTGCGGGGACGGTGGTTGGGCTTGCCGGTCCGCCGGGAGGGAAGGGCCTCCACAATGCCGTCCGGGCGCGCGCCCCGATCGCGCCGGGCAATAGGGGGTCGTGAGAAATGCATCGCAACCCGAACGGTTCGCGTCGCGTGCGGGAGCGTTCCGCAGGGCCAATGAGTGGGCGCGCCGGTCCGCGGGGAGGGAAGGGCCTCCACAATGCCGTCCGGGCGCGCGCCCCGATCGCGCCGGGCAATAGGGGGTCGTGAGAAATGCATCGCGACCCGAACGGTTCGCGTCGCGTGCGGGAGCGTTCCGCAGGGGAGTGGTTCCGCTCGACGGTTCGAGGGGCGGTGAACAGCCCCCGTTGCCGTCCAGAACGAATGGGGCCGCACACAAGAGCGCGAGAAGGGGGAGGTGGGGAGTGCGTCGCGGCCGGATCGAGCCGGGCCACGGGGCGGTGGGGAATGCATCGCGGCCGGAACGGTTCGCGTCGCGTGCGGGAGCGTTCCGTGGGAGGGGTGCAACGGCGCGACGGGTCGAGGGGAGGTGATCGCCCCGCCCATTGCCGCCCTGAGCGAACGGGGTCACAAGAGCGTGAGAAGGGGGAGGTGGGGAGTGCGTCGCGGCCGGATCGAGCCGAGCGACGGTGGGTGGGGCGGTGGGAGATGCATCGCGACCGGAACGGTTCGCGTCGCGTGCGGGAGCGTTCGCGTCGCGTGCGGGAGCGTTCCGCGGGGGCAGGGGTCCGGCTTGCCTGTCCGCGGGGCGGGGACTCGGCCCCGACGGGCCATCAGGTCGCAGCGCGGGGCGGCCCGCGTCCCCGCGATCGCCGAAGGGTTGTGCCCCGACCACGACGGGCGCTCGTCGCGGCGGCTCGTGCCCGGCGGCGCCCGATAGCCTGCTGACCGTGGACGCCTCCGACCTGCTCCGTGGAGCCCTGCTCCAGATCTCCGAGTCCGACAGCGTGCGCTCGGCGGTCGTCAAGGCCCCGATGAGCCGGGCCGTCGTCGCGCGCTACGTCGCCGGCGAGACCGTCCCCGAGGCCGTCGGCTCCGCCGCGGAGCTGCAGACCACCCACCGGATGACGACCATCGACCACCTCGGTGAGGACGTCACCGACCGGGCCCAGGCCGAGCACACCCGCGACGTCTACGTGGCGCTCCTGGACGCCCTGGCCGAGCAGGACCTCGCCGCGGACGGCAGGGCCGAGGTCAGCGTCAAGCTCAGCGCGGTGGGCCAGGCCATCCCCGGCGACGGGGACGCCATGGCGCTCGAGCACGCCCGCGAGATCTGCGCCGCCGCGCAGCGGCTCGGCACGACGGTGACCATCGACATGGAGGACCACACGACGACCGACCGCACCCTGGAGGCCGTGCGCGCGCTGCGGGCCGACTTCCCCTGGGTCGGCGCCGTCCTGCAGTCCTACCTGCACCGCACCGAGGCCGACTGCCGCGACCTCGCCCACGAGGGCAGCCGGATCCGGCTGTGCAAGGGCGCCTACAAGGAGCCGGAGTCGGTCGCCTACCAGGACGGCACCGACGTCGACCTCTCGTACGTGCGCTGCCTCAAGGTGCTCATGGCCGGCCAGGGCTACCCGATGGTCGCGACCCACGACCCGCGCCTCGTCGAGATCGGCTCGGCCCTCGCCAAGCACCACGACCGCTCGGCGGACTCCTACGAGTTCCAGATGCTCTACGGCGTCCGCGACCTGGAGCAGAAGCGCATCGCCGACCGCGGCCACCAGATGCGCGTCTACCTGCCCTTCGGCGAGGACTGGTACGGCTACCTCGTGCGGCGGCTGGCCGAGCGCCCGGCCAACGTCCGCTTCTTCCTGCGCTCGCTCGCCACCCGCGGCTGAGGCCGTAGGGTCGGCTGCCATGGGAACGGTCGCGATCTTCGGTGCCGGCGTCATGGGCGAGACCCTCCTCTCGGGGCTGCTGCGGGCCGGGCGGCCGGCCGACAGCCTCGTCATCACCGAGCGCCGCCCGGAGCGCGCCGCCGAGCTCGCCGAGCGGTACGACGTGCGCGTCCTCGAGAACGCCGACGCCGCGGCCGCGGCCGACACCCTCGTCCTCGTCGTCAAGCCGCAGGACATGGGCTCGCTGCTCGAGGAGGTCGCGCCGCACGTCGCCGACGGCAACCTCGTCGTCAGCCTCGCCGCCGGCATCACGACGACCTTCATTGAGTCCCGGCTGCCCGAGGGCCGCTCGGTCGTGCGGGTCATGCCCAACACGCCGGCGCTCGTCGACCAGGGCATGGCCGCGGTGTCCGGCGGCGGCAGCTGCCCGCCCGAGCACCTCGCCGAGGCCCGCGAGCTGCTCGCCGCCACCGGCAAGGTCGTCGAGGTCCCCGAGCGGATGCTCGACGCCGTCACCGCGATCTCCGGCAGCGGCCCGGCGTACATTTTCTACGTCGTCGAGGCCATGATCGAGGCCGGCGTCGTCCTCGGGATGCCCCGCCAGACCGCCACCGAGCTCGTCGTCCAGACCCTGTTCGGCGCGGCGACGATGATCAAGGAGACCGGGCAGCACCCGACCGTGCTGCGCGAGCAGGTCACCTCGCCCGGGGGGACGACGGCGGCGGCGCTGCGGGTCATGGACGACCACAAGGTGCGGGCCGCGTTCATCAGCGCCATGGAGGCGGCGGCCACCCGCAGCCGCGAGCTCGCCGGTGGCTGACCCCACGGCCGACCCCCCGGCCGACCCACCGGCGGACGCCGTGCCCGGCCTCGCGCCGGCGCTGCGGGTCGAGCGCGTCACGGAGGCCACGTGGCGCGACTACCGGGCGGTGCGCCAGGCCTCGCTCCTGGACAGCCCGCGCGCCTTCTGGACGACGTACGCGCAGAGCGCCGCCCGCAGCGACGAGGAGTGGCTCGCGCTCGTCCGCTCCGGTCCAGCGGTGTGGCTGGCCTGGGACGGCGACCGTCCCGTCGGCTCGGTGGGCCTGTTCCACCCCGACGGGCTCACCGAGGACGAGACCTACCTCGTCGGCATGTGGGTCGTCCCCTCCGCCCGGGGCAGCGGCGCGGCCCACGCGCTCGTCGACGCCGCCCTCGCCCACGCGGCGGGGGAGGGCCGGCGCCGGGTGCTGCTGGACGTCGCCCGAGAGAACGTCCGGGCCTGCCGCTTCTACCTGCGGCGCGGGTTCGCCCTCACCGGCGAGACCGGCGTCATGCCCTGGGACCCGGGGGTCGAGGAGGTCCGGATGGCCCTCGACCTGCCCTGACGACGACGCCACCCGGGCCCCCGGCACCCCCCGGTCGACGCCCCCGGACGAGGGGTCGCGACGCGCTGGACCGAGCCGCCCGCGTGCCGCGCGTCGCGGCTCCTCGACCCGTGGGACCCGGCGCGTCCGGCCCCGGCGGTGCCCCCTTGCCCCCACCCATGGGTGCCGTGAGAGGGTTTCGGCCATGAGCGACATCACGGTGCGCACGCTGGGCGTGGAGGAGTGGGACCAGTACCGCACCATGCGGTTGCGCGCGCTCGCCGAGTCGCCCGAGGCCTTCGTCGCCACGCACGCGGACGAGGAGGCCGAGGCCGAGGACTTCTGGCGCGCGCGGATGCAGCGCTCCACCCGGCTGCTCGCCGAGCGCGAGGAGGAGGCCCTCGGCATCGCCAGCGTCGGCGCCCTCGGCGAGGACGAGCCGCACATCGCCCAGCTCTTCGGGCTGTGGGTGCGCCCCGAGGCCCGCGGGTCCGGCGTCGCCGCCGCCCTCGTCCGCTCCGGCGCCCGGGTCGCGGCCGAGCAGGGCCGCTCCCACCTCTACTACTGGGTCGGCACCGACAACGGCCGGGCCGTCGCCTTCGCGAGCAGCTTCGGGTTCCGGCCCACGGGCAACCGCCGCCCCATGCGCGTCGTCTCCGAGGACGACGGCGAGGAGGAGGTCGCGATGACCCTCCCGCTCGGCGGCGACCGCGGGGGCATCGCCAACCTCTGACGCGGCGGGGCTACGGGCGGGCGGCCAGCCGCTCGATGAGGGTCGTGGGGCCGCTGACGATGAGGACGTCGTGGGCCGAGATCTTCGTCGACGGCACCGCGTAGGTGAAGTCCTCGCCGGGGGCCTTGACCCCGACCACCGTCACGCCGTACTTGCTGCGCACCGCGCTCTGCTCGAGGGTGAAGCCGATCGTCTCGGTCGGGGGGCGCATCTTGACGATGGCGAACCCGTCGTCGAACTCGATGTAGTCCTGCATCCGCCCGCCGACCAGGTGCGCCACCCGGCGCCCGGTGTCGGCCTCGGGCCGGACGATGTGGTGGATGCCGATGCGGTCGAGGATGCGGGCGTGCTCGGGGGAGAGCGCCTTGGCCCAGATGTCCGGCACCCCGGCGTCGACGAGGTTCGCGCCGGCCAGCACCGAGGCCTCGACCGAGGAGCCGATCCCGACGACGGCGATCCGGAAGCGGCCGGCCTTGGCGTCGCGGATGACCCCGACGTCGCTGGCGTCGCCGTGGACGACCTGGCTGATCCGGCCGAGGAACTTCTCGGCGAGGAAGCCGTCCTTCTCGATGGCCGTGACCTTGTGCCCGAGGCGCCGCAGCTCCAGCGCGGCGGCGGCGCCGAAGCGGCCGAGGCCGATGACGAGCACCTCGTCCTCGGAGCGCACGCCCTTGCCCATCGCGGCGTCCTCTCGTCGTCGGTGGCCGGTCCGGGCCCAGCCTGCCACGCCGGGCCACCGAGTACGGTGCAGCCATGCCCCACCGGACGACCGTCATCTGGGACGACGTCTTCACGGCGTACGACTTCGGGCCCGACCACCCGATGGGACCGGTGCGGCTGGACCTCACGACGCGCCTCGCCCGCGCGCTCGGCGTGCTCGAGGACGTCGACGTGCTCGCGCCCGAGGTCGCCCCGGACGAGCTGCTGACCACCGTCCACGACCCGGTGTACGTCCAGGCCGTCAAGGACGCCTCGGCCGACCCGGCGAACGCGGACCTGCACCGCGGCCTCGGCACCACCGACGACCCCGCCTTCGCCGGCATGCACGAGGCGTCGGCGCGCATCGTCCAGGGCACCGTCGACGTCTGCCGGCGGGTGTGGGAGGGCGAGACCGACCACGGCGTCAACTACTGCGGCGGCCTGCACCACGCGATGCGCACGCACGCCAGCGGGTTCTGCATCTACAACGACATCGCCGTCGGCATCCAGTGGCTGCTCGACCACGGCGTCGAGCGGGTCGCATACGTCGACATCGACGTCCACCACGGCGACGGCGTCGAGCGGGCCTTCTGGAACGACCCGCGCGTGCTCACCGTCAGCCTGCACGAGAGCGGCCGCCACCTCTTCCCCGGCACCGGCTGGCCGGGCGACGTCGGCGGCCCGGACGCCCGCGGCAGCGTCGCGAACGTCGCGCTGCCGCCGGGGACGACCGACGCGTCGTGGCTGCGGGCCATCGACGCCGTCGTTCCCCCGCTCGTACGGGCCTTCGCCCCCCAGGTCCTCGTCACCCAGCACGGCTGCGACACCCACGTCGAGGACCCGCTGGCGCACCTGGCCATCAGCGTCGACGCCCAGCGCCGCGCCCACGACGAGCTGCATACGCTGGCCCACCAGGTCTGCGACGGCCGCTGGGTGGCGCTCGGGGGCGGCGGCTACGAGCTCGTCGACGTCGTGCCGCGCTCGTGGGCGCACCTCGTCGCCATCGCCGCGCACCGCCCCGTCGACCCCGCCACCGAGGTGCCGGCGGAGTGGCGGGAGCACGTCGAGCGGGTCTTCGGGCGCCCCGGGCCACGGCGGATGGGGGACCTGCCCGCCGACCGGCTGCCCATCTGGGTCCAGCCCTGGTCGATGGGGCACAACCCCGACAACCCCCTCGACCGGTCGGTGTTCGCGACCCGTCAGGCGGTCTTCCCCGCGCACGGTCTGGACCCCTGGTTCGACTGACGTCCGCGGCCCCGCCGTGGCCGGTCGGCGCCGCATCTGCGCCGGTCAGGCACCGGACACGCCGAAAGGTCGACAGGCGGACGGCGTGTCGACTGGACATTCGGCGGGAAGTTGGGGGGTTCCTCTTCACTGAGGTCACAACTGCCCCTATGGTTGCGACAGCACGACGCAGGGAGCCAAGCCGGGGCGACTTTCCGGCACTGCGAGGTGCAGAAGAACGAGGTCACGATGTCCACGGAGCGCCAGCTCGGCGAGGTGCGGTTCCTCACTGTCGCCGAGGTCGCCACGATCATGCGCGTGTCCAAGATGACCGTCTACCGCATGGTCCACGCCGGTGAGCTGCCGGCGATCCGCGTCGGACGATCCTTCCGGGTTCCGGAGGACGAGGTGCACCAGTACCTCCGCAGTTCGTTCGTCGACACCGCGTGATCCGCATCGTCACGTCAGCCTGATCCCGAGGGGCCGTCCCGCAGCACGCGGACGGCCCCTCGGGTCGTCTCCGGCCCTCCCCACTTCTCGCCCGATCCCGCAACCTTCGGGTTCGCCGGGGTTCGGTGGGTGCGCGGACCCGAACGTTCTCGCCTGATCCAGGACCCTTCGGGTCGCCGCCCCTCCCGTGCCCGCCGGGCCTCCGCGGACCGTTTTTGGGCGGCACGCCGCGCACCGGTAGGGTGGGCCGCTGTACTTCATCCCTCCACAGAGGACATCGCATGGGTTCTGTCATCAAGAAGCGGCGCAAGCGGATGGCGAAGAAGAAGCACCGCAAGCTGCTGCGCAAGACGCGTCACCAGCGTCGCAACAAGAAGTGACCACGCGTCACCTCTGAGCCGCACGAGGTCCCCGGCCCCCGCCGGGGACCTTTCGCGTCCCCGGGACCTCGTCCCGGGGCCGGACGCCCGGGTCCCGGGTGTCCCCGCGAGTGGGTACTGTCGGTGGTGTCCGGCGGGTGGTGAGCAGGTCGCGGAAGGAGGAGGCGATGGCGGGAGTCGTCCTCGTGACCGGGGTGTCCCGGTACCTCGGCGGCCTCCTCGCGCGCCGGCTCGCGGCCGAGCCCTCCGTCACCCGGGTCGTCGGGGTCGACGTCATCCCCCCGCCCCAGGAGATCGCCGGCGTCGAGTTCGTCCGCGCCGACATCCGCAACCCGATGATCGGGCGGGTCATCGAGGACGCCGGCGTCGACACCGTCGTCCACATGAACGTCATCGCGACGCCCACCTTCGTCGG
>NZ_SAYU02000093.1 GCF_004025965.2 Phycicoccus flavus | reverse complement strand
GGACCGCCGAGCTCGTCGAGGCCGTGAAGCGCGTCGCCCTCGTCGCCGAGCGCAACACGCCCGTGCGGCTCCGCTTCTCCGAGGGCCAGGTCGCCATCGAGGCCGGCACCGGCGACGACGCCCAGGCCAGCGAGGCCGTCGAGTGCCGGCTCACCGGGCCGGACATCGAGATCGCGTTCAACCCCGGCTACCTGCTCGACGGCCTGGGCGCCGTCGGCACCGACTGGTCGCGGATCTCCTTCACCCAGGCCTCGCGTCCGGCCGTCCTCTCCGGCCAGCCCGAGGAGGACGGTGACGCCGACACCTCCTACCGCTACGTCCTCATGCCGGTCCGTTACGCCTCCTGACCCCCCGCGCGCTGCGGCCGGGCGCACGACCGGACGGCGTCCCGCCGGGTGCTGGGCGCACCGCGTCCAGGAGGTTCACGGCCGACGGCCAGGCGACGGGGCGGGCGGACCTGAGTAGCCTGCGAGCACGGCACCACCGACGACGGACGAGGAGCACGGGATGCAGCTGGGACTGGTCGGCCTGGGGAAGATGGGCGGCAACATGCGCGAGCGGCTGCGCCGAGCCGGGCACGAGGTCGTCGGGTACGACCGCAACGCCGCGGTCTCGGACTCCAGCAGCCTCGCCGACATGGTGAAGCAGCTGGACGCCCCGCGGGTGGTCTGGGTGATGGTGCCGCACGGCAAGCCCACCTCGGACACCGTCGCCGCGCTCGGCGACCTGCTGGAGTCGGGCGACCTCGTCATCGACGGCGGCAACAGCAAGTGGGTCGAGGACGTCGAGAACGAGAAGCTGCTCAAGGACAAGGGCGTCGGGTACGTCGACTGCGGCGTCTCCGGCGGCATCTGGGGACTGGACAACGGCTACGGCCTCATGGCCGGCGGCACGAAGGCCAACATCCGCAAGGCCATGCCGATCTTCGACGCTCTGCGGCCCGAGGGCCCGCGCGAGGAGGGGTTCGTCCACGCCGGGAAGGTCGGCGCCGGGCACTACACGAAGATGGTCCACAACGGCATCGAGTACGGGCTCATGGCCGCGTACGCCGAGGGCTACGAGCTGCTCATGAAGAAGGACATCGTCGACGACGTCCCCGGCGCGTTCAAGGCGTGGAGCCGTGGCACCGTCGTCCGGTCCTGGCTGCTGGACCTCATGGTCGACGCGCTCGAGGAGAACCCGACCCTCGACGACGTCTCGGACTACACCTCCGACTCCGGCGAGGGCCGCTGGACGGTCGAGGAGGCCATCGAGCTCGCCGTCCCGATGCCGGTCATCACCTCGGCGCTGTTCGCCCGGTTCGCCTCGCGGCAGGCGACGAGCCCGACGATGCAGGCCGTCGCCGCGCTGCGTGGCGGCTTCGGCGGTCACCAAGTCATGACGGTCGCCGAGGGCGAGACCCTGCGCGCCGAGAGCGTCGAGGGGCCCAAGAGCGCCGACGAGGCGACGAAGAAGGCCGCGCGCAAGGAGAAGGCGCCGAGCAAGAGGGCCGCCGCCAAGAAGTCGGCCGACGCGACGACGGCGGGTCCGGCCTCGCCCGGCCGCGAGAGCAGCGCGTCGAAGAAGGCCGGGGCGAGCAAGAAGAGCTCCGCCGCGACGAAGCGGAGCGGCAGCGGGAAGACCGCGGCGAAGAAGGCGGCGGCCAAGAAGGCCGGGAGCGGCTCGCGCGCGGCGAAGAAGGGCTGAGCGGCCGGGTGCACGTCCGGCACCTGTCGGTCGCCGACTTCCGCAGCTACCCCAGCGCCGAGCTGCCGCTCGGGCCGGGCGTCACCACGCTCGTCGGGCTCAACGGCCAGGGCAAGACCAACCTGGCCGAGGCGCTCGGCTACCTCGCGTCGCTGTCGAGCCACCGCGTCGCCACCGACGCCCCGCTCGTGCGCTTCGGCGCCGAGCGGGCCGTCGTGCGCGGCGCCGTCGTCAGCCGCGGCCGCGAGACGATGGTCGAGCTCGAGATCACGCCCGGCAAGGCGAACCGGGCCCGGCTCAACCGCTCGCCGGTGCGTCCGCGGGAGGTGCTCGGGTCGCTGCGCACCGTCCTGTTCGCCCCGGAGGACCTGGCGCTGGTCAAGGGCGACCCCGGCGAGCGGCGGCGGTTCCTCGACGACCTCCTCGTGGCCCGGCAGCCGCGGTGGGCCGGGGTGCGCCAGGAGTACGACCGGATCGTCAAGCAGCGATCGGCCCTGCTGAAGTCGGCCCAGCCCCACCTCTCGCGGCGGGCGCGGGGCCGCCGGCCGCGGCCGGGGTCCGAGACGCTGGACCCCGCGAGCGAGGCCGCCTCGGCGCTGCACACCCTGTCGGTGTGGGACGACCAGCTGGCCACCGTCGGCTCCCAGCTGCTCTACGCCCGGCTGCGCCTGCTGCGCGACCTCGGGCCCTACCTGTCCAAGGCCTACGACGAGGTGAGCGCCGGGCAGTCCGACGCCCGGGTCGCGTACCGCTCGTCGCTGCGGGAGGCCACCGCCGCCCGGCTGGCCGACGGCGACGTGCTCGAGATCGCCGAGCTGCGCGAGGAGGTGCTCGCGTCGCTGGCCGAGGTCCGCGATGCCGAGGTCGAGCGCGGCGTCTGCCTCGTCGGCCCGCACCGCGACGACGTCGTCCTCACCCTCGGCGAGCTGCCGGCCAAGGGGTACGCGAGCCACGGCGAGTCGTGGTCGTTCGCCCTCGGGCTGCGGCTCGCGGCGTTCCAGCTGCTGCGGACCGACCTGCAGGACGACCCGGTGCTCGTCCTCGACGACGTCTTCGCCGAGCTCGACTCCGGACGGCGAGAGCGGCTGGCGGCGATGGTCGGGGACGCCGAGCAGGTGCTCGTGACCGCCGCCGTGCCCGAGGACGTCCCGGCCGCGCTCGCCGGGCGCACCTACCGGGTCCGCCTCGGCCGGCTCGAGTCCCCCACTTTCTCGCCTGATCCCGGAACCTTCGGGTTCGCCGGGGAACCGAACCCCGGCGAACCCGAAGGTTCCCCGGCGAACCCCGCCGACGCGCCTGACGTGCCCGGAGCGGCCGACGAGCACCGGGCCGACGACACCGCGGTCGACGACGGTGCGGTCGACGACGCCGGCGCGGACGTCGGACCGGGCGTCGACGAGGCAGGGGCCGACGACGAGCAGGCCCGCGATGGCTGACGACCGACCCGCCGTGCCGCCCGGTCCGGGAGCACCGGGGTCCGCCGGGGAGGGCACCCCCGGCGACCCCGGCGACGACGTCCTCGCCCCGACCGAGGCGCTGGCCCGGGCCCGCGCCGCCGCCCGGTCCAAGGGTCTGCGCCCGGGGTTGAAGCCCAGGCGCCGCCAGCGCGGCGTCCCGGCCGAGCGGCGGGGCGCCGGCGGCCGGGACCCCCAGCTGCTCGGCGACCAGATCGACCGCTTCGTCACCGAGCGCGGGTGGGGCTCCGAGGTCGCCGTCGGCTCGGTCATCGGCCGCTGGCCGGCCATCGTCGGCCCCGAGGTCGCGGCACACTCCCACCCCACGGACTTCGTCGACGGCGTGCTCACCGTCCGCGCCGACTCCACCGCCTGGGCCACGCAGCTGCGCCTCCTGGAGTCCTCCCTCATGAGCCGGCTGGCCGCGGACGTCGGCGACGGCACGGTCGCCGAGCTGCGGATCGTCGGTCCCAGCGCGCCGACCTGGTCCCGGGGCCGCCACCGCACCCAGGACGGCCGCGGCCCTCGCGACACCTACGGCTGAGCCGCGCCCTCCCCCGGGCGGTCGCGGACGACGGCCAGCGCGAGCCGCAGCTGGTGGGCGACGAGGCCCACGGGGTCGGCGAACGCGTCGGCGCCGTACTGTCCGAAGACCTCCAGGCTCGTCGCCCCGACGAGCGTGGCCCACAGGAACAGGGCCCGCGCGGTGACCCCCGGTCCGGCCGCCAGGCCCAGCTCGTCCGCCGCCCGCCGCAGGTCGGACGCGAGCCCGGCGTCGGTCACCGCCGGTCCGCCCGCGTCGCTCACCTCACCCCGCGCCACACCCTCCGCGACGAGCCGGGCGAGGGCGAACGGGACCCGCGTGCCGGGCTCCGTCGTCCCTTCCGGCGGGGCGGCGTAGCCGGGCACCGGGCTGCCGTAGAGCAGCGCGTACCTCGTCGCGCCCCGCGGGGTCACGGAGTGGGTCCGCAACGTGCGCGCGTCCGGCGAGGCCGAGCTGCGGGTCGGACGCCGCGTCGAGCGGGTGGTGCTCGCCGAGGTCCCGCCCGCCGGACGCCCTCCCGTGCTGCGCGTCTACCTGCGGCGCTGGGGCTGGGAGGTCGGCCGTTTCGTCGAGGGGCTCACCAAGGACTCCACCGACGCCGAGCTCGCGGCCGCCGCGCCCGGCTTCCCCGTCTTCCGGGTGACGACCGCGGCCTGACCGCGCCCCCGCCGGCGCCCCCGTCGGCCGCGGCTAGGGTCGAGGGCGTGAACGACGACGCGCGGACCCCTCCCCCGGACGCCGACCGGCCGCCGAGCACGGACGGCCGCGACGGCCCGCTCGTCACCCGCGACGACGAGGACCGGATCGCCGTCCTCACCCTCGACTCCCCGGCCAACCGGAACGCGCTGTCCCGCCGGCTCGTCGCCGACCTGCGCGGCCACCTCGCCGACCTGGCCGACGACGAGTCCGTCCACGGGGTGCTGCTGCGCTCGAGCGCGCGGGTGTTCTGCGCCGGTGCCGACCTGCGGGAGGCCGCCTCCGTCGACATGGTGGAGACGGCGCGCTCGCTCATCGACCTCCAGCGCGCGATGGTCGCGCTGCCGGTGCCGGTCGTCGTCCGGCTCGACGGTCCGGTGCGGGCCGGCGGGCTGGGCCTGGTGGCGAGCGCCGACGTCGTGGTCTGCCGCGACGACGTCACCGTCGCGCTCACGGAGGTGCGGCTGGGGCTGGCCGCGGCCACGATCTCGATCCCGCTGCGGCACCGGCTGACCGCGCGCACCGCCGCCGACTGGTTCCTCACCGGCCGCACGGTGGACGCGAGCGCCGCCCGGGAGGCCGGGCTCGTCACCCACCTCGCGGACGAGGCCGGGATGGACGCCGCGGTGGAAGCCGTGCTCGAGGACCTGCGGGCCGGCGCGCGTCAGGGCCTGACCGTGGCCAAGGGCATCCTGACCGCGGACCTGCTCGCCGACTTCGACAGCGACGGCGACGTCATGGCCCGCATCTCCGGCGACCTGTTCCACTCGGCACTCGCGCAGGAGCGGATGGCGGCCGCCCTCCGTCGGTGACCCCGGGCGCGGCCCGCGGCCGGCTCGACCTCAGCGCGGCCGGTCGGAGCGCCGGCCGAGACGGGTGACGGCCGCGCTCGCGAGCGCCACCCCGCCGGTGACCAGGGCCGCCCGACGGCGAGTGCTCGACCCGACGGCGAGCGCACCCATCGTCACCGCGTGGACCACGTCGACCCCGACGACGACGCCGGAGGTGGCGCGAGGGGCCACGAGCTGGGCCAGGCCCTGCAGCAGGTGCCGACCGCCGAGCACCCGGATGCCGAGCTCCTCGACGAGGTCGGGGTCGCGCCCCTCGAGCCGGCGCCAGACCTCGTCGCCGGAGGCGAGGAGCACCGCCCCCCACACGATGCCGCCGGTCCCGGCGAGCCGGGGCAGCACGCCGCCGGGCCTCATCGCCGCCGCGCCAGACCGGCCCCGAGGGCCCCGAGCGCGACGAGGGCGCCGGCCGCCGCGGTGACCTGGGGGTACCGCTGGGCCAGCCACTGCTGGGGACTGCGGTCGCGCGACCGGTCGTCGAACGCGCCGTGCGCGCCGTAGTCGCGGCCCTGCGGACCGTCGGCCGGGCGCCACAGGTTCGTCGGCTGGTCGGCGGGCCGGGGCGTACCGGTCTGCTGCGAGGAGAACCCCGTGCGCCCGAGGTAGCGGTCCAGGAGACCGGGGACGACGGCATTGGCCACGAGCGTGCCCACCGTGGAGGCGCCGACCCAGTACTCGCGGCGCTTGGGGTGGTCCGCGGCGAACACGACGGCGCGGGCCGCGACCTCGGGCTGGTAGATCGGCGGCACGGGCTGCGCCTGCTGGGGGAGCCGCGAGAGCACCCAGGAGAACTGCGGGGTGTTGACGGCCGGCATCTGCACCATCGTCACGTGGACACCACTCCTGTCGTGGAGGAGCTCGCACCGCAACGCCTCGTGGAAGCCCTGGATGGCGTGCTTGGCGCCGCAGTACGCGGACTGGAGAGGGATACCCCGGTAGGCGAGCGCCGAACCGACCTGGACGATGACGCCGCGGTCGCGCTCCTGCATCCGCTCCAGGACGGCCATCGTCGAGTACACGTACCCGAGGTAGCTGACCTCGGTGACCCGGCGGAACTCCTCGGGGGCGATGTCGTCGAACCGGGCGAACACGGAGGTGAAGGCCACGTTCACCCAGACGTCGATCTCCCCGAGCTCGTCCTCGACCTTCGCGACGGCGAGCTCGACGGCGTCGGGGTCGGAGACGTCGACGGGCACGACGAGGGCCCGCGCGCCGGCCGCACGGACCTCCTCGGCCGCGGCCTCCAGTCCCGCACGACCGCGGGCGAGGAGGGCGACGTCGTCACCGCGCCTCGCGAACTCCCGTGCGCTGGCTCGACCGATGCCCCCGCTCGCCCCTGTGATCGCGACGACCCTACCCATGCGTGTTGCTCCTTCGTGCCAATGAATGCTCTTTTAGGACGAACAGTTGCACCAGTGCATGCATTCCGGGAGGCTAAGGGGATGACCACGATGTGGACCGAGCGGGGGCGCGAGGAGCCGGACGGCGCCGCGGGCGGGCCGGAGGGCGTGGACGTCGTCCCCATGCTGGACGCGGGGGTGCCGGGGCTGTGGGTCCTCTCCTCCGTCCTGTCGACCTCGCTCGCCGACGCCCGGCGCGGGCACGGCGTCACGGCGGGACAGATGCGCTCGCTCATCCTGGTCGCGAGCCACCCACGGGCCAGCGCGGCCGAGATCTCGCGCCACCAGAACGTCACGACCTCCACGGCCAAGCGCATGGTCGACCGGCTGGTCTCGGCCGACCTCGTGAGCCGGGTGCGCTCCCGCACCGACCGCCGCCGGTTCGACCTCGCGGTCACCCAGCGCGGACGCGAGATCCTCGACGGCGTCCGGGCCGAGCGACGGCGGATGGTCGTCGACCTCCTGTCCCGGATGGATCCCGAGGACCGGACCGCCCTGACCCGTGGCCTCGTGGCGCTCGCGGCCGTCGCCGGCGAGCCCGACCCGTCCGTCCTCGGCTGAGAGACCCATCCCACGACCGGGCCGCCCCCGGGACGTCGGGACGTCCGGGGGCCGCTGTCGCGGCGGTTCTCGTGCCGCGCGTCCCGCTCGCGGCTGTCGGTGGTCGGGGGCATCGTGGGACCCATGACCTCCTCCGCCGCACCGCGTGAGCCGCACCGCTGCTCGATCGTCCCGCCGTACCTCCTCGCGGCGCTCGCCGCGTCCGGGGACACGCACGTGTCCCGGTCGGCGTCCGAGACGTTGCGCGTCGACGACCTCGTCCGCCGCGGCCGGGTCATGGCGGACGCCCGGCCGGAGACCCGGGGGACGCCGCCGCACCTCGCGCCCGGCACCGACGCCGGCCCCCGGCGCGCCGTCCACGACGCGCAGCAGGGCACGACCCTGCCGGGCGTCGAGGTCCGCGCCGAGGGCGGACCCGAGACCGGCGACGAGGCCGTCACCCAGGCCTACGACGGGCTCGGCGCGACGTGGCGGCTGTGGCACGAGGCCTACGGCCGCAACTCCCTCGACGGCAAGGGCCTGCCGCTGGTCGCGAGCGTCCACTACGGCCGGGACTACGACAACGCGTTCTGGGACGGCACGCAGATGGTCTTCGGGGACGGCGACGGCACGATCTTCCTCGGCTTCACCCGCAGCGTCGACGTCATCGGCCACGAGCTCGCGCACGGGGTCACCCAGTACACCTCCGGGCTTAACTACCAGGGGCAGTCCGGGGCGCTCAACGAGTCGGTGTCCGACGTCTTCGGCGTGCTCGTCAAGCAGTACCAGCTGGGCCAGACCGCCGACGAGGCCGACTGGCTCGTCGGTGCCGAGCTCCTCGCGCCCGGCGTCCAGGGCCGGGCGCTGCGGTCGATGGCGGCCCCGGGCACGGCCTACGACGACCCGCGGCTCGGCCGGGACCCGCAGCCGGCGCACATGGACGGCTACGTCGAGACCAGCGACGACAACGGGGGCGTGCACACGAACTCCGGCATCCCCAACAAGGCGTTCCACGACCTCGCCGTCGCGCTCGGCGGCCACGCCTGGGAGGTCGCCGGCCAGGTCTGGTACGACACCGTGCTCGGGCAGATCCGCGCCGACTGCGACTTCGCGACCTTCGCCGGGCTCACCCACTCCGCCGCGGTCGCCCGCTACGGCGAGGGGTCCCGCGAGGCCGCCGCCGTCGCCGCCGCCTGGGCCGGGGTGGGGCTCCCGGTCGACGGGCCGGCCCGGCCGGCGGACGCGGGGACGGACGGCGCCGACGGCACGCAGGCCCCGTCGGGCGACGGCCCGGACCTCCCGCCCGCGCCGGACACCCCGCCCGGGCCGTACGGCGAGCCGCCGGCGGACACCCCGGTCACCGTCCGCCGCACCGGCGGTGTCGCGGGCATCGTCCGGGAGCGCACCGTCGTCATCGGCATGCTCCAGGACTCCGACACCCGGCGCTGGCAGATGCTGCTCGCCGAGGAGCGGTTCCAGGTGGTCGCCGAGTCCGCCGACGACGCGGCCCGCAGCCGCCCCGACGCGTTCTGCTACGGCGTGGCCTGCGCGATGCCGCTCGTCGACGTCCAGCTGCCGGAGCCCGCGCTGGACGAGGACCTCCAGGCCCTCCTCGAGCGCACCCTCGACGCCACGGACGACGACCCCGGCGTCTGAGGCCGGGCGCCCGGGGACGCCGGGGTCGTCCGTTCGGCCCCTTCGGCGGGCCCGAGCGGTGGACCCCGCCCGGGAACGCCCGCCGCGCCGCCGGCGTGCGGGAGCAGACTCCGGACCCTCACCCACCGAGGCGGGGTCACTGGCAGCCCCGTCGCGACGGATTCGGAGCCAGTTCACCATGCACACCTCCGTCGTCGGCCCCGACGCCGACCCTGCCACCCGGCCGACGCGGCCCACCGGGACCCTGACCCTGGAGCGCCCGGACACCCCACCGGGCGCCGACGGAGCCGCCTACCGGCCGCGGCACGGTCAGGCCGTGACCTCCCCTGTCCACGGCCTGACCGTCCCGCGCCCCGCACGCGAGGTGGGCCCCGCGTGCGACGGGCCGCTCGCCCGCGCCTTGCACCTCGTCCTCCTCACCGCCGCCCGGGGCGTCGAGGCCCGCACCGCCCTCGAGCCCGACCTCGACGCTCGCATCCGCGTCTCGTCACCGACCGCGCTCGAGCCGCTGGTGGTCCGCGACGACGGGGTCGGCCTCACCGGCGCCCAGGTGCGCGGGCTACTCTCCGCCTCGGTGAGCGGCGCCGACGTCACGGCCGCCGAGTCCTCGTCCGCGCAGCCCTCGGGTCTCGACGCGATGATCCGGGCCTGCCTGCGTGTGGCCGAGCTCGTCGAGATCCGCGCCCGCTCCGCAGAGCACCCCGAGGCCGCCACCCTGCGCGCGGTCATCCGCGCCGACGGGACGGTGCGCCTCTCGCTCGCCGGCTCCACCCTCACCGAGCCGGGGACCGAGGTCCGCCTCCACGTCCTCGAGGACCACCGCTCCGCCGTGCGCGGCGAGGCCCTGCCCGCCCTCGTCGCCGGGGCGGCCGACCAGCTGCGCGTGCCCGTCGAGGTCGACGGCGCGCCGGTCGAGGGCGGCGGCCCCCTCTTCGACCTCGACGCCGACGCCCAGGCCGACTGGTGCCGGGAGCGGCTGGGCGTCGACCCGCTCGCCGTGCTGCCGCTCGGGGACGGCGTCTGCGGCACCCGCGCCGTCGCCTTCGTCCTGCCCACCCGGCCCGAGGGCGAGCCGGCACCCCCGCAGGTGATGGCCGGCGGCCTGCGCATCGCCGACGGGCCGCCGGACCTCGTGCCGGAGTGGGCCGGCTTCTGCGTCGTCGTCCTCGACGCCGGCCGGCTGCCCCTGCGCACCGAGGGCGACGCCCTCGCCCCGGGGCCCGCGCTCGCCGACGTCCGCACCGGCCTGGCCCGCGGCATCCTCGCCCAGCTCATCCTCCTCGAGGCCTACGACCCCGAGCGGTTCCGCCGGCTGACCGAGGTCCACGAGGACGCCTTCGTCGCCGCCGCCGTCGAGCACGCCGACGTCATGGACACCGTGCGCTCCACCCTCCTGGTCCCCACGAGCCTGGGCCCGGTGAGCCTCGAGGACTTCCGGGTCATGGACGGCGACGTCGCCTGCGCCGGTCCGGACACCTGGCCCGTCGTCGGCCCGGCCGCCGCCCGCGACGGCGTCCTCGTCGTCGACGCCCGCCGCCCGGGCGTGCTCCGGCTGCTCGACACCCTCGGGACCGACGGCCCGGCCGTCGTCGTGCTGCGCCCCGCGGACGTGACCGCCGTCGGGACCGGCGGCGCCCCCGCCTGACGCGTCGTCGGACGGTCGACCTCGCGGCGGGGACTGTCCGGATCCGCGGGCCCACCGGGTCTCCTCGCCGACCGCCCGAGCCGGGACGGTCGGGGACGGCCCTGGGAGGCGGCGTGCGGAGCACCCTCAGCACACTCGGCGCAGCGGACACGGAGATGCTCCGGGCGGAGCTGCGCGGCGCGGACTTCGGTGTCCTCGTCGAGCTCGACCTCGACCCGCGGGCGCGGGACCGGGTCGAGCAGGCGCTGGCCGCCACGGTGGCCGGCTGGCCCTCGGTGGGCGCCCGGGTGCTGCGCACGGCGCGCGGACCGGTCGTCCTCGACGACCCGGTCCACGACGTGCGGGAGCTCGCCGTCGAGGACGACCTGCGCGACCACACCCTGCTCGCCTCGCGCGGTGACCGGCTGCTCCGCTACCGGGTCGACGGCGACCGGCTCCAGCTGCTGGCCCACCACCTGCTCCTGGACGCGGACTCACTCGCCGCCCTCGTCGCCGACCTCGACGGGCACCTCGCGGGTCGGGACCCGGCCGCCGCGCCCGAGTGGCCGTGGGACCCGGCCGACGGCGGGGCACCGCTCCCCCGCCCCCTCCCGCAGCCCGCGGCCGGTGCCGGCCTCTCGTCCGGTACCGGCACGCCGTGCGGCGGGGAGCCGGTCCCGGCGCGTCGCCCGGCCCCGGGGACGCACGCGCACGCCCGCATCCCGTCCGAGCAGGCAGACCGGCTCGCCGCCGCGGCGCGGACCTGCGGCGTCACCCCGTTCGCCCTGCACTGGGCGGCCGCGGCCCGGGTCGCCGCCGCCACCGCGGGCCCGGACGGCACGACGCTGGGTGCGGTCGTCAGCGAGCGGCTGCTGCAGAGCCCGCCGCGTCGCAGCGGGAACGCGACCGCGCACCTGTCGGTGCGGATCGGGGACCACGGCCGTGGCGCGGCACACGTGCGCGGCAGCTTTGAGGACTTCGTCGCGACGTGGCGGGGCCGGCGCGCCGCGGCGGGACCGGTACCCGACCAGCTGCTCGTCTCGCTGGCCGCCGCCCCCTCCGCCCGGGGTCTGCAGCGGGTGTGGCGGGTGACCCTCGGGGACTACGTCGTGAAGTACCCGCGGCACGTCCAGGTGCAGGTGGTGGGGGGTGAGGTCGTCGTCGAGGCCTACGCGGAGACCGGGGGTGGGGCGCTGCTCGCAGCGTACCTGGACGCGCTCGACGCCGTCGTGGCCGAGTGCGTCGGAGGGGCCGCCCCGGTCGCTCCCGCGCCGGACGCTCCACCGGCCCCCGCGCTGCCGAGCACCGGACCGGCCGGGACGCCGGAGCCTCTCGCCGCGGTCGACCGCGTCGTCGGGGCCGCACCGGACACCGCGCTGCGCGACCTCGGGATCACCTCGTTCGACGTCCTCACCCTGCTGGACGACCTCGGCCGGCGGTTCGGGCTGCGGGCCGGCGTCGAGGACTTCTACCGCTGGACGACGGCCGGGGAGGTCCAGGGCGCCGTCGCCGCGGTGGCGGCCGGACGCGGGCCTGCCCGCTCCGACGGTCGCGGCGACGCGGTGGGTGGGACGGACGGGCCGGTCGCGGGCGTCGTCCTCCCGCACCTGCGCGACATCTTCGTCGACGCGGTCCGGCACGAGGCCGGCGACCCGTACGCCGTCGAGTGCGCCGTCGTCCTCGACCCTCGCGTGGTCACCACGGACGTCGACGCCGTCGCCGCCGCCCTGACCCAGGTGCTTCGGCGGCACGACGGCCTCACCGCCGGGGTCGGCTTCGGACCCGCGGGCGTGGAGCTGACGCCGGGCGCGGTCCCCGTGCCGGTCCGACGCGTCACCGCCGACCGCTGGGACGAGGTGCGCGATCCCCGGCCGCTGCGCGTCCGCCGCCCGACGCACCTGGCGGACGTCGCCGTCTGCCGCGTCGGGGACGAGGTGGGGGTGTACCTCGACGTCCACCACCTGCTGCTCGACGGCACCGGTCTCGGCGTCCTGCTCGAGGACCTGGCCCGCACGCTGCGGGGCGAGGACCCCGTCCCGGGTGCGCGCTGGTCCGAGGTCGCGCCCGCCCTGGCGCGCTCGCAGGCACGCGCCCGACAGGTCTGGGCCGATCTCCCGGCGCCCGCCGGCGCCCGCCCGGTGGGCCGGCCCGGGACGGTGCGCGGCGGCCACGTCCGGCACCGGGTGCCCTGGGGCCGGCGCGACGACGGGCCGTGGGACTTCGCCGACACCCTCGAGGACCTCACCGGGCTCGTCGCGGAGTTCACCGGCCAACGCCGTGGGGTGGTCGGCTCCGTGCACCACGGCCGGACCGTCCCGGGGGCGGACCGCCTCGTCGGGGGGCTGGCCCGCGTGCTGCCGGCGCACTTCGACCTCGACGACCCGCGGGTCGTCCGTGACACCGCCGCCCGGCTCC
>NZ_SAYU02000092.1 GCF_004025965.2 Phycicoccus flavus | reverse complement strand
TCGTCACCGGCGACCCGGAAGGCCGGCGCGTCGCCGTCGAGGGCTCCCGGGCGATGGCCGCCGAGCTGTTCTCGCGGGTCCGCCGGTCGTGACCGGCCCGGGGCTCCCGCTCGGCCGCCACCCCGACGCGGGGGTGGGCCTGGGGGGCCGGTCCGCCGCGGTCAGCCGGCCGGGCCGAAGCCGCCGAAGGAGACCGCGTCCCGGACCCGCCGGCGCAGGCCGTCCAGCCGGGCGGCCCGTGCCCGCGCCCGGGCGAGCTTCTTCGGCTTGTCCCGGTAGAAGCGGCGTGCCCAGAACGACTCGGGCCGGGCGAGCCGGAAGGCGACGAAGAGCGCGATCGACGGCACGGGCAGACCGACGAGCGCGAGGACGACGCGGCCCTTGAGGGCGGTGACGACGGTGAGCGCGAGGTGGACGACGAGCACGACGGTGAAGGTCCACCAGCCGCCGGCCTCGGCCTCGAAGCGGTCGACGCCGAGCGGGGTCGAGCCGATGAGCAGCACGACGACGACCACCCCGGCGATCATCACGGCGTCGATGGACTTTCGGCCCTCCTCGCTCCAGTAGACGTCCTCGAGGTGCAGCCAGAGCGCGAACTCGTCCAGGGCCAGCGCGGCCCCGACGCCGAAGGCCGCGGCCAGCACCTCGAGCCACGGCGAGCCGGGGTCGAAGCGGATGACGAGCAGCCCCGAGAGCAGGACCAGGAGGATGCCCCACACCTGGTGGTGGACGTGCACCCCGCCGATGTGGACGTCCTTGATGGGTGAGCGCGACGGCTGGGCGGGGTCGGCGTGCCCGGCCGCGGCGCGGGCGGCGGCGCGCTCGGTGCGCCGGCGGATCGTCGTCGTCACCCAGCGGGTCACGGCGTAGGTGACGACGAACCCGACGAGCAGCCACAGGGCCCCCGACCGGCCGGTGCCGAGGACCGAGCCGGTGTACCAGTCCATGGGAGCTCCCTTCGTCGGAGCCGGCGTGCCCGGGCCTCGCGTGGGCCCATCGTGCCCGCGCGGACGCCGTCGCGCGAGGAGCTGCGGCGTCCCGGCGCCCGGCCGCCCCGGAATGTCGGCCCCCGCGGGCGGCGTTCGAGGAGGTATGAGCACCCCCGAGACCGGTATGGCCGACCGCTACCAGCGCGCCCGGGGACTCTTCGAGCACGGGGAGTACCAGGCGGCCGCCCAGGAGCTGTCGGCGCTCGTCGACGCCAGCGCCCTCGAGCCTCCCCTGCACGGCACGACCGAGCTGCGGCTGCTGCTCGCCCGCTCGTACTACCACTCGGCGCAGCTGAACCGCGCCGAGCGGGTGACCCGGGCCATCCTCGTCGACGACCCCGACGAGGCCTACGCGAACCTGCTGCTCGGCCGCACGCTGCAGCGCCAGGGCCGGCAGGCCGAGGCCAAGCCGCACCTGGCGATGGCCGACCTGCTCGGCGGGTACGGCGACGGCCACCGGCTGCCCGACCCCGACGACGAGGCCGGCGAGCGGCCGGGTCGCGCGTGACCGACTACGGGCACGCGCTCGAGTTCGGGATCTTCCCGTCGCCGGACGCCGCCGCGCCGGACCGCGTCCTCGAGCTCGCGCAGCTGGCGGACGTCCTCGGGCTCGACCTCGTCACCGTGCAGGACCACCCGTACCAGGCGCGCCACCTCGACGCGTGGACGCTGCTGTCGGTGGTCGCCGCGCGGACGACCGCCGTGCGCGTGGCGCCGAACGTCGTCAACCTGCCGCTGCGCCCGCCGGCCGTGCTGGCCCAGGCGGTCGCCTCGCTGGACCTGCTCACCGGCGGCCGGGTCGAGCTCGGGCTGGGGGCCGGCGCGTTCTGGGACGCCATCGTCGCCGCCGGCGGGGAGCGGCTCGGCCCCGGGCAGGCGGTCGACGCGCTCGTCGAGGCCATCGCGGTGCTGCGGGCCTCGTGGTCCGGCGAGGGCTCGGTGCGGGTCGAGGGCGAGCACCACCGCGTCGTCGGCCTGCACGCCGGGCCGCGGCCGGCGCACCCGGTCGGCATCTGGGTCGGCGCCTACGGGCCGCGGATGCTCGGCGTCACCGGCCGGCTGGCCGACGGCTGGCTGCCGAGCATGGGCTACGCCGACCCCGACGCCCTCGGCCCGATGAACGCCCGGATCGACGACGCCGCCGTCGGCGCCGGGCGGGCCTCCGAGGACGTCCGCCGGCTCTACAACGTCGTGCCCGCCGGGAGGTCGGGCAGCGGGCTGCGGGGCCGGGTCACGGACTGGCCCGAGCAGCTGGCCGGGCTCACCCTCGAGCACGGCATGGCCACCTTCGTCCTCGGCACCGACGACCCCGACCTCGTGCGGGCGTGGGCGTCCGAGGTGGCTCCGGCGACCCGCGAGCTCGTCGACGCCGAGCGCGCCGCGGCGGCGGTCGAGGTGGACGGGCCCGACGCCGGCGGGACGGCCGTCGGGGACGCACCCGGCGGGCCCGGGGACGCGGCCGGCCGGCGGGACGAGGCCGTCACCCGGTCCGCGGCGGCGTCGACGCGGCCACCCGCCACGCCGGCGTTCGTGCCCACGCCCGACGACGGCACCCGCCTCACCGGCGAGCTGCCGTGGGACGAGGCGGCGCGGCCGGTGCACCCCGACCGCTCGGACGCCTCGGGGTACGGCGACGCCGAGCTCGCGGCGCCGCGGCACCTCGTGGACGTCCACGACCACCTGCGCTCCGAGCTGGCGCAGGTCCGCGACGTCGTCGACCAGGTGGCGCGCGGCATGCTCTCGGTCGGCGCCGCCCGCTCGGCCGTCAACGCGATGACCATGCGGCAGAACCAGTGGACGCTCGGCGCCTACTGCGAGGCGTACTGCCGGGTCGTCACCGGCCACCACACCCTCGAGGACCAGGCCATGTTCCCGCGGCTGCGCCGGCGCGACCCGGACGCGGCGCCCGTCATCGCGCGGCTGGAGGAGGAGCACGAGGTCATCCACGACGTGCTCGACGACGTCGACCGGGCGCTCGTCGCCCTGGTGTCGGAGGAGGACGGCGCGCTGGACCGGCTGCGGCACGTCGTCGACCTGCTCACCGACACCCTGCTCTCGCACCTGGCCTACGAGGAGCGCGAGCTCATGCACCCGCTGGCGCGGCACGGCATGTTCTGAGCCGCGACCGTCCGGACGGGGTCGGGACGCGCCTCAGGGCCGTGCGGCGCCGGCGTTCCCCTCGCTCGCGCCGGGGGCGTCGGTGCCGGGGACGACCGAGGCGACGAAGTCGAGCTTGTCGAGCACCGCGTCGGGGATGACGAAGGGGTACAGATCGTCCTTGCCCATCGAGCGGTTGATCTGGTTGAGGGCCGTCGACAGCGGCATCCACACCCCGACGACGAGGTCGCGGAAGCTCGTGAACGCCGACGGTGAGACCGTCACCAGGCCCTGCGCCGCGGCGGTGTCGACCGTGTCGCAGATGTGCAGGTAGTGCGCGAAGCACTCGGCGAAGTCCTCGAAGGGGTGCATGGTCGCGTAGCGCGAGATGTACCGCTGGGGCCAGTCGGCGGGCGGGCCGTCGCGGTAGTGGCGGTCGATCTCCGCCTGGTAGTCCGCGGTCTCGTCGCCGAACAGCTCGCGGTAGCGCTCGCGCAGCGGGCCGTCGGTGACGAGCTGCCCGTCGTAGTAGTGCCCGATCTCGTGCCGGAAGTGGCCGAGCATCGTGCGGTAGGGCTCGTCGAGGCTGACCCGCACCTTCTCGCGCTGGTCGTCCGCCGACTCCGCGAGGTCGATGGTGATGACGCCGTCCGCGTGCCCGATGACGACGTTCTCGTCGACGCTGGACAGCAGGTCGAAGGCGAGCCCGCCCGCCGGGTCCTCGTGCTTGCCGACCACGGGGAAGCCGAGGGTGTCGAGCTCGACGACGAGGTGCCGCTTGGCACCCTCGGTGACCCGGAACTGGGGGAGGCCGACCTCGTCGCCGTCGGCCGGACGGGTGCGGGTGAGGTCGCACGAGCTGCACTGGCCGCCGGCGGTGCGGGTGAGCCAGGTGCAGCCGGAGAGGTTCAGGTTGCGGCAGACGAACCACTCCGTTCCCGTCGCGTCGACGTACCGGCCGCCGTCGACGAGGGGCACGATGGCGCGCTCCTCGCGGGAGAAGGCGAGGTCGGTGCCGCACGAGGTGCACACGGAGTTCTCGAAGAACAGCGGGTTGTCGCAGACCCGGCAGCGGAAGGCACGCACCGCCGCACTATGTCACGCGGCCGGGCATCGTCCCTCTTCAGCGCCGGTGACCGGACACCGTGAGCCCGGGTCCGCGACGGGACGCGGGGACGGACTAGCGCGACGTCGCGCCGCGGTGGCCGGCCTCCAGGGCGAGGAGGTGCTCCTTGGCGGCCGGTCCGCCGGCGTAGCCGCCGACGCCTCCCGCGGCCGGCAGCACGCGGTGGCACGGGATCGTCACGCACAGCGGGTTCGTGCCGAGCGCGGTCCCCACCGCCCGGGCGGCGCGGGGGCGCCCGACGCGGTCCGCGAGCGCGGCGTACGTCGTCCGGTCGCCGTAGCCCACGGCCGCGGCCAGCCCGCCGAGCACCTCCCGCTGGAACGCCGTGGCGAGGACGAGGTCGGGCTCGACGTCGACCCGGTCGGCCCGGCCGGCAAGGAAGTCCTCGAGCGAGCGGCGCACCGCGTCGGTCGGACGGGGGTGGCGCAGGACGCGCGGGCTCACGGCCCCGGCGATGCGGACCAGCCAGCGGTCGACGGCGTCGTCGTCGGGCGCGTAAGCGGTGGCGACGACGCGTCCGTTGTCGCGGACGGCGAGGAGCATCCGGCCGACGGCGGTGTCGTCGACGACGTAGCTGACGTCGGTCGGGGGTAGGCGCGGGGGGCCGGCGAGGTCGGGGCCGACGCCGGCGAAGGGGTGGGTGGCGGGGGTCATCGGGGGTCCTTCGGGTCGGTGAGGTCGAGTCGGAGGGTGGCCAGGGCGTCGCTGACGAGGCGCCGGCTCATCCCGGGGGTGGTGCCGAGCGCGGCGGCGACGGCACGGTGGTCGAGGTCGCCGACGAAGCGCAGGACGACGGCGTCGCGCTGACGCGGCGGCAGCACGGCGACGCGGCGCCACAGGTCGTCGTCGGGCTCCGGGGGAGGGCCGGTGCTCGGGGCCTCGGCGAGGGTCGAGGGGTCGTCGTGGGGGGTGCTGCGGCGGGCCCCGCGGTGGTGGTCCATCGCGCAGCGGTGGGTGATGGTGAGCAGCCAGGAGCGCAGGTTGCGGCGGTGGGTCAGCCGGGGGTAGGCCGCGAGCGCCTGGGTCCACGCCTGCTGGGCGACGTCCTCGGCGTGGACCGGGCCGACGAGGCCCTGGGCGAGCCGGGCGACGTCGCGCCAGTGCTCGTCGACGAGGTGCTGGAAGGGGGGCAGGCTCACGATGGTGCAACGGTAGGGCGCCCCCTTCCGTGAGTGCCGCCTCGCGCGGCGCCGGGTGCGGAGACGGGTCGGGCGCGCCACCGGAGGTTCATCGGCTCGTTGCCGCGCCGACGGACGCCGGTGGACCACAATGGGGCGTCGTGACCGCCGCACACCGGACGTCCACCGCCCGACCCGTCGTCGTCGCCCACCGGGGGGCGAGTGCCGACCGGCCGGAGCACACCCTCCACGCCTACGAGCAGGCGCTGGACGACGGGGCCGAGGGCGTCGAGTGCGACGTACGGCTCACCGCCGACCACCATCTCGTGTGCGTCCACGACCGCCGCGTGGACCGGACGAGCAACGGCACCGGCCGGGTCTCCACCCTCGAGCTCGCCCGCCTCGAGGAGCTGGACTGGGCCTCGTGGAAGACGCCCGACGGCGACGCGGAGTCCCCCGACGCCGACCCCGAGCGGGGCCGCCTGCTCACCCTGCGCCGGCTGCTGGACACGCTCTGCGAGACCCGGCGCGAGGTCGTCACCCTCATCGAGACCAAGCACCCCACCCGGCACGGCGACGACGTCGAGAAGACGCTCGTGCAGGTGCTGCGCTCCTTCGACCTCGACGACGGCGACCGGCCCGGCCGGCCGCACGTGCGCGTCATGTCCTTCTCCTCCCGCGCGCTCCAGCGGGTGCACCGGCTCTCGCCGGAGGTCCCGCTCGTGCACCTCGTCGCCGACCGGCTGCCGGCCAAGCCGATCGACGGGTCGCTCCCGGCCGGCGTCGGGACGGTCGGGCTGGACGTCCGCCTCGTCCGCCGGCGTCCGCACGTCGTCCAGCGGTTCCTGGACCGGGGGAACGACGTGTTCGTCTGGACCGTCGACGACCCCGAGGACGTCGACCTCTGTCTGCGGCTCGGCGTGGGGGCCGTCATCACCAACCGCCCGGCCATGGCCGTCGACCGGGTCCGGGCCACGGAGTAGGGTTTCGGGCCGTGACCTCGGACGACCTCACCCGGACGACGGACCGGACCGTCATCGACGGCGAAGCCGCGGACCGCCTCGACGACGACCTCGAGCAGGACCTCGACGGCGAGACCCTCGGGGTGGCCGAGTCCTCCGGGCCCGGTGTCGACAGCATCATCTGCACGATGCGGGTGCCCGCGGACTCCTCGGCCGTGGCCGGCGTCCGTCACGAGATCGTCCAGGACCTCTCCGCGCGCGACCTGCCCGAGGACCTCGTCGGCGAGGCCGAGATCGTCGCCTCCGAGCTGCTGACCAACGCGCTGCGCCACGCCCGCCCGCTGTCCGACGGCACGATCCGGGTCCGCTGGAAGATCCGCGGCGAGGTCGTCGAGGTCGAGGTCACCGACGGCGGCGGCGCCACCGTCCCCAAGCCCGCGCCGCGCACGGTCTGGCTGTCGTCCGGGCGCGGGCTGCGGATCGTCCGCTCGCTCGCCCACGAGTGGGGCGTCACCGAGGACCGCACCGGCAACGTCGTGTGGGCCACCCTCGGCGGTCCCAGCCGCCGCCGCGCCACCTGACCCCCGCCGGACATTTCGGGGTGACCCCGAAATGTCGCCGAGACCGCCGGTTCGGAAGCGGGGTCTCGGTGACGAACCGGGGTCTCGGGGTGCCGGGAGCGCCCACTAGGGTGACGCGCATGGGCAAGGCATCCCGTCGTCAGCGCGCCGACCGCGCGTCCCGTCCCGCGAAGCCGAAGCCGGCGCCGTTCGAGGCCCGGCCCTTCGCCGGGCTCCCGAGCGAGCCCGACTGGGTGGCGATGCGCGAGATCCTCCCGGCCGCGACCGCCGTCGTCACCGTGAGCCCGGAGCACGTCCCCGACGGTGCCCCGTCCGAGGTGACGATCGCGACCGTCCTGCCGCTGGCCTGGCCCGGGCTGCACCGCACCGACGGCACGGTGCTCGTCGGCATCCAGTCCGGCAACTCCAGCGGTGACGCCAGCCGCGACCTCGCCGCGCAGGTGCTCGCCGCCCTCGCCGCCGAGCAGGGCCACCCGGTGACCGCCGTCCCGCAGGCCACCGCGGACAGCCCGCGCCTCCAGGACGTCCTCGCCGCCGACAGTACCTTCGAGGTCACCGTCCAGGAGGGCTTCGACTTCTGGGTCGCGGACCAGGAGCTCGAGGGCGACGCCAAGGAGTCGCTCGAGCGCGCCAACGAGTCCATCGTCCCCACCGTCGCCCTGACGAGCCTGCCGTCGGCCTACTGGGTCCGCATCGGCGACCGCGCGCACATCCGCCTCGTCCTGCCCGACGACGAGGACGCCGCCACCGACGCCCTGGCCCGGCTGCACGCCGCCGGCGACGACGTCCTCGGCGAAGGCAGCCGGCTGCTCGGCGCGTTCCGGGCCGGCGGGCTCCTCGTGCCGGTGTGGGACCTCGACCCGGAGAAGGAGGCGGCCGACCACGAGGACGCGCTGGCCGCCTTCGGCACGCGCTACGCGGCGGCGCTGGAGAGCACCGACGCCCTGACCCCCGAGGAGCGCCGCGCCCGCAGCGGCCTGCTCAGCCGCCAGGTCACCCTGCGCTGATGGGCGCGATGGCGGCGCGCGTGGCGGCCGTCGTCCCGTGCAAGGACGAGGCCGAGCGGATCGCCGACACGGTGGCCGCGGTGCTCGCGCTCCCCCAGGTGGGGCGGGTGGTCGTCGTCGACGACGGCAGCACCGACGACACCGCCGAGGTCGCCCGCGCCGCCGGCGCCGACGTCGTCGTCCACCCCCGCAACCGCGGCAAGGCCGCCGCCCTCTCCACCGGCGTCGCCCACGTCCGCGACCTCGAGCGCGTCGCCGCGGCCGGAGAGGCCGATGACCCCGAGACCACCGCGCCCGCCGCCCTGCTCTTCGTCGACGGCGACCTGCGTGACACCGCGGCCAACCTCGGCGTGCTCACCGACGATGTCCTGGCCGGCCGGGCCGCGATGACCATCGCGACGCTGCCCGCCCAGCTGACCTCCGGCGGCGGGCGCGGGCTCGTCGTCGGGCTCGCCCGCCGGGGCATCGAGGCGCTCACCGGCTTCCGGGCCGTGCAGCCGCTGTCCGGGATGCGCTGCCTCTCGCCGGGCGCCTACGCCGCCGCCACCCCGCTGGCCCGCGGCTGGGGGGTCGAGACGGCGCTGACCGTCGACGTCCTGCGCGCCGGGCTCGAGGTCCTCGAGGTGCCCTGCGAGCTCCAGCACCGGGTGAGCGGCACGGACTGGCGCGGGCAGCTGCACCGGGCCGGGCAGTACCGGGACGTCTGGCTCGCCCTGGTCCGGCGCGGCTGGCGGCCGTGGCAGCGCGGCTGACGCGGCCCGACCCGGTCCGGTGGGTGCTGCTCGCCGGGTCGCTCGCCCTGCTGCTGCTCGTCGGTCTCGCCCGTCCGAACGCCGCCCAGCCGGACCTGCTGCCGCGCGGCTGGGCCCCGGGGCCGCTGCTGCCGCTGACCCTCTCCCCGGCCGTCGTCACCGCCGCGCTGTGGACCGCCTACGTCGCGGGCGCGCTCGCCGTCCTGCTCGGCCTGCGGGCCGGGGTGGCGGCCCTACGGACCTGGGCCGTCCCGGCCGGGCTCGGGGTGGCGGCGCTGCTCACGGCGCCGTTCGGGTCGGCCGACCACGTCAGCTACGTCGCCTACGGCCGCATCCTCGTCACCGGCGGCGACCCGTGGGTCGTCTCGCCGATCACCTGGGCCGGCGGCACCGACCCCGTGACCAGCCGGGTCGAGGCGCCGTGGACCGAGGAGCCCAGCGTCTACGGGCCGTTCGCCACGCTGCTGCACGGGCTCTCGGCCTGGGTGGGCGGTCCGCAGCTGCGCCAGGAGGTGTGGGTCTGGCAGGTCCTCGTCGTCCTCGCCTGGCTCGGCACCCGGGCCGCGCTGCGCCTCGCCCTCGACCCCGAGCACCACGGCCGGGTCGACGCCGCCTGGACACTCAACCCGCTCGTGCTCGGGGTCGGCGTCCTCGGGGCGCACGTCGACGTCGTCGCCACCGCGCTCGTCGTCGCCGCCGTCGCCGCCGGGGTGCGTGTCGCCGGGCCCGCCGGACCACCGGCCGCCGGCGCGCTGCTGGCGCTGGCCGCCTCGACCAAGGTCACCTACGGGGTGGGGCTGTTCGCCCTCGGCGCCGCCTGGTGGCTGACCCGCGAGCGCCCCGACGCCACCGGCGACACGGACGGAGCCGACGGCCGGCGCCGCGCCCTCGTGCGGATCGGCACGGCGGTCGTCGCGTTCGTCGTCGTCGCCGGGCTGCTCCAGCTGTGGGCCGGTCCGCACGTCTACGACCAGCTGGCGCGCTCGCGCCAGGCGGTGTCGCTGGCCACGCCGTGGCGGCTGCTGCTCGAGGCGCTGCGGCCCCTGGTCGGCAACGGCGCGGCCCGTCTCGTCGTCTCGGTGGGGGCGGCGCTGCTGGCGCTGGCGTTCGCCGCCGTCCTCCTGCGCGCGACCCGCCCGGTGACCGGCGTCGACCGGCGCGCGACCACGGACCCGCGCCGCTGGGCCGCGACCGCGCTGTGGCTCACCACCGGTCTCGGCCTCGCCTACTCGCTCGCCGCGCCCTACAGCCTGCCCTGGTACGACGTCCTCGTCTGGGGCGCGCTGCCCGCCGTGGCGGCCGGCCCGCTCGACCTCGTCGCGCTGGCCCGGCTGGCCGTCCTCGCCGCCGCCTACGTGCCGGGGCGCGTCGTCGGGATGACGGCGGACGTGGAGGCGCTGACCCTCGGCTTCCGCCGCGCGGTCGCCCCGTGGCTGGTGCTCCTCGTCTGGGCCGCGGTGCTCGCCGTCATCGGCGCCGGCGCCGGGCGGCGCGGGTCCCGGCGCGCGCGTACTGCTCGTTGAGCAGCGACGCGATCGTCACGGACACCACGAGTGGCACGGCCAGCGTCGCCCCCACCGCGGGGATGGCGACACCGGAGTCGTTGGCCAGGAAGCCGATGGTCAGGCAGATGAGCAGGGCGACGAGCCCGGCCCGCAGCGTCGGCGCAGCCTCGTGGCTGCGCGCCAGCGCCCGCGAGCCCCACGACGTCGGCCGGGCCAGGACGAGGGCGAGGACGAGCAGCGCCACCGGGACGAGGTAGCTGAGCGGCGCCGTCTGCTGGACGAGCTCGACGTTCTGCTGCGCCTTGCGCACGACGACGTCGCCGCCGTTGCCGTCGAGGACCGCCTGGACGAAGTTGCCGAGGTGGCTGCGCGAGGCCGGCGCGCGCAGCCAGTCCAGCACCGCGACGACGACGAACAGCACGACGACCGAGGCGCCGACGACGAGCCAGCGCCGCCAGGTGAGCCGCAGGCCGAGCACGGCGAACGCCAGCGAGGCGAAGGCGGGGACGAGCGCGGGCGGGCCGCCGCCGTCCGCGCCCCAGAACGGCGCGCCGTCGACGACCACGGCGACGACGCCGACGACGACGACCGCGACGAACGCCGTCTCCCGTCGCCCCCGGAGCACGAGCCAGGACGACAGCGCCGTCGCGAGGATGACCGCTGCCGTCGCGAACAACGCGAAGGTCGGGTTGCCCATCCCGTAGAACCGTCCGCCGACGACCGGCTGCAGGCCCATGAGCGAGGACAGCTGGAGCCGCGAGCCGGTCATCACGTCGGCGGCGAGCACGACCATCGTCACGAGGGCGACGACGGCCGGCGGGCCGAGCACCCAGTGCCGCCACGGCCCGCGCAGCGCGAGCCCGGCGATGACGACGACGAACCCGAGGACGGCGGCGGTGACGGCGAGCATCTCGACGGGGAAGCGCCACCACGGCACGAGGTTGGCGAGGAACGTCGACACCGGGACCGCGCCGGCGGCCACCGACAGCGTCCGCACCCGCCCGAGCACCGTCGTGCGGGTGGCCTCGGACCCGATCCGTCCCTTGACGACGAGCAGCAGGAGCAGGTAGACGACGAGCTGGCCGTAGGCGAAGACCTGGAAGAACGGCTCGACGAGGCCGTGGACGTCGTGGCTCGCCTCGTCGAGGTCGCGCAGCGTCTGCAGCCGTTCGCGGGCCCGGCGCTCGGAGTTGTCCGGCGCCGGCTGCGAGGTGAGCGGGCTGCCCTGGACGGCGTCGGGCACCGGCAGGCCCACGTCGGCGAGGACGGTGGCGGTGAGGTCGGCGGCCTGCGCGAGGCCGACCTGGCGGGTCGACGGGGACTCCAGGGTCCCGGGGCCGTAGCCCGGGCCGCGGGCGAGGACCATCCGCAGCCGCTCGGACCGCCCGGCGTCGGCGAGGCTCGCGACGACGAAGTCGGCGCCGTTGGGCCCGGCCTCGAGCACCGCCCCGATGCGCTGGTCGATCTCGCGCAGCTGGTCCGCGCGCGACCCCGGCGTGGGCTCGCCGGCGGGAACGTCGTCGGGGTCGCGCAGCACGCCGACGTCGACGAGGGTCACCGGGCAGGCGTTGAGGTCGACGAGCAGGTCGGCGGGCTCGTAGTCGCCGTACTGCGCGACCGTGCCGTCGGGCAGGGCCGCCCCGGCCGCGGCGTACGGCCCGACGGCGCGCAGGCACATCCCGCCGTCGCGGACCTGCTGGGCGAGCAGCCCGAGCCGGGTGTCGAACCGCTGCTCGGCGGCCGCCTGCTCGTAGGACGGCCACTCGGCAACCGCGCCGTCGACGACGCTCGGCGGCCCCGGGCACTCACGGTCCGCGGGGTCAGGGGCGTCGCCCGCGCGCGGGGCCGCGGCCCGCGAGCCCGCCGACAGGCCCAGCCAGCCGTCGTCGGGGCAGGTGTTGGCGTAGACCGAGCGCGTCGAGAGGGCCGCCGAGGACCCGTCGCGGAGCATGAGCCACAGGTTCGGCGTGGTCTCCTCGCTGATGTCCGACCAGCTGATCCCGCCCGTCCCGACGAGGACGACGGCCCCCGCCGGGGCCTGCGTCGCCGCCCGCGCGCCGCCCGCCGCACCGAGCCCGAACCCGGCGAGCGCGGCGGCCAGCGCCAGCGCGACGGCGAGGGCTCTGCGGGTCACGCACGACAGGGTACGGGGCGCTGTGACAATGGCCCGGTGAGCATGCCGACCCCGCGGAGCCGTCCCTCCGCCCCGCCCTGGCGGTGGGGTCTCGCGGTGCTGCTCGTGGCGCTGGCGGCCCTCCCGGCGGCCCTGCGCTACCTCGTCTTCTGGCCGCTGGACCAGTGGCAGGTCGACATCCAGGTCTACCGCGACGCCGGGGTCTCGATCCTCACCGGCCGCCCGATCTACTCGACGCTCACCGAGGCCCCGCAGCTGCTCCCGTTCACCTACCCGCCCTTCGCCGCCTTCCTCTCGGTGCCCCTGGCGCTGCTGCCCTTCGGGGTCGTCGGCTGGCTGTGGACGGCGTTGCAGGTGACGGCGACGACGGTCACGACGTGGTTCGCCGGCCGCCGGCTCATCGAGCGGGCCGGCGGCTGGCGGCCGCTGGCCCTGGCCGGGCTCGCGGCGCCGATGCTGTGGCTGCACCCGGTGGGCGACGGCATCCGGTTCGGGCAGGTCAACGCCTTCATCGTGCTCGCCTGCCTGCTCGACCTCGTCGAGCCCCGGCCGCGGTTCCTGCGCGCGGTCCCCCGGGGCGTCCTCGTCGGGCTGGCCATGGCGGTCAAGCTGACGCCCGGGGTCTTCGTCGTCCACTTCCTCGTCACCCGGCGCTGGCGCGAGGCCGCGACCGCCGTCGGGACGGCCGCGGCGGTGACGGTGGCCTCGGCGGTCGTCCTGCCGTCGGCGTCGTGGGCGTTCTGGCT
>NZ_SAYU02000091.1 GCF_004025965.2 Phycicoccus flavus | reverse complement strand
CAGCTCCAGGAGGTCACCGTCGGGTTCGACGACGACGGCCGGCTGCTCGCCCTCGACGTGCGGTTCTGGCACGACAACGGCGCCTACACCCCGTACGGGATCATCGTCCCGATCATCACCGCCACCCAGCTGCTCGGGCCGTACAAGCCGGGCGCCTACCGGGTGGAGTTCTGGTCCCTCTACACCAACACCGTCCTCGTCACGCCCTACCGCGGCGCCGGCCGGCCGCAGGGCTGCTACGCGATGGAGCGGACGATGGACGCCATCGCCGCCCACCTCGGCCTGGACCGGGCCGAGGTCCGCAGCCGCAACTTCATCCAGCCGGACGAGATGCCCTACGACCACGGCCTGATGTTCCAGGACGGGCGGCCGCTGAAGTACGACTCCGGCGACTTCCCGGCCTCGCTCGAGAAGCTCAAGGCCCTCGTCGGCTGGGACGACTTCGCCGCCCACCGCGAGCAGGCGGCGGCCGAGGGCCGCCGGGTCGGCATCGGCATCGGCTGCTACGTCGAGGGCACCGGGGTCGGGCCCTACGAGGGCGGGCACGTCCAGGTCGAGACCAGCGGACGCGTCAACGTCGCGACGGGCCTCACCACCCAGGGCCAGGGGCACCAGACGGTGCTCGCGCAGATCGTCGCCGACGAGCTCGGGGTGCCGCTGGACGACGTCCACGTGACCACCGGCGACACCCGCCGGATGGCCTACGCCGTCGGCACCTTCGCCTCCCGCGGTGCGGTGATGTCCGGCAACGCCGTGGCGCTCGCCGCCCGGGTCGTGCGGGCCAAGGCGCTGCGGATCGCCGCCGACGCCCTCGAGGTCTCCCCCGACGACCTCGACATCGAGGACGGCCTCATCTCCGTCCGCGGCGCGCCGGGGTCTCGATCGACCTCAAGACGGTGGCCGTCCTGTCCAACCCGCTGCGCTACGCCTTCGACGCCTCCGCGCAGGCGGCCACCCAGTTCGCCGGCACCTTCGACCCGGACAAGCCGCCGGTGGCCGACGACGAGGAGCCGGGCCTGGAGGGCCAGGACTTCTACTCCCCCACCCAGGCCACCTTCGCCAACGGCATGCACGCCGCCGTCGTCGAGACCGACCCGGTGACCGCCGAGATCCGCATCCTGCGCTACTGCGTCGTCCACGACTGCGGGACGATGGTCAACCCGATGATCGTCGAGGGGCAGGTCCACGGCGGCGTCGCCCAGGGCGTCGGCGGGGCGCTGTACGAGCGGATGGTCTACGACGAGGCCGGCCAGCTGCTCAACGCCTCGTTCATGGACTTCCTCATGCCCTACGCCTCGGAGGTCCCGCACATCGAGACCGACCACCTCGAGACCCCGTCGCCGCTCAACCCGCTCGGCATCAAGGGCGCCGGCGAGGCCGGGTGCATCCCGGTGTCGGCCGTCATCGCCTCGGCCCTCGAGGACGCCGAGGGCTTCCCGATCCGGTCCATGCCCATCTCGCCCGCCGAGCTCTGGGAGCTGCGCCGCACGCACGCCGCCGACCCCGTCCCCGCCCAGGAAGGCACGTCATGAAGATCACCGGGACCTCGGCCCTGGACGCCGGCCCCGAGCAGGTGTGGAACGCCATCCTCGACCCCGCCGTGCTGGCCCGCTGCATCCCCGGCTGCTCCTCGCTGCGGACCGTGGGCGAGGACCGGTACGCGATGACGGTGACCGCCGGCGTCGCGGCCATCAAGGGCACGTACACCGGGGAGGTCGCCCTCACCGACATGGACCGGCCGTCGTCGCTGACGCTGCACGCCAGCGGCGCCGGCGCGCCGGGCACCATCGACGCCGACGTCCGGGTGCGCCTCTCCCCGGCGGAGGGCGGCGGCACCGAGCTCGCCTACGACGCCGACGCGACGGTGGGCGGGACCATCGGCGGGGTCGGGCAGCGGATGCTCGCCGGGGTGACGAAGAAGATGGCCGGGCAGTTCTTCGGGGCCCTGGACGCCGACATCGCCGGCGACGGCGCGCAGGACGTCGCCGCGGCCGGTGCCCCGGCGGCGGGAGGCGCGGGGGGCGCGAGCCCGGGCGGCCCGGTCCCGGCCGGCGAGCCGGAGGTCTACCGTGGACGACGCCGGGCGACGGCGAGCGCCGACGCCAGCGTCCACCTGGACTCGGGTGCGGGCTTCGCCGCCGGCGTCCTCCTCGGCGGGCTGCTCGCGCTCGCCGGCGTCGCGCTCGGCCGGAAGCTGGGAGGCAGCTGATGCGCGCGTTCACCGCCGCCGCCGTGCAGGTGGCCCCGACACCGGGGCCGCTGACCGCCGACTCGGTCACGGCGAACATCACCCACTGCGTCGACATGGTCCGCCGCTGCGTCGAGGCGACCGGCGCCGAGCTCGTCGTCCTGCCCGAGTCCTGCACCACGGGCTTCACCCCCGGCTGCCCGACCGAGGAGCTCTGGGAGCTCGTCTCCGAGGTCCCCGGCCCGGTCACCCGGCGCCTGGCCGACGTCGCCGCCGAGCTCGGCGTCCACCTCGTCCTCGGCACCTACGAGCGGGGGCCGACGCCGGACGTCGTCTACAACGCCGCCGTGCTCGTCGACCCGCGCGGCGAGGTCGTCGGGGTCTACCGCAAGACGCACCCGTTCTGCTCGGAGTCGGTCGACGGCGGCGGCTGGGTCACGCCCGGCGACACCGCCACCGTCGTCGACACCGAGCTCGGCCGCATCGGGATGATCATCTGCTTCGACGGCGACTACCCCGAGCTCGCGCGCATCGAGGCGGTGCGCGGGGCGGAGGTCATCGTGCGGCCGTCGGCGCTGCTGCGCTCGGCGGACGTCTGGGAGCTCACCTCCCGGGCCCGCGCGTACGACAACCACGTCTACGTCGTCGGGGCCAACGCCACCGGCACCGACCCGGCGGGCGTCCTCTACTTCGGCAACAGCCACGTCGTCACGCCGGTGGGGCACATCGTCGCCAAGGCCGCGACCCACGAGGGCTGGGTGTCGGCCCGTCTCGACCCGGCCGAGGCGCTCGCCTCGCTGACCCCGGGCTCGAACGTCGGGCAGGGCTTCGACCACCTGCGCGACCGCAACCTCGACCTCATCCGCAACCACCGCGAGGACCTCGAGGCCCCGGCGAAGACGACCTTCCCGCACGCCTGACCCCGCGGCCGGTGCCGCGACGTCGTCAGGGCAGGTCGTCCGGCCCGCTGACGTAGAAGCCGACGTCGTCGCCCTCCAGCGCGCCGACGGTCAGGCCCGCGCCGGCGGTGGTGCCGACGACGCCGTCCTCGGTGCGCTCGACGTGCCAGCCGGCGCGGGTCATCGCCTCCGCGTAGTAGTCCAGGACGGCCCGGGGGTCGGGGACCGGCACGGTGTCGGTGCAGCCGATGCCCTCGCTGGGACGCAGGTCGAGCGTCACCCCGTCCGGCGTCCCGAGCGTGCGGACGGCCGCCACCGCGCCCTCGTCGCAGTGCTCCGGCTCGCCGCAGCCGGTGAGACCCGCGAGGACGGCGGTGAGCAGCAGCCCGCGGGCGAGGGCGGCCCGGACCACGCGTGCTCCCCCGGTGCCGTCGACCACGCCGTCATGGTGACAGCCGTGGCCGCACGGCCGCCATCACCCCGATCAGGACGGGTGCGGCGTGGCCGTGCGCCGGCCCCGCAGCCGGAAGGTCGCGAACGCGCCCGCCCAGACGATCGCGAAGACCGCGACGAGCCCGAAGCCGGCGTACTCGAGGTCGACCGAGCCGACCCAGCCGAGCCCCGGCACCCCGAGGTACTCGTCGGCCAGCTGGAGCAGCAGCAGTCCGCCGATGACGAGGGCGACGAGCACCGAGAGGAGCGTCACCGTGCCGTTGTAGAGGATCTTGCGGCCCGGGTCGACGAAGGCCCACCGGTAGGCGTGCGACATGACGACGCCGTCGAGGCTGTCGAAGAGGAGCATGCCGCCGGCGAACAGGACGGGCAGGACGAGCACCGCGTACCAGGGCAGGGCGTAGGCGGCGCTCCCCCCGGCGAGGACGAGCAGCGCGACCTGGGTGGCGGTGTCGAAGCCGAGCCCCATGAGCAGCCCGACGGGGTAGACGTGCCGCGGGGAGTCGACCCGGCGCACGGCCCGGTCGAAGAGCCGCGCGAGCAGCCCCCGCTGGTGCAGGTGGTGCTCGAGCGCGTCCTCGTCGAAGCTACCGGCCTTCCAGTGCCGGTAGGCGTGGACGATCCCGAACAGCGCGCTGAGGTTCATCAGGCCGAGGAGGACGAGGAAGACCCCGGCGGCGGCCGTGCCGACGAGCCCGAGCGAGCCCTGCAGCGCCGAGTCCTCGTCCTGGACCTGGCCGGCGAGCGAGCGCACCCCGAGCGCGATGAGGAAGGCCAGGCCGAAGACGACGCTGGAGTGCCCGAGCGCGAACCAGAACCCGGTGTCCAGGGCCTTCTTGCCCTCCCCGACGAGCTTGCGGGTCGTGTTGTCGATGACGGCGATGTGGTCGGCGTCGATGGCGTGCCGGGCCCCGAGGAGGAACGCGGTGACCCCGAGGCCCACCCCGAACACCCCGGCCCCGCCGAGCTCGTAGCCGGCCGGCGCCACGACGAGCAGCAGCACCCCCCAGCCGACGACGTTGAGCACGAGGACGACCGCGGCCATCCAGGCCAGGGTCCGTCGCTCGGCGGACGTCCAGCGCGCGGTGGTGGTCGACATGCTCGTCACCCTATTGCACTCGACTTGCAACAACGAGGTCAGTTCCCCGACCTCTCCGTCCGGCCGGGGGCCGCCCCCGCCACCCGGTTCCGGCGACCCGGGACGCGGGAGTGCCGGAGCGGCTACCCTCGCCGGGACGGTGCCCGGAGCAGGAGGCGCCGGCGACGCACCGGGGAGGGAAGGACGCACATGCAGGTCACGCTGCTCGTCATCGGCGGGGTCGGCATCGCCCTCCTCCTGGTCTCCCTCGTCCTCGGCGACGTCGTCGACGGCCTCCTCGACAGCGTCGGGCCCGACGCGTTCTCCGGTCTCGCCATCGCCGGGTTCCTCGCCGCCTTCGGCTTCGTCGGCGCGCTGACGATGAACGCCGGCGCGTCCGGCGGCGTGGCCGTCCTCGCCGGGGTGGTCGCGGGCGTCGCCGCCGGGGCCGGCGCCGGGTACGCGAGCAGCCGCCTCATGCAGGGCGGCGACGAGGCCACGGTCCGCTCCTCCGGGCTCGTCGGCCTGCGCGGCACCGTCGTCGAGCCCGTCCCCGACGACGGCTACGGCATGGTCAGCGTCGTCGCCTCCGGCCACATCACCCGCCTCAACGCCCGCGCCGACGAGCCGCTGCGCAGCGGCACCGCGGTCGTCGTCACCGCCGTCCTCAGCCCCACCTCGGTCATGGTCTCCCGCCAGGAGTCCTGACCGCTCCCGCACGCCGGACGGAACCGGGGGTCCGTCCGCCACGTCCATCACGTCACCAACGACACGGGTGCCCCGCGCACCCCGAAAGGTCAGGCACCCATGCTCGGGTTCGAAGTCCCGGTCGGGCTCGTCGCCGTCCTCGGTCTCGTCCTGCTCGTCGTCCTCACCGGACTGATCATCGCCTCGCGCTACCGGGTCGCCGGTCCCAACGAGGCGTTCATCGTCACCGGCCGCAAGGGCAACAAGCAGGTCAAGAACCCCGAGACCGGCGAGATCTCCACCGACCTCTCCGGCCAGAAGGTCGTCATGGGCGGCGGCGCGTTTGTCGTCCCGTTCGTCCAGCGGCTGCACATCCTCGACCTCTCGAGCCGCCGCATCATGGTCCAGATCCGCGGCGCGGTCTCGGGGCAGGGCGTCAAGCTCAACCTCGACGGCGTCGCCATCGTCAAGGTCGGCGGCAACGAGGACTCGATCCGGGCCGCCGCCCAGCGCTTCCTCACCCAGCAGGAGGAGATCGAGACCTTCACCCAGGAGACGCTCGCCGGCTCGCTGCGCTCGATCGTCGGCTCCCTCACCGTCGAGCAGATCATCCGCGACCGGGCCGCGTTCGCCCAGCGGGTGGCCGACGAGTCGGAGTCCTCGCTCACCGGGCAGGGCCTCGTGCTCGACACCTTCCAGATCCAGGACATCACCGACGACGGCTCCTACCTCGCCGACCTCGGGCGCCCGGAGTCGGCCAAGGTCGGCCAGATCGCCGCCATCGCCGAGGCCAACGCCCGCCAGGCCGCCGAGCAGGCGCGGATCGCCGCCGAGCAGGAGATCGCGGTCAGCCAGCGCCAGCTCGCGCTCAAGCAGTCCGAGATCAAGGCCGAGACCGACGCCGCGTCCGCGCAGGCGTCCGCGGCCGGCCCGCTGGCCCAGGCCGACCGGGACCAGGCCATCCTCACCGAGCAGGAGAAGGTCGCCGTCCGGCAGGCCGCGCTCAAGGAGCGGCAGCTCGACACCGAGGTCCGCAAGCCGGCCGACGCCGAGCGCTACCGGGTCGAGCAGGAGGCCGAGGGCGCGCGCAACGCCGCCATCGCCCAGGCCGAGGCCCGCAAGGCCGCCTCGATCGCGGCGGCCCAGGCCGACGCCGAGCAGGCGCGTCTCACCGGTGAGGCCGAGAAGGCCCGCCGGTCCGCGCTGGCCGACGCCGAGGCCGTCGAGGGCCAGCGCCGCGGTGAGGCCGACAAGTCGCTGCGTGTCGCCCAGGCCGAGGCGACCCGGGCCGAGGGTGAGGCGCAGGCCGCCGCCATCCTCGCCACCGGGCAGGCCGAGGCCGAGGCGATGAACAAGCGCGCCGACGCCTTCGCCCGCTACAACGAGGCCGCCGTGCTCCAGATGCTCGTCGAGGTGCTGCCGCAGGTGGCGCGCGAGGTCGCCGCGCCGATGGCGGCCATCGACAAGCTCACGGTCATCTCCACCGACGGCGCGGCCGCGCTGCCGAAGCAGGTGACCGACAACCTCACCCAGACGATGACGATGCTCCGGGACACGACCGGTGTCGACCTCCAGACCCTGCTCCAGCGCTACACCGCCGGGCAGGAGTCGGCGGCGACGGAGCCCGCGTCCCCGGGCGGGTCGGTCACGACGACCTGACCCCCGGCACGGTCGAGGGCCCGCCGCACCATCCCGGACTCGGTGCGGCGGGCCCTCTGCCATCGCCAGGCCGGAGGTCGGCGCAGCCAGCGTGCGCCTCCGGTCCTGTCAGGTGTTCGGAGACCCGCGGGGTCCGGATGGGCCGTCCGGGGCCGGCGCCTTCGTCCTTGTCGAGCATTCGACCGGATCGACCGATCCGTCGGCAGCATCTGCCAACGCGGGCGGCCGGGGGCGGCGGGTTGGATCGTGCGCATGGCGGAGGGAGCACGACGCATCCGGGTCGGCATCGACACCGGCGGGACGTTCACCGACGTCGTCGCCGTCGACGAGGACTCCGGGGCGGTCGTCACGACGAAGACGCCGAGCACGCCGGCCAACCCGGCCGACGGCTTCATCGCCGGCATCGAGAAGATCCTCGACGTCATGGGGGCCTCCGGCCGCGACCTCACCGCGGTGTGCCACGGGACGACGGTGGCGACGAACAAGCTCCTCGAGGGCAAGGTCGAGCGCCTCGGCTTCGTCACCACCGAGGGCTACGAGTTCATGCTCGAGATCGCCCGGCAGGCCGTGCCGGACGGCTACGGCAACAGCTACTTCTGGGTGAAGCCCCCGCGCATCGTCCCGGCCGACGCCGTGCGCACGGTGCGCGGCCGGCTCGACGCCACGGGGGCCGAGGTCCGCCCCTTCGACGAGGACGACGCGGTCGCCGCGGCCCGCTTCTTCCGCGAGCGCGGCATCACGACCATCGGCGTCTGCTTCCTCCACGCCTACGCCGACGACTCCCACGAGCTCGCCATGCGCGAGGTGCTGCGCCGCGAGCACCCCGAGGCCGTCGTGTCGATCAGCAGCGAGGTGCTGCGCGAGTACCGCGAGTACGAGCGGGCAATGACGACCCTCGTCGACGCCGCCGTCAAGCCCAACGTCAGCCGCTACGTCGCGAACATCCACGAGCGGCTCGACGCCCTGTGGAGCGACGACGGCGACGGGCCGACCCGCGGCTTCTACGTGATGAAGTCCAACGGCGGGGTGCTGTCGGCCGACGAGGTCACCCGCCAGCCCATCACCACCGTGCTGTCCGGGCCCGCCGCCGGCGCGCTCGGCGCGGCCCTCGTCGCGGGCCGGGCCGGCTTCCCCAAGGTGCTCACCTGCGACGGCGGCGGCACGTCCACCGACGTCTCCGTCGTCCTGGACGGTGAGCCCACCCTGACGACGGAGGGCTCGGTCGGGGCCTACCCGAGCAAGATCCCGATGATCGACGTCGTCACCGTCGGCGCCGGCGGCGGCTCGGTCGCCTGGGTCTCGCCGGAGGGGCTGCTCAAGGTCGGCCCGCACTCGGCCGGCGCCGACCCCGGGCCGCTCTGCTACGGCCGCGGCGGCACCGACCCCACGGTCACCGACGCCCACGTCGTCCTCGGCCGCATCCCGCCGCACCTGCTCGGCGGGGAGATCCCGCTCGACGTCGACGCCGCCCGCGCCGGCCTGGAGCGGCTCGCGGGCACCCTGGGCCTGGACCTCGAGCGCTGCGCCGCCGGCGTCCTGGAGATCTCGGCCTGGAACCAGGCCAACGCCCTGCGCCAGGTCTCGGTCAAGCGCGGGCTCGACGTGCGCGACTTCGTCCTCGTGACCTTCGGCGGCAGCGGGTCCCTGCTGGCCTGCCGCCTCGTCGACGTCCTCGGCCTGGCCGGCGTCCTCGTGCCGGTCAACCCCGGCAACCTCAGCGCCTTCGGGCTGCTCACGGTCGACGTCCGCAACGACTACGTGCAGACCCTCGTCGCCCGGCACGACGGCCTCGACACCGCGCAGGTCGCCGCCGTGCTCGACGCCCTCACGGCCAGGGCGGCCGCGGCCCTGGGTGCCGAGGGCTTCCCCGCCGACCGGCACGAGTTCGTCCGCACCGTCGACCTGCGCTACTTCGGCCAGGCCTACGAGGTGCGCGTCCCCGCCTCCGCCGGCAGCCCGGACGCCGCCTGGGCGGCCGAGGTCGCGGGCCGCTTCCACGACGAGCACCGCCGGCTGTACGGCTACGACTTCCGCGACGACCCCGGCCAGCAGGTCGAGTGGGTCAACCTGCGGGTCACCGGCGTCGGCCCCATCAGCCGCCCCGAGCCGCAGACGCTGGAGCCCCGGGACGCCGCCTCCCCCGTCGCGCCCGGCGACCTCCCGGGGCAGCGCGGGACCCGCGCGGTCTGCTTCGACGCGGCCGACGGCCACGTCGACACCCCCGTGCTCTGGCGGCCCGACCTGCGGGCCGGCGACACCTTCCCCGGCCCGGCGGTGGTCGAGGAGTTCGGCTCCACCGTGCCGGTCCACCCCGGCTTCGCCGTCCGGGTCGACGACGCCGGCAACCTCGTCGTCACCCGGGCCGCCGCCCCGACCGAGGGAGCCCGATGACCGCGACGCCCGTCCCCGACCCGTTCACCGACCCGGAGGGCTACCTCGCGAGCGCCCCGGTGAACCCGGCCGGCCTGCCGACCGCGTACGAGCACGGCGGACGGCTCACCGACGCCGGGACGACCGCCGACCCGGTGCTCGTCGAGATCGTCCAGGGCACCCTGGCCTCGGTGGAGATGGAGGTCGAGACGGCGATCGCCCGCACCTCGCGCTCGCCGATGATCCGCGACGCCCACGACTTCCGCGCCGGCATCCACGACCGGCAGCTGCGCAAGCTCACCGGGCGGTCGTACTCGGCGCTCGTGCACCCGGTCGTGCGCGACTTCCCCGTGGCCCAGATGCGCGAGGGGGACGTGTACTTCCACAACGACGTCTACGAGTCCGAGGGCGGCATCGGGCACCTGCCCGACCTGTGCGTCACCGTGCCGGTGTTCCACGACGGCGAGGTCGTCGCGTTCGTCCAGGCCTTCGGCCACCACGACGACATCGGCGGCGCCGTGCCCGGGTCGATGCCGAGCGACGCCCGCACCGTCTTCGAGGAGGGGCTGTCGGTCCCGCCCATCAAGCTGTGGGACGCCGGCACCCCGAACCGGGCGGCGCTGCGGATCATGACCCGCAACTCCCGGATGCCCGACAGCCTGGCCGCCGACCTCGACGCCGAGTGCTCGGCCTGCCTCATGGGCGCCCGGCGCCTCGGCGAGCTCTTCGCCCGGTACGGCCGGGAGGCGGTCGAGACCGCGTTCGACGCCATCCTCGACGCGACGACCGAGACCTACCGGCGCGAGATCCTCGACCGGATCCCGGACGGGACGTACGTCTGGGAGGACTACGCCGAGCACGACGGCGTCGACGAGCCCACGCTGCACGCCCAGCGGATCACCCTCACCAAGGCCTCCACCGGCGGCCCCGGCCCGGGCGACGGCGGACCGCGGCTGGTCATCGACTTCACCGGCACCGGCCCGCAGGCCCGGGGACCGATCAACCACTGCGGCGACTACGTCGGCGGCAACTTCCTCAAGAAGTGGCTCGCCCCGGTCCTGCGCAACCTCGCCGACTCCCCGGAGCGGATGGCAGAGCTCGACGTCAACGAGGGCGTGGTGCCGCTCATCGAGATGCGCTTCCCGGAGAAGGGCACGCTGCTCACGCCGGTGTACCCGGCGCCGACCAACGCGCGCACCTTCGTCATCCTGCGGCTGCTCGGCGTGCTCGCCGGCGTCGTCGCCAAGGCCGTCGACGGCCGGATGCCCGCCGACCAGGAGACGATCCGCTACACCGGGGTCTACGGGAAGGACGCCCACGGCGAGGACTACCTCATGCGCGAGGTGCTCGGCGGCGGGTCGGGCGGGCGGTACTACGCCGACGGCGAGGACACGATCCACGTCGTCCCGGACAGCCGCAACCTGCCGACCGAGTTCACCGAGTCCCGCTTCCCGTTCCGGGTCGAGCGGCTCGGCCTGGCCGTCGACTCCGGCGGGGCCGGACGGCACCGGGGCGGGCTCGGGTACGAGAAGCACATGCGGATGCTCGAGGACGCGCACTTCATGTCCATCGCGGACCGCTCGATCCTCGCCTGCTGGGGCGTCAAGGGCGGCAGGGCCGGACGGCCCTTCGAGGTCACCGTCGACCTCGGCGGACCGGAGGAGCGTGTCGTCGACGCCCTCGCCGACGCCGAGCCGGTCCGCGCCGGGCAGGTCATCCGCATCCGGACGACCGGGGGCGGCGGGTGGGGCGACCCGCTGGAGCGGCCGTACGACGAGGTCGAGCGCGACCTGCGGTGGGGCAAGGTGTCGTTCGAGGGCGCCCGGGCCGACTACGGCGTCGTCGCGTCCGGCAGCACGGACGACCCCGTGCTCGACGCCGACGCGTCGGACGCGCTGCGCTCCGAGCTGCGGGCGGCTCGCGGCGAGCAGCCGTTCTTCGACCGCGGCCCCGGCTACGCCCGGCTGTCCGGGGGCGCGGTCGCCGCCGACGTCGACTGGCTCTGAGCGGGGCCCCGGCCCGACCGGGTGAGGCGGCGCGCCAGCGCGCGCGGGAACCGGGAGGCGATCGTGTCCACGACCCGCGGCAGCGGACCGATGGCCGTCATCGTCGACCCGAGGGGGGCACCCGGCAGCGCGTCGACGGCGACCATGCCGATGGTCGACGCGGCGAGGGATCCGGCGAGGGCGTCGGCGTCGAGCACCCCCTCGAGCCCGTGCCGCACGACCACCCGGCGCACCGCGGCCGTGACGACCTCGCGCCACACCCCGAGCGAGTCGGCGAGGGCGGCGGCCATCTGCTCGTCGTGGTGGGCGGCGGCCATGACGTGCGTGAGGAGCACGGCGCTGCCGTCGGCGCGGGAGCGCTCGCCCAGCCGGGTCCCGACGGCGTACAGGTCCTCGAAGGTCGAGGCCGCCGCGAGGGCCTCGGCGTAGTCGTCGACCATGGCCCGGGTGGCCCGCGCGTACGCCTGGCGCAGCAGTCCGTCGACGCCGTCGAAGTGGTAGAAGATGAGCGCCTGGTTGACGCCGGCCTCGGCGCCGATGGCCCGGGCGGTGAGGCCGCGGGCGCCGGTCCGGGCGGTGAGCCGGACGGCGGCGTCCATGAGGTCCTGCGGGGTGGTGCGGCTCACGGGGGACACGGTACGCACCGGCGTCGGGTGCGCCCCGGCGGTGGGCGCCACGGCTAGTCCAGCGCGGCGAGCCAGGCCGCGGCGCCGGCGTCCATGAAGACCCCGGACACCGGTCCGAAGTACAGCGCCGGGTCCAGGTGCCGCTCGAAGGCGACGTCGAGCCGGGCGCGGCACCCGTCGTCCTCCTGGGTCCAGGTGAGCGTCCCGGAGCGCACCGTCACCCACCGGGTCAGCCGGCTGGAGTCGCTGTCGACGACCACCCGCAGCGAGGACGCCGTGCGCGACTCGACGTGCGAGTGCACCTCGCCCCCGGCGAGCACGAGGACCTGGGTGTCACCGGGCCGCAGCCCCTCGCCGCCGGCCCGGGTCGGGGTCGGGTACCGGAGGACGTGGAGCAGCCGGCCGCGGTCGGCCTCCGGGTCGATCCGCGGACCCCGTTCGAGCGCGGCCTCGAACTGCGCGCAGCGGGGCGCGACGACGCGCTGCGCGGTGGCGGTCTGCTCGGGGTCGACGCGGGCCCCGGGGACGATGCCCTCGAGGGAGACCAGGAGCAGCACCGGGACCCCGGCCAGCATCCGCCCGTCCCGCCGGCCCAGCCGGGAGAGCCCGTAGGCGAGGGCCGCGACGCCGTAGACGAGCGGGGAGGCGATGAGCACGCACACCGCGGCCTCCTGCAGCAGCGCCGCGACGAGGAGCAGCACGAAGGTCGTGAGCTGGACCAGGGTCCCCCAGCCGCCGCGGACGCGGGGCAGCCCGACCCCGGCGGCGAGCAGGCACGGGACGCCGACGAAGAGCAGGGAGGAGTCGGCCCGGCCGGTGCCGACGACGAGCCCCGCTCCCGTGAGGGCCACGAGCACGACGAGGACGAGCACGAGCGCGGTCCGGCCGCCCCCGCGTCCCTCGTGTCCGTCGCGGTTCGTGCGCCCGTCCGCCGCCTCGTCCGGCGGGCCGGCCTCGTCGTGAGGGCGGTCGCGTCGTGGCGCGGGGCCGTCCGCGGTCGGTCCGGGGCCGTCGTGCTGGCTCATGGTTTGAGCATACGCTCAATCTTGAGCACCTGCTCAACTGTCATCGACCGGGGCGGACGGCTGGCAGAACCTGCCAGGTCGGCGGACCGCCCACCGGCCCCGGTCGCCGGTGGGGGCACGGGGCGGCAGCGGCTAGGTTGACCGCGACCATCCCGAGCCCGCCGACAGGAGCACGCCCGTGCCCGGACCGCTGGACGGCATCACCGTCGTCGACCTCTCCCGCGCCCTCGCGGGTCCGC
>NZ_SAYU02000090.1 GCF_004025965.2 Phycicoccus flavus | reverse complement strand
GCCCCGAACCGGAAGGGCCCGGTGACGGAGAGAGGAGCTCTCGGGGCGGCGGGCCTTGTCCGGCACGATGAGCGGAGGGACGCCGGCGGCGGGCCTTATCCACCACGATGAGCGTGCCGGTGCCGGTGCCGGTGCCGGTGCCGGTGCCACGCGAGGACCGCGCCTGCCGCTCGACGGGACCGTCGGCGCGTCGCCCTCGAGCCGTCGGCTGGGGACCGTCGCCGCGCTCCGCGGGCATCCCACCGGAGCCTCGGGTGTCGGGCTCGGATGTCACCGGCCACGACTGCACCACCACCGGGGTGTCAGGGTGTGACGGTCTCGTCGGCCGTGCCGGCGTCGGTCTCGGGTCGACGACGGCAGGACATCTCCTCCTCCCCCGGTGTCCCGCTGTGACGGTGTCGTCGCCGGTGTGGGTGGCCGTGTCGGGGCGAGGAGGACCTCGACCCTTCCTCCTGCCCCGGCGTCCCACCAGGACCGCGCGGACCGAGGCCCTCGCCCGGCCGCGCTCATGGGTGACACGTCAGGCGCGGACGGACGTTCCGGGCTGCGGCGACAGTCCGGCCGACTCGGCGCGCTGACGCCGAGGGCGACACACGGTCGGCGGACGCGGCCCGCGGACCACCTTCCGGATGGAGCGCGCCCCCTCCGAGCCGCGACGGGTGCCCGCTGCCCTGCGGGTTCGGACAGAGGACTCGATGCCCCGCAACGCCGTCAGCGTGCGTCGGCGCGACCGACGGCGTACCTCGGCTCGTCGGAGGGGCCATGGCGTGACGACGGCGATGAGGGGACGCGCGCGGGGCGTCGTCGGCCGGCGGACATCAACGACGATTGACTGATGGGGGATGGCGGACGATGTTTCACGTGAAACACGCTCACTGCCGTTTGATCCGCTCGGCATGGCGGCGCCCGGAGGGAGTGCGGTCCGAGTCGAGGCCCCCGATCGTCATCGCCAGGGGCGAGGGGGAGCATGGCTCGTCGGGGTGCAGCGACGTCGAGAAGTCGTGCGGGCATGCGGGGCGACCGGGGTGCAGCGTGACCTGACCGCAGTTGCACAGACGTCAGCGCCACCCCGAACTCGGGGATGAGGTCCGCCCGCAGGCGTCCTCCCGGGACACGGGGCGTGGTGGCGTGCGCAGGAGGGGAGAGGGCGTCTGGACCACGTACCAGATCTCGGACCCACGTGGCGTCCCGATGACAGGCTGCTGCTGAAAGAGACACCCTGGCCGGCGCCCCGCCTGCTGCTGCGGCCTCGCTCGGGCCTCAGTCGGGAGCGGCGACGTCGAACCACGCTGTCGCAGCACGTGAACAGACGATGGGTCTGACGCCGATCAGTACCGGGGAACGTCGGACCGTGGTGCGCCGGTGAGTGACGAGGGGAGGAGCCCGACGCGGAGTTCGAGTCATGATCGTTTCACGTGAAACACCGCAGAGTTGGGCTCGTCAACCGAAAGAGCGCGCCGGAGGATCCACTGCTCGGGGCCGCCTGTGTGGGGCGGCAACGGTCGGGCGGTGTGGACGCGGGGACGGTCTGACCACAGAGCCGGAAACCGCGAGCACGACCCGCGAGCCGTGGCCAGGAGACGCCTGAGAAGACGAGTAGCGCGGCTGTCCACAGACCGCGATCGGGCTTTGGCGTGTCGACCCCTCCTGGGGTTGGATGGGCCCCGGTTCTCGAGGAGGTTGTAGGTGGCGACAGCGAACGGCGGCGCAGGGGCGCAGTCCGTGGCTCCGGGTCTGGGGTTTCCCAGGTCTCCCGGAGCGACCGATCCGAATTTGGGCTGGCCGACCCCCGTTTCACGTGAAACACCGATGTCCGCTCGCACCCCAACCCCCGTTTCACGTGAAACAGAGCCGGCCGAGGGCACCCCGGGGGGCGAGCCCGTCCCGCGAGCTGCCGCACCGGAGGACGGCTCTGCGCGGATGGACGACGCTGCCGCCACGCGCGACGACGGTGCGACCGCTCATCCCGAGGACGGCATGACGTCGGACCCCCAGCCGACCCCCGTTCCGGCGGCGTCCGGCCCGTCCCACGCGTCCGACGCGTCCCCGAACGACCCGGTGGTGGACGGCCGTCCCGGTCGTCTCGCCGACGTGGCCGCCGAGGTCGCCGCCACGCTCGAAGCCACCGCCACGGTCACCGACGACACTGAGGAGCGCGCCGCCATCGCCGCATCGATCCCCGGAGCCGACGCCCACACGCCCCTCGCGCAAGCCGTGGCCGCGGACGCCCGCAAGCGCATCACGCTCAGCGGCAGGACCATCCCTCGTCCCGCGCGTACGCGGATCCTCACGGTCGCGAACCAGAAGGGCGGAGTCGGCAAGACGACGACGACGGTCAACATCGCAGCGGCGCTCGCGCAGGCCGGGAGCACCGTGCTCGTCGTCGACCTCGACCCGCAGGGCAACGCCAGCACGGCACTCGGCGTCGACCACCACGCCGAGGTGCCGAGCATCTACGACGTGCTCGTCGACGGGGACCCGCTGGACGGGGTCGTCCGGCCCTGCCCCGACATCCCGCGCCTGCTGTGCGCTCCGGCGACCATCGACCTGGCCGGCGCCGAGATCGAGCTCGTCTCGTTGGTGGCGCGCGAGACGCGCCTCCAGAAGGCCGTCTCCGCGTACGTCGAGCGGCGCACCGCGGCCGGGGACCCCCTCGACTACGTGCTCGTCGACTGTCCGCCCAGTCTCGGGCTGCTCACCGTCAACGCGTTCGTCGCGGCGACCGAGGTCTTCATCCCGATCCAGTGCGAGTACTACGCCCTCGAGGGCCTGTCGCAGCTGCTCAAGAACATCGAGCTGATCCGCAGCCACCTCAACCCCGCGCTCCACGTCTCGACCATCCTGCTGACGATGTTCGACGCCCGGACGCGCCTGTCCGCCCAGGTCGCCGAGGAGGTGCGCACGCACTTCTCGGCGCAGACCCTCAAGGCCACGGTGCCGCGCTCGGTGCGCATCTCCGAGGCCCCGAGCCACGGGCAGACCGTCATCACCTACGACCCGAACAGCAGCGGTGCGCTGTCCTACCTCGAGGCGGCCGTCGAGCTCGCCGAGCGGGGCGTCGCGGCCACCACGGAGGAGTCCGCATGAGCGAGAAGCGGCGTGCCCTGGGGCGCGGCCTCGGCGCCCTCATCCCCAGCCAGCCGGCGACGGACCGCCCGGTCGACGTCTTCTTCCGGGACCGCGACGCGGCGACCTCGCCGACCGACCCGGCGAACGTCCCCGCCGGTCCTGGTCCGGCCACCGACCCGTCGGCGGGGGAGAACGGCGACCGCGGTGACACCCAGACGACCACCGTGGGTGAGACGACGACGGACGGCCCGGTGCTGCAGCCGGTCCCGGGGGCGGAGTTCGCCGAGCTGCCGCTCGATGCCATCCGGCCCAACCCGCGCCAGCCGCGGGAGGTCTTCGACGAGGACGCGCTCGCCGAGCTCGTCCACTCGATCAGGGAGATCGGTGTCCTCCAGCCGGTCGTCGTCCGGCCGGCCCCCCACGTCGACGAGACCGGGCAGGTGCGCTTCGAGCTCATCATGGGCGAGCGGCGCTGGCGTGCGTCCCGGGAGGCGGGCAAGGAGACGATCCCGGCGATCGTCCGGATCACCGAGGAGGACGCGCTGCTGCGCGACGCCCTCCTGGAGAACCTGCACCGCAGTCAGCTCAACCCGCTGGAGGAGGCCGCCGCCTACCAGCAGCTCCTCGACGACTTCGGCTGCACCCAGGAGGAGCTCGCCGGGCGCATCGGCCGGTCGCGTCCCCAGATCTCCAACACCCTGCGGCTCCTGCGGCTGCCGCCGGCCGTCGCCCGACGGGTGGCCGCCGGCGTCCTCAGCGCCGGTCACGCCCGGGCACTGCTGGGGCTCGACGACGGCGCCGACCAGGAGCGGCTCGCGCAGCGCATCGTGGCCGAGGGGCTCTCGGTGCGTAGCGTCGAGGAGATCGTGGCCCTCGGCGACGACGAGACCCCTGCGGCCACCCGCCGCTCCAGGCCGCGCCCCGGTGGCCGGCGTCCCCAGCTCGACGACCTGGCCGCCGACCTCTCGGACCGCCTCGAGACGCGGGTCCGGATCGCGCTGGGTCAGCGCAAGGGCCGGCTCACGGTGGAGTTCGCGTCCGTCGAGGACCTCAACCGCATCCTCGACGTCATGCGCCTGCGTGACGGTGACTGAGGACTGAGGAGCGCCCACCGGCACGATCCCGGTCCCGTGAGAGCGACTGTGTCGCAACGGAACTGACATCCGTCCACGGCGTCAGGCACCGGGCCACGCCCGTCGAACACCCTGTCGGCGACGCAGCGGGCCCGGACCGTCACCGGTCCGGGCCCGCTGCACGCCAGGACCCGAGTCCCCGTCGTCAGCGGGGCCGGTCCGGCAGGTGATGTCTCAGCCGAGGAACGGCTCCAGCTCGCGCAGGAGAACCGGCTTGGGCTTGGCGCCGATGATGGTCTTGACGATCTCGCCACCCTGGTAGACGTGCATCGTCGGGATGCTCGTGATGCCGAGCCGCCCGGTGACCTGGGGGTTCTCGTCGGTGTTCAGCTTGACGACCGAGACCTTGTCCCCGTGGTCACGCGCGATCTCCTCGAGCACCGGGGCGACCGCACGGCACGGCCCGCACCAGGGCGCCCAGAAGTCGACGAGCACGGGCTTGTCGCTCTGGATGACGTCGGCGTCGAAGGTGTCGTCGGAGGTCGTGCTCACATCAGCCATGGCAGGTGTCCTTTCGATGGCCCGGGACGGGCGCGGTGCGGGGTCGGGAGGGGTGGACGGGGGGGGCGGACCACCGGAAGTGGCGCGGGGGCCGGGGACGGCGCTCGGACCAGCATGACTGCCCGGTCCGACAGCGCGTCGTGGTGCGGGGCGTGGGGTCAGTGGGCCAGGAAGCGCTCCGCGTCGAGAGCGGCGGCGCAGCCCGAGCCGGCCGCGGTGATGGCCTGCCGGTAGGTGTGGTCGACGAGGTCTCCGCAGGCGAAGACGCCGTCGACGTTGGTCTTCGAGGTCCGGCCGTCGACGAGGACGTACCCCTCGGCGTCGAGGTCGACGACGCCCTTGACCAGCTCGTTGCGCGGGTCGTGGCCGATCGCGATGAAGAGACCGCTGACGTCGATGTCGCGGGTGTCACCGGTCACGGTGTCGCGCAGCGTGATCCCCGAGACCTTGCCGTCGCCGTGGATGGCGTCGACGGCGCTGTTCCAGGCGAACCGGATCTTCTCGTTCGCGGTGGCGCGCTCGGCCATGATCTTGCTGGCCCGCAGCTCGTCACGCCGGACGACGACGGTCACCGAGCGCGCGAACTTCGTGAGGAACGTGGCCTCCTCCATCGCGGAGTCGCCACCACCGACGACGGCGATGTCCTGGTCGCGGAAGAAGAACCCGTCGCAGGTAGCGCACCACGACACCCCGTGCCCGGACAGCCGCTTCTCGTCGGGCAGCCCGAGCTCGCGGTAGGCCGAGCCCATCGCGAGGATGACGGCCCGGCCGTGGTACTCGTTGCCCGCCGAGTCGCGGACGAGCTTGACGTCGCCCTCGAGCTCGACGTGCTCGACGTCGTCGGTGACGATCTCGGCGCCGAACCGCTCGGCCTGCGCGCGCATGTTCTCCATGAGGTCCGGGCCCATGATGCCGTCCCGGAAACCGGGGAAGTTCTCGACCTCGGTGGTGTTCATCAGGGCGCCGCCGGCGGTGACCGCACCCTCGATGACGAGGGGCTCGAGGTTGGCGCGCGCGGCGTACACGGCCGCGGTCCAGCCCGCGGGGCCGGAGCCGACGATGATGACGTTGCGAACGTCGGAGGTCACGAGAACACATCCTGTGGGGGTCGAGGCGGCGGCGGACCGCTACATACGGTGCTGTCGGAACCGATCCTAGGCCCGCGTTGTTCCCGCCCGTCGTCGCCCCGCCGACCTCCACGGCGCTCTCCCGGCGCTGCCGCGGACCCGGTGCGGTCAGACGGTGTCAGGGCACCCGCACCGGTCCGGCGAGCACCTGCGGGGCCCCCGGTCGGCAGCCGCGGGCGACGGCCCAGGCGGTCCGGGCGCCGTCCGAGGAGGTCGCGACGACCACCGCGGCCCGGGTGTCGTCGACGAGGGCCAGCTGCACGGCGACCCCGGCGTCGGCCGGGACCCCGAGAGCGGTGGCACACGCACGCGCCGCTGCCGGGTCGGCGACGCGGGCCTTGCGCGCCGCGGCGTCGGTCGTCGGAGCCGGAGCACCGGACGGCTCGGGGCCGGCGGCGGCGACGCCGTCGGGCAGCACGACGGGCAGGGCGGCCGCGTGGTCGCCCAGCTGCGCCGCGGTCAGCGACCCGCCGTCCGCGTAGACCTCGACGCCGAGGGAGGCGTCGGCCGCCAGCACCTGCGGGGAGGCGGGCCCCGCACCCCCGGCGTCCGAGGTGGCGCCGCCGGCCGCGGACTCGTCGGACGCGGAGCCGCCGTCCGTCCCCGCGATGCCGAGCGCCGCCTGCAGACCGCCCGGCCGGGTCGTCTCGACGACCAGCCCGGCCGCGCCGAGGACGCCGACGACGGCGGCCGCGGCGGCCAGGGCCCGCAGGCCCGAGCGGCGGCGCAGCGGGAGCACGGTCCCCGGGGTGGGGTCGGACGAGGAGCGTCCCCGTCCCGGCGCCCCGGGCGACGCCGCGGCGGCACCCACGCCCGACGGGCCGGGCGCGGCCATCCCGACCCGGGACCCGTCGTCGTCGGCCCGGAGCTCGGGCGGGCAGTCCGGGGCCGCCCAGCCGTCGCGCACGCGCACCTCGTCGGCCAGGGCCGCGGAGATGCGCTCGACGAGGTCGGCCGGCATGGGTGCGGGGTCGGGCAGGCTCCCGAGCAGGGCACGCATCCCGGTGGGATCGTGCTCGATCGGGTCGCGGTCGTCGTGGGGGTGGTTCACGCGCTGCTCCGACGGGGGCCGTGGACGGGTCGGACGAGGGGGGAGGGGAGGGGGGCGGACGGATGGTGGTCACGCGGACGCGGCGGGGCCACGCCGCGGGACCGGGGGTGGGACGTCACGACGCCTCCTGGGGTTCCGTGGCGTCGTCGGCCTCCGCTGTGGACGGTCTCAGGATCGCCGCAAGGGCCTCCCGACCCCGGAAGCAGCGCGACTTCACCGTGCCCTGGGCGACCCCGAGCACCTCGGCGGCCTCGGCGACGGACATGCCCTGCATGTCGACGAGGACGAGCGCCGACCGCTGCGCCTCCGGGATCCGCGCGAGCGCCGCGCGCACGACGATGGCCGTCTCCGTGGCGGCGTGGTGGTCGTGCCGGTCCGGGAGGTCGATGTCCGCGACGTCGCCCGCGCGCCGGACGCTGACGTTCTTCTCGCGCCGTAGCCGGTCCAGACAGGCGTTGACGACGATCCGGTGCAGCCAGGTGGTCACCGCTGCGTCGCCGCGGTAGCTGTCGGCCCGCCGGAAGGCGGACACGAACGCCTCCTGGACGGCGTCGGCGGCGAGCTCGGGGCGCCCGCAGGTGCGCACGGCCACGGCGTACATGCGGTCGCGGTGCCGCCGGAACAGCTCGCCGAACGCCTCCCCGCCGTCGCCGGCGACGTGCCGGGCGAGCAGCGCGGCGTCGTCGAGCTCGGTGACGGACGCCCCGGGGTCCGGCGGTCGGCGCGAGCCCTCCCCGCCCGCGGCCGAGCCGTGGTCCTGCGTCGGCACTTCGCCCTCCTGGTCAGCCGGAGACGACGACCTCGTCGAGCCAGGCCCGCCGCTTCCCGTTGTCGTCGACGTGCAGCCCGGTGTACCACACGATGATGTACTGCCCGGACACCTTCTTCGGGACGTCGAACGTCAGCTCGCCGTCGGCGTCCTTCTCCTCGCCGATCTTCTTCGCGCCGTCCAGCTCGGGGTTCTTGCCGACGTAGACCTCGAAGTCGCACGGCGCGGGGATGTCGAGCTCGACCTCCTGCGGCTTCTTGTTCGGCCCGAGGTCGACGATGAGGCCCACCCCTTCCTTGAGCCCGCCGAAGTCGTCGGTGAGGTAGGTCTCGGAGAACCAGCCGGTCGAGGTGTCGCCGTCGTAGGTCTTCGGGGTGAGGTAGTCGTTCTCCGACTGGTCGCCGAGCGGGTCGTAGGCGGAGACCTTGAGGATGGCCAGCGGCTCGGGGCTCGCGGCGGACTCCTCGGACCCGCTCTCGCTGCCGGAGGGCGACGCCGACGCCCCCGAGGCGCCCGGGGTCGCGCCCGCGCTCGGGGACGCGGAGGGCCCGAGGCCGCCGTCGAGACCGAGGTTGGTCCGCGAGCCGATCTGCTTGATGCCGACGATGCCGATGACGAGGGCGAAGACGAGGAAGGCGACGACGATCCCGAGGGCGAGCTTGGACTCGTCCCGGCTCAGCGGCTCGGCGGGCACCATGGACGCCGGCGCGTCGTCGTCGAACTCGCTGGGTGCCGGACGCTCGGTGTCCGGGCTCAGCTCCGAGACCTTGTCGACGGCGCGGCGGGCGAGCCCGCTGACCCGGGTGCTCACGGCCCCGAGGGTCCCGCCGCCGGCGAAGGCCTCGCGCGCCGCGAGGCCGCGGTCGCGGTCGCCGTCGTGACCCGCGGGAACCAGCGCCCCACCACGACCCACGTCCCCGTCGGGCCGGACGGGGTGCTCGTCGTCCGGACCGTGGCCGCGGTCGCCGGGGTCGGACCGGTCGTCCCAGCCCCCACCCCAGCCGGACCGGTCCCAGCCACCGTCCCAGTCGGCGTCGTCGTCCTGGCGGTCGCGCGAGACCGGCTCGCGCCACGGCGAGCCGCCGTCCGCGTCGTCCTCGCCGTACTCGTCCTCGTCGAGGTCGTCGTCCCGCTCGGCGGACCTGGCCTCGGTGCGGGCCGCGAACCAGGCCGAGGCCCGGGACGCGGCGCGGCCGGCGGCGGCCCCCGCGCCGGCGGCGGCCCCGGCGATGCTCGCGCCCAGCGCACTGGCCGACGACCCGGGGGCGGCCGCGCCGGCGGACCCGGCGCCGGCCGTGGCCCCGGCGACGACCTCCGCCGCGGCGGTGCGCCCGGCGTTCTGCTCCTCGTCGTCCGTGCCGGAGCGGTCCGTGAACGGGTCGTCACCGGCGGCGAGCCACTCGGGCGCCGGGGGGCGCTGAGGACCCGGGTCGGGGGTGGCCGCGGGCTCGGCGTCGCCGTCGTCGAGCGCGTCCAGGGCCGGGAGGGCGGCCGTCGCGTCGGCGGCGCCGCGCGGGGGCATGAAGTCCGCGGGGCGGCGCGGGTTCTCGGGCTCGGCGGGAGCCGCCGCCACCGACGGGCCACCGGGCGGCTCGGACCCGTCGGCCCGGTCCGGGGTGTCGGCCGGCGGTGCACCCGGAGCGGTCGGCGGCGTCGACGACCGGGCACTCGCCCCGGCGGCTCCGGCGGCTCCGGCGACCGCGGCGCCCCCGGCCGCCCCAGCAGCGGCACCGGCGCCGGCACCGCCGGCACCGGGACGTCGGGCGGGCGCGGTGGCGCCGCGCGGGGCGGTGGCCTGCGAGCGGGCGGGGACACCCGGACCGACGGGGTGGACGATCGTGTCGGCCACCGGAGCCTCGGGGGTGATGGCGGGCACGACGGGTCGGCCGACGACCTGCCGGGAGGGCCAGGGCGCGACCTGCCGGGCGTAGTCGCCGGGCGTCGTCGGACCCTGGTCGTCGTTGAGGGTGAGCCGGCAGATGGCGTCGATGTCGCGCGGGACGCCGGCGGCGATCTCGGACGGCGACGCGACGCCGCCCGGCACCCGCGGCGCGGGCGCGAGCCCGGCGCCCCCGGCGCCGAGCGGCCACAGTCCGGTGAACCCGGCGTAGGCGAGGGCGACGACGCCCACGGCGTCGCGCCGCGCGGCCTCGTCGGGGTGCAGGCCGTCCTCGCCGGCCCGCACGCCGGCGGTCTCGAGGCCGCGGACCCGGATCTCGCCGTCGGTGGTGCGCAGGACGTCGTCGGGGGTGAGGTCGAGGTGGTGCATGCCGCGCTGGCGGGCCGACTCCAGGGCGGAGGCGACCTCGCCGGTGATGCGGCGCACCTCGTCGCCGGGGATGCCGCCCTCGGTGACGAGCCGGCCCAGGCTGCGGGCGTCGTCGAGCAGCTCCTCGACGACGAACGCGACGTCCTCGTCCTGCCCGACGTCGAGGATGCGGACGAGCACGGCGTGCGAGACCGACGCGGCGCGGCGGGCGGCGTCGACGAAGGCGGCGGCGCGGTGGTCGTCGGCGGCGGTGACGAGCACCGACACCTGGCGGCCGAGCGTCGTGTCGTCGGCGGTCCAGCGTTCGGTGCCGCGGTCCTGCGCCACGCGCTGCTGGACCGAGTAGCGCCCCCCGAGGACGGTGCCGGGTCCCACACCCTTCACCGCGGCTCCCTTCGCTCGTCCGTCACGGCTGCCCCACCCTTCACGCGGCGAGGTCGGCCCATCCTAGGGCGTTCACCTGGACGGCGACCCTCCCCGCACGCGCCGGAGCACGGGCGCGAGCAGCTGCCGGACCTCCTCGACCCCGAGGACGTGCGCGGCGGCCCAGGTGCCCGCCAGCTGGAGCACGCCGAGGACCCCGAGGACCACCGCCCCCTCCAGCAGCGCGCTCGGCCCGCGCTGGGCCCCGGTGCCGGGGAGCACGAGGTGCAGCAGCAGGGCCAGGACCGCGGCGACGACGGCGGCGGGGACGGCGAGCCGGACGTAGGTCAGCCCGATGGCCCGCAGCCCGAGCGGCCCGTGCTGCCGGCGCAGGACGACGAACCCGACGACCGACCCCACGAGGTAGGCGAAGGCCTGGCCGGCACCGACGACCACGGCGCTGAGCCCGGGCCGGATGAAGGCCGCGGCGAACGCGATGGTGGCCGCCGTGGCCGTGACGACGCACTGGATCCGGAAGGTGAGGTAGGTCTGGGTCTGCGCGTAGAGGACCCGGTCGTTGAGGAAGCCCCAGCCCATCGGGATGACGAGCCAGACGATGCCCGAGAGCACGAGCGCCAGCTGCGCGGTCTGGGTGAGGGTGAGGCTGAAGAACAGCGTGCTCGCGACGAGCGGGGCGAAGGCGAAGAGGAAGGCGACGCCCGGCACGAGCAGGACGGACGGCATGAGCATCCCCTGCTGGTGGTAGCGCCGGACGGCGGCGTGGTCGCCGACGGCGGCGGCCTCGGACAGGCGCGTGTAGAGGGCGGTGATGAGCGAGACCGTGACCAGACCGTGCGGCAGGTAGACGATGAACTGGGCGTTGGTCAGCGTCGTGAGGGTCGGGACGCTCTCGCCCTGGCGGACCCCGGCCGCGCCGGCGCGGGTCAGCACCTGGCTCGTGACGACGAAGCCCAGCTGCTGGACGGCGATCGAGCCGATGGTCCACTTCGCGATCGAGCCCATCTCGCCGAACCCGTGCCCGCGCACCCCCCAGAGCCAGCGATAGCGGAAGCCCATCCGGCGCAGCGCCGGCAGCAGCCCGAGCATCTGGACGACGATCGAGAGGGTCGCGGTCCCGGCGAGGACGGCGATCATCGTGCCGGTCCAGGCCCCCGGCGGGGCGGCGAGCGGCGCGTCGAGGGCGCGGAACCACAGCAGGCCGAGGACGGCGACGACGTTGGCGAGCGCCGGCGCCCAGGTGAAGGCCGCGAAGCGTCCGGCGGCGGTGAGCACCTGCCCGAGCACCGTGTACATGCCGTAGAAGAAGAGCTGCGGCATGCAGACGACCGCGAAGACGACGGCCAGGCGGACGGCCTGCGGGTCCTCGGGGCCGTAGAAGATCCGGACGACGAGCGGGGCCAGCGCGGTGAGCAGCACCGTGGCGACGCCGAAGAAGACGATGGACACGGTGACGACCCGGTTGACGAACTCCTCGCCGTCCGGCCGGCGCCGGGCCCGGACGATCTGCGGGACGAGCACGGCCTGCACCGCGCCGCCGGCGAGGAGCAGGTAGAACTGGTTGGGCAGCTGGTTGGCCGCGGTGAAGGCATCGGCGGTGAGGCCGGACAGGCCGATGACCGAGGCGAGCAGCGAGGTGCGGGCCAGGCCGGCGACACGGCTGAAGAGCGTCCCTCCCGCCATGACCAGCCCGGAGCGTCCGATGCTCTGGGCCGGCGCGCTCACCCCGCGTCCCCGGCGAGGCGCTGCCAGGCGAGCCGGGCGATCCGCCGCTCGTTGGGGAAGGTGAGGTGCCGGTGCGCGTCCTGCAGCGGCAGCCAGGCGACGTCGATGGCCTCGTGGTCGGGGTCGTTCTCGATGGTGAGGACGCCGCCGGTGGCTTCGAGCAGGTAGTGGTGGACGTACTTGTGGATCCGCCGGTCGCCCGCGGCGAACCAGTAGTCGATCGTCCCGAGCTCGATGAGCACCTTGCCCTCGATGCCGGTCTCCTCCGCGACCTCGCGGACGGCGGTCTCGGGCAGTGACTCCTCGCCCTCGATGTGGCCCTTGGGGAGGCACCACTCGACCCGTCCGGCCCGGTTGCGGCGGGCGATGACGGCGATCCGGGCCCGCCCTTCGTGCACGTCCACGACCACCCCGCCGGCGCTGCGCTCCTCGACCGCCGGGAGCCGCCGCGCGGGGACCCCGGTCGGGTCGGCGGCGGCGTGACTCATCCCGTCACTGTAACGAGTGGGGTCCCCGGGACACCGGTGCCGCGGCGGGGGTCGGCCGGTCGGGGGCACCCGTCGCTGCACCTACGCTTGTCCCTCGTGTCCACTCGCCCGCCGCCCGCCGCGCTGCTCCGTCAGGCGGTCGCCCAGCTCGCGCCCGTGCTCCCGGTGCTCACCGACCTGGGGGAGCGGTTCGCGGCGCAGGGGCACGAGCTCGCACTCGTCGGCGGGCCGGTCCGCGACGCCTTCCTCGGCCGGCCGGCCAGCGACCTCGACCTCGCGACGTCGGCCCGTCCGGACGACACCGAGCGCATCCTCGCCGACTGGGGCAGCGCCACCTGGGACATGGGCCGGGCCTTCGGCACCATCGGGGCGCGCCGCGGCGAGCACGTCGTCGAGGTGACGACCTACCGGGCCGACGAGTACGACGGCGTCACCCGCAAGCCGGTCGTCGCGTTCGGCGACAGCCTCGAGGACGACCTCGTCCGTCGCGACTTCGCGTGCAACGCCATGGCCGTCCGGCTGCCCGAGATCGCCTTCGTCGACCCGCACGGCGGGCTCGCCGACCTCGAGGCCGCCGTGCTGCGCACCCCGACCGCGCCCGAGGTGTCCTTCGGCGACGACCCGCTGCGGATGATGCGCGCCGCCCGCTTCGTCGCCCAGCTCGGCTTCGTCCCCGACCCCGCCGTCCTCGCGGCCATGGGCGAGCTCGCGGGCACCATCGAGCGGGTCAGCGCCGAGCGGGTCCGCGACGAGCTCTCCAAGCTGCTCACCGCCGCGCACCCGCGCGCCGGGCTCGAGCTGCTCGTGGCGTCCGGGATCGCGCAGCTCGTCCTGCCGGAGCTGCCCGCCCTCCGACTCGAGGTCGACGAGCACCACCGCCACAAGGACGTCTACGACCACTCGATGATCGTCCTCGAGCAGGCCATGGACCTCGAGGGTCCGTCGGACGGCCCGCCGGAGTCGGTGCCCGGGCCGGACCTCGTCCTGCGTCTCGCCGCGCTGCTCCACGACATCGGCAAGCCGGCGACGCGCCGCTTCGAGTCCGGCGGCGGGGTGTCCTTCCACCACCACGAGGTCGTCGGCGCCAAGCTCGTCGCCAAGCGGCTCAAGGCGCTGCGGTTCGACAAGGACACGACGAGGAAGGTGGCGCGCCTCGTCGAGCTGCACCTGCGCTTCCACGGGTACGGCGACGGCCAGTGGACGGACTCCGCGGTGCGCCGCTACGTGGTCGACGCCGGCGACCTGCTGCCCCGGCTCCACCGGCTGACCCGTGCCGACTGCACGACCCGCAACGTCAAGAAGGCCCGCCGGCTGGCCGCCGCGTACGACGACCTCGAGGTGCGGATCGAGCGGCTGCAGGCGGAGGAGGAGTTCAAGGCGCTGCGCCCCGAGCTCGACGGCAACGAGATCGCGCAGGTGCTCGGCATCAGCCCCGGTCCCGTGCTCGGCCGGGCCTACAAGCACCTCCTGCAGGTGCGCACCGACGACGGTCCGGTCGGCAAGGAC
>NZ_SAYU02000009.1 GCF_004025965.2 Phycicoccus flavus | reverse complement strand
GTCAGCGCCGCGCACGCCGTCCCGAGCAGCACGCCGCCCACGACACCGCCGGCCACGAGCCAGGGGTCGTTGCCGGCCGTGGGGACCGAGCGCAGGTACTCGCCCGCGGCCACGCCGACGATGACGAGCGGGAGCACGAGGGTGCGGGTCGTCAGTGGCCGGCCGCGCACCTGGCGGACGACGACCGCGACGAGGAGCAGGTCCAGGAGGCAGTCCGAGAGCGACATCCCCGCCCCCTCAGACGCCGGCCGGAGCCCGGTCGGAACCGGCCGCGGCGGCAGGCGCCGGGGACGGTCGCGCCGCCGGTCGGTCCCACACCGGGGAGCGGGACAGCAGCACGGCCGCGGCCAGCCCGCAGACGAGCCACGTGGCGACGCCGGTCTCGCCGGCGACGAGGGCGAGCCCTCCCGCCCCCGTCGGCACCACGGCAACGGCCGCGACGTCGAAGACGGTGTTCGCCGTGCCGTGGGCCAGCGCCACGGGCCAGAGGCTGCCGGACCGGCCGCGCAGCCAGGCGTAGACGACGCCCGCCCCGGTGATGGTGAGCACGGCGCCGACCGCCGCGGACCAGCGCGGACCGTCGGTGTCGTACGTCGTCGCGAGGAGGATGAGCGGCAGGTGGATGCCGCCGTGCAGCGCGCCGGTGAGGACGGCGCCGCGACGGGGACCCGTCACCGTCTGCAGCCGCGGGAGCAGGTAGCCGCGCCAGCCGATCTCCTCGCCCATGACGACGAGCGAGCCGAGGACGAGGGAGACCGCGACGTCGGCCGGGTCCACGGCACCCGGGGCGGGGGCGAGCCGTCCGACGCCGGCGAGGACGGCCACGGCGTACGCCGCGCCGCACAGGGCGACGGGCAGGAGGACGGCGGCCGGCCACGAGCGCAGGCCCACGCGGCCCAGCCCGAGCCCGCGCCAGAGGGCGGCCCGGGAGCCGCGCGGGGTGGTCACGACGGTGAGCAGGGCGACGACCACGGTGGGGATGGCGACGCTGAGGAGGAGGTTGATGCGGGCGTGCGGCAGCGCGAGCGCGACGGCGAGCGCGAGGCCGTAGGCGAGCAACAGGTACGCGGCGATCTCCCGCCGCGGGTCGAGCGGGGTGGTGCGAGGGGGCACGGTGGCTCCTGGGTGACGGTGCCCGGGCCGTTCCCGGGCTGACACCACGGTCCCGTCCCGGCGGGCCCCACCGCGCCCGTCCCGGGACCCCGGTCCGCCTCTGTCCCGGGACGGAGGCGGCCCCCTCCCGGGACACGGGGCGGCGCCGGTCGGACCCGCGGGCGTGCGGGGCCTCAGCCCGATCCGGGCCGGGCCAGGCCGGACTCGTAGGCCCACACGACGAGCTGGGCCCGGTCGCGGCAGTCCAGCTTCGTCAGCAGGTGGCTGACGTGCGTCTTCACCGTCCCGTACCCCAGGTGCAGCCGGGCGGCGATCTCCCGGTTCGACAGCCCCGCGGCCACCGCGAGCAGCACGTCGCGCTCGCGGTCGGTGAGCACCCCGTCGGCGACCCGCTCGCGTGGGGCGGGCAGGGCGGCGAAGCGCTCGATCAGGCGCCGCGTCACCGTGGGGTGCAGCAGCGCCTCGCCGGCGGCGACGACGTGGACGGCGTCGAGGAGGCGCTCGGGGCGGGTGTCCTTGAGCAGGAAGCCGCTCGCCCCGGCCCGGAGGGCGTCGACGACGACGGCGTCCTCGTCGTAGGTCGTGAGGACGACGACCCGCGTCCGGGCGCAGGCGGGGTCGGCGAGGATCTGCCGGGTCGCGGTGAGCCCGTCCAGGTGCGGCATCCGGACGTCCATGAGGACGACGTCGGGGCCGGTGCGCCGGCAGGTGGCGACCGCGTCGAGGCCGTCGCGGGCCTCCCCGACGACCTCGAGGGTGTCGTCGCTGGACAGGAGCAGGACGAACCCGGCGCGGACGAGGTCCTGGTCGTCGACGACCACGACCCGGGTCCTCATGCCTGCCCCGTCCGGCCGCGGGCGGGCAGCTCCGCGCGCACCGCGAAGCCCACGCCGTCGGTGCCCGCGCAGAGGCGTCCCCCGGCGAGGCCGACGCGCTCCTCCAGGCCACGCAGCCCGTGGCCCGCGCCCTGGACGCGCGAGCCGTCCCGCGGCGGTCCGGGGTCGGTGACCTCGACGCGCACGGTGCGCGCCCCGATGTCGAGCGACACCGCGGCGCGGTCGGCGGCCGAGTGCCGGACGACGTTGGTCAGCGACTCCTGGACGACCCGGAAGGCCGTGAGGGAGACGAGGGCGTCGAGCCGCTCGGGGTCCCCGGCCTGCGCGAGGTCGACGTGCAGGCCGGTGGCGCGCACGTCGTCGACGAGCTCGGCCAGGTCCTGCAGGGACGGGGTGGGCGGGCGGTCCCCGCGCTCCTCGGACTCCCGGAGCACGCCGAGCAGCGAGCGGGTCTGGTCCAGCGCCCGGCGGCTGGAGTCGGCGATGACGTCGAGGGAGCGTCGGGCGGCGGCGACGTCGCGGTCGATGACGTGCGCTCCCACCCCCGCCTGCACGGCGATGAGCGACAGGCTGTGCGCGACGACGTCGTGCAGCTCGCGGGCGATCCGCAGGCGCTCGTCGGCGGCGGCGCGGGCGGCCCGTTCCTCCGCGGCCACCGCCTGCTGCTCCGCGAGGCGCAGCCGTCCGGCCTGCCGCTCGCGCCGGGCCCGGATGGCCTCGCCGAGCGCCCACGACGCCACGAGGATCGCCACGGCGGTCAGTGCGTCGGACGTGCGCAGGTCCGGCACCCCGAGGACGGCGAGCCCGACGAAGACCGCGGCCGTGACGGCGAGCCCGCCGAGCGCGTCCCGCCGGCGGCCGTGGACGGTGAGGGAGTAGAGCCCGAACGGCACGAGCAGGGACAGGGCGCCGACGAAGTGCCCGGACACGCTGACGAGCGTGGCGCCGCCCACGAGCACCGCGTAGGACGGGGCGGGGTGGGTGCGGCGCCACGCGAGCGCGAGCCCGGCGACGAGGGTGGCGAGCACCGAGAGCACGTCCGGACCCCGGAGGGCGGGGTCGATGGCAGCGGTGTCGGTGGCCAGCAGCGAGCCCACCGCCCAGGCCGCCGCGCAGAGGCCCAGGAGGGAGTCGGGCAGCCGCTCCGTACGGGCCCACCTCGTCCACCGCGCCCGCGGCGGTTCGCCGTCCATGCGCCGCATGCTAGGGCGCGCCGGGGCCGCTCCGCCTCTGTCCGCAGACGGAGATGTGGCCGCGGGTTCCGTCAGCGCACGTAGGCCCCGAGCGCGTCGAGGACCGCGGCCGACACGGCGGACGGGCCGCCGAGGACGACGATCCGGGCGGGCCGCAGGCGGGTGAGCTCGGCAACGGTGGCGGCGGGCAGCGAGTCGGCGGGGACGAGCAGCTGCGGCCCGCCCTTCGCGGACGCCGCGGCGCTCCCGGAGAGCCCGTCGGCGTACCGGCTGCCGGTGGCGACGTACGCGACGGGCACCCCGGCCGGGAACGCCGTGGCGCTGAGGCGGGCCGACAGCACGTAGCGGCTCGCGCCGAGCACCCGGGTCACCGAGCCGCTCGTCAGCCCGCGCAGGGCGGCGACGACGTCGTCGGACACGATCGTCGGCCCGCCGACGACGACGATGCGGCCGGGGCGCAGGCGCTTCAGCTCCGCCGCCGTCGCCGCGGGCAGCGACCCGCGCGGCGTGAGGAGGAGCGGGCCGCCGCCGACGGCCGCGGCCGGACCGGCGGACAGGCCGTCCGGGTACCGGCCCCCGGTGGCGACGTACGCGACGGGCACCCCGGCCGGGTAGGCGGCGGCGCTGGTCCGGGCGGACAGCTCGTAGCGGGTGGCGCCGGTCACCCGGCTCACCGTCCCGGTGGTACAGCCGGCGAGGGCGGCGACGACGTCGTCGGAGACGACCGCCGGCCCGCCGATGACGACGATGCGGGCGGGGCGCAGGCGCGCGAGCTCGGCGGCCACGCTGGAGGGGAAGGTCGTCCGGCCGACGAGGAGCAGCGGTCCGCTGCCGCGGGCCGCCGCGGGGGCGGCGGTCAGGCCGTCGGCGTAGCGGGCGCTCGTGGCGACGTACGCGACCGGGACGCCGGCCGGGAAGGCGGTGGCGCTGGTGCGGGCGGAGAGGGCGTAGCGGGTGCTCGCGGTCACGCGCGTCACCGGGTCCTCGTCGCGGATGTGGAGGTAGTACGGGGCCCGCACGTTCGAGCGCTGCCCGTAGCCGCCACGCGTCGACCAGTTGTACTCCTCGATGTCGACCGTGCCGTCGGCGTTGACCTCGGTGACGACGGCGACGTGGCCGAGCGAGGTCGCCGACGCCTGACCGACGTCCCAGTAGGCCACAGCGCCGACGCGGGGCGTGCGGTCGTAGGTCCAGCCGCCCTTCCTCGCGGCGTCGAGCCACTGGTAGGCGTTGCCGAACTGCACCGACGTCCCGTTGGGGCCGGTCATGAAGTTCGAGAAGGACCACGGGGCCGACGTCGTCCCGCCCTGCTGGTTGAGCCGCCAGGCGACGAAGGAGACGCACTCGCGGTTGTAGAAGCGCCACGGGTCGACGAGCGAGTCCTTGGCGGCGGTCCGCAGGGCCGCGGGGTAGTCGTCGCCCGTCCCGGCCGCGTGGGCGGCCGGCGCCGGCGTGAGGCCGGCGAGGAGGAGCAGGGCGAGGACGCCGAAGGACGTCAGGAGGGTGCGGAGGCGGGACACGGGACCTCGGGGAGTCGGGCGCGCGGCTGCGGGAGCCGCCCGCGCAGGGATGCGAGAGGCGCGGTGACCGGCCGGCGACCGGACACCGTCGGCCGCCGGAGCCCCTGCTCGGCGGACCACGTCCGACCATGACCCGGACCCCGGGCGGGTCGGGGCGGGTCCGGGCGACGACGCACCGTTCGGCCGATGCCCGTCGCCGTCCGGCCGACCCCGGCGTCGGCCCAGGTGGTGCCGGCGGCGAGAACGGCTCAGACGCAGAGCTCGTTGCCCTCCGGGTCCTGCAGCGTCACCCAGTGCACCCGAGGTCGTCGTGCTCGGCCACCCGCCGCGCCCATCGGCCTCGAGGGCCGCGTCCCGGAACTGCACGACGGCACCGGGGTCGCGACAGTCGACGGCGATCTGCACAGGGGCTCGGAAGCGGTCCGTTCCGGCAGTGTTCCGCGTCGCACCGACAATGGCTCGACCCCTGCCGGGGCGGCCACCGGAAGACCATTTCCGAGAAACCCCCGGGGGTGTCGATCCCCCTACCGCACAACCCAGTTCGCAGTCGAGACACAGTCTCGACAATCGCCGTCGAACCCGTGGACCCAATGCTCCGAGCGCAGCGAAGAAGACCTGCGATCGAAAGCTCTCCGAAAAGCCATGCCCGGGGCTGGTGTGACTGGCGGGACGGGCGTGACACCCGGACGCGAAAGTCCGACGAATTTCGTCGGAAAGGCTTCCGCTCCCTGAGGGTTCGCTGATAGAACTCCACCCGTCACGGCCGAGGGGGCAGTGACGACCTCCCAGGCTAGGGGTACCTCCGCATGTCTCGACGGCTCCGGTCCAGCGCGCTCGCAGGCGTTCTCGCCCTCCTCGCCGGGCTGGCCGTGCCGCCCGCGGCCACGGCCGAGACCGCCGACCCGGACCCCGTCCTCGGCGGCCGGCTGTACTCCACCGGCGCGCCCGTGACCGTCGAGGTGCTGCCCGCGTCCGCGGGCTACACCTCGACCCTGCACCTCTACGACCCCGAGGTCGTGCGGATCGCGACGAACCGGGACGTCGGCACCGTCGTCCCCGTCGGCCCCTACCAGGCGGGCGCCGAGCTCGTGTTCGGCATCGACGTCGCGGGCCACCAGTTCCGGACGGGTCCGGGGACGCGCAACCCCGACGGGATCGAGCACGCCGTCGTCGACTTCGACACCGAGGGGTGCGCGCTCGTCGGCTTCGAGGACCTCTTCGGCGGGGGCGACCGCGACTACGACGACAACCGGTTCAAGTTCTGCGGCGGGATCACCGACGACCCGGACCAGAAGCCGCAGGACCCGCCCACCCCCGACCCCGTCTCGCCGCCGAAGGCCGCCGCCGGCCCGGACCAGCAGGTCGACGAGGGCTCGGTCGTCACCCTGGACGGCACCGCGTCGACGGCCAGCACCCGCCCGGGCCTCCAGCCGAGCGAGGTCGCGGACACCCTGCCCGGCGGGACCTCCGTCGGCGCCCGACTCGTGGGGCTGGACCCCGATGCCCAGGGCATCCGCGCCACCGGCGAGGTCGAGGTCGGCCAGGGCCAGTCGGTGACGAACACCTCGGTCGCCTTCGTCCTCGACGTGTCCGGAAGCACCGCCACCGCTGCCGCGTGCGGTGGTGACGCGAACGGCGACCGGTCCAGCAACACCGTCCTGGACTGCGAGGTCGCTGCCGCGCTGAAGCTGCTCGACGAGATCGTCGCCTCCGGCACCGTCGAGAAGGTCGCGGTCGTGAGGTTCAGCACCACGGCCAGCGCGCTGGACCTCGACCCCCGCTCGGGCACCGCCAACGTCGCCACCCTGCTCGCCCCCGACGCGGACCTCGACGGCGACGGCGTCCGCGACGTCGAGGAGGCGCTGCGCAGCCTGCGGATCGGCGGCGGCACGAACTTCCTGCCACCGACGACGCTCTCCTGCCAGCTCCTGGCCTCCACCGGGTCGCCGAAGCTGCTCACCGCCTTCATGTCCGACGGCGAGGCCTTCGACTCCAAGAACCTCTCGACGATCCTGCCGTGCTCGCCGCCGGTGGAGTTCCAGGCCTTCGCCGTCGGCAAGGGCAGCTCGTGCTCCATCGGCCGCGTCGGCATCCGCCTGAGCGACCTGTCCACCCTGAGCGGCGGCGCCTGCACCGGCGTGCCCACCGTCAGCGACCTGCCGGACATCCTTCCCGAGATCATCGGCGCGAGGATGACGAAGGTCACCTACACCGTCGACGACGGTGACCCGGTGGACGTCTCCGCCGGGCTGGACCTGCCCGCCGACGGACCCACGACGCTGCCGGTCGCCTTCGACCTGCCCGACGACCTCGCGAGCGGCACCCACCGGGTGTGCCTGACCGTCACGGCCGAGGACGCCGGCGGCGAGTCGGACACCACCACCTGCTCGGACCTCGTGAAGATCAGCGGCGAGCTCGTGTATGACTGGCGCGTCGTGGAGTCCAGCGGCCCGCCCGTCGTCCTCGCCGGACGCACGACCCCCCACCCGACCTTCGTCGCCCCCGACGACGGCCGCTACCTCGTCGAGCTCACCGTCGGCGACGGCACCGGCTCCACCGCCACCGACCGTGTCCTGGTCACGGTCGGCAACGTCGACCCCGTCCTGACGCTCGAGGCGGGCGACGCCTTCGCGGGTGGCCTGACCCAGGTCAACGGCCGGCTCACCGACGCCGGGTGGCGCGACACCCACGAGGCGACCGTCGACTGGGGCGACGGCTCGACCTCGACCGTCCCGGTGACCACCGCCGGGGCCGGCTGGGGCACCTTCATCGGGTCGCACGTCTACGCGAGGCCCGGCGCCTACAGCGTGACGGCGACCCTCACCGACGACGACGGCGGGACCGCCACGCAGACCCTCGCGGGCTTCACCGTCGCGCGGCCGGTCGCCGTCTGGGCGAACTCGCAGAGCACCACCGACTCCCTCACCTGGACCGGCGGCGCCGGCCGCATCGAGGGGCGCATCCACACCAACGGCAAGCTGTCGGTCGGTGGCGCGACGAAGGCGCTCGGCGAGACCACCTACGCCGGCGTGCTCGACGCCAACATCGACAAGCAGTACTTCACCCCCGACCCGCGCAAGACCGTGGTGCTCCCCTACCCGGTCACCTGGAAGGTCGCGGACTACCGCCCGGGCGGCCCCGTGGCCGGCGAGGTCGGCGCCGCCTACCACGACATGAGCGACCGGTGCTCCGGCGGCTCGTGGCACGACGTGCAGTCGGCCCTGCCCTCCGGGGTCTACTACGCCAGCTGTGACATCCAGCTGAACGGCTCGCAGATCGGCGGTGACGTCACCCTGGTCTCCGAGGGCCATATCTCGATCGCGGGCTCGCGGCCGGCCTTCACGCCCTACCTCGACGGGCTCTTCCTGCTGGCGGGCGCGCAGGGCGACAAGGCCGTCGACATCGCCGCCAAGGGCAGCAAGTTCCTCGGGACGATCTTCGCCGGCGCCGGCCAGGTGAGCATCTCCGGCGACGACAACCGCTTCTTCTGCGGCATCCTCGGCGACCGGATCCGGATCACCGGCAACGGCCTCGACGTGCGCGGAGCCGAGTGCGGCCGGGCCGAGAGCGCGGCGGCGCCTGCGCTCGTGCCCGACCTGACCACCGCGGTGGCCAAGGATGCCGAGGCGGCCCTGCCCGGCGAGACCGTCGGCTACGACGTCACGGTCCGCAACGAGCGCGCCACGCTCGTGGTGCCGGCCCTCGTCGGCCTGCAGAACGTCGACGCGAGCACGGCCACCGTGGCGGGGTGGTCGCTGCTGCTCGAGCGGCGCGACACCACGACCGGCGACTGGTCGACCCTCGCGACCGCGGGCAGCGACGCGGCGCGGGTGACGACCCAGCCCAACGCCTTCGCCGGCGTCACCTACCCCTCGGGCGCCGACCGGGTCACCGGCACCACGGTGGCCCCCGGCGCCTGGGCCTCCTGGGGCACCGAGACCGTCGTCACGCTGACCCCGCAGCAGACGAACACCCTGCTGGACCCGGCGCGGACCTCCGGCGTGCGGACCCACGTCTCCTTCGACCTGACGCCCGACGGCATCCAGGCGCGGCGGTTGTTCACCTACGGCCGGGACTTCGGCCCGGAGGTGCGCGCCCTCACCGGCGACGCCTCCGACGTCTCCGCGCACGTCGTCCTCCCCGACGGCGACGCCCTCGTCGTCACGCCGGCCGACGAGCCGGGCCTGGGCGCCATCGCCCCCGGTGCGGCCGTGACGCTGCACGAGGACCACGTCGTCGGCGCACCGAAGGCGCGCGGCACGGGTGAGACCGACGCGGGCTACCTCGGCCGCCTCCTCGCGGCGGACGGCTCGCCGCTGACCACCGCCGCCTTCGCCCTCGGGTCCGGTGGCGTCGGTCGCCTCGTGGCACCCCTGGCGCACACCACCGCGACCCGCGAGCTGCCGGTCGTCGGCATCTCGACGGTGGGCCCGGACTCGCTGCCGGCCGGGACGAGCACAACCTACGGCCTGAAGCTCGCCAACCTCGGCGCGCGCCCCGCCGGGTCGATGAGCACCACCGCCACCGCCGACGACGCCGACCTGCCGGTCACGGGCGCGCCGCCGAGCCTCACCGCCGGAGAGCTCGGCAGCGGCACCGCGACGTACGCCGCCCCGGCCGGCGCGGTGGGCCCGACCACGGTCCGTGGCGAGGTCACCTGGCAGGACACCAACGGCCGGACCTACGGCCCCACCGGCTCCAGCCGCACCGTCGTCCGGCTCGCCCCGGCGACGATCCAGGCCTCGCTCACCGACGGCCTCCAGGTCGACGTCGGCGGCGACGGCACGGTGAGCCCCGGCGACACCGTCCGCTACACCCTCGTGGTGCGCAACGGCGGCGACGTCACGCTGCAGGGTGTCTCGGCCGAGCTGCCGGCCGGCGCCGACTCCACGCTGGTGGACGGCGCCGCGACGACGCCCGACGGCGGCAGGGTCGAGAACCGCGACGGCACCGCCTGGGTGACCCTGCCCGACATCGCCGGGCACGCGTCGCGCACCGTGACCGTGGACGTCCGCGTCGCGGACCCGCTGCCCGCCGGGGTCGGCGAGATCGCCACCCAGGGCGCGGTCCGGGCCACCGGCGTGCCCAGCGTCCAGACCGACGACCCGGTGCTGCCGGGCGCCGCGGACCCGACCCGTACCACGGTCATCCGCCCCAACCCCGCCCTCACGGCCTACCTCACCGGCTCGCTGGCCGTCGACGCCGACGGCAACGGAGCGGTCTCCCCCGGCGACACCCTCACCTACCGGACGGTCGTGACCTCCGTGGGCACCCGGGACGTCACCGGGATCCGCTACACCCTCACGCCGCCGGCCGGGACCTCCCTGGTCGCCGGGTCCGTGGGCACCACCGTGGGCACGGTGGCCGCCGGTGACGGCGTCGACGTCGCGATCGGCACCCTCGCCCCCTACCGCGAGGCCACCGTCGACTTCAGGCTGAAGATCGCCGAGCCCGTCCCGGCCGGGGTCACCCGCATCGCGGTCAGCGGCACGGTGACCTCGAACGAGCTGGACCCGATCCCCACCGACGACCCCTCGACGCTCACCGTGGGCGACACCTCGGTCGTCGTCATCGGCGGTTCGGGCACCGGGGAGAACACCGGTCCCGTGACCAGTGCGGTCTCCCTCGAGGAGGGGTCGCGCGTCGCGATGCCGACCACGGTGACCGCGGATCTCGCCGCAGCCGCCGGGACCACCGTCACCGGGTGGCGGGTCACCGTGGAGCCCGCCGACGGCTCCGGCACCGCGCAGACCGTCGGGACCGGAGACGGCGGCGGGTCGACCGCGACCGTCTCGGCCGTGCTCGACCCGACGATCCTCGCCAACGGTCCGTACGTCGTGCGGGTCGTCAGCACCTCCAGCGACGGCGGGACCACCGTCACCTCGGTCGACGTCCTCGTCGACGGGGACTTCAAGCCGGGGCGGGTGACCCGCTCGTTCGTCGACCACGACGTCGACCTCGCCGGCCTGCCGCTGCGGGTCGAGCGGTCCTACGACTCCTTCGACCGGTCCTCCGGCGACTTCGGGGTCGGCTGGCAGGCCTCGATCGCGGACTTCACCGTGTCCACCAACGGCCCCCTCGGGCTCGGTGGGTGGTCGGCGAAGTCGACGACGTGCGGGCTGATCTTCTGCAACCTGGAGTACACCTCCTCGGTCCCGCACTACGTCAGCGTCACCTGGCCGGACGGCCGGGTCGAGGCGTTCGACCTCGTCGGCGCCAACTCCAGCACCTTCTTCCCGCCGCTGGCCGAGGCCACGTTCCGACCGCGTCCGGGCACCGACACCACCTCGGAGCTCGTGGCGGTGAACGACACCTCGCTGTTCTTCCCCGGCGACGGCACCGCGCTCGGCGGCGGCTTCGGCATCGACGGCCTGTACGACCCGACGGTCTTCCGGCTCACCGACCTGGGCGGCACCGAGTACGTGCTGGACCGCGACCTCGGGCTGCGGACCGCGAGGGACCGCAACGGCAACACGCTGACCTTCACCCGCGACGGGGTCGAGTCCAGCCTCGGCCGGTCCATCACCTACACCCGCGACGCCTCCGACCGGATCACCTCGATCGTCAGCCCCGCGGGGACATCCAGCTACGAGTACGACGCCGCGGGCGACCTGGTCGCCTCCACCGGGGTCGACAGCGCCCGCACGACCTACACCTACGAGGACCACCGGCTCACCGGCATGACGGGCCCGGGAGGCCGCTCACTGGGCAGCATCGAGTACGCCACCGACGGCCGGGTCCTCGCCTACGTCGACGCCGAGGGCAACCGCACCGAGGTCAGCACCGACGTCGGCGCCCGCCAGGAGACCGTCACCGACCCCACCGGCCGGCTGCTCACGGTGCTCACCTACGACGCCGCGGGCAACCTGGCCCGGGAGGACGCCGTCGCCGACGGCGAGACCCGCACGGTCCGGTGGACCTACGACGCCGCCCGCCGGGTCAGGACCGAGACCGACGCCGACGGCACCGTGACCTTCACCCGCGACGACCACGGGCGCATCCTCACCGCCACCGACCAGGAGGGTCGCGGGGTCACCCGGACCTACGACGCGGCGGGCAACCTGAAGTCCGAGCGCCGGACCGGGGCCACCCGCTCCCGGCTGTGGGGGTACGACTCCGTCGGCAACCTCACCTCGACGGTCGGTGAGGACGGGGTCCGCACGGACTTCACCCTCACCGCCGGGCTCGTGACCACGGTCGTGCGCGGCGGGCAGATCACGAGCCGGTTCGCCTACGACTCCCTGGGCCGGATGACCCGGTCCGACGACGGCGCCGGCAGCGTGCGGCAGGTCGAGTACAACGACGAGGGCTACGAGACGCGCGTGCTCGACGGCACCGGGGCGGTGCTCAACGAGTTCGTGCGTGACGACCTCAACCGCGTGACGCGGATGACCGACGCCGCCGGACGGCAGCGCCTGTTCGGCTACGGCGACCTCGGCGAGCTGCTGACCCAGACCGACGAGGCCGGGAAGGTCACGACCTTCGCCTACGACGACGCCCTGCGGCTGACCTCGGTCCGCGACCGCAACGGTGCCGTGACCTCGCTGACCCACGACCGCGCCGGTCGGGTGCGGACCCGCACGACGCCGGAGCGCACGCTCACCTACACCTACAGCGGGTTCGGGGACCTCAGGTCGGTCACCGACGGCTCGGTGGCCATCCGCCGCGGCCACGACGCCACGGGCCGGACGGTCCGCGAGGAGGTCTCCGGTGACGGCGCGCCGGCCTACACGCTGGACTACGCGTACGACGGGACCGGCGACCTGACCGAGGTCACCACCCCGTGGGGCGCGACGACCATCGGGCTCGACGCCGCCGGCAACCCCGACGTCGTCACCGACACCCGCAGCGGCCGCTTCGACCTCGACGTCGACGACGCCGGGCGGCTCACCCGGCTCGCGCGCCCGAACGGGGTCGTCGAGGCGAACACGTTCGACGCCCTGGGCCGCCTCGAAACCCGCACCCAGACGCGGGCCGGGACCGCCCTGTCGACCGTGCGCTACGGCTACGACGCCCAGGGTCGGCTCGCCAGCACACAGGACGACCTCGGGGTCGAGACCTACGGCTACGACGCCGAGAGCAACCTGAGCACCGTCGACTACGCCGACGGCTCGCCCTTCGCGGACGAGTCGACGACCTACGACCGGATGGGCAACCGCACCTCCTGGACCGGGGACCCGGCCGCGGAGGTCCGCTACGACGCGGCCGGTCGCCTGGTGCAGGACGCCACCCGCACCTACGCCTACGACGACGAGGGCAACCTCGTCAGAAGGACCGAGCGGGCGAGCGGTGCGGTGACGACGCTGGCCTGGAACACCGACCACACCCTGCGGTCGGTGACGGCCGGCGGGCGGACGACGACCTACGGGTACGACCCGTTCGGCCGGCGGACCACCCGGACCGTCGACGGCGCGACGACCAGCTGGGCCTACTCGGGCTCGTCCGTGGTCGCCGAGCTCGCCGGCACGGGGCCGGCGGCGACGGTGCTGCAGTCCTTCACCGTCCTGCCGAGCAGTGGCGAGCCACTGGCCGCCACGTCCGCCGACGGCACCGACGTCTACCCGACGCTGGACCGGCTGGGATCGGTGACGAGCGTCTACGACGGGTCCGGCCAGTCGCTGTCGACGACGCGGTACTCGGCCTTCGGCGAGAGCCGCACGACCGGTGGGGCCGACGCCCTCGGCGGGTCGTACGCCTTCACCGGGCACGCGGGCGGCGACGACTCCGGGCTGATGTACATGCGGGCCCGCTGGTACGACCCGTCGATCGGGCGGTTCGTGCAGGAAGACCCCGCGGGCGGCCTCAATGCCTACGCCTACGTCGACAACAACCCGCTGGCGTTCACCGACCCGTCCGGGGCGATGGCGGCCGAGTACACCCTGATCTCGGAGAAGAACGGTGTGCAGATCTACGCACCCGCCCACCTCGTCGGCAACGCCACGGCCCGGGCCTTCGCGCAGACCGTCGCCAAGCTGGTCAACAGCGTGCTCCAGAGCCAGTTCCGCAACGCCCTCTACCGGTCGCTGTCGGCGGCCGAGCGTGCGGCTTACCGCAAGGCGGTCCAGGACGGCAACTTCGGGCTGATGAACAAGTTCGTCGGCCAGGCGGTGCACAAGGCCACGGGCGAGGCGTTGAAGCAGAGCACGTCCAAGGGCGTCTACCGGACGCTCGGGCCGGACTTCAAGCTCGTGCAGAGCGGCAAGAACTTCTTCGTCGAGCTGACGACGAAGTCGCAGGTCACGGTGAAGTACGGCAAGGCGATCGGCAACGGGAAGTACGCGGCCGAGTACAAGGACGCGCTCATCGTGGTCTACCGCTGGCCGGGCTCCTTCCTCTTCTAGGGTTGGCGAGTGCCCACGATCCCCGGTCCGGAGCTGCCCCCCGGCACCGTCGTGCGACGACCGCCGACAGGCACGGTGTGGCAGTTCCGGGACCGGCGGATCGAGGGCGTGACCTTCCGTGGCGTGCGGACGCCGGAGGAGTGGCTGTCGTTCGAGCGGACCGTGTTCGTCGACTGCACCTTCGAGCGCTGCGACCTCCAGTGGGACTGGGGTGGTGACCACGAGCACCAGGACGACGGGCCGCACCTGCTCGGCTGCCGCATCGTGCGGTGCGACCTGCGGAACACCTCCCTGCCGTACGGCCGCATCGAGGGCTCGACGTTCGACACCTGCCGGTGGCACTCCCACCTGGACGCCGTCGACCTGGTCGACAACGTCTTCGTCGGGGTCGTTGACTCGCTGAGCCTGTGGGGACGGAACCAGCCGCTCATCCCCTCGATCCGCCCCCGGTCGCGGCCCAACGAGATCCGGGGCAACGACTTCACGGCGGCCGACCTGCGCGGTCTCGGCCTCCACGCCGGGGTCCCGGTCCACGACCAGCGCTGGCCGGAGGGGCCGGGCTGCGGCGTCGTCGAGCGGGTCCCGGAGCGGGTGGCGGCCCTGCGGGCCCGCACCGAGGGCAGCCCCGACCCCGCGGACCAGGAGCTGGTGGACGCGGTGACGGACTGGGAGTACTGGGACGACCCGGGCAACCGGCAGCAGGACGCCTGGCTGCGCTGGGACGACCCGTCGATGCCCGAGTCCTCGAACCGCTTCCACCGGGCGCTGGCCGAGCTCGACCTGGGCTGATCGCCGCGCCACCGCGTCCCACGTCGGCGGCCGCTCCCTGTGACGGAGTCCGCGGCCCACCGTGTAAGGACGGGCCCGCTCGACGGTCAGGACGGTGACGCACGAGCGAGAGGCGCTCGCCCGGCCGGCGTCGACCCGCCCGCTGGACCCCGCGAGCACGAGCACCGCGGTCCCCCGGGAGTCTCGCGGCACCCACCGCACGTCATCCGGACGGCGCAGGTCGACCCGGTGCACGCCCGTCACCCTGCCAGCGACGACGACGTCAGGCGACCCGCACGAGCGCGGCGGCGAGGTTGGCGACGCGTCCGTCGGGGGCCAGCGCCGCGAGCCGCGCCGGGTCGACGGGCAGCCCTCGGGCCCGGGCGCCGGCCAGGGCACGCCGGTCGAAGAACGGCCCGACGGTGGGCCAGACCGCCTGCACCTCCCGGCAGAAGATGTCGGCGCCGACCGGCCCGATGCCGGTGAACCCGGTGAGCCCCTTCCGCAGCCGGTCCACGTCGGCCGCGGAGTCCGGGCGCAGGACCCGCAGGTCACCGCGGTAGTCCTCGACCAGCCGTATGCACAGCGCCTCCAGCCGGGTGGCGGTGGTCTCGTCGTAGCGGCGGTACCCGCCCCGGCCGAGCGCGTCGACGCGCTGCTGCCACGTCGACTCCAGCATCCGCCGCGGCGTCCGCCAGCCGGCCCGCGACAGCTCCCGGGCCGTCGCGACGGCGACGTCGGCCGAGATCCGGGTCGACGCCAGCAGGGTGAGGACGAGGAGGCGGAACAGCGGGGACGGGGTGTCACGCAGGGTGATGCCGGCGTCGGTGGCGAAGGTCCGGCCGTGCTGCGCGAGCAGGTCACGGACCTCGTCGGCCTGGCTCATGCGCACTCCTCCCGGACAGCCCAGTGACACCCGGTGCGGTACCCGCAGGTGCAGCGCCCACACGTCTCATCGCGACGCGGGCTCAGACGCAGAACTCGTTGCCCTCCGGGTCCTGCATCGTCACCCAGTGCACGCCCAGGTCGGTGTGCTCGGCGAGCCGGGTGGCCCCGAGCGCCTCGAGCCGTGCGACCTCGGCCGCGACCCGCTCGCGCTGGGTGTCCAGCGGCACCGACGGCCCGCCGCCGCCCAGCAGGTCGACGTGCACCCGGTTCTTCCCCGTCTTCGGCTCGTCGACCCGCTGGAGGAAGATGCGCGGCTGCCCCTCGGCCTCCAGCGCCGAGGCGTCGTTCCAGCGCTCCCCCGGCACACCCTGCGCGAGGAGGAAGGCGGGCCAGTCCGCGAACCCACCGGGCGGCGCGGGCACGGCGTAGCCCCGGGGGGCGAGAGCCTCGGCCCAGAACGACACGAGGGAGGCGGGGTCGGCGCAGTCGATGACGACCTGCACGGGGGCGTGAGAGCGGTCCATGCACCGCAGTGTGCCGCGGCCCACCGACACCGGGCGAGGCGCGGCTCCGAACGAGTAGCCGCATCGGGCGGCGCCCGGATCGTGGGCGGGACCGTCCCCACCCGGTGCTACCATCGTCGGTTCTCCGGTATGAGTACCTCACGTGTCCCCGGGCCCCGACCTACGACGACGACAGGAGGCGGTCCCGCCGTGCCCGCGCCGACCGCCACCCCGACGACCCGACCTCCGGACCCCACCCTGGCCGCCGAGCAGGCCCACCTCGAGCGGGCCCGCGCCGAGCTGCGCCGCATGCGCGAGGCCACCGAGAGCCTCGACGCCGGCACCGCCTCGGACGCCTTCAACGCCGCCTACCTCGACCTCGTCCTCGCCCGGAGGGTCGCCTCGCTGCAGGACGACCCCCGCACGACCCTGTTCTTCGGGCGGATCGACTGCCGCACCGGCCACGGCGAGGAGACCTTCCACATCGGCCGCCGCCACGTCAGCGACGAGGGCGGCGACCCCGTCGTCGTCGACTGGCGCGCACCGATCTCGACGCCGTTCTACCGGGCCTCCCCCGCGGACCCGATGGGGGTCGACCTGCGACGCCGGTTCGGCGTCGACCGCGGGCGGCTCACCGCCTACGAGGACGAGCGCCTGACCCACGGCGAGGCCGACCACACCGGAGACCGGAGCGCGATCCTCGCCGCCGAGATCGAGCGGCCCCGCTCCGGGCCGATGCGCGACATCGTCTCGACCATCCAGCCCGAGCAGGACGAGGTGGTGCGCTCCGACCTCGCGACGAGCATCTGCGTCCAGGGCGCGCCCGGCACCGGCAAGACGGCCGTCGGGCTGCACCGCGCGGCCTGGCTGCTCTACTCCTTCCGCGAGCGGCTCGACCGCTCCGGGGTGCTCGTCGTGGGGCCGAACCGGGCGTTCCTGGACCACATCGGCGCGGTGCTGCCCTCGCTCGGCGAGGTGCGGGTCCGGCACGCCACCATCGACACGCTGCTCGACCACGCGCGGGTCCGTGCCGAGGACCCGACCGCGATCGCCGTCCTCAAGGGCGACGCGCGGATGGCCGAGGTGCTGCGGCGCGCCGTGTGGGCCTCGGTCGGGACACCGACCGACCCCCTCGTCGTGCCCCGCGGCGCGCGCCGCTGGCGGGTGCCCGCCTACGAGGTGCAGGACGAGGTCGACGCCCTGGTGCGGCGCGGGGTCCGCTACGGGGCGGCGCGCGACCTGCTGCCCCAGCGGCTGGCGCACCTCGTCATGGTGCGCATCGAGCGCTCCGGTGACTTCCCGGGGGACCGCGTGCAGGACACCATCGCCCGCTCCGCACCGGTGAGGGCCTACGCCAAGGAGCTGTGGCCGGCTCGCGACGCGGCAGCCGTCCTCTTCGGCCTGCTGTCGGACGCCGCCGCGCTGGCCGAGGCCGCCGACGGGATCCTGACCGACGACGAGCAGGCCGCCCTGCTCTGGGCGTCACCGCCGCGGACCAAGGGCGCCGCCCGGTGGACCCGCGCCGACCTGGCCCTGCTCGACGAGCTGCACGACCTCCTGGAGCGCACCCCGAGCCTCGGTCACGTCGTCCTCGACGAGGCGCAGGACCTCTCGCCCATGCAGCTGCGGGCGGTGGGGCGCCGCGCGTCGACCGGGTCGCTCACCGTCCTCGGCGACATTGCGCAGGGGACGACGCCGTGGGCGACGACCTCGTGGGACGCCGCGATGGGCCACCTGGGGCGCCCGGACCACCGGCTCGTCACCCTCGACCGCGGCTTCCGGGTGCCGGGGCTCGTCATCGACTTCGCCGCCCGGCTGCTGCCGGCCATGGCGCCCGGGCTCGGCGCGCCCCGGTCGGTGCGCGAGAACCCCGGCCGCCTCGACGTCGTCGCGGTCGAGACGGCGCAGCGGTCGGCCGCCGTGCTCGAGGCGGTGGTGGCGGCGACGGCCGAACCGGGCTCGGTCGGCGTCATCGTGGCGGACGCCGAGGTCGCCGGGCTGAGCGCCGACCTCACCGCCGCCGGCGTCGCCCACGGCCGGCTGGACGCCGAGCACGGCGACGACGAGGACCGCCAGGTCGAGCTCGTCCCGGCGAGCGTGGCGAAGGGCCTGGAGTTCGACCGCGTCGTCGTCCTCGAGCCGGCGGCCCTCGTCGAGGCCGAGCCCGACGAGCGCACCGGACTGCGACGCCTCTACGTCGTCCTCACCCGCGCCGTGTCCGGGCTCACCGTCGTCCACAGCCGCCCGTTGCCGGAGGCCCTGGCCGGCTGACCGGGCGGCCCAGGTCAGGGGCGACCGTGGACGAGCTCCTCGGCGAGGCGGCGGGCCAGGCCGGCGCGCAGGGCCCGCACCTCCTCGTGCGCGGCCCGGAGCAGCGTGGGGTCGAGCGGAGCGACCTGCGGCGAGGCCGACCCGGGGACGGCACGGATCGCACGTACCCGATCGGCGCTGCTCGGGTGCTGGTCGTCGACCTGGCGCTCCGCGGCCGCGCGGACCCGCTGCTCGGTGCCGACGGGGTCACGGCGCGCGGCGTCGTCGAAGGCGGCGAAGACGTCCCCCGGGTGCGGGCCGCGTTCTGCGCGGCGGACAGCCCGCGGGGCACGCCGGCGGTGGACGCGAGCATCGAGAGGGTCGCCTGCGGTCCGGCGACGGTGGCCGCGCGGGCGTCGGCGTCCCGGGCCGCGGCGAGCGCGGCCGGCCGCCACAGCCGACCCAGGAGCTGCTGGAGGAGCCGCACCGGGGCGGCCACGACCGCCATCCCGGCGGCGCCGACGGCCGCGGAGGTCTCCCGCGCGAGCCGGTTCGCGACGAGCATCCCGCCCGGACCGACCTCGCCGTAGCCGGCGGTGGTCTGGCCGATGGCCGCCTCGTGCGCGCGCACCACCGACGTCGGGACGAGGATCGTGCGGGCGGCGGTGAGCAGGTCGTCGGCCAGCCGGACGAGGACGCCCGCCGGACCGACCTGCGGTCGGGCGCAGCCGAGCACGTGGACCAGCGCGGCGACGCGTTCCGACGGGGACAGCGCCGACCACTGCGGCAGCCCGACGACGAGCGAGGTCTTGCCCAGGTACCCGGTGGCGTGGGCGGCCACCGGGTAGGTGGTGTCGAGGAGCACCCGCGACGGCGGCCGGGTCCCGGCCTGCTCGGCGGCCCGGGCGACGAGGCGGTGCAGGGCCGGCGCCTCCTCGGCCGTCACCGGGACGGCGCGGTCATCGGGCCGCCCCGGACGGGGCACGAGCCGCCAGGCGACGAGGCCACCGACGACGAGCCAGAGGAGGCGTGACCACCCCTCGTCGCGGAGCAGGAAGACGAGCCAGGCGGCGACCAGCGCGGTCTCGGCGAGCACGACGAGGGCCGCCAGCAGCACCGCCGCCGCACCCCCCGTCCGCGCCGTCACCGCCCTCAGATCCGTTCCGCCTCCGCCGTCAGGGGGCCGCCGGCGTCTCCGGTGTTGACGACACCGGCGGGCTCGAGCAGGACCGCGTGGACCTCCTCGTCGGCGTGCGGGCAGTGCTCGACGCCGCGCGGGACGACGAACAGCTGGCCGGGGCCCAGCACGACGTCGCGGTCGCGCAGCCGGATGGTCAGCTCGCCTGCCAGGACGAGGAAGAGCTCGTCGGTGTCGTCGTGGGTGTGCCAGACGAAGTCGCCCCGCACCTTGACGACCTTGACCTCGTAGTCGTTGAGCATCGCCACGGTCTTCGGCGACCAGTGCTCGCGGACCAGGGACAGCTTCTCGGTGAGGTCGACGGCGTCGCTCATGACATGACGGTACCGGGCCGGCCGGTTGCGCCCCCGTCGGCGGCGAGCCGCGCGGTCGTCGTTCGCAGCAGGTCCCAGAGGGCGGCGACGTCGGGCCGCTCGGTGGCCTCGGCGCCGACCGACACCCGGACCATCCACCGCCCGTCGAGGCGGCTCGCCCCGAGGTACGCCCGCCCGCCGGCGTTGACGGCGTCCACCCAGGCCAGGGTGTGGGCGTCCAGCGCGTCCCCCGTGAGGCCCGGCGGCTCGTGGACGACGCACACGGTCTGCAGGGGTACGGGCGCGAGGACCCGCCACCCCGGCTCGGCCTCGACCTGCGCGGCGAGCCAGCGCGCGTTGTCCAGGTCGCGGCGCAGCCGCTCGCGGATCGCCTCGACCCCGTCCAGCCGCAGGTGGAACCACAGCTTGAGCGCACGGAAGCGACGCCCCAGCGGGATGCCCCAGTCCTTGTACTGGACGACCTCGGCGTCGGTGCTCGCGCACAGGTAGCTCGGCGTCGTCGACATCACCGACACGAGGTGGTCGACGTCGCGCACGTAGAGCAGCGAGGTGTCGAGGATCGTGCCCATCCACTTGTGCGGGTTCCAGGCCAGGCTGTCGGCGTCGTCGACCCCGGCGAACAGGTGACGCATCTCCGGCAGCAGCATGGCCGAGCCGGCCATCGCGGCGTCGACGTGCACCCAGGCACCGTGCTCACGGGCGACGGCGACGATCTCGGGGACCGGGTCCATGGCCGTCGTGCCCGTCGTGCCCACGGCGGCGACGACCATCGCCGGCACCCGCCCGACGGCCACGTCGTCGGCCATGGCCTGCCGCAGCGCACCGGGGTCCATCGCCCGGGTCACCGGGTCGACCTCGACGTACCGGAGGTTGTCGGCACCGAACCCGGCCAGCAGCGCGGCCTTGGCCACCGAGCTGTGGGCCTCGGGCGAGGTGTAGACGACAAGCGGGGCCTCCAGCGCCTGCAGCCCGCCGCCGTGCTCGGAGCCGCCGCTCGCGCGCTCCCGGGCGGCCAGCATCGCGACGAGGCACCCCGTCGACGCGGTGTCCTGGATGGCACCCCGCCACTGCGTCGACAGCCCGCACAGGTCGCGCAGCCAGTCGGTGACCACCTGCTCGACCTCGGTGAGCGCCGGCGCCGACTGCCACGTGATGCCGAGCGCGCCGACGCCGCCGGAGGCGATGTCGCCGAGCACCGACGCCAGGCTGGCGTTGCTCGGGAACCAGCCGTAGAACCCCGGGCTCTGGGTCTGGGTGACGCCGGGGACGACGACGCGGTCGAGGTCGGCGAGGACGTCGGCGAACGGCTCCGGGTGCTCCGGCGCGGTGCGGGGCAGGGCGGCGCTGACCTCCCCCGGGCGCACCTGCGCGGCGACGGGCAGGTCCGGCACCCGGGTGCGGTGGTCGGCGATCCAGTCGATCAGCTCGTGTCCGGCGCGGCGGAACTCCTCGGGGGTCATGCCTGCCATTGTCGTCGGGGCGCTCGCGCAACAGCGGCGGCGCCTCGCGCGTCTGGAGGACATGGCGGGAACCGGGGTGCTGTCACGGGACCGGGTCTCGGCGTTCGCCGCCGAGCACGGGGACGGGCTGCTCCGCTTCGCCTACCTACTCACCGGCGGCCGGACGGCGGAGGCCGAGGACCTCGTCCAGACCGTCCTGCTCCGGATGCTCGAGCGCGACCTCGGCGGGATCGAGTCGCTGGCGTCGTACGCCCGGCGGGCGCTGGTCAACGAGCAGCACAGCCGCGGGCGTCACGAGTCCGTCGGCCGGCGGGTCCTGCACCGGGTCTGGCGGCCCGAGGCGGTCCCCGACCCCGACGTCGCCGACCGTGTCGTGGTGCTCGAGGCCCTGCGCGGGCTCGGCGAGCGTGAACGGCGCTCGTGGACGCGGACCCGGTGCGGGTCGTCGTCCGCTGCGACGGGGCGCGGTACGTGGCCGTGTCGCTGTCGCGGGCCTGACGCCGGAATCCACAAGGCAAACCCGGGGTTCGCGTGGCCGGTCGACCCTTGCGAACCCCGGGGTTCCCGGATGGGGCGGGAAAGTCGGGACGCGGGGGCCGGGGGTGGGGGTGGGGGGTGGGGGGTCGGGTGGGGGGTGGGGGTGGTCAGAGGTTGATCATGTGGCCGGCGATGCCCTCGACGGCCTCCTTGACCGCCTCGGACAGCGTCGGGTGGGCGAAGACGTTGCGCGAGACCTCGTCGGCGGTGAGGTCCCACTTCTGGGCCAGGGTGAGCACCGGCAGCAGCTCGGTGACGTCGGGGCCGATCATGTGGGCGCCGATGATCTCGTTGTGCTCGGCGTCGGCGACGATCTTGACGAACCCGACCCCGTCGCCGAGGCCCATCGCCTTGCCGTTGGCGCTGAACGGGAACTTCGCCGTCTTGACGTCGTAGCCGCGCTCCTTGGCCTGCGCCTCGGAGTACCCGAAGGAGCCGATCTGCGGGTGGCAGTACGTGGCACGCGGGATGAAGTCGATCTCGACCGGCATCGTGTCGGCGCCGGCGAGGTGCTCGGCGGCGACGACGCCCTGCGCCTCGGCGACGTGGGCGAGCATGAGCTTGGCCGTGCAGTCGCCGATGGCGTAGACGTTCTCGACGTTCGTGCGGCCGTACTCGTCGGCGGCGACGGCGCCGCGCTCGGTCAGCTGCACGCCGGCGGCCTCGAGCCCGAAGCCCTCGACCCGCGGCGCGAACCCGATGGCCGAGAGCAGCTTGTCGGCCTCGAGCACCTGCTCGTCGCCGTCCTTGGAGACGGTGACCTTGACCCCGGAGCCGGTGTCCTCGACGGACTCGACCTTCGTGCCGAGCATGACCTTGACGCCGAGCTTCTTGTAGTGCTTGAGGAGCTCCTTGGAGATCTCCTCGTCCTCGGTGGGCACCATCCGGTCGAGGAACTCGACGATCGTCACGTCGACCCCGAAGTTGCTCATGATGTACGCGAACTCGACGCCGATGGCGCCCGAGCCGGCGATGACGAGCGAACCCGGGAGGTTCTCGTCGAGGATCTGCTCCTCGTAGGTGACGACGTTCTGCGAGACCTCGACGCCGGGCAGCATCCGGGTCACGGCGCCGGTGGCGAGGATCAGGTGGTCGAAGGTCAGCGACCGGGACCCGCCATCGTTGAGCTCGACGTCCATCGACGTGGCGGAGGTCAGCGTGCCCCAGCCGTCGATCTCCTCGATCTTGTTCTTCTTCATGAGGAAGTGGACGCCCTTGACGATGCCGGCCGACACCTTGCGCGAGCGGGCGTGCGTGACGCCGTACTTCATGGTCGCCTCGCCCTCGATGCCGTACAGCTCCTTGTCGTGCTGCAGGGTGTGGGCGAGCTCGGCGTTCTTGATGAGCGCCTTGGAGGGGATGCAGCCGACGTTGAGGCAGACCCCGCCCCAGTACTTCTTCTCGACGACCGCGACCTTCTTCCCCAGCTGCGCCGCGCGGATCGCCGCGACGTACCCACCAGGACCAGCACCAAGCACCACGACGTCGAAGTCAGCCATGCGCGTCAGCCTATCGGGGCGCCGGTGGCGGATCTCGACCGTCCTCCCCCGCCGGCCTCAGCGCAGCGAGCGCAGCGTGCGGTGGACCGCCGCGGCGACGGGCGCGGCGGTCTCGCTGCCGTGTCCGCCCTGGCTCACGACGGCGGCCACGACCCAGCGCGGCCGGTCCGCCGGGGCGTAGGAGACGAACCAGGCGGTGTCCCGGCTGCCGACGACCTCCCCGGTGCCGGTCTTGCCGGCCACCGGCCAGTCCCGCGGCATCGAGGCGAAGGCCGCGGACGCGGTGCCGCGGGTCACGACGTCGCGCAGGGCGCCCTGGAGGTACTCGCGGGTGGCGCGGGGCACGGGCGCCCGGCGGGTCGGCCCGGGGGCGACCCGGCTGCGTCGCCCGTCCGCGGGGTCGACGAGGGCGGCCCCGACGCGCGGGGTGCGCACGGTCCCGGACGTGCCGAGCGCCCCGTACATCACGGCCATCTGGAGCGGGGTGGCGAGCAGGTCGCCTTGCCCGATGGCGAGGTTCGCCGCGTCCCCGGCCCGCAGCTGCCAGCCGGCGTCGCAGTTCTCCTTCGCCACCGCCTTGAGGAAGACCCGCCGCTCCCGGTCCACGACCTCGGGGTAGCCGGTGCGGGCGCGGCGGCAGAGGTCGGCGCGGGTGTCCAGCCAGTGCTGCCGTCGCCAGGAGCGGTCGGGGACCCGACCGGCCGACTCCTGCGGCAGGTCGATGCCGGTCGCCCGCCCGAGGCCGAGCCCGCGCTCGACGGCCGAGAACGGGTCGGCGGCGTCGACCGGGGCGGTGAGCCCGCCGGAGCGCTGCCACTGCCGGAAGGCGAGCTCGTAGAACACCGTGTCGCACGAGATCTCGACGGCCTTGGCCAGGCTGATGTGGCCCTGGGGGAAGTTCTCGTAGTTCTTGAAGTCCTGGTTGCCGATCCGGTAGACGGCCGGGCAGTCGTAGGTGCCGTGCAGGTCGCTGCCGCCGCGGACGGCGGCCGCCACCGACGCCGGCTTGATCGTGCTCGCGGGGGCGTACGCGACGTCCGTCGCCCGCGAGAGCAGCGGCCGGCCGCCCCGCTCGTCGACGAGGTCCGCGTAGTCGTCCGCGGAGATCCCGCCGGACCACACGTCGAGGTCGTAGGTCGGCAGGCTGGCCAGCGCGGCGACGCGCCCCGTGCGCGGGTCGAGGACGACGACGCCGCCCGAGTCCGCCGCCCAGCCGCGCGTCCGGGCGGCCCGCATCTGCCTGTCCAGCGCCCTCTCGGCGACGGCCTGCACCCGCGCGTCGAGCGAGGTGACGAGGTCCCGGCCGGGGACGGGGTCGGTGTGGGACACGACCCCGGTGACCAGGCCCCGGGCGTCGACGGCGACGACGGTGCGTCCCGGCGTGCCCCGCAGCTGCGCGTCGTACTGCTCCTCCAGCCCGGCCCGCCCGACGAGGTCGTCGGCGACGAGCGTGCGCGACGTCTCGACCTCCTCGGCGCTCGCCGGGCCGAGGTAGCCGACGACCTGGGCGGCGCTCGCGCCCTTCGGGTGCGGGTAGACCCGGACCGCGCGGGAGGCGACGGCGACACCCGGGAAGCGCTCCGGCTGCTCGACCAGGCTCAGCGCCCGGCGCGCGTCGACGTCGTCGGCCAGCGGCACGGGCACCTGCGGGGAGCCCGACCAGCAGGCCGGGGCCGGCGGGGCGCCCTCCTCCCCGCAGAGCCAGGTCCGGCCGAGCAGCGCGGCCGGTCGCAGCCCGAGGACGCGGGCGACGTCGCGCACCTCGGCCTCGGCGGCGGCCCGGTCGTCGGCGATGACCCGGCGCTCGAGAGTGACGACGGTGCGGATGCGGTTGTCGGCGAGCGGCCGGCCGGCCCGGTCGAGGATGCGGCCGCGCAGGGCGGGGACGAGGACGGTCCGGGTGTCGAGGGCGCCCGTGTCCCGTCCGGCGACGTCGGTGAAGCCGGCCGCGCCCGCGAGCTGCACCTGGCCGAGCCGCCCGACGAGACCGCCGAAGGCGAGCAGGACCGCGACGAGCACGGCGACGAGCCGGCCGTGGTGCGAGACCGCCCGGCGCCCGGGCCTCATCCGAACCGCCGCCGCAGCAGGGCGCGCTCGGCGCCGACGACGACGGGCACGACGAGCGCGCCCGCGGTGGCGGTGAGCAGGACCCGCAGCGCCGTGCCGGTGAGGTCCACGGGCGCGGACACCGCAAGCGCCCGGACGACGTCGACCCCCGCGACGACGCAGGCCGCGGCGAGCGTGACGAGGGCGACGCGGGGCGCGGCGACCGGCCCCGCGTGCCGGAACCGGCCGGCGAGCAGCCCCGCGGCGGCGTAGGCCAGGGCGTGGGCCCCGAGGGGCTCGGCGCCGGGCGGCACGAGGTCGAGCACCCAGCCGCCGGCCAGCCCGGCCACGGCCCCCGCCCACGGGCCGCGGAACAGGGCCCACCCGACGACGAGGACGAGGACGAGGTCCGGGACGGGCGCCACGTGCCGGGCCCCGAGGGCGACGGCCAGCACGACGGCCGCGACGAGGGCCAGGCCGCGCCCCAGCGCCGCGAGGGCCGGCATCAGCCCGCCGCCCGGCGCGGTGACGGCGTGACGACCGGGCGCGGGGTGCGCCGCGGCGCCGGGACGACGACGGCGACGAGGTCGAGCGCGGTGACGTCGACGGCGGGCACGACGACACCGGTCGCCGCCAGCCGACCGGCCGGCCGCTCGACCTCGCGGACCGTCCCGACCCGCACACCGGGGACGAACGGCCGACCGTCGATGCTGCCGAGGGTGACGACCGGGTCGCCGTCGCGCATGGTGCCGCGCTCGACGAGGGCCAGCGAGAGGGTGCCGGGGGCGGGCGCGGCGGCACCGGGCGCGGCGGTCCCGGAGGCCTCGCCGAGGACGCCGCGCGCCCCCACCCGCACCCCCACGGACAGCTCGGGCGCACCGACGAGCAGCACGTCGCTCGTCCACGGGGCGACGGCGACGACCCGGCCGACGAGCCCGTCGGCCGACACGACCGTGCGGTCCACCTCGACCCCGTCGCGCGAGCCGGCGTCGATGGTCACCCGCTCCGGGCCGGCGGGGCCGGACGGCCCGACGCCGACGACCCGGGCGAGCACGACGGGGGTGCCGTCCACCCCGGGCGCGGCGAGCAGCCCGGCCAGCCGGTCGTCGGCGGCCGGGCCCGCCACGGCGGCCTGCACGGAGCCGCGCAGCCGCTCCTGCGCCGCGGGGTCGGCGCGCGGGGCGACGAGCCGTTCCAGCGGACCGAGCGCGGTGGCGGCCCCCGCCCGCAGCGGCCCGAGGCTCGTGAGCCCGGTGGCGTCGAGCGCGAGGACGAGGGCGGTGAGGACCACCGCGACGAGGACGAGCCGGCGCCTCATGAGCGGCGGGTGTCGACGAGGAGCCGCTCGAGGGTGCCGAACTCCTCGACGCACCGGCCGGCGCCGCGGGCGACGGCGCGCAGCGGCTCCTCGGCAGCGCGCACCGGGACCCCGAGCTCGTGCGAGAGCCGCTCGTCGAGGCCGCGCAGCAGCGCGCCACCGCCGGTGAGCGCGATGCCCCGGTCGACGACGTCGCCGGCGAGCTCGGGCGGGCAGACGTCGAGCACCGACCGGACGAGGTCGACGATCTGCGCGACCGGCGTCTCGATGGCGCGGCGCACCTCGGCCGACCCGATGGTCACCGTCTTGGGCAACCCGGTGACGAGGTCGCGCCCGCGCACCCGCTCGGCGATCTCCTCGGTGAGCGGGAAGGCCGACCCCGCGGCGATCTTCAGGCGCTCGGCGCTGGACTCCCCGAGCAGCAGCGAGTACTCGCTCTTGACGTGCGCGACGACGGCCTCGTCGATCTCGTCGCCGCCGGTGCGCACGGTGCGCGAGGTGACGATGCCGCCGAGGCTGATGACACCGACGTCCGTCGTCCCGCCGCCGATGTCGACGACCATCGAGGCCTCGGTACCCTCGACCGGCAGCCCGGCGCCGATCGCGGCGGCCATCGTCTCCTCGATGACGTACACCCGGCGGGCGCCCGAGCGCAGGGTCGCGTCCTCGAGCGCCCGGCGCTCGACGCTCGTGATGTCGCTCGGGACGCAGACGACGACCCGGGGCCGCACGAGGCGCGAGGGCGCCACCCGGTCGACGAACCAGCGGATCATCCGCTCGGTGACGTCGGCGTCGGAGATGACTCCGTCGCGCAGCGGCCGGACCGCGGTCACGGTCTCGGGCGTGCGGCCGAGCATCTCCTTGGCCCGGCTGCCGGCGGCGACGAGCCGGCTGGTGCCGGTGGCGACGGCGACGACGGACGGCTCGTCGAGGACGACGCCGCGGCCGCGCTCGTAGACGACGGTGTTCGCGGTGCCGAGGTCGATCGCGAGGTCCCTGCCGTAGGCCCAGCCCGCTGCCCAGCCGCTCATGGCCAGCAGGCTAGGTCGGGAGGAGGGCCCCGCCCGGGAGGCAACGCCGTGCCCCGGAGGCCCGTCCCCTCCCCGTGTGACGGATGTGACGGACGTGACGCACGAGGCGGTCTCGACCGGTCGGGTGGGCGCTAGCGTGGGCGTCGAAGAACCCAGGGGGACGACGATGGCGAGCATCGAGGCGACACCGCTGACCCGCACCGCGGCGGCACTCACGGTGCTCAGCGCGCTCGCGTGCCTCGCCGGCCTGCTCGCCTACTGGGCCACCGGCTTCCTCGACCCCGAGGCCGGCAGCGGCACCGGCGAGCGCCTCTTCCTCACCCTCGCCCCGGCCGTGCTCGTCGCCGTCGGGGTCTGGCTCCTGCTGCGCCGGGCGCCGACCGCCAGTGCGGTCGTGCGGCTCGCCGTCCTCGCGCTCGGCTGGGGCCTCTTCCTCGCCACCGGCTGACCCCTCGCGGGGGCCTCGAGGCGGGCGCCGGGCCCAGCCGGGAGCCGGCGGATCGGGGCCCGAGGTCGGGCCCGCGGGCCCATGGCAGGGCGGTGCACCGCCGGTTGACTGCGCCCATGGAGACTCGGCGGCGGTCCGAACGGGGGTCCTCCGCGCTCGACTACATCGGCATCCTCCTCGCCGTCGCGGGCGTCGTCGCCGCCGTCGGGTACGTCCTCGCCCCCCGCATCACGCCGACGACGGCCACCGCGTGGTGCATGGTCACCGGCCAGGGGAGCGCCGACTCCTGCGGCCGGGCCGTTCCCGCCGCCCTCCCCGACGCCGTGCCCGACCTGCCGTCCGGTCCGTGGTACGCCGACGACACCCTCACCCCCGAGCAGCGTGCGACGAAGGGGAGGTACGTCGGCCTCGGCGACTCGTACTCCTCGGGCGAGGGCGGGAGCGAGTACGAGCCCGGCACCGACGACGACAACCAGTGGAAGAAGTGGTGGGACCAGCACGGCCTGTGGCCCGGGGACGTGCACCAGAACATGTGCCACCGCTCCACCGGCGCCTACTCGCAGCAGGTCAGCGGCACCTTCACCTTCAAGGGCGGCTTCGGGTTCCACGCCTGCAGCGGCGCCGTCATCGACGACTTCTACGAGCCCAACGACCGGGTGCACCACGTCGAGCACCCGAACCGGCAGAACGAGGGCGAGGCGCCGCAGCTGGACGCCCTCGACGAGCACACGAGCCTCGTGACCTTCTCCGTCGGCGGCAACGACGTCGGGTTCGCCGAGGTGCTCACCGAGTGCGTCACGGCGACGGCCGTCTCCTTCTACGACGGCGTCAGCGGCGCTCCCCCGACGTCCTGCCGCGGCTCGCAGGCCGCCCGTGACGCCGCGGGCCGCATCCCCCTGACCCAGGCCCGGCTCACCCAGCTCCTCCAGGACATCCGGGAGCGGGCTCCGAACGCCCGCGTCGTCGTCGTCGGCTACCCCCGGTTCTTCCCCGCGGACCCGTCCTCGACCACCTCGATGATCCAGCCCGGGGACCAGCGGTGGATCAACGAGCAGGTCGGGGTGCTCGACGACGCCCTGCGCCAGGCCGTGCTCGACGCCGGCGGCGCCGACGCCGGGTTCGAGTTCGTCGACCCCCGCGACGCGTTCGAGGGGTGCGAGATCGGGACCGCGACCTCGTGCATGAACGGCCTGCGGGTCGGCTTCGGGGGCAACTTCGACAGCGGCAAGCCGGTGAGCAACGGCAGCTTCCACCCCAACGACGAGGGCCACCGTAGGATCGCCGCGTTGGTGGCCGAGCAGATCAGGAACGGACGGTGAGCGCCGTGTCCCCCGTCCGGGCGGCCGCCACAGTGGCCCTTCTCACCCTCGCCCTTGTCGGGTGCGGGGCCGGCGACGGCGCTGCCGAGCGCACCGGGTCGACCACGTCCCCCGGGTCCGCCACGCCTGCCGCGTCGCCCCCAGCGTCCCCCTCCCCCAGCCCCTCGGAGTCCACCGTGCCGAGCCCGCCGCCGCCCTTCGACCTCGAGGCCCAGCGGCGCGCGACGGCGGCCTACCCGCCCAAGGACCGGCTGCCGGACGGCTGGGCCCAGGTCGACCCGACGAAGGCCCTGCCGGCCTACCCCGGCGACCCCGAGTACTGCGGCGTGCGGCTGGAGCGCGGGACCGCCCCCGGGGCGGCGCTGCACCTGTACCAGGCGGGCGACTCCGGCCCCTACGTGCTGCAGTACACCTTCGTGCTGCCGCGGGGGGTGGCCGGGGACGTCATGGCCGACCTCGCCCCGGCCGTCGCCGCCTGCGTCGAGAAGGGACGGGACGCCGACGGGCGGGTCTTCGCCGCGCGGCGGGAGCCCACCGTCGGAGCAGAGTCGGTCTCCGTCGCCTTCGTTGCCGACGCCGGCGCGACCTCGCAGGTCACCGTCTTCCGGCGGGGCGACGCGCTCGTCGCGCTCGTCGGGTTCGACCAGGCGGGGCTGCCCCCGTTCGACGCGCTGTCGACGATCGCCGAGGGGGTCGACGCGCGGCTCCGGGCCTCCTGACGCGGGGCCCCCGCGGCGGTGGCCGCCCGGCGGGGCCGGTGGCTCAGAGCCCGGGGAACCAGATGTCGATCTCGCGCGCGGCGGACTCCGGGGAGTCGGAGCCGTGGACGATGTTCTTCTGGACCTTCTCGCCCCAGTCACGGCCGAGGTCGCCGCGGATCGAGCCCGGGGCGGCGGCGGTGGGGTCGGTGGCGCCGGCCAGCGCGCGGAAGCCCTCGATGCAGCGCTCGCCCTCGATGACGGCGGCGGTGACCGGCCCGGAGGACATGAACTCGACGAGCGGCTCGAAGAACGGCTTGCCCTCGTGCTCGGCGTAGTGCCGGTGCAGCATCTCCACCTCGGGGACGCGCACCTCGAGGGCGACGAGGGTGTACCCCTTGGCCTCGATGCGGCGCAGCACCTCGCCGGTGAGGCCGCGGGCGTGGCCGTCGGGCTTGACGAGGACGAGGGAGCGTTCGGTGGTCACGCGTCCACCCTAGTGGCCGGGCGCGCCGCTGCCCGGAGCGGCGTCACCGGCGGCCGCCTCCGCGGCGTGGCGGGCCACGAGGGCGTCGGCCTGGCGCCCCTTGACGAAGAGGAACACCCACAGGGCCGAGAAGATCAGCGCCACCGCGACCATCGAGTGCACGAGCACCGCGCTGGCCCAGGTGAGGGCCTGGACGACCCAGCCCACGGTGACGCCCACGGGCGAGCGCATGAGGCCGGCCCCGACGACGGACAGCGCCGCGAGACCGAGCCCGAGCCACAGCAGCCGGGTGGCCTCGGCGTCCCGGCCCTCGGCGACGGCGAACCCCCGCGCCACGAGGGCGAAGAAGACGAGGACGATCGCCTGCCCGACGAGCACGACGGCGAGGAGCCGGAAGGTCAGGCGCCCCTGACGGCCGACGAGCGGCAACGGCCTCACGCCTGGCCGCCCTGCTTCCACTTGTAGGTCTCGACCGCGGTCTTGGACTCCTTGAGCCCTACCCCGGTGGCCTCGCGGTAGAGCTTGATGGCCGCGATGAGGTTGTCCTGCGCCAGCTGGACGTCGATGGCCTGGCGGGCCTGGGCGGGCAGCTCCTCGACCGGGGTGAAGCGGACGTGGGTGGACAGCGAGGGCACACCGCCGGACCGCAGCGCGCGCACGACGTACCAGACGGCGACGACGACGGCGACGATGAGCAGGAGCCGGAACAGCCACATGGCACCAGGGTAGGCGAGTCCGGGCGCGTCGCCCGACGCGAGCGGACGCCCGGAGCGGCGATGATGCCGGACATGACCGACTCACGGGCCGTCGACGACCAGCGCGGGGTCCGGCGCGTCGTCGGTGTCGTCGCCGGGCTCAACCTCGCGGGGTTCGCGGTCGAGGCCGTCGTCGCGCTGCTCATCGGGTCGGTGGCGCTGGTGGCCGACTCCGTCGACTTCCTCGAGGACGCCGCGGTGAACCTGCTCATCGCCGTGGCACTGGGCTGGCCCCTGGCGCGCCGGGCGCTGGCCGGGCGCGCGATGGCCGTCATCATCCTCGTGCCGGCCCTGGCGGCGGCCTGGCAGGCCGTGGCCAAGGCGGGCGACCCCGTCCCGCCGGACGTCACCGCCCTCGTGCTCACGGCGCTCGGCGCGGCGGCGGTCAACGGCACCTGCGCGCTGCTCCTCGTCCGGGTCCGCCGCCACGGCGGGTCGATCGGCCGCGCGGCCTGGCTCTCGGCCCGCAACGACGTCGGCGTCAACCTCGCGGTCGTCGTCATGGCGGGGGTGACGGCGTGGACCCGTTCGGGCTGGCCGGACATCGTCCTCGGCGCCGGCATCGTCCTGCTCAACGCCACGGCCGCGCTCGAGGTCTGGCGGCTCGCGGGCCGCGAGCGACTCTCCGCGCTCGGGCCGCCGGCCCCCTGACGGACGTCACGACCGGCGGGTGACCGCCGTCCGGTGTCCCGGCCGATTTCGACCGGCACCCTCACTGGCATGGACCGACCTGCGGACCGCGCGAGGCGCCGCCGGCCCCGCGGGCTCCGGGCGGGTGCGAGCCCGCCGGCCGCGGGGTTCTGAGACGCTGTGTCGGTGAACGCCCCGTCGTGGCTCGACCGTCGTCGCGAGGACGACGACCTGACCCCGCGGGACCCCGGCGCGTCGCTCCCCTGGCAGCGGTTCGTGGGCCTGGTCGGGCTCGTCTACCTCGCGGACCCCCTGCTCGCCGGGTGGCGGCTCCGGGACACCGCGGACGGCCTCGTCGGGCTCGCGGCCGTCGTCGCGTTCGCGGCCGTGTGGGTGTGGCAGTTCGCGCAGGTCCGCCCCCTGCGGCCGGCCTGGGTCGAGGGTGCCTCGCCCGCCGGGACCCCGTGGCCGGTGCTCGTGCGCTACGGCGTCCTGTGCGTCCTCGTCGTGGTGGCGACGGTCTCCCTGGGCCAGGTCGCGACGGCGACCTGGGTGTTCCTCGCCGTCATCGGGCTGCTCACCTTCCGCGGCTGGCTCCCCTACGCCGTCGCCGCCGGGCTCGTCGTCCTGTACGAGGTGCTCGCCTACCGGCTCGACGCGTGGGAACGGGACAACAGCCAGAGCGTCGCCATCGCCCTCGCCGTGCTCGCGGTCACCGGGACCATGCTCGCGATGCGCCGCCAGCGCGACCTGGCCGAGGCCCGGCGCGAGAACGCCCGCCTAGCCGTCGAGGAGGAGCGCAACCGGGTGGCGCGCGACCTGCACGACATCCTCGGGCACTCGCTCACCGTCATCCGGGTCAAGGCCGAGCTCGCGACGCGGCTCGTCGACCTCGACCCCGGGAAGGCCAAGGCGGAGATGGCCGCCGTCGAGTCGCTCTCTCGCGAGGCGCTGGCCGACGTCCGCGGCGCCGTCGAGGGCTTCCGCGAGATCTCGCTCGCCGGGGAGATCGCCCGGGCCCGGGCCGCGCTGGAGTCGGCCGGCATCGAGGCCGACCTGCCGCGCCGGGTCGACGGCATCGACCCCGCCCTGCGCGAGCTCTACGCGTGGACGGTGCGCGAGGGCGTCACGAACGTCATCCGGCACAGCGGCGCCCGGGTCTGCCGGGTGCACATCGACGACGACGGGCTGCGGCTGTCCGACGACGGCCAGGTGACGATGCCGGGGCCGGCCGGTCGGCGGCAGGGGCACGGGCTCGGCGGGCTCGCCGAGCGCGCCCGCGCGGTCGGGGCGACGCTGAGCGCGCGCCGCGTCGACCCGCGCGGCTTCGAGCTCGTCGTCAGCGCGAACGGCAGCACCGGAGGTGACGCGTGACCATCCGACTCGTCCTGGCCGACGACCAGGCGCTCGTGCGGGGCGCCCTCGCGGCGCTGCTCGACCTCGAGCCCGACCTCGAGGTCGTCGGGCAGGCCGAGAACGGGGAGGAGGTGCTCACCGTCGTCGAGGAGACCGCGCCCGACGTCGTCCTCATGGACGTCGAGATGCCCGGCGGCGACGGCATCGAGGCGACGACCCGGATCCGCGAGCGCCACCCGTCGGTGCACGTCCTCGTCGTCACGACCTTCGGGCGACCGGGCTACCTGCGCCGGGCGATGCAGGCCGGCGCGTCCGGGTTCGTCGTCAAGGACACCCCGGCGGCGGGGCTGGCCGACGCCGTCCGGCGGGCGCACGCCGGGCTGCGGGTCGTCGACCCGGCCCTGGCCGCGGACTCGCTGGCGCTCGGGGACAGCCCGCTCACCCCGCGCGAGACCGAGGTGCTGCGCGCCGCCGCCACCGGCGCGACGATCGCGCAGATGGCGAAGTCGCTGTACCTGTCCGAGGGGACGGTGCGCAACCACCTCAGCTCGATCATCGGCAAGACGACCGCCCGCAACCGCGCCGACGCCGTCCGCGTCGCCCGCGACGCCGGCTGGCTCTGACCCCCACCCCCAACTCCCCCACCCCCGGCGGACATTTCGGGGTGACCCCGAAATGTCATCGAGACCCCGGGTTCGTAAGGGGGGTCTCGGTGACGTTCCGGGGTGTCGCGGGGGCGCCGTCCCCGACCGCCGGCGGACATTTCGGGGTGACCCCGAAATGTCACCGAGACCCCGGGTTCGTAAGGGGGGTCTCGGTGACGTTCCGGGGTGTCGCGGGGGCGGGCGGGCGTCAGACGTCGGTGGTGCCCAGGAGCAGGCGGACCTCGGCGGCGGTGACGACCGACCCGGTGGCGAGAACCCCGCCGCCGACGCCGCCCTCGTCGGCCAGCCCCGCGGCCCGGTCCAGGGCGTCGGGCAGGTCCTGGACGACGGTGACGCGGTGCTCGCCGAAGACGTCGTTCGCGATCTCGCCCAGCTCGGCGGGGCGCATGGAGCGCGGCGAGCTGTTGCGGGTGACGACGACCTCGTCGAACGCGGGCTCGAGGATCTCGAGCATCTCGGCGGCGTCCTTGTCCTTCATGACGGCGAGGACCCCGACGAGCTTGACGAACGTGAACGACTCGCCGAGCGCGTCCCGCAGCGCCCGCGCCCCGGCCGGGTTGTGCGCGGCGTCGACGACGACGGTCGGGCTGCGGCGGACGATCTCGAGGCGCCCGGGCGAGTCGACGGTGGCGAGCCCGGCCCGCAGCACCTCGATGTCCAGCGGCTGCTCCCCACCGCCGACGAACGCCTCGACGGCGGCGACGGCGACGGCGGCGTTCGACGCCTGGTGCGACCCGTGGAGCGGGAGGAAGAGGTCCGGGTAGTCGCCGGCCAGGCCCCGCAGGGAGATCTGCTGGCCGCCGAGCGCGACGTCCTGGGCGGTGACGCCGAAGTCGTTGCTCTCGAAGACGATCCGGGCGCCGACCTCGGTGGCGCGCTCCAGCAGCACCTCGGCGGCGTCCCGGTCCGGCTGCACCGCCGAGACGGTGATGGCGTCGGCCTTGATGATCCCGGCCTTCTCCTGCGCGATCTCCTCCGGGGTGTCGCCGAGGAAGTCGCGGTGGTCGACGTCGATGGGCAGGACGACGGACACCGGCGCGTCGACGACGTTCGTCGCGTCCCAGGCCCCGCCCATCCCGACCTCGACGACGGCGACGTCGACCGGCAGGTCCGCGAAGGCGGCGTAGGCCACGGCGACGAGCACCTCGAAGTACGTCATCCGCGGGCCGCCCTCGGCGCTCGAGCGGGCGTCGACGATCTCGACGAAGGGCGCGACGTCGTCCCACGCGGCGAGGAAGCGCTCGGCGTCGATCGGCCGCCCGCCGACGGCGATCCGCTCCAGCATCGAGTGCAGGTGCGGGCTCGTGAAGCGGCCGGTCTTCAGGCCCATCTCGCGCAGGACGGCCTCGACGATCCGCGAGGTGCTCGTCTTGCCGTTGGTGCCGGTGACGTGGACGACGGGGAAGGTGCGCTGCGGGTCGCCGAGCATCTCCATGACGGCGCGGATCCGGTCCAGCGAGGGCTGCAGGTCGTGCTCGGGCGCGCGGGCGAGGATCGACTCCTCGACCTCGCGCAGCCGCTTGCGGACCTCGAGCTGGTGCGCGGCCTCGCGCTGGGCGGCGTCGGGTGCGGGACTCACGGGCCCATCCTCCCGCACTCCCGGGGTGCAACGACGCCTACGGTGGCCCGATGAGCCGCGACGACGCCACCGCGAGCCGGGTCGACCGGATGCTCGCGGCGGCCCGCGCGCGCATCGACCGGCTGACCCCCGCCCAGGCCCGGGACGAGTGGGCCGCCGGCGCCGTCCTCGTCGACATCCGGCCCGCCTCCCAGCGCGCCGCCGAGGGCGAGGTGCCTGGCGCCCTCGTCGTCGAGCGCAACGTCCTGGAGTGGCGCTTCGACGCCACGAGCGACGCCGCCCTGCCGGTCGCCCACGACGACCTGCGCGTCGTCGTCCTCTGCCAGGAGGGCTACACCTCGAGCCTGGCCGCCGCCGCCCTCCGCGACGTCGGCGTCCACCGCGCCACCGACGTCGTCGGCGGGTTCGCCGCCTGGCGGGACGCGGGGCTGCCGGCCACGCCGCCGACCGACGTCGCCCCCTGACGGCACGCTCCGGGCGGAGGCCGACTCGGCCGCGACGGGTGGGCCGGGAGGTCAGCGGCGGGTGACCCGCACGTGGGCCTTGTGACCGTCGCCGACGACGACCACGGCGACGCCGGACCCGTCCGCGGACTCCAGCGCCGCGACCTCCTCGGCCAGGGTCTCCCCCGCGAGCAGGGTGCGGTGCGCCTCGACCGCGGCGAGCACCTCCTCGTCCCCGCCGACCTCGAGCAGGATCCGGTCCGAGACCTCGAAGCCGGCCTCGCGGCGGGCCTGCTGGACGGCCCGGACGAGGTCGCGGGCGACGCCCTCGCGCAGCAGGTCCTCCCCGACCTCGGTGTCGAGGACGACGAACCCGCCGCCAGGCAGCATGGCCGTGGCCCGGGACCCGCCGGCCGCGGCGTCGACGACCGTCTCCAGGGTGTACTCCCCCTCGACGAGCGCCAGGCCGCCGGCGAGGACCGTGCCGTCCTCGCCCACCGACCAGTCGCCGGACTTCGACCCCTTGATCGCCGTCTGCACCTCCCTCCCCAGCCGCGGACCGGCGGCCCGAGCGTTGACGGTCAGCCGCCGGGTGATGCCGAAGTCCGCCGCCGACGCGTCCGCGACGTCGACGAGCTCGACCGCCTTGACGTTGAGCTCGTCGCGCACGATGCCCGCGAAAGGCTGGAGCCCGTCCGGGTCGGACGTGACGACGGTGAGCGAGCGCAGCGGCAGGCGCACCCGCAGCCCCTCGGCCTTGCGCAGCGAGGAGCCGGTGGAGCACACCGCCCGCACCTGGTCCATGGCCGCGACGAGTGCGTCGTCCTCGGGCAGGTCGACGGCCGACGGCCAGTCCGCCAGGTGCACCGACCGCTCACCGGTGAGGCCGCGCCAGACCTCCTCGGTGACCAGCGGCAGCAGCGGGGCGGCGAGCCGGCTCACGACCTCGAGCGTCGTGTACAGCGTGTCGAAGGCCTCGCCGGAGCGGCGCGCGTCACCGGCGCCGGTGTCCCAGAACCGCTCCCGGGAGCGGCGGATGTACCAGTTGGTGAGCACGTCGACGAAGCCGCGCACCGACTCGCAGGCGCCCGGCACGTCGTAGACGTCCATCTGCGCGGTGACGGTCTCGACGAGCCGCCGCAGCGTGGCCAGCAGGTACCGGTCGAGCGGGTCGGTGCTCTCCGTCGACCACCGCGCGTCGTGCCCCGCCCCGCCGTCCGCGGCGTTGGCGTAGAGCGAGAAGAAGTACCAGGAGGACCACAGCGGCAGGACGACCTGGCGCACGCCGTCGCGGATGCCCTCCTCGGTGACGACGAGGTTGCCGCCGCGCAGGATCGGGCTGGACATGAGGAACCAGCGCATCGCGTCGGCGCCGTCGCGGTCGAAGACCTCGGTGACGTCGGGGTAGTTGCGCAGCGACTTGCTCATCTTCTGGCCGTCGTGGCCGAGGACGATGCCGTGGCTGATGCACGTCTCGAACGCGGGCCGGTCGAACAGCGCCGTCGCGAGGATGTGCAGCGTGTAGAACCAGCCGCGGGTCTGCCCGATGTACTCGACGATGAAGTCGGCCGGGAAGTGCGCGTCCGAGGACGCGGTGCCGGCGAACCAGTCGGCGTTCTCGAACGGGTAGTGCACCTGGGCGTAGGACATCGAGCCGGAGTCGAACCACACGTCGAGGACGTCGGCCACCCGGCGCATCGTCGAGCGGCCGGTGGGGTCGTCGGGGTTCGGCCGGGTCAGCTCGTCGACGAACGGCCGGTGCAGGTCGGGGTTGCCGTCCCGGTCGCGCGGCAGGTCGCCGAAGTCGCGCTCCAGCTCCGCGAACGAGCCGTAGACGTCGAGCCGCGGGTACGCCGGGTCGTCGGACTTCCACACCGGGACCGGGCTGCCCCAGAACCGGTTCCGGGTGATCGACCAGTCACGGGCGTTCTCGAGCCACTTGCCGAACTGGCCGTCCTTGACGTGCTCGGGCACCCAGGTGATCTGCTGGTTGAGCTCGAGCATCCGCTCCTTGACGGCCGTGACCTCGACGAACCAGGACTCGACACCCTTGTAGATGATGGGCTCGCGGCAGCGCCAGCAGTGCGGGTAGCTGTGGTCGTAGGTCTCGCGGCGCAGCAGCACCGTCCCCGGCGTCACCGACCCGGTCGGGCCCTGGCCCCGGGTCGCCGCCTTGAGGTGGTCGATGATGAGCAGGTTGGCGTCGAAGACGAGCACGCCCTCGTAGTCGGCCACCGGCGCCGTGAAGCGCCCGTCCTTGCCGACCGGCATGACGGCCTCGATCCCCTCGCGGTCGACGACCTCCTTGTCGACCTCACCGAACGCACCGGCGGTGTGGACGACCCCGGTGCCGTCGGTCGTCGTCACGGCGTCGTCGGCGGCGACCACCCGGAAGGCGCCCTCGTGGCCCTCGAAGTACGAGAACGGCGGGGTGTAGCGGCGCCCCACGAGGTCGGCGCCCCGGTAGCGCCCGAGCACGGCGAAGCCCCCGTCGGCGTCGGCCAGCTCGCGGGCGTACTGCGGCAGGCGGGCCTCGGCCAGGACGTAGCGGGTCGTGCCGTCCGTCCCCGGCACCGGCGCCTCGACCACGACGTAGTCGATCTCGGAGCCGACCATGGCGGCGAGGTTCGACGGCAGCGTCCACGGCGTCGTCGTCCAGATCAGCAGGTGCGCACCGTCGAGCACGGGGTCGGTGCCGGTGTCGTCCAGCCGGTACCCGACGGTGACCGCCGGGTCCTGGCGCATCCGGTAGGACTCCTCGTCCATCCGCAGCTCGTGGTTGGACAGCGGCGTCTCGTCGTTCCAGCAGTAGGGCAGGACGCGGAAGCCCTTGTAGACGTACCCCTTGTCGTGTAAGGACTTGAAGGCCCAGATGACCGACTCCATGTAGTCGGCGTTCATCGTCCGGTAGTCGTGGTCGAAGTCGACCCAGCGGGCCTGGCGGGTCACGTAGTCGCGCCACTCCCCGGTGTACTTCATCACCGACTGCCGGCAGGCCTCGTTGAACCTCTCGATCCCCAGCTCGAGGATCTCGTCGGTGGTCTTGATGCCGTTGAGGCGCATGGCCTCGAGCTCGGCGGGCAGGCCGTGGGTGTCCCAGCCGAAGCGGCGCTCGACGCGGTTGCCGCGCATCGTCCGGTAGCGCGGGACGACGTCCTTGACGTAGCCGGTGAGCAGGTGGCCGTAGTGCGGCAGGCCGTTGGCGAACGGCGGGCCGTCGTAGAAGACGAACTCGTTCTCGCCGCGCTCGCCGGGGTCGCGGGCGTCGATCGAGGCCTGGAAGGTGCCGTCGGCCGCCCAGTACGCGAGGACGGCCTCCTCGACCTCGGGCAGCCGGGGGCTCGCGGGCACGCCGAACGCGGCGCCCCGGTGCTCGCCGGTGGTGGACACCTTGGGGTAGGTCATCGGAGGTGCTCCTGCGGGTCGTCGACTCGTGAACCACGAGGACGACGGGTTCCGGCCACTCGGCCGGGCACCACCGCGGTACCACCTCGCTTGCCGCCCCGGGGGACGGCCGCTCTTGCACCGGGTCGTGACGTGACCCCGACGTCCGGGTCTAGTGAGGCCGTCCCGCGCGGGTCCGGCCCGTTCTTCCGGAAGGCTCGCCGCTGATGACGGCTCGAACGCCTGCGGGCCCGAGTCTAGCCCGGCCCGGTTGCCCGGCTCGCGCCGACGTCGCGGGTGACGACCTCCCCGTTGCCGACGACCCGCCAGTCGACGTCGCGGTGGTCGCGGCCGTCGAGGACCGCCAGCGCCACCCGCAGGGTGTCGCCGTGGGTGACGAGGACGAGGTCGGGGACGTCGTCGGCGCCGTCCGGGCCGAGCAGCCGGGCGAGCAGGGCGCGCAGCCGCACGTGGACGTCGGCGATGCTCTCCCCCCCGCCCCAGCGGACCTCGGTGACGTCGAGGCCGTCGGGCACCGGCTGCTCGCGCAGGTCGGCGGTGAGGCGCCCCTCCAGGTCGCCGAGGGCCTGCTCGCGCAGTCCGGGCTCGCTGACGACGGGGACGCCGAGGGCGGCGGCGACGACGTCGGCGGTCTCGCGGGCCCGGACGAGGTCGCTGGAGAGGACCCGGACCGGGCCGGTCACCCGGTGGCGCAGGACGTCCGCCGCGGCCGCCGCCTGCTGCCGGCCGCGGGCCGTCAGCGGGGGGTGGGCGGTGGCCCCCTGGAGGCGCCGCTCGACGTTCCACGTCGACTCACCGTGGCGGACGAGGTGGAGGCGGTCGACCGGCACGCGGCCCACGGTAGCGGGGTGCCTAGACTGCGCGTCGTGGCCGGACTGCTGGTGGCGGGGACGAGCTCGGACGCCGGGAAGTCGCTCGTCGTCACCGGGCTGGCGCGGGCGTGGCGCCGCCGCGGGGTGGACGTCGCCCCGTTCAAGGCCCAGAACATGTCGAACCACTCGATGGTCTGCCGCGACGGCTCGGAGATCGGGCGGGCCCAGTACCTGCAGTGCCGGGCGGCCGGCGTCGAGGCGTCGTCGGTCCACAACCCCGTCCTCCTCAAGCCCGGCAGCGACCGCGAGGCCTTCGTCGTCCTGCGCGGGCAGCCCGCCGGGCGGCTGCGGGCCGGCGAGTACGCCACCGGGCGCCGGCACCTGGCCGGGGCCGCCTTCGCCGCCTGGGACGAGCTGGCCGCCGCCCACGACCTCGTCGTCGCCGAGGGGGCCGGCTCCCCCGCCGAGGTCAACCTCCGCGCCGGCGACTACGTCAACCTCGGGCTGGCGCGGCACGCCGGGCTGCCGGTCCTGCTCGTCGGCGACATCGACCGCGGCGGGGTGCTGGCCTCGCTCTTCGGCACCTGGGCGCTCGTCGACGACGCCGACCGGGCGCACCTGCGGGCGTACGCGATCAACAAGTTCCGCGGCGACCCCTCGGTGCTCGAGCCCGGGCTGGCGACCGTCACCGGGCGCACCGGGATGCCGTCGGTCGGGGTCCTGCCGTGGCTCGAGGACGTGTGGATCGACAGCGAGGACGCCCTGTCGGTCGGGCGGTGGCGGCCGCCGACGGACGCACGCCCGGACCGGTTGGCCGTCGCCGTCGTCCGGCTGCCCCGGACCTCCAACGCCACCGACGTCGACGCCCTGGCCTGCGAGCCGGGTGTCGACGTGCGGGTGACGACGGACGAGGACGCCTGCCGCGAGGCCGACCTCGTCGTGCTGCCGGGCAGCCGCGCCACCGTCTCGGACCTGGAGTGGCTGCGCCGCACGGGGATCGCCGACGTGGTCCGCGGCCGGGCCGCGGCCGGACGGCCGGTGCTCGGGATCTGCGGCGGCTACCAGATGCTCTGCCGCGCCATCGACGACCCGGTGGAGTCCGGCGACGGGGTGGTCGAGGGGCTCGGGCTGCTCGACGCCGACGTCGCCTTCGGCGCCGACAAGGTGCTGGCGCGGCCGTCGACGACGTGGCGGGGCGTTCCGGTCGAGGGGTACGAGATCCACCACGGTGTCGTCGACGACGACGGCTCGTTCCCCGGCGGCATGCGGCAGGACTCGGTGTGGGGCACCATCTGGCACGGCACGCTCGAGGGCGACGCCTTCCGCCGGGCCTGGCTCGCCGAGGTCGCGGCCGCCGCCGGGTCGTCGTGGGCGCCGGACGCCTCCGCGCCCGGGTTCGCCGACCGGCGCGAGGCCATGGTCGATCTGCTCGCCGACGCCGTCGAGGAGCACCTGGACCTCGACGCCCTCACCGAGCTCGCCCACTCCCCCGTCGCCGAGCCGGTGGCGCCGTGAGCCGGGTCGTCCACGTCGTCGGCATCGGCACCGGCAGCCCGGACCACGTCACGGCGCAGGCCGTCGCCGCCCTGCGCGCGTGCGACGTCTTCCTCGTCGCCGACAAGCGGGAGGCGACGGAGTCGCTCGTCGCCGTCCGCCGCGACCTGTGCGCGGCGCTGCTCGAGCCGGGGTCGTACCGGTTCGTCACCGTCCGCGACCCCGAGCGCGGGCCGGACGCCCGGCGCGACGCCGCGCAGTACCGGGCCGGGGTCGACGCCTGGCACACCGAGCGCGCCCGCCGCTACGCCGAGGTGATGGACGGCCTGCCGGACGGGGCCGTCGTCGGGTTCCTCGTCTGGGGCGACCCGGCGTTCTACGACTCCACCATCCGCATCGTCGAGGCCGTCGGCCGGCTCACGCCGGTGACCGTGCGCGTCGTGCCGGGCATCTCGGCGGTGCAGGTGCTGGCCGCCGAGCACGGCATCGTCCTCAACGGGATCGGCGGTCCGGTGCACGTGACGACCGGGCGCCGGCTCGTCGAGGAGTGGCGGCCGGACCTCGGCACGGTCGTCGTCATGCTCGACGCCGGGCTGCGCTGCCTCGAACTCCTGGACCGGGCCCCGGACCTGCACGTCCACTGGGGCGCCCAGCTCGGGCTGCCTGGACAGGTGCTGCGGGCCGGGCGGCTCGCCGACGTCGCCGACGACCTCGTCACCACCCGGGCCGCCGTCCGCGGGCGCGACGGCTGGGTCATGGACACCTACGCCCTGACCCTGCCCGACGACGACGCCTGACCGCCCGGTCGTGGTCCTCGCGGGTCAGCCGCCGGCGAGGTCGCGGTGGCGCTGGCCGACGCCGAGCTCGCCGTAGGGGTAGTCGGTGGCCGCGAGGTCGCTGGCCGCGTCGAGCGTCCGGCGCTCGTCGTCGGACAGGTCGAGGTCGACGCTCGCGAGGTTGGTCCGCAGCTGCTCGGTCGTGCGGGCGCCGAGGATCGTCGACGTCACGGCCGGCCGGTCGGTCACCCACGCGAGCGCGACCTCGGCCATCGAGCGTCCGCGGTCCTCGGCGATCCGGTCGACGGCGTCGACGATGCGCCAGGTGCGATCGTCCCCCCGCCGGTCGTAGGCCTCCATGCCGCGGCCCGGGTCGTCCCCGAGGCGGGTGTCGCCGGTGGGCCGCTCGTCGCGGCGGTACTTGCCGGAGAGCCACCCGCCGCCGAGCGGGCTCCACGGGAGCAGGCCCAGGCCGGCGTCGAGGGCGGCCGGGACGATCTCCCACTCGATCTCGCGGACGATGAGGCTGTACTGCGGCTGGAGCGTGACGGGCTGGCGGAGCCCCAGCGCGCGGGCCGTGAGCACCGCCTTGGTCAGCTGCCAGCCGGTGAAGTTCGAGAGGCCGTAGTAGCGGATCTTGCCGGCCTGGACGAAGCCGTCGAGGGTGCGCAGCGTCTCCTCCAGCGGCGTGTGCTCGTCCCAGGCGTGCACCTGGTAGAGGTCGACGGCGTCGACGCCGAGCCGGGTGAGCGAGGCGTCCAGGGCTCGGGTGAGGTGACGGGTGGACAGGCCGTTGCCGTTCGGGCCCTGGTCGGTGGCGGCGAACCGGCCCTTGGTGGCCAGGACCACCCGGTCGGTGACGTCGGTGGGGCGGTCCTTCAGCCAGCGGCCGATGATCTCCTCGGACACCCCGGCGGAGTAGACGTCGGCGGTGTCGACGAAGGTGCCGCCGGCCTCGAGGAAGACGTCGAGCTGCTCGTGCGAGCCGGCCTCGTCGGTCTCGTTCCCGAAGGTCATCGTCCCGAGGCACAGCTCGGAGACGACGCACCCGCTGTGGCCCATCCGTCGGTAGCGCATGTGCCCGACCCTAGCCGCGACGGGCCCGGGATCGGCGGTGCTGAGGCGGGGTCAGGACCCCGCTGCACCGCACCGGGGAGGGCACGCGGCCGGGCGGGTCGGACGCGGGCGCGGGGCCCGCTCCTGGCCCGAGGGCGACGGCCGGCCCCGGTCACGCCGAGGAACCTTCGGGTTCGCGCCGGTTCGGAGGGGGTGCGAACCCGAAGGTTCCGGGATCAGGCGAGGAAGTCGAGCAGGGTGGGGTCAGGGGTGGGTGCGGGCGAGGGACTCGCGGATGCGCAGGCCCTGGAGGACGAGGGAGGCGGCGAGGCAGCCGCCGACGCCCTCCCCGGCGCGCAGGCGCAGGCCGAGCAGGGGCTCGAGGCCGAGGTCGCGCAGGACGGCGGCGTGGGCGGTCTCGCGGCTGCGCTGCCCGGCGACGAGGTGGGCCTGGACGGCCGGCTCCTCGCGGACGGCGAGCAGGGCGGGGACGGACGCGGCCAGGCCGTCGAGGACGACCGCCGCGCCGGCCTGCGCCGCGCCGAGGACGACCCCGGTGAGCACCGCCACCTCTCCCCCGCCGAGCCCCGCGAGCACCCGCCGCGACGGCGCCGACGACACGTCGCCGACCCGCTCCAGCGCCGCCGCGACGACGGCGCGCTTGCGCTCCAGGGTCGCCGCGTCCGACCCGACCCCGAGCCCGCACACCTCCGCCGCCGGCAGTCCGAGCAGGGCGGCGGTGAGCGCGGCGGCCACCGTCGTGTTGCCGATGCCCACCTCGCCGAGGACGACCAGCCCGGACGTCGCGGCGGACCGCCCGACCGCCCGGCCGGCCTCGACCAGCCGGTCGACGTCGGCCGCGGTCAGCGCGTCGCCCGACGCCAGGTCACCGCGCTCGCCCACCGGCCGCACGTCGACCGCACCCGGCACCGGCCCCCCGGCGACCCCGGCGTCGACGACGACGAGCCCCAGGCCCGCCTCGCGCGCGGCCAGCGCCCCGGCCGACTCCCCCGCGAGCGCGCCGAGGACGACCTCACGGGTCACCGAGGGCGGGAAGGCGCTGACCCCGAGCGCCGTCACCGGGTGGTCGGCGGCGGCGAGGACGAGCGTCCCGCCCGTCACCGCACCCGTCCCCAGGGAGCGGACCCGCGCGACGACCCGGTCCAGGACGCCGAGCGCCTCGGGTGCGGCCAGCTGGGCGTCGGCGGAGTCGGTGGCGCCGACCAGCCGGCCGGACTCGGGCCCGCGCAGGTGCGAGGTGGGCGCGGCCGGCGCCGACCCGCCCTCGGCCGCGGGCCAGCGCTCGTGCAGCACGACGTCGGCGAGCGGCGCCCGACGGGACCAGGCCGCGCGCTCCAGCCCGGGCTCGGGCGGGCGCTCGTCGGGCCAGCCGAGGCACATCCACCCGAGCGTCTCGACGCCGTCCGGCAGCCCGAGCAGCTCGGCGAGGTCGGCGGGGTCGAACAGCGTCACCCAGCCCATCCCGAGACCGTGCGCGCGGGCCGTCAGCCACATGTTCTGCACCGCGGTCGCGCAGGACCACAGGTCGGTGTCGGGGAAGGTCGCCCGGCCGAGCACGCCGGCCGCCGGGGTCCGCCGGTCGCAGGCGACGACGACGCCCACCGGCGCCTCGCGCAGCCCCTCGAGCTTGAGGTCGAGCAGCCGGGCCGCCCGGTCCTCGGTGAGCACCTCGGCCTGGCGCAGCCGGGCGGCGTCGGCGAGGGCCGCGGCCCGGTCCCGGACGGCGGGGTCGCGGACGACGACGAACCGCCAGGGCTGGGAGTGCCCCACGCTCGGCGCCCGGTGCCCGGACTCCAGCACCGCCGTCAGCAGGTCCTCGGGAACGGGGTCGGGCCGGTAGCGGCGGATGTCGCGGCGCCCGGCGACGACGTCGGCCAGCGCCGCCACGACCTCCGGGCCCATCGCCCAGCCGGCCGGGTCGGCCGCCCGCTCCGCGGCGCTCGTCCTGTCCCCGACGAGCGGCACCGGGCGCGCGTACGTCCGTCCGGCCGCGGACGCGCCGTCCGGCCGGTCGGGCGCGCGCACGGGCTGGACCGGGTCCACCTCAGACCTCCTGGCCCGCCTCGATGTCGCCCTCGACCTCGAGGTACACCTGGCGCATCTGCGCGAACAGCTCCGGGTCCGGCTGCTCCCACAGGCCGCGGTCGGCGGCCTCGGACAGCTTCTCGACGATGCCGCGCAGGGCCCACGGGTTGGCGTGCCGCAGGAACGCCTGGGTCTCGTCGTCGAGGACGTACTCGCGGGCGACCCGGTCGTACATCCAGTCGTCGACGACGCCGGCCGTCGCGTCGAAGCCGAACATGTAGTCGACGGTGGCGGCGAGCTCGAAGGCGCCCTTGTACCCGTGCCGCCGCATCGCGGCCACCCACCGCGGGTTCACCACGCGGGAGCGGAAGACCCGGCTCGTCTCCTCGTGGAGGGACCGGGTGCGCACGAGGTCCGGGCTGGTGGAGTCGCCGACGTACGCCTTGGGCGCCTCGCCGGTGAGCGCGCGCACCGTCGCCACCATGCCGCCGTGGTACTGGAAGTAGTCGTCGGAGTCGAGGATGTCGGACTCGCGGTTGTCGACGTTCTTCGCCGCGACCTGGATGCGCCGGTAGCTGCGCTCCATGTCCTCGCGGGCCGGGGCGCCGTCGAGGTCGCGGCCGTAGGCGAAGCCGCCCCAGGCCGTGTAGACCTCGGCGAGGTCGGCGTCGTCGCGCCACGAGCCCTGCTCGACGACCTCGAGGATGCCGGCGCCGTACGAGCCGGGCTTGGACCCGAAGATCCGCGTCCTCGCCCGGCGCTCGTCGCCGTGGGCGTCGAGGTCCGCGGCGGCGTGCGCCTTGGGGAAGTTCTCCTCCAGCGGCTCGTCCAGCCCGACGACGAGGGCGACGGCGTCGTCGAGCAGGTCGATGACGTGCGGGAAGGCGTCGCGGAAGAAGCCGGAGATGCGGACGGTGACGTCGATGCGCGGCCGGCCGAGCTCGGCCAGCGGGATCGCCTCCAGCCCCACGACGCGGCGGGACTGCTCGTCCCACACCGGCGTCACGCCGAGCAGCGCGAGGACCTCGCCGATGTCGTCGCCCGAGGTGCGCATCGCGGAGGTCCCCCAGGCCGACAGGCCGACCGAGGTGGGCAGGACGCCGCTGTCGGCCCGGTAGCGCTCGAGCAGCGAGGTCGCCATGGCTGCGCCGGTCTCGTAGGCCAGGCGGGAGGGGATGGCCTTGGGGTCGACGGAGTAGAAGTTGCGGCCGGTCGGCAGGACGTTGACGAGCCCGCGCAGCGGCGAGCCCGACGGCCCGGCCGGGACGTACCCGCCGTCCAGGGCGTGCAGCACCATGGACAGCTCGTCCGTCGTCGCCCGCAGCCGCGGCACGACCTCGTCGCAGGCGAACCGCAGCGAGGTCTCGACGCCGGCGTTCGGCTCGCCGAGCTCGGCGGCGACGACGCCGGGCACGGCGCCGGCGTCCCACCCGGCGGCCGCGACCGCCTCGACGAGGCGGCGGGCCTGCGCCTCGACCTCGTCGGTGCGGGCGGTGCCCTCCTGGCCCTCGCTGAGGCCGAGGGCGGCGCGCAGGCCGGGGACGGCGCCGCGCTGCCCGCCGAAGACCTGGGTGGCGCGCAGGACGGCGAGGGTGAGGTCCACGAGCTGCGGGCCCTCCGGGGCCTGGCCGAGGACGTGCAGGCCGTCGCGGATCTGCACGTCCTTGACTTCGCAGAGCCAGCCGTCGACGTGCATGACGAAGTCGTCGAAGGTGTCGTCGTCGGGCCGCTCGTCGATGCCGAGGTCGCGGTGCAGCTCGGCGGAGCGGATGAGGGTCCAGATCTCCCCGCGCAGGGCCGGCGCCTTGGCCGGGTCCATGACCGAGACGTTGCCGTACTCGTCGAGCAGCTGCTCGAGGCGGGCGATGTCGCCGTAGGACTCGGCGCGGGCCATCGGCGGGACGAGGTGGTCGACGACGGTGGCGTGGGCGCGGCGCTTGGCCTGGGTGCCCTCGCCCGGGTCGTTGACGAGGAAGGGGTAGACGAGCGGCACGCTGCCGAGCGCGGCGTCGGTGCCGCAGGACGCGGACATCCCGAGGTTCTTGCCGGGCAGCCACTCGAGGTTGCCGTGCTTGCCCATGTGGACGACGGCGTGCGCCCCGAACTCCTCCTCGACCCACCGGTAGGTCGCGAGGTAGTGGTGGCTCGGCGCGAGGTCGGGGTCGTGGTAGATCGCGATGGGGTTCTCCCCGAAGCCGCGCGGCGGCTGGACGAGGAGGACGACGTTGCCGGCGCGCAGGGCGGCGGTGACGATCTCGGGCTCGCCGCCGGTGGCGCGGTCGACGAACAGCTCGCCCGGCGCCTCGCCCCAGGCGTCGGTGACGGCCGAGCGCAGGTCCGGCGGGAAGCGGTCGAACCACGTGCGGTAGCGGCTCGCGGGGATGCGGACGTGGTGCTCGGTCAGCTGCGTCTCGCTGAGCCACTCCGGGTCCTGGCCGCCGGCGGCGATGAGGGCGTGGACCAGGGCGTTCCCGGCCGTCGTGTCCGCGGCCTCGCCCTCGACCTCCGGCAGCGGGTCGATGCCGGGGATCTCGCCGGGCCCGCCGACGTCGTAGCCGGCCTCGCGCATCATCCGCAGCAGGCGGACGGTCGAGACCGGGGTGTCGAGGCCGACGGCGTTGCCGATCCGGCTGTGCTTGGTGGGGTACGCCGAGAGGACGAGGGCGACCTTGCGCTCGGCCGGCGGGACGTGCCGGAGCCGGGCGTGGCCGACGGCGATGCCGGCGACGCGGGCGCAGCGCTCGGGGTCGGCGACGTAGTGGGCCAGGCCGTCCTCGTCGGTCTCCTTGAAGGAGAACGGGACGGTGACCAGGCGGCCGTCGAACTCGGGGATGGCGACCTGGGTGGCGACGTCGAGCGGCGACATGCCGTCGTCGGCCTCCTCCCAGTCGGCGCGGCTCCAGGTGAGGCACAGGCCCTGGAGCAGCGGCACGTCGAGGGCGGCCAGCTGCGCGACGTCCCACGACTCGTCGTCACCGCCGGCCGAGGCGTCGGCCGCCCTGGTCCCGGCGCCGCCGGCGGCGAGCACGGTCGTGACGATCGCGTCGTAGGTGCCGAGCTGCTCGAGCAGGCTCGGGGTGGCGTCGCGCAGGGAGGTGGCGTAGATCGGCTCGCCGACGCCCCCCGCGGCGTCGACCGCGTCGGCCAGGGCGTGGACGTAGTCGGTGTTCCCCGCGGCGTACTGCGCCCGGTAGAAGAGGATGCCGACGCGCGGGCGGGGGGCGCCGTCGGCCGCCGCCTCGAGGGGCGCGCGCTCGAGCAGGCCCCAGGCGGGCAGCTCCTCCGGCGGCTCGAAGCCCTCGCCGGTGAGGAGCAGGGTGTCGGAGAGGAACGCGTGCAGCTGGGCGAGGTTCGAGGAGCCGCCGTGGCGCAGGTACTCGTGGGCCTCGCGGACGACGCCCTGCGGGGCGGTCGAGGTCTCCATGAGCTGGGCGCTCGGGGCCTGTTCGCCGCCGACGACGACCATGGGTACGCCGGTGTCGCGGATGCGGGCGAAGCCGGAGCACAGGTCGTCGGGGGTGCCGAGGATGCGGGCGACGACGACGTCGGCCTGCTCGAAGGCGGCGGCGAGGTCGGTGTGGCCCGGGCGGGCCGGGTTCGCGACGACGTAGTCGGCACCGCTGGCCCGGGCGGACAGCAGGTCGGTGTCGGACGTCGAGAGCAACGCGATGCGGGGCACTGGTTCTCCTCCGGGGGTCCGCGCCCCCGCGCTCGGTGCGGGGCCCGCGACGCCGCCGCGGGCGTCCGGCGCGACGTTCCTGACTCGCCCGGAGGGCTCACAGTGGCGGGACCGTCCCGGACTCGCACCGGGTTCCGTCGTCGTCGGACGTGCGCAGCCTACCTGCGCCCCCGCGTACGCTGGCCCGCGATGTCCGTCACCCCCACCCACCCCCCGCAGCGGCCGGTCGCCGACCGCTGCCCGGGGCTGCTGCGGCCCCACGTCGCGCAGGACGGGGCGCTCGTGCGGCTGCGGCTGCCGGGCGGGGAGGTCGGGGTCGACGTCCTCATGGACCTGCTCGCCCTGGCCGGCCGGCACGGCGCCCCCGTGCTGCAGCTGACGAGCCGGGGCAACCTCCAGCTGCGCGGCCTGCCCGACCCGCTGCCGGACGCCTTCGTGCGCGGGGTCGAGGCCACCGGGCTCCTGCCGTCCGCGACGCACGAGCGGGTCCGCAACGTCCTCGCCGCGCCGCTGGCCCCGGGGCTGCAGCCGCTCGTGCGCGACCTCGACGCCGCGCTGTGCGCCGACCCGGCGCTGGCCGACCTACCGGGACGCTTCCTGTTCGCCGTCGCCGACGCCTCCGGGTCGCCGCTCTCGGAGCCGTACGACGTCGCCTACCGGGCCCGGTCCTTGACCGAGGGCCTGCTCCTGGCCGGGGGCCGTGGCCGGCCGGTCTCCAGCACGGACGCCGTCGCGGCCGTGCTCGACGTGGCCCGCGCCTTCCTCGCCCACGCCCCGCATGGCGTCTGGAACGTCCGGGACCTGCCCGCCGGCTCGCCGGTGCTGGGCGGCCTGGACCCGGTCCCGCCCGCGGTCGCCCCTCCCCTCGAGCCCGGACCCGTGGGCGAGGACCTCGTCGCCGGCGTCCCGCTGGCCATGCTGCGGCCCGGGCACGTGGCCGCCCTGGCCGAGGTCGCCGGGCGCGTCGTCGTCACCCCGTGGCGCTCGCTCGTCGTGCGCGGCGGCGCCGCGGCCGCCACCGCGCTGGAGCGGGCCGGGCTCGTCGTCGACCCGGCGTCGGCCGCCTCCCGGGTCAGCGCCTGCGTCGGCGCCCCGCACTGCGCGAAGGCCCGCAGCGCCACCCTGCCCGTGGCGGCGGACGTCGTCGCGGCGCTCGACGCCCGGGGCACCGCGACGCCCCCGCTGCACGTCGTCGGCTGCGAGCGGCGCTGCGGCGCCCGCGACGGCGACCTCGTGGCCGTCGGCGCGCCCGACGCCGACGCCGTCCTGTCCCTGCTCCCCGGAGACCGCGCATGACCCTCGCCCCGCCGAGCCGCCGGTTCGAGTACGTCACCGACGGCCTCGAGATCTACCGGCGCTCCTTCGCGACCATCCGGGAGGAGACCGACCTCTCCGGCCTCCCGGCGGACCTGCACGGCGTCGCGACCCGGGTCGTCCACGCCGCCGGGGACGTCGGCGTCGTCGAGGACCTCGCGGCGCACCCGGACGTCGTCCGCGACGCCCGGACCGCGCTGCTGTCCGGCGCGCCGATCCTCACCGACTCGCAGATGCTCGCCTCCGGGGTGACCCGGCGCCGGCTGCCCGCCGACAACGAGGTCGTCTGCACCCTGCGCGAGCCGGAGGTGCCGGGGCTCGCTCTCGCCTGGGGCACGACCCGGGCCGCGGCCGCCGTGTCGCTGTGGGCCGACCGCCTGGAGGGCGCCGTCGTCGCCGTCGGCAACGCCCCGACCGCCCTGTTCCACCTGCTCGAGCTGCTGCTCGACGGCGGCCCGCGGCCCGCGGCCGTCGTCGGGATGCCGGTCGGCTTCATCGGGTCGGCCGAGTCCAAGGTCGCCCTCGCCGAGCACGAGCTGCCGGGCGGCGGACAGGTGCCCTGGGTCGTCGTGCACGGGCGGCGCGGCGGCTCGGCGATGGCCGCGGCGGCCCTCAACGCCATCGCCGACGAGGACGAGCTGGCATGAGCCGTCCCGCGGAGCCCGGCCACCTGTACGGGGTCGGGGTGGGGCCCGGCGACCCCGACCTCATGACCGTGCGGGCCGTCGCCCTCATCGGGTCCGCGGACGTCGTCGCCTACCACCGCGCGGCGCACCGGGAGTCGACGGCCCGCGCCATCGCGTCGGCGGTCCTGCCGGAGGGCGTCGTCGAGGAGGCCCTGGTCTACCCCGTGACGACGGGGGCGACGGAGCACCCGGGCGGCTACTACGGCGCGCTCGCCGACTTCTACGCGGAGTGCGTCGAGCGGCTGCGGGCCCACCTGGCCGCCGGGCGCTCGGTCGTCGTCCTCGCCGAGGGGGACCCGCTCTTCTACGGCTCGTTCATGTACGTCCACGACGTGCTGCGCGAGGAGTTCCCGACCGAGGTCGTGGCCGGTGTGACGTCGGTGTCGGCAGCGAGCGCGGCCGTCGGGGCGGGGCTCTCGCGGCACGAGGACGTGCTCACGGTGCTGCCGGGGACACTGCCGGTGCCCGAGCTCGCGCGGCGGCTGGCCGACACCGACGCGGCGGTCGTCATGAAGCTCGGCCGCACCTTCGCCGACGTCCGCGAGGCGCTGCGGCAGGCCGGTCTGCTCGACCGGGCGCTCTACGTCCAGGAGGCGAGCCGCGGCGGGCAGCGGGTGCTGCCCGTGAGCGAGGTCGACGCCGACACCGTGCCGTACATGTCGGTCGTCGTCGTACCCGGAGCGGACGTGCGCGCGGACGCGGCGGGACGGGCCCGGACGGGCGAGGCCCCACGTCCTCGGCCGGACGCCCCGGCCCCCGGTGCGTCCGACGCCGCCCCGGCACCTGTCCACGTCGTCGGGCTCGGACCCGGCCCCGAGCGCTGGCTCACCCCGGAGGCGTCGGAGGTCCTGGCCTCGGTCCGCCACGTCGTCGGCTACGCGCCGTACGTCGACCGGGTGCCGCAGCGCGAGGGCCTCACCCGGCACGCGAGCGGCAACACCGTCGAGGTCGACCGGGCCCGGGACGCCCTCGACCTCGCGCTGGCCGGGGAGCCGGTCGCCGTCGTATCGGGCGGCGACGCCGGCGTCTTCGGGATGGCCGCCGCCGTGTTCGAGGCCGCCGAGGACGAGCGGTACGCGGCGGTGCCCGTGCACGTCGTGCCCGGCGTGACGGCCGCCCACGCCGCAGCCGCGCTGGCCGGGGCGCTGCTCGGCGCCGACCACGCCCTCATCTCCCTGTCGGACCGGCTGAAGCCCTGGCCGGTGCTGCTGGAGCGGCTGCTCGCCGCCGTCCGGGCCGACCTGGCGGTCGCCCTCTACAACCCCCGGTCCCGCTCGCGTCCCGAACAGCTCGGCGAGGCCCTGCGGGCCGTGTGCGAGGTCGCCGGGCCCGAGCGCGTCGTCGTCGTCGCCCGGGACGTCGGCCGCCCGGGTGAGGAGCTGCGCGTCACGACCCTCGGCGAGCTCGACCCCGAGTCGGTCGACATGCGCTGCCTCGTCGTCGTCGGCGCCTCGCGCACCCGCGTGACGGCGTCCGGCCGGGTCTGGACGCCCCGCTCCGTCGACTGACGGTCCGGGCCGATCCCGGGACGGGTCGCGGTTGTCGTCCGGAGTCGCGGAGACGTCCGCGACCGCGAGCGATGTCCCCGACCCGGGCCTGGGCGGCGTCAGCTCGGTGGCCAACGTCGCTAGTCGGGGAGCTCTTCGAAGACAGCGTCGGGGTTCTCCACCGCGAGCTCTCGGCGAACGCTCCTGTAGAGGTTAGTCAGTTCGGCTCGCAAGCGGGCGTCGGGCGGTTCTGCGAACTGACCGTCACGTGGATCGACCCCGGTCTCCGCCAGTTGCAGGACGGCCCACGAGTGCCGCAGCACAAGGCGCGCATGCTCCTGTGTCGCGACTGTAGAGGCGATAAGTCGTAGCTGCTCACAACTCTCCCGTGCGACATCGAGAGCAGCTTGCGCGCCTTCTCGGGCCCCCGCCTCGTTGATCCTAAAGCTCAGTGACCTGATCCGCGCTACGCCTGTGGTCAGGTTGGAACAGACACGACGCAGCTCTCGCTGCTGTTCCATCCTCGATTCTCGCTCTTCTTGCAACCGCTGCCCGAGCAGGAGCGTGGCACCACCAACCATTGCGCCTAGAACTGCACTGCTACCGGCCACGAGAGCGGAGAGGACCGTCGCGTCCATCCTTGCCTTACCCCACTTCCTATGACATCCACAGGACGTCACAACGTCGGATTTGCGCCGTCAACGCGCACGACGAGGCGGCGTCGCTGACCTGCTCAACAAACTCCGTAGCGGACCACTACTTACCCGAGGAGGGCGGCGACGTCGGTGGCGGTGCGCGGCGGGAAGGCGACGTCGACCTCGCGGCCGAGCCGGCGCAGCAGCGCGACGGGCCAGGGGACGGCGAGCCCGGCGGCCTCGAGCAGCGCCTCGTCGGTGAGCACCTTGACGAGGACGTCCTGGTGGACGACCCGGTCGAGCACGACGGCGACCTCGTCGGCCCAGGACCAGGCGAGGTCGACGTCGTGGGTGGCCATGACGACCGTCGTGCCGGACCGCTCGAGCCGCTCCAGCGCGGCCAGCATGGCGGCGACGCCACGCGGGTCCAGCCCGGCGGTCGGCTCGTCGAGCAGCAGCACCTCCGGCTGCATGGCGACGGCGCCGGCGACGGCGACCCGCTTGCGCTGGCCGTAGGAGAGCTGGTGCACGGCGCGGTCCGCGACGTGGGCCAGCCCGAGCGCCGACAGCGCCGACGCCACGCGCTCGCGGACCTCGTCGTCGGGCAGGCCGAGGTTCACCGGCCCGAAGGAGACGTCCTGGCGGACGTCGGCCGAGAACAGCTGGTCGTCGGGGTCCTGGAGCACGAGCTGGACGCGCTGGCGGTGCGCGCGCAGCGGGCCGGACCGGTGGGTGAGGGCGACGCCGTCGACGAGCACGTCGCCGGTGCGCGGCCGGTGCGCCCCGGACAGGCAGCGCAGCAGCGTCGTCTTGCCGGAGCCGTTGGCGCCGAGCAGGGCGACCCTCGTGCCGCGCCGGAGCTCGACGGAGACGCAGTCCAGGACGTCCGGCCCCCCGGGATAGCCGGCGTGCACGCCCTCGGCGGCCAGGAGCGGGACCGACGCCGACGGCTCGCGGCGGCTGAGGCGGTGGGTCACGCCAGCACCACCGACGCCGCCGTCAGGGCGACCAGACCGGTGCACGTCACGGCGACGAACGGTACCGACACCGGGCGCAGCGCCGGAAGGGTCCGCAGCGGACCGCTGCCGCCGCGCCCGGCCAGCCCGGCGTCGAGGCGCTGCGCACGGGTCCAGGCCTGCCGCAGGACGGCCGAGCCGAGCATCCCCAGCGAGCGCCGGGCGGCGGGGCCGGTGGCGTAGCCGAGCCGGGCGGTCTGCGCCTCGCGGACGGTCGCCACGGTGTCGAGGAGGAGGAAGACGAAGCGGTACATGACCTCGGCGACGTCGACGACGACCTCGGGCACCCGCAGCCGGCGCATCCCCGTGAGCAGGTCGCTGACCGGCGTCGTCGTCGCGAGCAGGGCCATGGCGCTCGTCGCGGCCAGCGCCCGGGCCAGCACCTGGCCCGCCGTGGTCAGCGTCCCGTCGGTGACGGCGACCGGGCCGAGCGCCAGCAGCGCGCCGTCGGGCCGGGCGCCGACGGTGACCGCCACGCTGGCGGCGCCGAGGACGACGAAGGACAGCGGGGCGAGGACGACCCTGAGGTAGGTGCGCCACGGCACCCGTGCCCCGACCAGCGCGCAGCCGACGGCGAGCACGAGGACGGCGGCGCCGGTGACGACCTCGCGCGAGGTGACGGCGAGGACCAGCAGCCCGAGGGCGAGAAGCGCCTTCTCGGCGGTGCTCCGCTGCCGCCAGCGGTTGCCCCAGGCGGCGTCGTCGATGGCCAGCCGGGCCACGTCAGCGCTCCGCCGGGACGTCGGCCGGCGGGGTCGTGCGCGCGCGACGCCGCTCGCGCAGCGTGCCGAGCGCGAACCCGACGACCCCGCCGCCGAGGGCGGCCTGGAGCGCGAACAGCCCCGACTCGACCTCCTTGGACCGCGGCGCCCACAGGTGGGTGAACCACGGCTCGTAGCCCGGGTCGGACGCGGCGATGGCGTCGGTCGCGGCCGAGTCGGTGCCGCCGTAGTCGACGTTGCCGGCGACGAGGAAGCAGCCGACGACGACGAACAGCGCGACGAGGACGAGCAGCACGGTGCTGCGGCGCTCACGCATCGACGGTCTCCTCCCGCGGGCCGGGCTCGCCCACCCGGCCGAAGCCGGCGAGCTCGGGACCGGCCCAGGAGCGCAGCGCGCGGACGAGGAGGACGCCGAGGATGCCCTCGACGACCGCCAGCGGCACCTGAGTCACGGCGAAGATGCCGAGGAAGCGCAGCAGGGCGCCGAGCAGGCCGGAGGTGGGGTCCGGGAAGGCGAGCGCCAGCTGGAGGGAGGTGGTGACGTAGGTGGCGAGGTCGGCGACGGCGACCCCGACGAAGACGGCGACCCCGAGCGGCGCCCGGGCCAGCAGCCGGTAGCAGCCGTAGCCCGCCCAGGGCCCGACGACGGCCATCGAGAAGACGTTGGCGCCGAGAGTGGTGAGGCCGCCGTGCGCGAGCAGCAGCGCCTGGAAGAGCAGGACGACGGTGCCGAGGAGCGCCATGACCGGCGGCCGGAAGACGATGGCCCCGACGCCGGTGCCGGTCGGGTGCGAGGACGAGCCGGTCACCGACGGCAGCTTGAGCGCGGAGAGCACGAAGGTGAAGGCCCCGGCGGCGCCGAGCAGGAGCCGCGCGTCGGGCCGCTCCGTGACGACCCGGCGCACCTCGCGGGCGCCGTGGACGACGAAGGGCGCGGCGACGACGGTCCAGCCGGCCGCGTGGAGTGGGGGCAGGAAGCCCTCGGCGATGTGCACTGGCACGTCCTTCCCCGGGATGACGCGTCCCGGACGGTCCGCCGTCCCGAGTTCCTGGCTCGCGGAAGACCCGCTCACAGTGGCGCGACCGCCCCGGAGTCGCACCGGGTTCCTCGACGCAGACGACGTGAGGGGAGGCTACAACACCGTCGGGGCCGCGGGACCCGCTCCCGGGCGCTCCCGCGACCCGTACAGGTGGCTCTCGACGAACCCCTCGGCGGCCAGCGCCCGCCCCACGAGGATGACCGACGACTGCCGCAGCCCCGCCTCCTCGACGCGGTCGGCGACGTGGGCCAGCGTCGAGCGGATGACGAGCTCGCGCGGGGTGCTCACGGCGGCGCCGACGACGACCGGGCAGTCCGCCCCGTAGTGCCCGGCCAGGAGGTCGGCGAGCCGTCGGGTGTGGCGGATCGCGAGGTGCAGGACGAGCGTCGCGCCGGTGGCCGCGTACGTCGCGAGGTCCTCCCCGGGCGGCATCGCCGTCGAGTCCTGCTGGGCCCGGGTGAGGACGACGGTCTGGGCGACCTCGGGCACGGTGAGCTCGCGCCCGGCGAGGGCGGCGGTGGCGGCGTAGGCGGGCACCCCGGGCGTCACGTCCCAGGGGACACCGGCGGCGTCGAGGCGGCGGGCCTGCTCGGCGACGGCGGAGTAGACCGACGGGTCGCCGGAGCACAGCCGGACGACGTCGAGGCCGCGCGCGTGGGCCCCGACGAGGTGCCGGGTGATGGTGTCGAGGTCGAGGTGCTGGGTGTCGACGAGCTCCGCGCCCTCGGGGCAGTGCTCGAGGACGGCGGCGTCGAGGTAGGTCCCGGCGTAGAGGCAGACCTGCGCCCGCTCCAGCAGCCGCACCGCCCGCACCGTGAGCAGGTCCGCGGCCCCGGGGCCGGCGCCGACGAAGTGGACGGTCATGGGGTCTCCTCCGCGGCGGGGGTGGGCGGGACGTCCGCGGGCCTGGTCGCCGCCCACTGGACGACGGGTCGCGCCGGGGTCCAGGACAGGTGGCGGCCGAGCGGCTCGGCCCGCTCGACGGTGAACCGACGCAGCGTCCCCCCGTGCCGGGCGTGCGCGGCGACGACCAGCGCCTCGGTCCCGAGCGTCACCGCCGGGACGACGAGACGTCCGCCGGGCGGCAGCGCGGCCCAGGCGGCCTCGACCACGGCGTCGGTGGCGCCCCCGCCGACGAACACGGCGTCGGGCGCCGGCAGGGCGCCGGCGTCGGCCACGGCGTCGGCGACGTCGGCCCGCACCACCCGCACCGGGACGCCGTGGGCGGCGGCGTTGGCGGCGACCCGCTCGGCGCGCGTCGGGTCGCGCTCGACGGCGACGGCGCGGGCCCCGGGGGCCAGGCGGCACCACTCGACCGACACCGACCCGGCGCCGGCGCCGAGGTCCCACAGCACCTGCCCGGGCAGGGGGCGCAGGGCGGCGACGGCGAGGGCCCGCAGCTCGGCCTTGGTCAGCTGGCCGTCGTGGGCGAAGGCGTCGTCGGGGAGGCCGGGTGCGCGCCCCGGCAGGACGGCGTCGGACGGTACCTCGACGGCGAGGACGTGCAGGCGCGGCAGCGGGGCCGTGGGGTCGGCGAGCAGCGCGTCGGCGGTCGTCCCGACCCGGCTCTCGCCGGCGGCGCCGAGGTCGCCGAGCACGGTGAGCCGGGCGGCCCCGCAGCCGTCGGCGACGAGGACCGCGGCGACCTCGCGGGGCGTCGCCTCGGTGGCGGAGAGGACGAGCAGGCGGGCGCCGGGGGCGAGCCACGGCCGGATCGCCCCGGCCGCGGCGGACACGAGCCCGACGACCTGCGACTCCTCGGCCGACCAGCGCATCCGGGCCCGGGCCAGCGCCACCGACGACACGGCCGGGTGCACCCGCACGGCGTCCGCCCCGAGCACTCGCACCAGCGTCGTCCCGATGCCGGAGACGAGCGGGTCGCCACTGGCCAGGGCGACGACGCCCCCCGGGCCGTCCGCACCCCCGGCGATGGTGGGGAGGTCCTCGAGCAGGCCGGGGAGACCGGCCGACAGCGGCGCCGGCCAGGGGCGTCGGTCGGCGGGGTCCTCCGGGCCGAGCAGCCCGAGCAGCCGCGGCGAGCCGAGGACCGTCCGCGCCCCCCGCAGCACCGCCCGGGTCGCCGGGGGCAGGGCCTGCGGCCCCTCGGCGGGCACCCCGATGACGTCGATCACGGCGCTCAGCGTAGGCGGGACCCTCTCGCGCGGCGTACGGCGCAGGTGTCGTCGCCCGGACCACCCGGGCGGTCACCCGTCACCCGGGGCCCCGATCGCGTGACGGCCGGAGCACCCGGCGGGACGACGTGCCATGATGGCCCCGGCCTTCGCGAGGAATCCGGTGAGAGTCCGGAGCGGTCCCGCCACTGTCATCCCGTCACGGGAGAGCCAGGACGTCCCGGAGGCCCGCCGCCGGTCCGCCACCGGCGGTGCCGGTCACTCGGGCGAGCGTGGTCACTCGCCGCAGGAGGAGCAGCCCCAACCCGTGGTCCACTTCCCGTTCTCGGCCGTCGTGGGGTCCGACGACCTCGCCCTCGCCCTCGTCCTCACCACGGTCTCGCCGTCGGTGGGCGGCGTCCTCGTCCGCGGGGAGAAGGGCACGGCCAAGTCGACGATCGTCCGGGCCCTCGTCGACCTCATGCCCGACGAGCGCGTCGTGCGCGGCTGCCGCTTCTCGTGCGACCCCGAGCACCCGGACCCCACCTGCCCCGACGGCCCGCACCCGGCCGACCCCGCCGCCGACGTCCGCCCGGCCCGCCTCGTCGAGCTGCCGGTCGGCGCCACCGAGGACCGCGTCATCGGCTCCCTCGACCTCGGCCGCGCGCTCGGCGAGGGCCGGGCGACCTTCCAGCCCGGCCTGCTCGCCGCCGCCCACCGCGGGATCCTCTACGTCGACGAGGTCAACCTGCTCCACGACCACCTCGTCGACCTCCTCCTCGACGCCGCGGCGATGGGCCGCGCCAGCGTCGAGCGCGACGGTGTCTCGGTGAGCCACGCCGCCGAGCTCGTCCTCGTCGGGACGATGAACCCCGAGGAGGGCGAGCTGCGCCCGCAGCTGCTCGACCGGTTCGGGCTCACCGTCGAGGTCGCCGCGAGCCGCGAGCCCGCCGAGCGGGCCGAGGTCGTCCGCCGCCGGCTGGCCTTCGACGCCGACCCCGAGGGCTTCGCCGCCCGGTTCGCGGCGGACCAGGAGGCGCTGGCACAGCGCATCGCCACCGCCCGCGCCGGCGTCGACGACGTCGAGCTCACCGACGCGGCCCTCGCCGCCGTCGCCCGCGTCTGCGCCGGCTTCGACGTCGACGGCCTGCGCGCCGACATCGTCACCGCCCGGGCCGCCAAGGCCCACGCCGCCTGGCACGGGCGGACCCGGGTCACCCGGGCCGACGTCCGCGCCGCGGCCCGGCTCTCGCTGCCGCACCGCCGCCGCCGCAACCCGTTCGACGCCCCCGGCCTCGACGAGGACCTCCTCGACCGGCTGCTCGACGACCTCGACGACGACCCGCCCCCGGATGGCACCGACGGCTCCGAGGACCCCGGCGAGGGACCCGACGGCGGCGGCCCGGCCCCCGACGACGGGCCCGAGGACGCCGCACCGCAGGACGGCACCCCTCCCCCGCCGGACGGCACCGGCGACGGGCAGGCGCCCCAGGACGCCCGCACCCCGCCCGACCCCGCCGGCCCGGACGGCGACCCCGCGGACGCCGACGCCGACGAGCGCCCGCCGGCCCCCGACGCTCCCGGTGTCGCCCCCGCCGGCCTGGCCGGCAGCGGCCCGGCCTTCCGCCCGAAGGTCCTGCGCCTCACCGGCGTCGGCCTCGGCGACCCCGGCAGGCGCAGCCGCGCCCTGACGACCAACGGCCGCGCCGTCGGCTGGCGCCCCGGCGCGAGCGGCCGCCTGCACCTGCCCGCCACCGTCGCCGCCGCGGCCCGAGACCGGGCGGCCGGTGACACCGGGCGCCTGCGGGTCGGCGCCGGTCACCTGCGCTCGGCCGTCCTCCAGGGCCAGGAGTCCAACCTCGTGCTGCTCGCCGTCGACGCCTCCGGCTCGATGGGCGCACGGCGCCGGATGTCCGAGGTGAAGACCGCCGTCCTGTCGCTACTGCTTGACGCCTACCAGCGCCGCGACCGGGTCGGCCTCGTCACCTTCCGCGGGACCGGCGCGACCCTGGACCTGCCGCCGACGTCGTCGGTCGAGGCCGCCGCCCGCTGCCTCGAGACCGTCCGGCACGGCGGCCGGACGCCGCTGGCCGAGGGCCTCGTCCTCGCCGCCCGCACCCTCGACCTCGAGCGCATCCGCGACCCCCGCCGCCGCCCGCTGCTCGTCCTCGTCACCGACGGGCGCGCCACCGCCGGCTCCGACGCCCTGGACCGGGCCACCCGGATCGCCGACGCCTGGCCCGCCACCGGTGTCCAGACCGTCGTCGTCGACTGCGAGACCGGCCGCTTCCGGCTCGGCCTCGCCGCCGACCTCGCCGGCCGGATGGGCGCCACCCACGTGCCCCTCGGCGAGGTCGCGGCCGACGCGCTCGTCGCCACCGTCTCCTCCGCGCGGGCCGCCGCCGACCCCCGCTCCGCCCCCCACGAGAGGATCGCCTGATGCCGCAGGGACAGGTCCCGCAGACCGCCAAGGACGGGCTCACCACCCGCCAGCGCCGCAACCGCCCCCTCGTCGTCGTCCACGGCGGCGCCGGCAAGGGCAAGTCGACCGCGGCCTTCGGGCTCGCGCTGCGCGGCTGGAACCAGGGCTGGTCGATCGGGGTGTTCCAGTTCGTCAAGAGCGCCAAGTGGCGCATCGGCGAGCAGGCGGCGCTCGAGGCGCTGGGCCGGCTGCACGAGCAGACCGGCGAGGGCGGCCCGGTCGAGTGGCACAAGATGGGCTCGGGCTGGTCCTGGTCGCGCAAGGCCGGGTCCGAGGAGGACCACGCCGCCGACGCCCGCGAGGGCTGGGCCGAGATCGTCCGCCGGCTCGCCGACGAGACCCACACCCTCTACGTCCTCGACGAGTTCACCTACGTCATGAAGTGGGGCTGGGTCGACGCCGAGGAGGTCGTCCGCGTCCTCTCCGAGCGGCCCGGCTACCAGCACGTCGTCATCACCGGCCGCGACCCCGACCCGCGGCTGCTCGAGATCGCCGACGTCCACACCGAGATGACCAAGGTCCGCCACCCCTTCGACCAGGGGCAGAAGGGCCAGAAGGGCATCGAGTGGTGACCGTCCCGCGCGTCGTCGTCGCGGCGGCCGCGTCCGGGCAGGGCAAGACGACGGTCGCCGTCGGGCTCATGGCCGCCCTGAGCCGGGCCGGGCACGACGTCGCCGCCGCCAAGGTCGGGCCCGACTACATCGACCCCGGCTACCACGCGCTCGCGACCGGCCGGCCCGGCCGCAACCTCGACCCCTGGCTCCAGGGCGAGGAGCGGGTGCTGCCGCTGCTCGCGCACGCCGCGATGACCCCGGCGCCCGCCGACGTCACCGTCGTCGAGGGCGTCATGGGCCTCTTCGACGGGCGGCTCGGCACCGACGGCTGGTCCTCCACCGCCCACGTCGCCGCGCTGACGGCCTCGCCGGTGCTCCTCGTCCTCGACATCTCCTCGGCCGCCCGCACGGTCGCCGCCACGGTCCACGGGCTGCGGACCTTCGACCCCGACGTCCACGTCGGCGGGGTCGTCCTCAACAAGGCCGGGTCGGACCGGCACGCCGCCGAGGTCCGGCGCGCGGTCGAGGCGCTCGGCGTGCCCGTCCTCGGTGTGCTGCCCCGGGACGCCGGGGTGTCCGCGCCCTCGCGGCACCTGGGCCTGGTCCCCGTCGCCGAGCGCGACGACGCCGTCACCGCCCTGGACCGGCTGGCCGAGCAGACCGCGCGCCTCGTCGACCTCGACGCCGTCCTCGCGCTGGCCCGCAGCGCGCCCGGTCTCGACGCCGAGCCCTGGGCGCCGCCCGCGGGCCCGGTCCGCGCCCCCCGCCGGGTGGCGGTCGCCGGCGGTCGCGCGTTCACGTTCCGGTACGCCGAGATCGACGAGCTGCTGCGGGCCCAGGGCTGCGAGCCCGTCGTCTTCGACCCCGCGCTCGACCCGGCCCTGCCCGACGGCACGAGCGGCATCTACCTCGGCGGCGGCTTCCCCGAGGTCCACGCCGCGACCCTGGCCGGCAACACCTCGCTGCTGGCCGACATCGGCGACGCGGTGCGCGCGGGCATCCCCACCGTCGCCGAGTGCGCCGGGCTGCTCTACCTCGCCGAGGCCGTCGAGGGGCACGCCCTCGTCGGCGCCGTCCCCACGACCGCCGCGATGCACCCGCGGCTCACCCTGCGCTACCGCACGGCGACGGCCGCCGCCGACACCCTGCTCGGCGCCGCCGGCGCCACCGTCCACGGCCACGAGTTCCACCGCACCCGGACCACGCCCGGGGCCGGGGACGCGCCCGGGTGGCTGCTCGACGGCGAGGCCGAGGGCTGGTCGCTGGACCCCGCCGGCACCGGGTCGCCGACGCTGCACGCCTCCTACCTGCACGTGCACTGGGCCGGGCACCCGGACCTCGCGGCGCGCTTCGCCGACGCCGTCCACGCCGCCCCGAGCCGGGTGCCGCTGCCGGTCCCGGAGACCCCCGTCCGGCTGGGCACCGGCGTCCCGGCCGGCCAGGACGCCGTCGCCGACCCGCTGCGCCACCACGGCGACGCCGAGGCGACCCCCGGGCTCGTCGACCTCGCCGTCAACGTCCGCGGCAGCGCTCCCCCGCCCTGGCTGGCCGAGCACCTGCGCCGTGCCGTCGGCGACCTGGCCGCCTACCCCAGCGCCGACGCCGCCCGCGCCGCCCTGGCCCGGCGCCACGGGGTGCCCGAGGCCGCCGTCCTCCCCACCGCCGGGGCCGCCGAGGCGTTCACCCTCCTCGCCCGGGCCCTGCACCCACGGCGCGCCGTCGTCGTCCACCCCCAGTTCACCGAGCCCGAGGCCGCGCTGCGCCTCGCGGGGACGGTTCCGGAGCACGTCGTCCTGCGGGCCGAGGACGACTTCGCTCTCGACCCCGCCGCCGTCCCGGCCGACGCCGACCTCGTCGTCCTCGGCAACCCGACGAACCCCACCGGCGTGCTGCACCCGCGCGAGGCGGTCGAGGCCCTGCGCGCCCCCGGCCGGGTCCTCGTCGTCGACGAGGCCTTCGCCGACACCGACGCCCGGGAGTCCGCCTCCGTCGTCGGCCCCGACCTCGCCGGGCTGCTCGTCCTGCGCTCACTGACCAAGACGTGGGCCCTGGCCGGGCTGCGGGCGGGGTACGTCGTCGGCGACCCGGTCCTGCTCGCCCGGCTCGCCGAGCAGCAGCCGCCCTGGTCGGTCGGCACCCTCGCCGCCCGGGTCATGGTCGAGACGGCGAGCCCCCTGGCCCGGGCCGAGGCCGCCCGCGCCGCCGAGGAGACCGCCGGCTGGCGCCACCACCTGCTCCGCGGGCTGCGCGACCTCGGCCTGCGGCCCGTCCCGTCGGCCACGAGCTTCGTCCTCGTCGAGGTCGGCGACGGCGTCCGCGAGGCCCTGCGCGAGCGCGGCTACGCCGTCCGCCGGGGCGACACCTTCCCCGGGCTCGGTCCGCAGTGGGTGCGCATCGCCGTGCGCGACCCGCTGACCAGCGACGGCCTGCTCCGCGAGCTCGGCCGCGTCCTCGCCTCGCGACGGGAGCGCTCGGCGTGAGCCTGTCCGTCCCCGCGGCGGCCGGCGCGACGGTGCTCGTCACCCGGCCCGGGCCCCGCGTCGCCGAGACCGTCCACGGCCTCGCCGCCCAGGGCGTCCACCCCGTCGTGCGGCCCGACGCGCTCACCCCCGACGACGTCCTCGCCCAGCTCCACGACCTCGCCGGACGCGGACTGCTCACCGTCGACCCCGAGGCCGACCCCGACGCCGCCGACCTCGTCGTCCGCGACCCGCACGGCCGCCCGGCGGACGCGCCGGCCCCCTCCGGCGCGCCCGCCCGGACCGGCCGGGTCATCCTCGTCGGGGGCGGCCCGGGCGACCCCGGCCTCCTCACCACCGCCGGGCTCGCCGCGGTCGAGGCCGCCGACGTCGTCGTCTGCGACCGGCTGGCCCCCCTGTCCGTCCTCTCCCGGGCCCGTCCGGACGCCGAGATCGTCCACGTCGGCAAGATCCCGCGCGGCGCCTTCACCCCGCAGGAGGCCATCGACGCGCTGCTCGTCGACCGCGCGGCGCAGGGCCTGGACGTCGTACGCCTCAAGGGCGGCGACGGGTTCGTCTTCGGCCGCGGCGGCGAGGAGTGGAACGCCTGCGTCGCCGCCGGCATCCCCGTCACGGTCGTCCCGGGCGTGACGTCGGCGGTGTCCGCGCCGGCCCTCGCGGGCATCCCGGTGACGCACCGCTCGCTGACCCAGGGCTTCGTCGTCGTCTCCGGCCACGTCGGGCCGCACGACCCCCGCAGCGACGTCGACTGGGGCGCGCTGGCCCGCTGCGGGCTCACCCTCGTCGTCCTCATGGGGCAGGCCACCCTCGGCGAGATCGCCGACGAGCTCGTCGCGCACGGGCTCGATCCCGACACCCCGGCCGCCGTCGTCGCCGAGGGCTCCCTGCCCGGGCAGCGGACCGTCCGGGCGCCGGTGACCGCCATCGCCGACGCCGCCCGCGACGCCGGGATCGGGCCGCCGGCGGTGACCGTCGTCGGCCGGGTCGTCGACGCCCTGGAGGACCCGGCGTGACCCTCGCCGACGCCGCGGGCGGGCTGCGGCTCGCCGTCGGCACCCTCACCGTCGTCCCCTCCGGCGACGTCACGCCGGTCACCCGCGCCCGCGCCGGCTGGGCCATGGCCCTGGCGCCGGTGGCCGCGCTGCCGGTCGGTCTCGTCGTCGGGGCCGTGGCGGTGGCCGGCCACCTGTTCATCGCCCCCGCGCTCGTCACCGGGACGCTCGCCGTCGGCGCCGCCGCCCTCGCCACCCGGGCCATGCACCTCGACGGCCTCGCCGACACCGTCGACGGCCTCGGGGCCGGCTGGGACCGCGAGCGCGCGCTGGCCGTCATGCGGACCGGCGACGTCGGGCCGATGGGCGTCACCGCCCTCGTCGTCGTGCTCCTGGCCCAGGCCGTGTCGGTCGGCGCGCTGTCGACGTCGGTCGGCGGGTGCCTGCTCGCGGGGCTGGCCGTAGTCCTCGGCCGGGCCGCCTGCGCGGGCGCGAGCGTGCGCGGCCTGCCCGCGGCCCGCCCCGACGGCCTCGGCGCCCTCGTCGCGTCCTCCGTCCCGCCCGCGGTCGTGGCGGGATGGGTCGTGGGCGCCGCGCTGCTGCTCGCGCTCGTCGGCGACCTGCCCGGCGGCCCGGGTCCCCTGGCCGGTCCGGCCGGGGTGCTGCTGGGGGTGCTCGCCGTCGGCTGGCTGCTGCGCCGCGTACTGCGCGTCGTCGGCGGGGTCACCGGCGACACGATGGGCGCCGCCGTCGAGGTCGCCACCACCGTGCTGCTCGTCGCCCTGGCCACCGGGGCGACGTCGTGAGGACCCTCGTCACCGGCGGCGTGCGCTCGGGCAAGTCCGGGGTCGCCGAGCGCCTGCTCGCCGGCCGCCCCGACGTCACCTACGTCGCCACCGGCCCGACGTCCGACGACCCCGACTGGGCCCGCCGCGTCGCGCTGCACCGCGAGCGCCGTCCGGCGGGCTGGTCGACCCTCGAGACGACCGACCTCGCCGGGGCGCTGCGCGGGCTGGCCGGGCCGGCCCTCGTCGACTGCGCCGGGACCTGGGTCACCGCCGTCCTCGACGACGCCGGCGCCTGGGAGGCCCCGCAGGAGCAGTGGCTGGACGCCGTGCGGACCCGGACGGCGGACGTCGTCGACGCCTGGGCGGCCTGCCCGCACGACGTCGTCCTCGTGACGAACGAGGTCGGCTGGGGGGTCGTGCCGGCGCACCGCTCCGGCCGGGTGTTCGCCGACGAGCTCGGCCGGCTCAACCAGGACCTCGCCGCGGCGGCCGACGCCGTCCTCCTCGTCGTCGCCGGCCGCGTCCTGCCCCTCCCCCCGTCGTGACCCGCCGCCTCCCCGACCCGGTCGCCACCGGCCTCGTCGCCGGGGTCGTCCTCGACCGGCTGCTCGGCGACCCGCGCCGGTTCCACCCCGTCGCGGGCTTCGGCACCCTCGCCACCCGCGTCGAACGGGCCCTCTACGGGCCGACCCGGGCCCGGGGCGTGCTGGCCGAGGCGGTGCTCGTCGGCGGGCCGGTCCTCGCCGGCCTCGCCGGGTCGCGACTGCCCCGGGGCCCGCGGACGATGCTCGTCACCGCGGCCACCTGGACCGTCCTCGGCGGCCGGTCCCTGGAGCGCGAGGCGCTGGCCGTCGCCGCCCACGCCGACGCCGGCGACCTCCCCGCCGCCCGGCGGCGCGTCCGCTCCCTCGTCGGGCGCGACCCCAGCACCCTCGACGCCGACGGCCTGGCCCGGGCCTGCGTCGAGAGCCTCGCCGAGAACACCGTCGACGCCGTCGTCGCGCCGCTGCTGTGGGGCGGGCTCCTCGGGCTGCCCGGGCTGCTCGGGCACCGGGCGGTCAACACCCTCGACGCCATGGTCGGCCACCGCTCGCCGCGCTACCTCCACTACGGCTGGGCCGCAGCCCGGCTCGACGACGTCGCGGCCTGGGTGCCCGCCCGGGTCACCGTCGCGCTCACCGCGCTCGACGCGCAGGTCCGGGACGGCCGCGGGGCCGAGGTGCTGCGGACCGCCCGCGCCGACGGCCCGCGCCACCCCAGCCCCAACGCCGGCCCGGTCGAGGCCTCGTGGGCGGCGGCGCTCGGCGTCCGGCTCGGCGGCACGAACACCTACGGCGAGGTCGTCGAGGACCGCGGCGTGCTCGGTCACGGGCCGCCGCCGACGACGCGCGACGTCCCCCGGGCGGCGGGCGTCCTGAGGCGGGTGACCTGGGGCGCGCTCGCCCTCGGGGTCGCGCTGCGGCTGGCGGTCAGGCCCCGCCGGTGACCCAGCGCACCGCGCCGTCGACGTCGTCGACCGTCGCCACCCCGTCCGGGACGGCGGGCCGCCGGACGACGACGACCGGGACGCCCAGCGCCCGGCAGGCGTCGAGCTTCGCCGCCGTGTAGGCCCCGCCCGAGTCCTTGGTCAGCAGCACGTCGGCGCGGTGCCGGCGCAGCAGGCCGGTCTCGCCGGCGACGTCGTAGGGGCCGCGGTCCAGGACGACGGTCCACGCGGTCGGCAGCGGCTCGGGGTCGGGCTCGACGAGGCGGACGAGCACCGCGCGGTCGGCCCAGGGCCCCCGGTAGTGCGGCAGGGTCTGCCGGCCGGTCGTCAGCGCCGGCCGCTCGCCCAGGCCCGTGGCGGCGTCCCGGGCCGCGTCGTGCCCGTCGACCCAGGTCCACGACCCGGCGTCGGGGTGGTCCGACCAGCCGGGGCGGGCCAGGCGCAGCAGCGGGACGCCCTCGGCCCCGGCGGCGGCCAGGGCGTGCGCCGTCATCGTCGCCGCGAACGGGTGCGTGGCGTCGACGACGTGGGTCCAGCCCTCGTCCCGCAGGGCGGCGCGCAGCCCGTCGACCCCGCCGAACCCGCCGACCCGGACCCGCCCCGCCGGCAGCCGCGGCCGGGACACCCGGCCGGCGAGCGAGGAGGTGACGTCGAGGCCGAGGGCGACGAGCCGTGCGGCCAGGTCACGGGCCTCCGCGGTCCCCCCGACGACGAGGACACGGGGTCGGGCGGGGCGCTGCGGCACGCCCCGCACGATAGCCGGACGGGGCATGGCACCATCGCCCCCATGAGCCCCTTGGACCTCGACCGCGACCCCGCCTGGCTGAGCCGCGAGGAGCTGGACTCGGCCCGCGAGAAGCTCCCGATCCTCTACGTCGACGCCGTCCCGGTGCGGGTCGACGACCGCGGCGAGGTCCTCGCCCTCGGCGTCCTGCTCCGCCTCGACGGCGAGGGCCAGGTGTGCCGCGAGCTCGTCTCCGGGCGGGTGCTGCACCACGAGCGGGTGCGCGACGCGCTGCTGCGGCACATCGAGAAGGACCTCGGGCCGGTGGCGCTCCCCCGCGTGCCCGTCGCCCCGCAGCCCTTCACCGTCGCCGAGTACTTCCCCACCCCCGGCGTCACCCCGTTCCACGACCCGCGCCAGCACGCGGTGTCGCTGGCGTTCGTCGTGCCCGTCGCCGGGGACTGCGCCCCGCAGAACGACGCCCTCGACCTCACCTGGCTCACCCCCGACCAGGCCCTCGACCCGGGGGTGCAGGCCGAGATGGACCGCGGCCACGGCGTCCTGCTCCGGCAGGCCCTGGCCCACCTCGGCCACCCCGTCTGACCCGCCCGGACCGGGACCGGGCGCGCGCCGGGGAGGCCGTCAGCCGGTGAACTTGTCGCGGGTGCGGCGCATGTCGGCCTCGTCCCGCTCGTGCGCCTCCGCCGGTGTGGGCGCGGTGCCCCCGAGCCGTGCGGGCACCCAGCGCAGGTCGTCGCCGCTGAGCGGCGGGTAGACCGCCTGCTGCTCGTCGAGCAACGCCTGCATGGCCTCCTTGAGCCGGGCCGTGGCGGCCACGACGTCCTCGCGCCGCTCGACGGCGATGGGCTCGCCGACGGCGATGAAGACCGGGATGCGCCCGAACCCGCGGTTCTTCGGCAGCTCCTTGGTCCACAGCCGGTGCCCGCCCCAGATCGTCACCGGCAGCACCGGCACCCCCGCGACCTGCGCCATCTTCACCGCGCCCGGCTTGAAGTCCTTGAGCTCGAAGGAGCGGGACATCGTCGCCTCGGGGAACACCCCGACGATCTCGCCGTCCATGAGGGCGCGGACGGCGTCGCGGAAGGCCTTGCCGCCGCTGGAGCGGTCGACGGGGATGTGCGACATCGCACGCATGAGCGGGCCGGAGACCCGGTGGGCGAAGATCGACTGCTTGGCCATGAACCGCACGTAGCGGCGGTGCGGCCAGGCCGCGAGCCCGGCGTACATGAAGTCGAAGTACGAGGTGTGGTTGATCGCCATGACCGCCCCGCCGGAGCGCGGCACGTGCTCCTCGCCGGTGATGCGGAACCGGGTGCCCTGGAGGAAGAACATCGACTTCGCGGCGGCGATGACCGGGCGGTACACGGGCTCCATGCCGGAACCCTACCGAGCGGAACCGAGGTGAGCCGCCGGCCCGTGGTCTGGGACAATGACGGCCATGACCGAGCACCCCTCCTCGCCTCGCGCTGCCCGCATCCCGGACCGGCCGTCCCTGGACGGTCTCGAGGACGCGTGGGGGCAGGTATGGGAGCAGGACGGGACCTTCGCCTTCCCGCGCGACGCCGCGCTGGCCGCCGGCCGGGACAGCGTGTTCTCCATCGACACCCCGCCGCCGACGGCCAGCGGGTCGCTGCACATGGGGCACGTCTTCAGCTACACCCACACCGACTGCATGGCGCGCTACAAGCGGATGGCCGGCCTGCACGTCTTCTACCCCATCGGGTGGGACGACAACGGCCTGCCCACCGAGAAGCGGGTGCAGAACTACTACGGCGTGCGCGGTGACGCGAGCCTGCCCTACGACCCCGACTTCCAGCCGCCCTTCCGCGGCGACGCCAAGAGCTCCCGGGCCGCCGACGAGTTGCCCATCTCGCGGCAGAACTTCATCGAGCTGTGCGACGAGCTCACCGTCGAGGACGAGAAGGCGTTCGAGTCCCTCTTCCGGCGGCTCGGTTTCAGCCTGGACTGGTCGATCTCCTACCGGACGATCGACGACCACTCGCGGGCCACCTCGCAGCAGGCGTTCCTGCGCAACGTGCAGCGCGGGGAGGCCTACCAGGCCGAGGCCCCGGGCCTGTGGGACGTCACCTTCCAGACCGCCGTGGCCCAGGCCGAGCTCGAGGCCCGCGACTACCCCGGTGCCTACCACCGGGTCGCCTTCCACGGCGCCGACGGCCCGGTGCACATCGAGACGACCCGCCCCGAGCTCATCCCCTCGTGCGTGGCGCTCGTCGCGCACCCCGACGACGAGCGGTACCGGCCGCTGTTCGGCAGCACCGTCCGCACGCCGCTGTTCGACGTCGAGGTCCCCGTCGTGGCCCACCCCGCGGCCGAGATGGACAAGGGCGCCGGCATCGCCATGTGCTGCACCTTCGGCGACCTCACCGACGTCCTGTGGTGGCGCGAGCTGCGCCTGCCCACCCGCTCGGTGGTCACCCGCACCGGCCGCCTCCAGACCGAGCTGCCCGAGTGGCTCGCCGGGTCCCCCGGCGCGGACCTCTACACCGAGCAGGTCGGCGGGAAGACCGCGTTCTCCGCCCGGGAGGCCATCGTCGGTGCGCTGCGCGAGTCCGGCGACCTCGACGGCGAGCCCGTGCCGACCCAGCGCAAGGCGAACTTCTACGAGCGCGGCGAGAAGCCCCTGGAGATCGTCACGACCCGCCAGTGGTACATCCGCAACGGCGGCCGCGAGCGCGAGCTCAACGACAGGCTCGTGGCGCAGGGTCGGGCCATCGAGTTCCACCCGGCGTTCATGCGCTCGCGCTACGCCAACTGGGTCGAGGGGCTGAACGGCGACTGGCTCGTGTCGCGGCAGCGGTTCTTCGGCGTCCCCATCCCCGTCTGGTACCCGCTGGACGCCGACGGCGAGCCCGACCACGACCACCCGATCCTGCCCGCCGAGGCCGACCTGCCCGTCGACCCCGCGGCCCAGGCCCCGCCCGGGTACACCGAGGACCGGCGCGGGACGCCCGGCGGCTTCGTCGGCGACCCCGACGTCCTCGACACCTGGGCCACCTCCTCCCTGACCCCGCAGATCGCGGGGGGCTGGCGGGTGCCCGGCTCGGCCGACCCGGACCCCCTCTTCGCCGCGGTCTTCCCGATGGACGTCCGCCCCCAGGCCCACGACATCATCCGCACCTGGCTCTTCGCGACCGTCGTCCGCTCGTTCTACGAGCACGGGACCGTGCCGTGGACCGACGCCGCGATCTCGGGCTGGATCCTCGACCCGGACCGCAAGAAGATGAGCAAGTCCAAGGGCAACGTCGTGACGCCCGAGGACGTCGTCAAGGAGCACAGCGCCGACGCCGTGCGCTACTGGGCGGCCAGCGGCCGGCTCGGCACCGACGCCGCGTACGACGTCGGGCAGATGAAGGTCGGCCGGCGCCTGGCCATCAAGATCCTCAACGCCTCGAAGTTCGCGCTGTCCTTCGGCGACCCGCTGGAGGTGGCGGGCGACGGGGCGCGCCTGCCCGAGGGCCACGACGGCGACGTCCTGCCGGACCTCGTCACCGACCCGCTGGACCTCTCGGTGCTCGCGATGCTCCGCGACGTCGTCGAGCGCGCCACGGCCGGGTTCGAGTCCTGGGACTACACCCGCAGCCTCGAGGCCACGGAGTCCTTCTTCTGGACCTTCTGCGACGACTACCTCGAGCTCGTCAAGGACCGCGCCTACGGCGGGCGCGGCGACGCCGGCGCGGCCTCGGCCCGGGCGACGCTGCGGCTCGCCCTCGACGTCGTCCTGCGGCTCTTCGCCCCGGTGCTGCCCTACGTCACCGAGGAGGTCTGGCGCTGGACCCGCGAGGACTCGGTTCATCTGGCCTCCTGGCCGACGGTCGACGAGCTCCCCGCGGGCGGCGACCCCGCCGTCCTCCAGGCGGTCGGCGCCGCCCTCGCGGTCGTCCGCAAGGCCAAGTCCGAGGCCAAGGTCGGCATGCGGGCCGAGGTGCCCACGGCGACCATCGTCGCCCCGGCCGACCTCATCGCCCACCTGCACACCGGCGAGGCGGACCTGCGGGCCGCCGGCCGGCTCACCGGGACCCTCGACTACGCCGAGGGCGAGACCGTCGCCACCCGCGACGTCGAGCTCGTGCCGGTGGCCAAGCCCGCCCGCTGACCGCGCCGACCAGAAAGGTCGCCCTGTCAGACTGGAGAGGACCGGACCGCGCGCGGTCGCCGGTCAGCCGAAAGCCAGTGCGCGTGACACCTCGAACGACCGTCCGCTCGTGACCTCACGATCGGACCCTGCCGCCAGGTGCTCGCGCTTCCACGCTTCGAGCAGCCGTCGGCCCTCGACACTCAACGTGCCCGGTCGTTCGGCCAACGCGCGGCGTACCGCCCGGAAGCCCCAGTACTGGCCGAAACGGTGGTTCTGCGGCTCCGCGACCGCGGCCCGGATGATGGCGTCGACGTCGGAGACGTCGGGGTGCGCGTACGCCCAGGCGTACGCCGCGACTCGGCTTCCCTCGTTCGGGCTCGACAGGGCGCGCCTCGGGTCGAAGTCGTCGACATGCGCGTTCGTGAAGCGACCAATCATCTGACCGACGAGGGCTTCGAGCTTGGCCGTTCGTTCCGAGCTGCTGGGCTCGCTGCTCCGGATGCGCCGGTACTCGTCGACGAGGTCGTCGACGTGCTCCGCGGCCTCGTCGACACCCTCCCGAGCCCTGCTCAGGGCGAGCCGCTCGGCCAACCCCGCGCTCCGGTCGGCACTGTTCGCAGCCGCCCGCGCCTCGATCGCAGTGTCCGCTGCTCGGTCGGCGACGCGTCGCCCCTCGACGGACACGGTCTCCGCACCGTGTGCCAGCTCGCGGGCCTCGTCCGCTGTCTGCTTGGCTGCCAGGACCTCGCGTTTGAGCGAGACCCCGAACGCGGAGAGCTCGGACACGGGCAGCGCGACGGCCAGGAGGAGGACGACCGCCACTCCACCGATCACGACCGGTGGGTCGGTGACCGAGAGGTGACGGCAGACGCTGACGACGTCGCCGGTGTTCGCCAGCTCCCCGTCACAGATCTTCACGGACCAGAAGGCCACGAGCATCGCGCCGGCCACAGCCAGGGCCGCTGCCCCGGCCACACAACGCCACACCGTCGACAACCCGGCAGGTTCGGTCATTCGTTCCTCCTGGTCATGCGCCGTCCCCGGACCTCCTGATCCGCCGATCGGCACGCCCTCTCACGGTGACCCCTCAGGCGGGCATCGGACGGGGGGCGGTGGCGGGCTGGCGGCTCTCGACCGTGCGCAGGCCGGTCGGGCGCACCGCGAGCCAGGGCACGTCCCAGCCGGCGAGGCGCAGCCGGTGGTGCACGACGGTGTCGCGGCGCAGGTGGTCTACGCGTCCGGTTGCGGGGTCGTAGACGTCGAGCATCCGGTCGCCGTCGCCGGGCAGGACGAGGACGACGTGCCGCGGCAGCAGCCGGTTGCCGATGTAGAGCAGGCCCGGCTCGCCGTCCGCGACGACGTCGACGAGCCGGTCGAAGGCGGCGACGAGGGCGTACTCGTCCTGACCGCGCAGCGCGTCGACGGTGTAGCGCGTCCCCAGCTTGGCCGCGCCGTACTCGAGCTCGTGTTTGGCGCCCCACGGCGGGGTGCCGAGCGCCCGCGGCCACGGCAGCGACGGCCCGCCCCCGGCGGCGACGACGCCGTTGGTGCGGCGCATGACGACCCGCTCGTAGGCGGCGAAGCGCTCCGCCTCGGTGGCGCCCTCCGGGGCGCCCGGCGGGTGCGGCTCGCCCGTGTGCACCCACGAGGCGAAGACGGGGTCGACGAGCATCCGCGCGACCGTGAGGCACGCCGATCCGCACGTCACCGGGGACTGCTGCACCGGTCCGGTGTCCCCGGCCCGCAGCCGGTAGGTCATCGCCACGGACCAATCGTTACCGCCCGACGCCCCGGGCGCCAGCACCGGTGTGCTTCAGTGGGAGCCGTGTCACCCCGACGCGACCTCCCCGGCGCCCTCCGCACCGGCCCGGTCCTCGCCGCCACCGGGGTCCTCGCCTCCCTCGTCGCCGTCTGGGCCGCGGCCGCGCCGCGCCCGGCGCAGGACTTCGGCCGGCCGGACCCGGAGCGCAGTGTGGTCGTCCGCGGGTACAACGACCCCCCGCTCGCCCCGCAGTCCGAGATCGACGCGGGACGGTACGTCGGCCCCCGTGACCCCTCGTCGCTGCTCGAACGACTGCTCGGCTGGACCGCCCTCGTGCTCGTGAGCCTCGCGCTGCTCGTCCTCGTGGCCCTCGCCGTCCGGGCGCTGCTGCGGGTCCTGCGCGACCGGCGGCTGCCGCCGGACGACGCGCGCGGCCCCGACCTGGAGCGGGTGGCCGCCGCCGTCGGCACGGACGCCGACGAGCGCCTCACCGCGCTCTCCGGCGGTACCCCGGCCGAGGGCATCGTCGCCGCCTGGACCCGGCTGGAGGAGACGCTGCGGGGGGCCGGCGTCGCGCTCCCGGTGTCGCGGACCTCGAGCGAGACGACGGTGGCGACGCTCGGGCGGTTCGTGCTCGACGCCGGCGCCCTCCACGAGCTCGCGGGTCTCTACCGGGAGGCGCTGTGGTCCCGGCACCCGATGACCGAGGAGCACCGTGGCCGGGCCGAGGCCGCGCTGCGGTCCCTCGACGCCCAGCTCGCGGCGACGGCCGGGTCCGGGCGTGGCTGACCTGCGCCCGCGCCGCACGCTCGCCCTGGCCGGGGCGGTCGCGCTCGTCGTCGTGCTCACCGTCCTGCGCGGCCCGGTCATCCTCCTCGCCGCCGGCACGGTCGGGATCGTCGTCGGCGCGGTGCTCGTCCTGCTCCCCCTGCTGCGCGCCGACCCGGTCGACTGGGACTGGCGCCCCGACCTCGAGCACGACCTGCCCCCCGAGCCCGGCATCGCCGAGCTGCACCGCACCCTGGCCCCGACCCCGCGGGACACCGGCGCGCCGGCCCGGCTGCACGCGCTCGTCACGGTCCTGGCCGCCGACCGCTCGCCGCACGGGGTCGGCGGCGACGGGCCCCTCGCCACCTACCTCGCGGCCCCGCCGCGCCCGCTCGGCCTGCCGGAGGTCGAGCGCGTCGTCGCCGACCTCGAGGCCCTGCCCGCACCGACCGAGGAGACCTGAGTGACCGACATCCCCACCGCGCACCGCCGCGCCCGCGACGTCCTCGACGAGGTCGACACCGTCGTCGTCGGCAAGCGCGAGGCCACCGAGATCGTGCTCGCCGCGGTCCTCGCCGGCGGCCACGTGCTCATGGAGGACTTCCCGGGGCTCGGCAAGACCCTCGCGGCCCGTACCTTCGCGGCGGCGCTCGGGCTGGACTTCACCCGCGCCCAGTTCACCCCGGACCTGCTGCCCTCGGACCTCACCGGCGCCTACGTCTACGACCAGGGCCGCGGCGCCTTCGAGTTCCGCCAGGGGCCGGTCTTCACCGGGCTGCTGCTCGCCGACGAGATCAACCGCACCCCGCCGAAGACGCAGGCCGCGCTGCTCGAGGCCATGCAGGAGCGTCAGGTGACGGTCGAGGGCCAGACCTTCCCGCTGCCCCGGCCCTTCCACGTCCTCGCCACCGCGAACCCGGTCGAGTACGAGGGCACCTACCCGCTGCCCGAGGCCCAGCTCGACCGCTTCCTCGTCCGGGTGGCGTTCGGCTACCCCGACGCCGACGAGGAGTGGCAGGTGCTGGCGCGCCGGGTCGAGCGCCGCCAGGAGGACCAGCAGGCGCGCCAGGTCGTCGACGCCGCCGAGCTGCTCGGGCTGCAGGAGGCGCTCGAGGACGTCACCGTCTCGCCGGAGGTGGGCCGGTACTGCGTCGCCCTGGCCCGCGCCACCCGCGAGCACGAGCACACCCTCATGGGCTCCTCGCCGCGCGGGTCGCTCGCGCTCCTGCTCGTCGGGCGCGCCTACGCCGTCATCCGCGGACGCGACTACGTGACCCCGGACGACGTCAAGGCGGTCGCGCCGGCCGTCCTCGAGCACCGGGTCGTCGTCCGGCCCGAGCTGTGGATGAGCGAGATCGGCCCGCGCAGCGTCGTCGCCGACGTCCTGCGCACCACCGCGACCCCGCGGGTCCCGGTCCGCACCGCGTGAGCGGGCGCTGGCGCCCCACCCGCGCCCTCGGCCGGGCGCTGCTCGTCGGGCTGCTGCTCCTCGCCTTCGGGGCGGTGCTGGGCCGCGGGGACCTCGTCGTCCTCGGCGCGCCGCTCGTCGGCGCGGCGCTGTGGTCGGTGGTCACCAGGCCCCGGCGCGCACCCGCCGTCCGCGGCGCCCTCGCCGAGCCGTTGCTCCGCGAGGGCGAGGCGACCACCTGGCGGATGGACGTCGACCCGGTGCCGGGGCTGCGCGACGTCGTCGCCCACCTGCCGGGCGACCGCTGGGCCCGCACGACCCCCACCCACGGCCACGTCGCCGCCGCGGTGGCCGACCCCGCGCTCGCCGTGCCCGTGGGCGTCGAGGTGACCGTGCAGCGCTGGGGCGTGCGCCGTCTCGGGCCGGCGCAGCTGGCGGCCTTCGGCGACCTCGGCGGCTTCGCCTGGGTCCGGCCGGAGCAGGAGACGGCCGGCATCGCCGTCCTGCCCTCCCCCGGCGCGTTCACCTCCCGGGCCGGGCTGCCGCACCCCGTGGGCCTCGTGGGCCAGCACCGCTCCTCCCGGCCCGGCAGCGGCACCGAGCTCGCCGACGTCCGTCCCTTCCGCACCGGCGACCGGCTCCGGCGCGTGCACTGGCCGGTGTCGCTGCGCACCGGCAGCCTCCACGTGACGACGACCCACGGCGACGAGGACGCCGAGGTGCGTGTCGTCGTCGACGCCCTGCGCGACCTCGGCAGCCACGAGCCCGACGCGGGCCGGCGCAGCAGCCTCGACGTCGCCGTCGAGGCCGCCGGGGCCGTCGCGGCGCACTACCTGACGACCGGCGACCGGGTGGGGCTCAGCGTGCTCGGCGGCGCCGGCCTCGTCGAGGTGCCGGCGGTCGGCGGCCATCACCAGCTGGCCCGGATCCTGCTCGGCCTCGGCCGGGCCGAGCCCGCGCGCGGCACGGTCGGCGAGGACCGGCGGCTGCGGGCCCAGCTACGCCGACCGGTGGCGCCGGGCGCGGTCGTCGTGCTGCTGTCGGCGCTGGTCTCCGGCGAGGCCCTGGCCCACGCCGTCCGGCTCTCGCGCAGCGGGCACGTCGTCCTCGTCGTCGACACCCTGCCGCCGGGGCTCACCGCCCCCGACCTCCCGGCGGCGGACGCCGTCGCGGCGACGGGCATCGACGACCCCCGCCTGGCGCGGCTCGTCTGGCGGCTGCGGCTGCTCGACCGCGAGCGCGAGGTGCGCCGCTGCGCCGCGGCCGGGGTGCCGGTGCTCGCCTGGGCCGGACCGGGCTCGCTGGACGCGGTGCTGCGCGGTGTCGGCCGGCGGCGCCGCACCCCCCGGGTGGCCCTGCGATGACGCCCGCCCGCACCTGGCGACGCGCCGCCGGCGGCCTCGTCGTCCTCGCGGACGTGCTCGTGCTGCTCGTCGCCGCGGCCGAGCTGCCCGGCCTGCTCCCCTTCTCCGCCCCCCTGCTCGCCGCCGCGACCTTCTGGGCGCTGCGTCGCCCGGGCGGCTCGGCCGGTCTCGCGCTGCTCGCCCTGCAGGCCCTCACCCTCGTCGTCGCCCGCTCGGCGCCGGTCACGGTCACCGACTGGGCGCTGGCGGCCCTCAGCGGCACGGCGGTGCTCCTGGCGCACACCTGCCTGTCGCTGCTCGCGGCGTGGGCCCCGGGGGCGGGGCTGCCGCGCGCGACGCTGCGGCGCTGGTCGGGGCAGGCCGGGGTGCTCGCGGCCCTCGGTGGGGCGGTGGCGGCGGTCGGCGCCCTGGCCACGGCGACGCCGCAGGGCTGGTGGGCCTGGACTGCGGCCGCGGCGCTGGCCCTGCTGGCCACGACGACCGCCCTCGTCGGGCGGTCGGTCAGCGCCCGGTGAGCACCGGCGCGGCCGGCGGCCGGGTCAGGCCGAGCGCTTGCGCTGGGTGCGCTTGCGGCCGCCCTCGGCGTCGTGCCGCACGATCGTCGGGTTGACGTTCTTCAGGACGACGTCGCGGGTGACGACGACCTTGGCGATCTCCTCGTCGCTCGGCACGTCGAACATCACGGGGAGGAGGACCTCCTCCATGATCGCCCGCAGGCCGCGGGCGCCGGTGCCGCGGGCCAGGGCCTGCTCGGCCACGGCCTCGATCGCGTCCTCGCTGAACTCGAGGACGACGCCGTCGATCTCGAACATCTTCTGGTACTGCTTGACGAGCGCGTTGCGGGGCTCGGTGAGGATGCGCACGAGCGCCGACACGTCGAGCGGCGAGACCGTCGTGATGACCGGCAGGCGGCCGATGAACTCGGGGATGAGCCCGAACTTCATGAGGTCCTCGGGCATGACCTCGCCGATGCTCTCGGCCAGGTCCTTCGGGGTGTGCAGCTCGGAGCCGAAGCCGAGGCCCTTCTTGCCGTTGCGCGACTCGATGAGCTTCTCGAGCCCGGCGAACGCCCCGCCGACGATGAAGAGGACGTTCGTGGTGTCGATCTGGATGAACTCCTGGTGCGGGTGCTTGCGCCCGCCCTGCGGCGGCACCGAGGCCGTCGTCCCCTCGAGGATCTTCAGCAGCGCCTGCTGCACGCCCTCGCCGGAGACGTCGCGCGTGATCGAGGGGTTCTCGGACTTGCGGGCGATCTTGTCGACCTCGTCGATGTAGATGATCCCGGTCTCGGCCTTCTTGACGTCGTAGTCGGCGGCCTGGATGAGCTTGAGGAGGATGTTCTCCACGTCCTCGCCGACGTAGCCGGCCTCGGTGAGCGCGGTGGCGTCGGCGATGGCGAAGGGCACGTTGAGCATCTTCGCGAGCGTCTGCGCGAGGTAGGTCTTGCCGCAGCCCGTGGGACCGATGAGGAGGATGTTCGACTTCGCGATGTCGACGTGCTCGACATCCTTCTTGCTCGGGCCGGCCTCCCCCGCCTGGATCCGCTTGTAGTGGTTGTAGACCGCGACGGCGAGCGCCTTCTTCGCGACGTCCTGGCCGACGACGTAGTTCTGGAGGAAGTCGAAGATCTCGCGCGGCTTGGGCAGCTCGTCGAGCCCGAGCTCGCTGGACTCCGCGAGCTCCTCCTCGATGATCTCGTTGCACAGGTCGATGCACTCGTCGCAGATGTACACGCCGGGACCGGCGATGAGCTTCTTGACCTGCTTCTGCGACTTGCCGCAGAAGGAGCACTTCAGCAGGTCACTGGTCTCTCCGACGCGTGCCACGGATGCGGTCCTTCCCTCGGCGGCGACAACGGCCCCGACGCTACCCGCCGAGGTGTCCTGTCGCACCCATTGAACCGCCGCGCCGGTCGGCGCGTCGCCTCGGTTCGCTGTCAGCGCAACCCGCCCCCTCCGGACGCCCCCCAGTGCGAGATGTCTCCCACCCGTGTGGTTCTCGCCCGGCCACGTCGGACCCGCCGGGACGTCGGGGCTCTCGCGCCATGGCTCGGCGAGATCAGCACGGGTCGGCGACACCGACGCCTGTCGGAGACGTCTCGCACCAGGGCGAGCCAGCTGAGGCTCGGGTGTCAGCCGGCGTGGTGCGCCCCGAGGTCGAACCAGGTGTTCCGTGGCGCCGACCGGACACCGATCGCCGCGAGGATCGGACGGAGTCGCTCGGCGTCGAGTGCGTCCGCCCAGACCCAGCGCCCGACCGGCGCCTGCCGTCGGATCCGGTCCTCTCGCTTCTTCTCGCGCCACACGATCTCGCCCGCCGTCGCGGGATCGGCACCGTCGGGGACCCGGTACTTCACCTTGCCGTCGAACTCCCCGACCGCGTTCTCCCAGTCGAAGTCGACGTACCCGATCAGCCCTGCGGAGTCCTCCCGCTTCCCCTGCAGCACGGGCCTCGGCACGTTGAGCCGGTACATCTGGAGGCGCGACAGGCTCTCGCCCGCCGACATGCTGAGGGGATCGGCGAGGTCTCGCACGAGTGCGGCGACGCGACGTCCACGCGAGGAGCGCGGGACCGCGGCCACTTCCTCGGCCAGCTGCTGGGGTGTGCAGAGCCCGTGGCGGAGGGCGTGGTCGGCGGCGGCCAGCGCGGAGTCGAGGGACCCGGTGCGCGCGAGGTCCACGACGGTCCGAGCGGCGGAGGTCACCCGCAGCCCCTGGAGCGACACGGTCTCGGCGGGTGGGCCGAGATGAGGGCGGACCACCCTGGTCCCACGCACCGCGGGGTCCGCGACGAGGATCGTCACGGTCCCCGGCCAGGGCCCGATGCGCGGCAGGCCCCACACGGCAGCCGCCGAGGTGAGGGCGTAGGTCCGCTGTGCGCGCCGGGACCCACGCAGGTCGGCTGCGTGGACGACGGCGGCGTGACGTTGCACGGCGGTCAGACGGCCCCAGGTCGCGTCCGGAAGCCACGCCCCGTGCCCCACGTGGTGCCACCCCGGCTCCCGACTCGGTTCGGTCCCGGCACGACGCAGGTCCGACCCCGTGCGCAGCACGCCGGGGTCGAAGGGAACGGGAGCGGGTGGTCCGAGCATGCCGGCCAGCCTGGCAGCGCGCGGCGGATCGGTGCCGACGTCATCCACAGCCCCGGCCCCGGACTCCCGCTGCGAGAAGTCTCCGACTCCGGCGGATCTCGTCGAGCCATGTCGATCTCGCCGAGACGTCGGGGCGGGAGCCCCATGGGGCGGCGAGATCTGCGGTGCTCAGCGAGAACCGCGTGGGTCGGAGAGGTCTCGCACGCCGGAGAGGGTTCGGGGCGCGGAGGACGCCTGACGTCGGCGGGTCGACGGTCCGGCTGGTCGTTCTCCGGTGCGACGACGCCGCCCGGTCCCTCGGGGGGACCGGGCGGCGTCGTGCGGCGGACGGCTGGGCTCAGGTGTTGGCCTTGCGCGAGGCGAGCACCTCGTCGACGAGGCCGTACTCCTTCGCGGCCTCGGCCGAGAGGATCTTGTCGCGGTCGATGTCCTTGCGGACGGTCTCGACGTCGCGGCCGGAGTGCTTGGCGATCGTCTCCTCCAGCCACTCCCGCATCCGGATGATCTCGTTGGCGTGGATCTCGAGGTCGGAGGCCATGCCGCCGGTGCCCTCGATGGCGGGCTGGTGGATGAGCACCCGGGCGTTCGGCAGCGCGAACCGCTTGCCCGGGGCGCCGGCGCCGAGGATGACCGCGGCGGCGGAGGCGGCCTGCCCGATGCAGTAGGTCTGCACGTCG
>NZ_SAYU02000089.1 GCF_004025965.2 Phycicoccus flavus | reverse complement strand
GGGTCTCGACGTCGCCGAACCCGGCCTCGGCCAGGGCCGCGCGCAGGTCGGCCATCCGCACGAACCGGCCGCCGACGTTGACGGCCCGGAGGAAGGCGACGTACCGGGGCACGGGCCCATCCTGTCATCCGGCTGCGACGATGGGTCCATGTCCGAGCCCGGCCGCCTCGTCCTCGTCCGCCACGGCCAGACCGAGTGGTCGGCGAGCGGCCGGCACACCGGCCGCACCGACCTGCCGCTGACCGCGCAGGGCGAGCAGGACGCGCGGGCCCTGCACGAGCCGCTCGCCGGGTTCGACGTGGGGCTCGTCCTCTCCTCGCCGCTGAAGCGGGCCCGACGGACCGCCGAGCTCGCCGGCCTCGCGGTGGACCGGGTCGACGCCGACCTGCTCGAGTGGGACTACGGCGGCTACGAGGGCCTCACCACGCCGCAGGTCCGCGAGCAGCGCGGGGACGAGTGGACCGTGTTCGACGACGGCGTCGTCCCCGGTGACACCCCCGGCGAGACGGTCGAGGAGGTCGCGGCACGGGCCTCGCGCGTGCTGCAGCGGGTCGGGCCGGACCTGGCCGACCGCGACGTCGTCCTCGTCGGGCACGGGCACGCCCTGCGCGTCCTCACCGCGACCTACCTGCGCCAGGAGCCGCGCTTCGGCGCCCACGTCGTCCTCGACGCCGGCGCCCTCTGCGTCCTCGGCCGGGAGCACGGCAAGCCCGCGCTCCTGGCGTGGAACGCCCGGCGCTGAGACCGCCCGGGCCCGCGCGTCAGGGCACGGGCCAGGTGTGCACCGGCTCGTTGCCGGCCATGTGCCGCGTGTAGCGCTCGAGCATGAGCCGCAGCGACTCGCGGCGGTCGTGGCCCTCGGCCTCGAAGTGCGCGACCGCGCGGGTCTGCCACTCGGCGCCGTTGACCCCGGACGTCGCCCGGCCCTCGATGATGCCGAGGAAGCGCTCGCGGACGGCGTCGGAGACCCCCCAGGCCCGCAGGCCCTCGTGCGCCATCGGGAGCAGGTGCCGCAGGACGAGCTCGTCGGCGGGGACCTCGCCGAAGCCGGGCCAGTACACGCGGGCGTCGAGGCCGTCGCGGGCGGCGCGGTGGAAGTTGTCCTCGCACGCGGCGAAGCTCATCTTCGTCCACACCGGCCGCTCGGCCGAGGCGAGCACCCGCACCGCGCCGTAGTAGAACGCGGCGTTGGCGAGGACGTCGGCGATGGTCGGCCCGGCCGGCAGCACCCGGTTCTCGACCCGCAGGTGCGGCGTGCCGCCGACGATGTCGTAGATCGGGCGGTTCCACCGGTAGACCGTGCCGTTGTGCAGCCGCAGCTCGGCGAGCTCGGGGGCGATGCCGGCCTCGAGCTTGGCCATCGGGTCCTCGTCGGTGACCTCGGCGAGCAGCGTCGGGAAGTAGCGGACGTTCTCCTCGAACAGGTCGAAGATCGAGGTGATCCAGCGCTCGCCGAAGAAGACCCGCGGCCGCACCCCCTGGTTCTTCAGCTCGACCGGCCGGGTGTCGGTGGACTGGCTGAACAGCTCGATGCGGGTCTCCGCGTGCAGCCGCTTGCCGAAGAAGAACGGGCTGTTGGCGGCCAGGGCCAGCTGCACCGAGGACAGCGCCTGCGCGGCGTTCCAGTGGTTCGCGAAGTCGTGCGGCGCGACCTGGAGGTGCAGCTGCACCGAGGTGCACGCCGACTCCGGCGCGATGGAGGTGCAGTACGTCGCCACCCGCTCCCCCGTCGGGCCCTCGATGTCGAGGTACACGTCCTCGCCGCGGGCCAGGACGATCGAGTCGTTGAGGGCGGTGTAGCGGTTGTTCTCGCTGATCCAGTCGCCCTCGTAGTGCTCGGGCATGATCGTCGGGAGGATGCCGATGGCGACGATCGTGCTGCCGACCTCCTTCGCGGCCCGGTCGGCGGCGTTGAGGCTGGCCCGCAGGTCGTGCTCGAGCTCGATGGCGGCGTCGCCCGGCAGCGGCCGGGGCGGGACGTTGAGCTCGATGTTGTAGCGCGCGAGCTCGGTCTGGAAGTCCGGGTCGGCGATGGCCTCCAGCACGTCCTTGTTGTGGAAGTGCGGCTGCTGCTGCTCGTCGACGAGGTTGAGCTCGATCTCCAGCCCGGTCATCGGACGGTCGAACTCGAAGGAGCTGCGGGTGAGCATGCGCTCGAAGACGTCGAGGTTCTGACGCACCTTCTCGCGGTAGCGCTGGCGCTGCTCCCGCGTGTAGCTCTGTGCGCTGACCTCCGTTCCCATGACGCAAACCAACCACATCGGGGGAGGTCACGGTAGCCGCGCACCGCGTTTCGGTCACGGGGTCTGTCGGCGCTCCCTCCTACGGTGTCGGCATGCGGCTGCTGCACACCTCGGACTGGCACCTGGGACGCTCGTTCCACGGCGTCGGGCTGCTCGGTGCGCAGGCGGCCGTCCTCGACCACCTCGTCGGGGTCGTCCGGTCCGAGGCGGTCGACGCCGTCCTCGTCAGCGGCGACGTCTACGACCGCGCGCTGCCCTCCCCCGACACCGTCGCGCTGCTGTCCGAGACCCTCGAGCGGCTCGTCGACACCGGCACCGCCGTCGTCGTCTCCAGCGGCAACCACGACTCCGCCACCCGGCTCGGCTTCGCCTCCGGGCTGCTGGAGCGCGCCGGCGTGCACGTCCGCACCGCCGTCCACGACGTCGGCCGGCCGGTGCTCCTCGGCGACGCCGCCGTGTACCCCCTGCCGTACCTCGAGCCGGCGCTCGTCGCCGACCCCCTCGGCGCCACCGGCCGCACCCACGCCGACGTGCTGCGGGCGGCCATGGACCGGGTCCGGGCCGACGCGGCGGGGCGGGGTGTCGCCCGCACCGTCGTCATGGCCCACGCCTTCGTCGGCGGCGGCTTCCCCAGCGAGTCCGAGCGCGACATCGCCGTCGGCGGTGTCGCGCTCGCCCCGCCGGAGATCTTCGACGGCGTCGACTACGCCGCCCTCGGGCACCTGCACGGCCGGCAGCGGGTCGCCGACCGGGTGCGCTACAGCGGCTCCCCGGTCGCGATGTCCTTCGGCGAGTGGCAGCACCGCAAGGGCGCCCTCGTCGTCGACCTCGCCGGTGCCGAGCCCGCCGTCACCGAGGTCGACGCGCCGGTGGAACGGCCGCTCGCCGTGCTCCGCGGGGACCTCGAGGACCTCCTGGCCGACCCGCGGCACACCGAGGCCGAGGGGGCGTGGTGCCAGGTGACCCTCACCGACCCGGTGCGTCCGCTCGGCGCCATGGAGCGGGTCCGGCGCCGGTTCCCGCACACCCTCGAGCTGCGCTTCGACCCGCAGGGCGCGGCCGTCGCGCTGCGGTCGTACGCGCCGGTCACCGAGCGCGCCGACGTCGACGTCTGCTGCGACTTCCTCGGCCACGTCCGCGGCGGGCGGGCCGCCTCCGAGCAGGAGCGGGCGCTGCTCCAGGAGGCCGTCGAGGCCGCGCGGGTCGGCCGCGCCGTCGCCGAGGACGAGGGCGTCGCGCGCGCGGCCTCCCGGTCGAGCGGGGCGGCATGAGGCTGCACCGGCTCGAGGTCGAGGCCTTCGGGCCGTTCGCCGAGCGGGTCGCCGTCGACCTCGACGCCGTGGCCGCCGGCGGGCTGTTCCTCGTCCACGGGGCCACCGGCTCCGGGAAGACGAGCCTGCTGGACGCCGTCTGCTTCGCGCTCTACGGCGACGTGCCGGGCGCGCGGCGCAAGCAGGGGCTGCGCAGCGACCACGCCGGCCCGGACGCCACCCCCGAGGTCGTCCTCGAGCTCACGGTCGGCGGACGGCGGCTGCGCATCACCCGCTCCCCCGCCTGGGACCGGCCCAAGCGGCGCGGTACCGGGACGACCCCGCAGCAGGCCACCGTGCGCCTGGAGGAGCGCGACGGCACCACCTGGCGGGCGGTCTCGACCCGCAACGACGAGGTCGCCGACGTCGTCCTCGAGGTCCTCGGCATGGGGATGCGCCAGTTCGCCGGTGTCGTCCTGCTCCCCCAGGGCGAGTTCGCGACCTTCCTGCGGGCCGACCCCGAGGACCGCCGCGAGCTGCTCGAGAAGCTCTTCGACATCGAGGTGTTCGCCGACGTCGAGCGGTGGCTCGCCGAGGCGCGCCGGGACGGCGCCGACGCCCTCGACGGCGCGCGGACCGGCCTGGACACCGACCTGCTCCGTCTCGACGACGCCCTGGCCCAGGTGCCCGGTCTCGGGGAGGTCACCGACGACGGCTCCGGGGCGGGCGAGCCGCTGCCCGGCACCCCGGTCGACCTCCTGCCGGCTCGGCTCGCGGCGCTCGACGCCCGGCTGCAGCACCTGCTCACCGAGTCGCTCACCGTCGTCGACCGGGCGGAGTCGGTCGAGTCGGGCGCGCAGGCCGCCCTGACCCGGGCCCGGGAGGTCGCGGGTCACCGCGCCCGGGGCCGGGAGGCCACCGAGCGCCTCGAGACCCTCACCGGGCAGGCGGACGAGCACCTCGCCCGGCGCGAGGAGCTCGCGAAGGCCGAGCGCGCCGCGACCGTGTCCGGTCACCTCCTGGGCCGCACCCGGGCCGAGACGGACGTCGAGGCCGCCACGCGGCGGGCGCAGGAGCGGCGCGTGCCCCTCGCCCCGCTCCTCACCGCCTCGGGCGCGGCGTCCGCCCCCGACCTGCTGGGGGCGGTGTCCGCCCTCGACGCCGTCGCCGAGGCGCTCGCCCGGGAGGCCGCGCCCGTGCGGGACCTCGCCGTCGCGCTGGAGCGGGCGGTCGAGCAGCGTGACGCCGCCGCCGCCCGCCGCGACGTCCTCGCCCACTCGCTGCCAGAGCACGTGGACGCCGTGGCCGCCGCCGAGGCGCAGGCCACGCGGCTGCGTGCGGAGTCGGCCCGGCTCGGTGCCCTCGAGACCGGATCGGCCGTGCGCCGGGACCGGCTCCGCGTGCTCGACGACGTCGACCGCGACCGGGCCCGCGTCCTCGAGCTCACCCCCCTGCTCCTCGCCGCGGGCGACGAGCGGCTGGCTCGCCAGGCCGACCTCGCCGACCTGCAGCAGCGCCGGCTCGACGAGATGGCCGCCGAGCTCGCGCGGGGGCTCACCGACGGCGACCCCTGCCCGGTGTGCGGGGCGCTCGAGCACCCGGGCCCCGCCGTCGCCGCGGACCCGGTCACCCCGGAGGCGCTCGACGCCGCGCGTACCGCCCTCCGGTCCGCCGAGGCCGCGTACGCCGGACTCGACCGGCAGGTGGGTGACCTGCGGGCCGCCGTCGCGACCCGGTCCGCCGACCTCGGGGAGGCCGGCCGGGAGACCCTCACCCGGGAGGTCGCCGCGGCCGAGGCCGAGGTGGCCGCCGCGCGCGGCGCGACCGCCGCCCTGCCCGCGGCCGAGCGCACGCTCGAGGAGCGGCGGGCCACGGCGGCCGAGGCCGTCTCCGCGCACGAGCGGACCCTGGCCGCTGTCGAGCAGCTGGACGAGCGCGTCGCGCAGCTGTCCACCGAGGCCGAGGGCGCCCGGGAGCGCCTGGTCGCGGCCGTCGAGGCCCACGCCGCCTGCCCCTGCGGGGCGGACGACCCCGGCGGGCACGGGCGGACCCGGGAGGCCCTCGTCCTCCTCGTCCGAGCCGAGGAGGACGCCGCCGAGGCGCGGGGACGGCTCGCCGCGGCCGAGCACGACCTCGACGCCGCCCTCGACGTCGCCGGGTTCGCGTCCGCGGACGAGGCCCGGACCGCGACCCGACGGACCGCCGACCTGGACCGGCTGCGCGACGCCGTCCTCGCCCACGACCGTGGCCTCGACGCCGCCCGGGCCGTCCTCGCCGAGCCCGCGGTCGGAGAGGCGCTGGCCGCCGACCCCCCGGACCTCGACGCGCTCGCCGCCGCGGCCGCCCACGCCCGGCGGGAGTCGTTCGCCGCCCGGTCCGCCTCGGACGCCGTCGGTCGCGCCGCGCGGAGCCTGGCCGGGCTGCGCCCCGCCCTCGAGCAGCGCTGCGCCGACCTCGGTGCGGCCGCCGACCACCACGCCCGGGTCAAGGACCTGGCCGACGCGGTCGGCGGCACGGGCGGCGACAACACCCTGAAGATGCGGCTCACCTCCTACGTCCTGGCCTCCCGCCTCGACACCGTGGCCCGCCTCGCCAACGAGCGGCTCGCCGTCATGGGGGCCGGCCGGTACGTCCTCGAGCACAGCGACGAGCTCGCGGCGCGCGGCCGGCGCTCGGGTCTCGGTCTCAAGGTGCTCGACCAGTGGACCGGCCGGGTGCGCGACACCGCGTCATTGTCCGGCGGGGAGTCCTTCATGGCGTCCCTCGCGCTGGCGCTGGGACTGGCCGACGCCGTCCGCGCCGAGGCCGGCGGTCACGACCTGGGCACCCTCTTCGTCGACGAGGGGTTCGGCACGCTCGACGACGAGAGCCTCGAGCAGGTGCTCTCCGTCCTCGACGGGCTGCGCGAGGGGGGCCGCGCGGTCGGCGTCGTCAGCCACGTCGCCGACCTGCGCGCCCGGGTGCCGCACCAGGTCGTCGTCACCAAGGGCACCGCCGGCAGCACCGTGAGCACCCGCACCGAGGCCGACGCCCCCGCCGCCTGAGCGACGAGGGCGTCCGGAGGTCCCGCGGCCGGAGCCGGCCGGCTCAGGCCTCCTCGAAGGCCTCCGGCGACGGGCACGAGCACACGAGGTGCCGGTCGCCGTACGCACCGTCGATGCGGCGCACCGGCGGCCAGTACTTCGCCGTGGCGTCGACCCCGTCCGGGTAGGCCGCAGCAGTGCGGTCGTACGGGTGGTCCCACTCCCCCGCCAGCGACACGGCGGTGTGCGGCGCATGCCGCAGCACGCTGTCCGCGACGGCGACCTCGCCGGACCCGACGGCGTCGATCTCGCGCCGGATGGCGACCATGGCGTCGCAGAACCGGTCCAGCTCCCCGAGGTCCTCGCTCTCGGTGGGCTCGACCATGAGGGTGCCCGCGACCGGGAACGACATCGTCGGGGCGTGGAAGCCGTAGTCGATGAGCCGCTTCGCGACGTCGTCGACGGTCACCCCGGTCTCCTTCGTGATGCCGCGCAGGTCGAGGATGCACTCGTGCGCGACGAGGCCGTCGGCGCCGGAGTACAGCACCGGGTAGTGGTCGCGGAGCCGGGCCGCGACGTAGTTGGCGTTGAGGACGGCGACCTCGGTGGCGCGGGTCAGCCCGGCGCCGCCCATGAGCCGGACGTAGGCCCAGGAGATGGGCAGGATCCCCGCCGAGCCGTAGGGCGCGGCGGACACCGGTCCGACGCCCGTCTCGGGTCCGGCGCCCGGGTCCAGCGGGTGGTTCGGCAGGTGCGGTGCCAGGTGCTCGCGGCAGGCCACCGGCCCGACCCCGGGGCCGCCCCCGCCGTGCGGGATGCAGAAGGTCTTGTGCAGGTTCAGGTGCGAGACGTCGGCGCCGAACCGGCCGGGACGGGCGACCCCGACGAGGGCGTTGAGGTTCGCGCCGTCGACGTAGACCTGGCCCCCCGCGTCGTGGACGAGGGCACACAGCTCGGTGATGGTGTCCTCGAAGACGCCGTGGGTCGAGGGGTAGGTGACCATGATCGCGGCCAGGACCTCGCGGTGCTGCTCGACCTTGGCCCGCAGGTCCTCGAGGTCGACGTTGCCCGTGGTGGCGTCGGTCTTCACGACGACGACCTTCATGCCGGCCATGACCGCGCTCGCGGCGTTGGTGCCGTGGGCGCTGCTGGGGATGAGGCAGACCCGCCGCTCGGTGTCCCCGTTGGCGCGGTGGTACGCGGCGATGGCGAGCAGCCCGGCCAGCTCGCCCTGGGAGCCCGCGTTCGGCTGCAGCGAGACGGCGTCGTAGCCGGTGAGCTCGCACAGCCAGGCCGACAGCTCGTCGACGAGCCCGCGGATGCCGCGGGTCTGCGCGGCGGGCGCGAAGGGGTGGAGGTGGGCGAACTCGGGCCAGGTCACCGCGGCCATCTCGGTCGTCGCGTTGAGCTTCATCGTGCACGACCCGAGGGGGATCATGCCGCGGTCCAGGGCGAAGTCCCGGTCGGCCAGGCGGCGCAGGTAGCGCAGCATCGAGGTCTCGGAGCGGTGGGCCGAGAAGACGGGGTGGGTGAGGTACTCCGTGGTGCGGGTCAGCGCCTCCGGCCAGTCGGTGCCCTCGAGCGGGACCGCGTCGGGGGCCGTGGCCCCGAGGCCCCGGCACACCTTGCCGAGGACCACGAGGTCGGTGGTCTCGTCGACGCTGACCAGGACGGTGTCCTCGTCCTGGCGCCAGAGGTTGACACCCTGCGCCAGGGCCGCGTCGACGAGGGCGTCGGCCCGGCCGGGCGCGGTGACGCGCAGGGTGTCGAAGTACGGTCCCGCGGCCACGTCCAGCCCGGCGGCCCCCAGGGCCTTCGCCAGCGTCCGGGCGTGGGCGTGGACCCGCAGCGCGATGGCCCGCAGGCCCTCGGGCCCGTGGTACACGGCGTACATGCTCGCCATGACGGCGAGCAGCACCTGCGCGGTGCAGATGTTCGAGGTCGCCTTCTCCCGGCGGATGTGCTGCTCGCGGGTCTGCAGGGCGAGCCGGTAGGCGGGGGCGCCGTCGGCGTCGACGGAGACCCCGACGAGGCGCCCGGGCAGGGTCCGCTCCAGGCCGGAGCGCACGCTCATGAAGCCCGCGTGCGGGCCGCCGAAGCCCATCGGCACGCCGAACCGCTGCGAGGTCCCGACGGCGATGTCGGCGCCCCACTCCCCCGGCGGCGTGGCCAGGGTGAGCGCGAGCAGGTCCGCGGCGGCGGTGACCAGGGCGCCGGCCTCGTGGGCGGCGGCGGCCAGCGCGGAGTGGTCGTGCAGCGCACCGTCGACGGCCGGGTACTGGACGAGGACCCCGAAGACGTCCCGGTCCCCCGCGGCGGCCCGCAGCGCGTCGGCGGTGTCGACGCCCGCGAGGTCGGCCTCGACGACGTCGAGGCCGAGCGGCACGGCGCGGGTGCGGATGACGGCGAGGGTCTGCGGGAACACCCGGGCGTCGACGAGGAGGACCGCGTCCTGCGCCACCTTCGACCCTCGGCGCATGAGCGTCATGGCCTCGGCGGCCGCGGTGCCCTCGTCGAGCAGGGACGCCCCGGCCACGGGCAGGCCGGTGAGGTCGGACACGACGGTCTGGAAGTTGAGCAGCGCCTCGAGCCGGCCCTGGGAGATCTCCGGCTGGTAGGGGGTGTAGGCCGTGTACCAGGCCGGGTTCTCCAGGACGGTGCGCTGCACCACCGGCGGCGTCACCGTGCCGTAGTAGCCGAGACCGATGAGCGAGGTGACGACCCGGTTGCGGGCGGCGACCTCGCGCAGCTCGGCGAGGACGGCGGACTCGGAGTCGGCGGGCGCGATGTCGAGGGCACCCCGGGCGCGGATGCCGTCCGGGACGGCGGCGTCGAGGAGGCTCTCCAGGGAGTCGTGGCCGACGACCTTGAGCATGCCGTCGAGGTCGGACTCGCGCGGGCCGATGTGACGGTGGGCGAACGCGGGAAGGGTGGTGCTCACGGGCGGGCCTCCGGGGGCAGACGATGGACTCGTCCCCGCTCTGTCGCCCGAGGGCTCCAGAGGTGCCTGTCCCGTACGGTCCTTGGCGCCTGAGAGGTTCCGGGGATGGTTGCCCCTTCGGCGCCCCGGCCCGGCGGGCCGAGGACTCTCCCGCACGGTGTGAGCGGCGCGCCCAATCTACCACCGGGCCACCCTCGGACCGGGGGTGGAGGACCGCGTCAGGCCAGGCGGGCGGCGCGGCGGGCGCTCAGCTCGTCGCCGGCCCGCGCGGGCGGGGCGTCGTGCTCGGCCCGCTCGCTGGGCAGCTCGGAGAGCTCGCCCTCGACCTCGCGCCAGACCTTGCCCACGGCGATGCCGAAGACGCCCTGGCCGCCCTGGAGCAGGTCGATGACCTCGTCGGACGAGGTGCACTCGTAGACGGACGCGCCGTCGCTCATGAGCGTGATGCCGGCGAGGTCGTCGACCCCGCGGCGCCGCAGCACCTCGATGGCGCCGCGGATCTGCTGGAGGGAGACGCCGGTGTCGAGCAGCCGCTTGACGACCTTGAGGACGAGGATGTCGCGGAAGCCGTAGAGGCGCTGGGTGCCGGAGCCGCCGGCGGAGCGGACCGAGGGCTCGACGAGCCCGGTCCGGGCCCAGTAGTCGAGCTGGCGGTAGGTGATGCCGGCCGCCTTGCAGGCCGTGGGCCCGCGGTAGCCGACCTCGTCGTCGAGCTCGGGGAGGTCGTCGGAGAAGAGCATCCCCTGTGCCGTGACCGGGACCGCGCCGGAGCCTGGGTGCCGTGCCTCGCCGGTGGAGCCCACGCGATACCTCCCGATGATGAGCCGCCGTGTCTGGACAGCGACTGTACGCCCGGAAATGACAACGACGTCACTCCCTCGGTCACTTCTGTGACTGGTGTGACAGTAGAGGCAGATGTGACAGGGGTCAACGACCGTTGACCCGCCCGCCACCGGCGTGTCGCCGGCCGGGGCTCGGGGGTGCCCGGTGGGGCTAGGACTCGTCCTCGGTGTCGAAGTCGTCGGCCGAGACGTGGTCGAGGAACTCCTTGAACTTCTCGACCTCGTCCTCCTCGGACTCGGCCATCTCGACGCCGGCCTCGGCGAGCAGCGACTCCTCGGCGACGATGTCCGCACCCGCGCGCAGGGCGAGGGCGATGGCGTCGGAGGAGCGGGAGTCGACGTCCGTGCCACCGGCCTCCGCGCCGCCGTCGATGACGAGGACGGCGTGGAAGACCCCGTCCTCGAGGGCACTGATCCGCACCCGGGTGAGGGTGTGACCGGTGTCGTCGATGACGCTGCGCAGCAGGTCGTGGGTGAGGGGCCGCGGAGGCACGACCCCCTGCTGGGCGTAGGCGATGGCCGTGGCCTCCGCGGCGCCGATCCAGATGGGCAGGTACCGCACGCCGCCGCGCTCCCGGAGGAGGACGATGGGCTGGTTCGTGGGCATCTCGACCCGTACCCCGAGGACGTCCAGGACCTTCATCCAGCCACCGTACCCCGCCGCTCAGACGTCGTCGTCACCGAAGTCCACGAGCGCCGCGTGCAGGGTGAGGCCGAGCCGCCGGGCGTCGCCGCGAGCCCGGTCCGCGGCCTCGCCGCGCAGGGCGGCGGTGGCCTGCTCCAGCAGCGCCGACTCCCGGTCGGCGGCGGCCCGGAAGACCCGCAGGTGCCGCGCCTCGAGCCCGTGGCGCCGCAGGCCGGCCGCCGCGCGGGCGGCCCGCAGGGCGGCGCTCCCGTAGGTGCCGTCGCCGCGGGGTCGCAGGACGCCGTGCTCGAGGAGGGCGGCGACCTCGCCCGCGTCCAGGCCCGCGGCCTCGGCGAGCTCGGGAGCGGACAGCGCCAGGCGGCCGCGGACGAGCAGCCCGTCGACGTCGAGGTCGTCGGGCTCGTCCTCGACGGGGTCGGGCACCGTCGGCGCCGCGCCGGGCGCCCCCGGGTCGAGGCCGCGGTCGGCGGCGGCGAGGACCTCGCGGATGGTCGCCAGCGGCCAGTAGCGGTCGCGCTGGGCGCGCAGGACCCATCGCAGCCGGTCGACGTCGGCGGGTGCGTAGCGGCGGTAGCCGGCGCCGGTGCGCTGCGGGGCCAGCAGCCCCTCGGCCTCGAGGAAGCGGACCTTGGAGATCGTGAGGTCGGGGAACTCCTCGGTCAGGGCGCTGACGACGGCACCGATGCCGAGCGGCCTCCCGGGCGGCGGCACGCGGGCGGGGTCAGCCCTGGGCGGAGGCGTAGAAGACGAGGCGGAACTTGCCGATCTGGACCTCGTCGCCCGTGCCCAGCGTGGCCTCGTCGACGAGGTCGCGGTTCACGTAGGTGCCGTTGAGCGACCCGACGTCCTGGACGACGAAGGTGGACCCGCTGCGCCGGAACACCGCGTGCTTGCGCGAGACGGTGACGTCGTCGAGGAAGATGTCGCTGTCCGGGTGGCGGCCGGAGCTCACCTCGTCGTCGTCGAGGAGGAAGCGGGCGCCGGTGTTCGGGCCGCGCAGGACGACCAGGAGCGCGGTGCCGGGGCGGAGGGCGTCGACGGTGGCGAGGTCGGCCTTGGTGAGGACGTGCTCGCCCTCCTGCTGGGGCTCGACCCGCGTCGTGCCCTCGACCGCCTGGAGCCGCATCGTCGTCGGCTCGGGCACGGCGCCCCGCTGGTCCTCGCGCTCGTCGGAAGTCATCTCGACCGTTCGCCTCCTTCGCCCGTTCGCTCGCGGACTGCCACCCTAGATCACGCCGGGTCCGTTGTCCCGCGCGTGACCGTTCCGACCCCCGCCGGCCGCGGGGTCGGGCGGCCGCGGGTCCTCGCCGGTCAGGACAGCTGCGCGGTGTACGCGTCCTTCTCCATGAGGGCCTCGACGTCGGCGGCGTCGGCCGGGCGCAGCTCGTACATCCAGCCCTCGCCGTAGGGGTCGGTGTTGACGAGCTCGGGAGTGGCGTCCAGGGCCGGGTTGACGGCCGTGACCTCGCCGGAGACCGGCGCGTAGAGGTCGCTCACCGACTTCGTCGACTCGACCTCGCCGCAGGTGTCACCGGCGGTGACGGCGTCGCCGACCGTGGGCAGGCTGACGAAGACGACGTCGCCGAGGGCCTCCTGGGCGAAGGCGGTGATCCCCACCCGCACCGTCTCCCCGTCGGTGCGGACCCACTCGTGCTCGGCGGTGTAGCGCAGTCCGGCGGGGTACTCGAGGTCGCTCATGTCGCTCCTGTCGTTGCGGCTCGTGGCCGCTCAGAGGGGTGGGGTCAGGACGTGGTCGTGGGGACGGGCCGAGCGTACTGAGGCGTGCTGACGCTGAGCAACGCGTCGACCACGACCCGGGTGCGGATGTCGACGGTGGCCTCCGCGCCCTTCTGCCGGGCGGTGGCCGTGACCCCGCCGACGATCTGCATGGCCCCGGCCAGGGTGTTGGAGTCGCCGATGGCGGTGACGACGTACGGCGGCCGGATCTGCGACCCCGACACCGAGATGCCGCCGCTCGCGTCGGCGAACCAGGTGTCGGCGACGATCCGCACGTCGTTGACCTGCATCGCCTCCGCGCCGGCGTCGCGCAGCTCCTGAACCGCGTCGAGCAGGGTGGGGGCGTCGATGGCCCCGGTCGGGTCGTCGATGGTGAGGACGATGCCGGGTCCGGCCGCCGGCGCCGTCCCGGCGAGGATGCGCAGGGCGTCGAGCCGCTGCTGGGCGGCGCGCTCGGCCTCCTTCTCGCCGGTCGTCTGGCTCTCGAGCAGCTCCAGGGAGGTCTGGAGGTCGCGCACCTCGTCGCCGAGCCGCTCGCCGTCCTGGTCGACGTCGGCGAAGATGCGGACCAGCTCGTCCTCGCGGAGGGTGTCCAGGCCCTGGACCGAGGTCTGGCGCACCTGCGCGATGATCGCGAACCCCAGGGAGGCCGCGAGGAGCATCGCCAGCAGGTTGGAGCGGCTGAGCGCCGGGCGGCCGGCCCGCCGCAGCCGGGCCCAGGCGTCGCGCGCGTCGTGGGGCGGGCGGGGGGCGCGCTCGGGGGGTGTCATGCGTCGAACAGGTGCCGGCGGATCGAGGCGACGTTGGAGAAGATCCGCACCCCGAGGACGACGACGACCCCCGTGGACAGCTGCGTGCCGACGCCGAGCTTGTCCCCGAGGAAGACGATGAAGGCCGCGACGACGACGTTGGAGAGGAAGGAGACGACGAACACCTTGTCGCTGAAGATGCCGTCGAGGATGGCCCGGACCGCGCCGAACACCGCGTCGAGGGCGGCGATGACGGCGATGGGCAGGTACGGCTGCAGCCACACGGGCACGGCGGGCTGCAGCAGCAGGCCCACGATGATGCCGAGGGCCAGGCCGACCGCGGGGATCATCCTCCGGCTCCTCCCGTCGCGTCCGCGCCCGAGCGGTCGCTGCCGGACGCCGACCCAGTATCCACAACCTGAGCGACGCGCGTCGTGAGGCCCAGTGCCGCCGGGACCTCGAGGCGGTCGGAGACCTCGGTGTCGGCGCGCACGCCGTAGTTGCTGTGCAGCGCCGAGATGTAGACCCCGCCGGCCCCGTCGGCGAAGCGGCTCGGCAGCGCGTCGGGGTTGCCGAGGGCCGTGATGACGTAGGGCCGCGCCAGGGGGCGGTTGTGCACGACGAGGGCCGACCCGGCGAACCGGATGGCGGCGACCGAGGTGAGCCGGTTGCCGTTGATGCTGATCGCCTCGGCCCCCGCCTCCCACATCGCGTTCGTCACGTACTGCAGGTCGCGGGCGAACACCCGCTTGAGCGAGGCGTCCTCCCCCGTGGCCGTGTCGGCGTCCGGGGCGTCGTCGAGGGTGACCCGGATGCCGGGTCCCTCCATCGGCAGGGCCCCGGCGACCGTCGAGAGCGTCCGGCTGGTCTCGGCCAGCCCCCCGTCGTCGAGCGTGCTCGCCTCCAGGGCCGTGACCTGGGCCTGGAGGTCCTGGGCCTGGACCGAGAGCCGGTCGACCTCGACCCGCCGGTCCTCGATCTGGCGGACGAGGTCGGCGCGGGCCGCGGCGCGCGGCGAGTCCGGGGCGGTGAGGGTGGTCGAGGCGACGCCGAGGACGAGCCCGATGCCGACCGTCGCGGCGAGCAGCAGCGGGGAGCGCAGCGACGTCGCGCGCGGCTGCCCGAGGCGCTCGCGGCGGTCGGCGGCGGCCGCGTAGCCCGGGTCCAGCGGGCGCTGCATCATCGTCGTGATGAGGGTCATCGACGCGTCCGGGCGACGCGGCGCCCCGTCGGCCGGTCCCTGACGACGGCCCCCGGTCCCCGGGGTCATGCCGTGGCCACCAGCCGCTCGTGGGCGAGGAGCCGCCGCAGCTGCACGGCGTAGAGGAACGCCGAGAACCAGTAGAGGACGATGCCCCACCAGGCGAAGCCCCAGCCGATCGGCTCCGCGATGCGCGCGGCCGTGCCGTCGCCGTCGCCGAGCAGCAGGACGGGAAACGCGTAGAGCAGGTTGAACGTGGCGGCCTTGCCGGCGAAGTGGACGGGCAGGCCGACCCAGCCGTGCCGCTTGGCGATCAGGACGACGACCGCCATGAAGGCCTCGCGGGCGAAGAGGACGACGACGACCCACCAGGGCAGGACCTCACGCCAGGCCAGGGCCAGCAGCGTGGAGACGATGTAGAGCCGGTCCGCGACGGGGTCGAGGAGCTGGCCGAGGCGGGACTCCAGCCCGAACCGCCGGGCGATCTTGCCGTCGAGGTAGTCGCTGATGCCGGAGGCGGCGAGGATGACGATGGCGAGGGCGTCGTGCTCGGTGAGCACGGCCCAGAGGAAGAACGGGACGCCGACGAGCCGCAGCGCGGAGAGCACGTTGGGCAGGGTGAGGACGCGCGCGCTCACCCCGTCGCCCGCCGCACCCGTCATGGCGGCCACTCTAGGACGTCCCGCTCCCCCGCCCCGGCCGACACCTAGGTGTACCCGGCCATCAGGTTGGTGACAGTCGGCTGGTCGGGGGGTGGCCGCCGAGTGCTGTGTGGCGTCGTTGAGTGTTGTACCGCTGGAGCCAGGGGGCAAGGGCGGTGGCGCGGTCGGTG
>NZ_SAYU02000088.1 GCF_004025965.2 Phycicoccus flavus | reverse complement strand
ACGGCGCCCCGGCGTGCAGCCACCCGCACAACCCCAACGGCTCGCCGGGCGGCCTCACCGCCGTGACGACCACCGACGGCCGGTTCACGGCGATGATGCCCCACCCCGAGCGGGTGTCCCGGAACGTCCAGCTGTCGTGGACCTCGGGGGCCGTCGCCGACGAGAGCCCGTGGCTGCGGATGTTCCGCAACGCCCGCGTCTTCGTGGGCTGAGGGCGGGGCGGTCGTGAGCGCCGGGATCGACGACCGCGCCGTCGCCCGGTGGCGCTTCCGCACCCTGCTCCTCGACGGCGCGTCGGCGCCCGACGCCGCGTCCGCGGTGCGGTCGCTGCTGGCCGTCCAGGCCGAGAACCCCGAGCAGACCGGCTGGGCGCTGGCCTCCCGGACCCGCGGGCTCACGCCGGCGGGGCTGCGGGGGCTCCTCGCCTCCGGAGAGCTGGTGCGGACCCACGTGCTGCGGCCCACGTGGCACCTCGTCCACCGCGAGGACCTGCGCTGGCTGCTCGAGCTCACCGGGCCGCGGGTGCGCCGGCAGGCGGCGCGCCAGCTGGACCGCGACCTCGGACTGGACGCGGCAGCGGTCACGACCCTCACGGACGTCGTCGTCCGTGCTCTGACGGACGCGCCGGACCTCACCCGCGAGGGGCTGGCGCGGGCGGTCGCGGCGGCGGGGCACGAGGTGTCCGGCACGCAGCTCATGGTGCTGCTCGTGCACCTCGAGCTCGGGCTGCTCGTCGCCGGCGGGCGGCCCGTCCCGGACGACGGCGTCGGGACGCACACCTACCGGGTGCTCGGCGATGACCTGCCGGCCTCGCCGTACGCCGACCGGGACGAGGCCCTCGACGCCCTCGTCCGGCGGTACGTCGCCGGGCACGGTCCCGTCACCGAGCGCGACCTCGCGTACTGGGCGACGCTGACGCTGGGGGACGTGCGTCGCGGTCTGGCGTCCGCGGGCGCGGACCTCGCCTCGTTCGAGCACGACGGGCGCTCCTTCTGGCACCTGCCGGACCAGGAGCCGCCGCCCCCGTCGTCGGAGCCGCAGGCGCACCTGCTGCACCTCCTCGACGAGTGGTACCGCGGCTACCAGGACTCGCGCCGCGTCGTCGACACCGCCGGCCGGCACCCGGCCGGGCGCGAGCCGTCGATGGGTCTCGCCGTCGTCGACGCCCAGATCGCCGGCACCGCAGCCCGCACCACGCGTCCGGGCCGGGTCACCTTCGAGGTGGCGCCCTACGGGCGGCTCTCGGCGGCCGAGAGACGCGCCCTGGAGGCCGAGGCCCGGCGCTACGGCACCTACACCGGCCGCGACGCCGAGGTCCGCTGGGCGTCCGCCGCACGCTGATCGTCCTGGTGCGCGTGCCGGTCGACGACCGGAGGGGTGCGGCCGCCGGCTCCCGGGTCGTGGGGTCGCCGCCGAGGACGAGGTCTCGTCGCCCCCCGGGTCGCCGACGGTGGGAGCCTCGCCGATGGACCCGGACCCCGGGGACACGGACCGGCAGGACGAGCCGAGGAGCGCGGGAGCGCGGCGTGCCACGGGGCGGACGCAGCGCGAGGGACACGCGCGCCACGGACGTTGCGTGATGACAGGGAAGCTGCTGCGTCGACCTGCAGGTTCGGTGTCACGACCGTCGGCGAACGGGCCGACCCCCCGGGCCCTCGCTGAGCGGACCGCCGGGGGCCGCCTGCACACGGGAGGCCACCGAGATCCGGTACGGGGTTGTCGGCCCATGTCGCGGATACCACCGCGACGCGGGCCGACAACCGCGACCTCACGAGCCCGGCGGGCCCTTCTCGGCGGACGGCGCACCGGGACGGACGAGCGCGCTCATCGTCGAGCCGCGGACCGGGCGGCCCTGCGGTGGGCGACCCGACGACGCCGACCGGTGTGTGCGCGCGGCCCCGGCCGGGTACCGGAGCCTGACCGAGGACACAGACGGACGGAGACGCACCATGAGCACGAGCATCGGCAGCAGGGTCCTGCGAGGAGCGATCGCGGGTGCCGCCGGGACGACCGCGCTCAACGCCGCGACGTACCTCGACATGGCGGTGCGGGGCCGCGGGACGAGCAGCGCGCCGCAGGACACCGTCGAGGCGATGGCCGACAAGGCCGGCGTCGACGTCCCGGGCGAGGGCGACACCCGGGACAACCGGGTGGCCGGGCTCGGCCCGTTGCTCGGGCTGGCGACCGGGATCGGCATCGGGGCGCTGCTCGGGGCGTTCGGCGAGGACCGTCGTCCGGGGTTCGCGGCGACGGCCGCGCTGGCCACCCTCGGGGCGATGGCCGGCAGCGACGCGCCGATGGCGGCCCTCGGGGTCACCGACCCGCGGACCTGGTCGGCGGGGTCGTGGGCGTCCGACGCCGTGCCGCACGCGGTGTACGGCGCCGTCACCGCCCTCGCCCTGGACCTCCTGGACTGAGCGGCAGGCGGACTGGGCACAGCCTCCCTTCAATCGCGGGTGGCCCGGGGGAGTGCGCCGGGTCGGTACCGGGTACCGCACCGGTCATGGACGCATCGATCCGCCTCACCGTCGACGGCACGGAGCACGTGCTCGACGTGGACACCCGCACGACCCTGCTCGACGCCCTGCGGGAGCGCCTGGGCGTCACCTCGGCCAAGAAGGGCTGCGACCACGGGCAGTGCGGCTCGTGCACGGTGCTGCTCGACGGCCGCCGGCACCTCACCTGCCTCGCCCTCGCGGTCGCCTACGACGGCTCCGAGGTCGTCACCGCGTCCGGCCTGGCCGACGGCGAGGACCTGCACCCGGTCCAGCAGGCGTTCCTCGACCACGACGGCTACCAGTGCGGCTACTGCACCCCCGGGCAGGTGTGCTCGGTCGTCGGCATGCTCGACGAGGTGAAGCAGGGCCACGCCAGCCACGTCACCGAGGACCTCGAGGCCGAGCCCGACCTCACCGACGACGAGATCCGCGAGCGGCTGAGCGGCAACCTCTGCCGCTGCGGTGCCTATCGCGGCATCCTCGCCGCGACGCGACAGGCGGCCACGTCGTGAGGGCCGCCGAGTACGTCCGCGCGAGCAGTGCCGAGGAGGCCGTCGGCCTCGTGGCCGGCAACCCCGACGCCGCGTTCCTCGGGGGTGGGACCAACCTCGTCGACCACCTCAAGCTCGGCGTCGCCCGGCCCGACCTGCTCGTCGACGTCCGGCGCCTGCCGTTCGGCGGCGTCGAGCAGCAGGACGGCCCCGACGGCCCGGTCCTGCGCATCGGCGCCGGCGTGCCGAACAGCGACCTCGCCGCCGACCCCGTCGTCCGCGGCCGGCTGCCCGTCCTCGCCCGCGCACTGCTGGCCGGCGCGTCCGGCCAGATCCGGCACCAGGCGACGACCGGTGGCAACCTCCTGCAGCGCACCCGGTGCGTGTACTTCCAGGACGTCACGACACCGTGCAACAAGCGCGAGCCCGGCAGCGGCTGCTCCGCCGCCGGCGGGTACGGCCGCTACAACGCGATCCTCGGCGCCAGCGAGACGTGCGTGGCCACGCACCCGTCGGACCTGGCCGTCGCGCTCGCCGCGCTCGACGCCGTCGTCGTGACCCTCGGGACCGACGGCGAGCGGCGGGTCCCCATGGCGGACCTCCACCGGCTGCCCGAGGACGCCCCCGAGCGGGACACGACCCTCGCCCACGGTGAGCTCGTCACGGCGGTCGAGGTGCCGCTGACCGACGTGGCCCGGCGCTCGACGTACACCAAGGTCCGCGACCGCGCGTCGTACGCCTTCGCGCTCGTGTCCGTCGCGGCCGCCCTGGACCTCGACGGCGACACCGTCCGCGAGGTCCGCCTGGCCTGGGGCGGCGTGGCGCACAAGCCGTGGCGGGCCCGCCGGGCCGAGGAGGCCCTGACCGGCGCCGTCCTCGACGAGGCGGGCATCGAGGCGGCCGTCGCCGCCGAGCTGTCCGACGCCGTCACCGACGACCAGACCGCCTACAAGGTGCCGATGCTCACCGGGGCCACCGTCCAGACGTTGCTCGATCTCGCCGCGGAGGAGACCGCATGACCGCCGACCCCGTGCAGCACACCCCGACCCCCATCCGGGTCCGGTCCGTCGGCACCCGCCTGGAGCGCGTCGACGGCCTGGAGAAGGTCACCGGTCGGGCGGGCTACGCCGTCGAGCACGGCGCCGACGACGGGTTCGACGGCGCCCTCGTGGCCTGGCTCGTCACCTCGACCGTGGCCCGCGGCCGCGTGACCTCGGTCGACACCGCGGCCGCGGCGGCGCACGACGGCGTCGTCGCCGTGCTCGACCACACGAGCGCGCCCCGGCTGGCGGACACCGACGACGGCGAGCTCGCCATCCTCCAGGACCCGCAGGTGCACTTCCGCGGGCAGGTCGTCGCGCTCGTCCTCGCCGAGACCGCCGAGAGCGCCCGCGAGGCCGCCTCCCTCGTCGAGGTCTCCTACGACGTCGAGGAGCACGAGGCCGAGCTCACCGAGGAAGCGGCCACCTACCGCCCCGACTCGGTCAACCCCGCGTTCGACACCGACAGCGACACCGGGGACGTCGACGCCGCGCTCGCCGAGGCGGCCGTCGTCGTCGACGAGGAGTACCGGACCCCGCACGAGCACAACAACCCCATGGAGCCGCACGCCACGACGGCCGTGTGGCGCTCCGACGGCGACGGCGAGGTGCTGGACCTCGTCGACTCCACCCAGGCCGTCCACGGCGTCGCGTCCACCCTGGCGCCGATGCTCGGACTGGAGCAGGACCAGGTGCGGGTGCGCGCGCCGTACGTCGGCGGCGGGTTCGGCAGCAAGGGCCAGCCGCACGCCCACGTCGTCGCCGCGGCGCTGGCCGCCCGGCACGTCTCGCCGCGCCCGGTGCGGCTCGCCGTCACCCGCCAGCAGATGTTCGCCCTCACCGGCTACCGCACGGCGACGATCTCGCGGATGCGGCTCGGGGCGGACGCCGACGGCCGGCTCACGGCGATCGAGCACCGCGTCTTCGAGCAGTCCTCGAAGGTCAAGGAGTTCGCCGAGCAGACCGCCGTGCCCACCCGGATGCTCTACGCGGCCCCCAACCGGCGCACGTCGCACCGGCTGGCCATGCTCGACGTCGCCGTCCCGTCGTGGATGCGGGCACCGGGCGAGATGCCCGGGGTCTTCGCGCACGAGGTGGCGATGGACGAGCTCGCGCAGGCCTGCGGGCTCGACCCGGTCGAGCTGCGGCTGCGCAACGAGCCGGACGTCGATCCCGAGACCGGCAACCCGTGGAACAACCGGCGCCTGCCGGAGTGCCTGCACCGCGGCGCCGAGCGGTTCGGCTGGGCCGGTCGCCCGGCGGAGGCCCGCGCGACGCTCGAGGGCGACTGGTGGGTCGGCACCGGCATGGCCGCCGCGACCTACCCCGCCTACCGCCAGGGCGGGAACGCCGCCCGGGTCACCGCCCTCGACGGTGGCCGCTACGCCGTGGCGATCGGCGCCGTCGACATCGGGACCGGCGCGCGCACGGTGCTCACCCAGATCGCCGCCGACGCGCTGGAGGTCGGCACCGACGCCGTCGACCTCGAGGTGGGCGACACCCGGCTGCCGTCGGCCTCGGTGGCCGGCGGGTCCTCGGGCACCGCGTCCTGGGGGTCGACGATCGTCGCCGCCGCGCAGGCCTTCCGCGAGCGGCACGGCGACGACCCCGGGGCCGGCGCCGAGGTGCTCGCCGAGGCGGCCGACGACCCGCTCGGCACCGACGTCGCCTTCCACTCCTTCGGCGCGGTCTTCGCCGAGGCCCGCGTGCACCGCCGGACCGGCGAGGTCCGGGTGCCGCGGCTGTTCGGGGTCTACTCGGTCGGCCGGGTCGTCAACCCCGTCACCGCGCACAGCCAGCTGGTCGGCGGTCTCGTCATGGGGCTCTCGGCGGCCCTGTTCGAGGAGTCGTGGCGCGACGCCCGCTTCGGGCACGTCGTCACCCAGGACCTCGCGAGCTACCACGTCGCCGCCCACGCCGACGTGCGCGACGTCGACGCCGAGTGGCTCGAGGAGAGCGACGACGCGTTCTCGCCGATGGGCGCCCGCGGCATCGGCGAGATCGGCATCGTCGGCACGGCGGCCGCGGTCGTCAACGCCGCCCACCACGCCACCGGGGTCCGGGTGCGCTCGCTCCCGGTCACCGCCGACCACTTCCTCGGGGGTCGCTGACATGACCGTCGACACCGCCAACCTGCGCCGGGTCGTCGGCGCGTCCGCCGCCGCCGTCGGGGTGCTGCAGACCGCCACCGCCGTCGTCGCCCTCCGCAGGGGCCGGCGCGACTACGCGGACGGGGTGTGGGGACCCGGTCTCGCGGCCGTGGCGCTCACCAGCGCCGCCGTCGGCACCGGCGACCCGTGGCGCCGCTGGGCGCTCGCGGCCGCCACGACGGCCTGGGCCACCCGGCTGGAGACGCTCATGCTGAAGCGGCTGCGCGGGTCGGACGAGGAGGACGAGCGCTACACCGAGTTCCTCGAGGGCGACGGCACGCCCACCGTCGTCGCCAAGGTGTTCGGCACCCAGGCGGTGGCCCAGCTGCTCGTCTCGGCGCCGGTGCAGCTGGCCGCGGCCAGCGCCCTGCCCCGGGGCCGGCGAAAGTGGCTCTTCCCGCTCGGCATCGGCGTCATGGTCGCCGGGGGAGTGGTCGAGGCGCTGGCCGACCGGCAGAAGTCGCGGTTCATGGCCGAGAAGAAGAAGGCGAAGGACGAGGGTCGCGAGGCCCCCGAGGTCCTCGACACCGGGCTCTGGGGTCTGTCCCGCCACCCGAACTACTTCGGCGACTCCCTCGTCTGGGACGGCGCCTGGCTGGCTGCCGCGGCCTCCGCGCCGGCGGGCTGGACGCTGCCCGCGCCGGTCGCGATGTCGTACTTCCTCGTCTACGCGACCGGGGCCAAGCGCACCGAGGACCGGATGGAGGACCGTCCGGCCTACCGCGACTACCAGGACCGGGTGTCCTTCTTCGTCCCGCTGCCGAAGGGCCTGGGCTGAGCGACCGACCGGTCAGCGGCGGCGCCAGGCGTCGCGCTGCGGCGGGACGGGCGAGGCGGCGGCGTCCTCGGCGGTGAACGGGCGGGCGCCGGGCACCTTGCGGGCGACGTCGCGCCCGGGGAGGACGCCGGTGGGCAGGGCGGCCGAGGCGGTGGCCCGGCGCAGGGCGTAGAGGTCGAGCGGCCCGCGCGCGGCGACGAGGACGAGGTTGCCGAAGCGCCGGCCCTTGAGGACCTCGTGCAGCCCGACGAAGGCCGCGTCGCCGACGACCTCCTGCGCGCCCGCCGCCACCCGGGCGGCGTAGCGCAGCCCCGGCTCGTCCGGGACGTTGGCGAGCAGCAGCCCGCCCGGCACGAGGACCCGGGCGACGTCGGCCATCCACTCGCGCGTCGTCAGCCCCGCCGGCACCCGTCCGTCGGCGAAGGCGTCGAGGACGACGAGGTCGGCGCTCGCGTCCCTGAGCGCGGCGACCCCCTCCTCGCCGGTGACGGGCCGCACCCGGATGCGGTGGCCGCGCGGCAGCGGCAGCTCGCGGCGGACGGCGTCGGTGAGGTCGGCGGCGGGCTCCAGGACGATCTGCGGCGAGCCCGGACGGGTGTGCTCGACCCACCGCGGCAGGGTCAGCGCCCCGCCACCGACGTGCGTGACGCGCAGCCGTCCGGCCGGCGCGAGGGCGTCGACGGCGAGAGCGAGGTGCTGTACGTACTCGAACGCGAGGACCGTCGGGTCGTCGACGTCGACGGCGGACTGCGGCTGGCCGTCGAGCAGGACGGTGACGACGCCGTCGTCGTGCTCGAACTCGGGGAGGGCCACGGGGTCCCAGGCTACGGGCGGGGTCGGCGGCGTCGACGGCGCACTCCGGCGAACGCGACGACCGGGCGGCGTGACGTCCCTCGCGCCCGTCGAGCGCCGGAGCGGGGGCCCGACACCCCGCTTCGTCGCCGAGACCCCGGTTACGAACCACGGTCCGGCGGACATTTCGGGGTCACCCCGAAATGTCCGCCGGGGGCGGGTGGGCGCGCGGCGGGGGACGGGCGGCCCGGGGCGACTAGCGTCCTGGTCATGCCTCCCCGTCGCCGCACCGACCCCGGCCTCGGCCTCGCCGCCCTCCGTGCCTGGCACGCCGACCCCGAGGGCACCGACCGGGCCACCCGCGCCGTCGCCGTCCGCTACACCCTCGAGGAGCTCTCCACCCGCGCGCCGGGCAACAGCGTCGAGGTCCGGGTGCCGCCGTACGGGGTCACCCAGTGCGTCGAGGGGCCGCGGCACACCCGGGGGACGCCGCCGAACGTCGTCGAGACCGACGCCGAGACCTGGCTCGGCCTCGTCACCGGCACGCTCACCTGGGCGCAGGCCCTGGCCGAGGGCACGCTGCGGGTCAGCGGCACCCGCGCCGACGTGTCCGCCCTCCTGCCGCTCGTGCGGAGCGGGTCGTGAGCGCGGGCCTGCGGCACGGGGTGTGCCTGCTCACCGACCTGCCGTGGCGCGAGGCCGCGCCGCGCTGGCGGGCGGTCGAGGAGCTGGGCTTCGACCACGGCTGGACCTACGACCACCTCGTGTGGGGCGGCCTGCCGGAGTCGCCGTGGCGCAGCGCGCTGCCGACCCTGGCCGCGGCCGCCGGGCTGACCACGCGCCTCGGCCTCGGCACCTTCGTGTCCTCGCCGAACCAGAACCACCCCTACACCTACGCCCGCGAGGTCGTCACCCTCGACGACCTCAGCGACGGGCGGTTCCTCTGCGGGGTCGGCACCGGCGGCGACCTGGACTCCCGGCTGCTCGGCGGCGACCTCACCCTCGGGCAGCGGGTCGAGCGCTTCCACGAGTTCGTGCCGCTGCTGCGCCGGCTGCTCACCGAGGACCACGTCGACCACGACGGCGCCTGGTACACGACCCGCGACGCCCGCACCCTGCCCGGCCCGACGCGCCCGCCGATCCCGCTGCTCGTCGCGGCCAACGGCCCGCGGTCGGTGCGGCTCGCCGCACGGTACGGCGACGGCTGGGTCACCTACGGAGCGGGCGGCGACACGACGGACGAGTGGTGGGCCGGGGTGACCGACCGGGTCGCCCGGTTCGACAACGCCCTGCACGCGTCCGGCCGCGGGCCCGTCGACCGCTACCTGTCGCTCGACGCCTCGCCGCGCTTCTCGCTGGAGTCGGCGGGGCTGTACGCCGAGATGGCCGGCCGGGCCGGCGAGCTCGGGTTCACCGACGTCGTGTGCCACTGGCCGCGGCCGGACGGCCCGTACGCGGGCGACCCCGCCGTCCTCGAGGAGGTGGCGGGGTCGCTGCGCGGCTGACCGGACGGGAGCCCGGAGCCCGGGGGCTCAGGCGAGCTTGACCACCATGACCGGCTGGGTCGTCGGCTGCTCGGAGCCGCCGTCGGGCTCGACCGTGACGCCGACCTGGTCGGCACCGGTGAGGCTGCCCTCCAGCACCGCGGAGCCGTTGCCGTCGGCCCCGGCGCTGAGGAACCCGGCGGACCGGGCGCCGTCGGCACCGATGTACCAGAGCTGGTAGACCTCGCCCTGCTCGAGCGAGGGCATGCCGGTGACAGTGAGCGCGGACTGGTCGCGGCTGCGGCTGTAGGCCAGCGTCGCCATCGTCTGTCCGGTGTGCTGGGTGACGGTCGTCGCGTCCGCGGCCTGCTCGACCTGCTGGACGGCGGTCAGCGTCGGCTGGTCGGCCGACCACGGCCCCCAGGCGACACCACCGACCGCGAGCACGGCGGCCGCGGCGGCGGCCACGAGCCAGGTCGAGGCGCGGCGGAAGAGCGGGATGACCGTCGCGCCCTCGGTCGTGGCGCCGGCCTCTCCGCCCACCGGGGCCGGACCGACCTCGGGGGCCGGGGTGGCAGGCGGTGTGCTGCCCGGGTGGTGGGCGACGGCGTCCTCTGCCACGTCGTCGCGGACCAGCGGGGGCAGGGGACGGACCTGGGCGATACCGGCGAGCACGGAGGCCCGTAGCGAGGCCGGCGGCGCGTGCTCGACGAGCGAGTCGAGCGCGTGCGCGGTGGCGGACAGCTCGCGGACCTCGGCCTGGCACGACGCGCACACGAACAGGTGGTGCTCGAAGTCCGTGCGTTCGTCGAGGTCGAGGGCGTCGACCGAATAGGCACCGCTCAGGTGGTGCAGATCGGGGCTCATGCCGGTACTCCCAACGTGTCCCGGAGGCGGATCAGTCCGTCCCGGATCCTGGTTTTCGCTGTGCCGAGGGGCAGGTCGAGAAGTCTCGCGACCTCCGTGTGCGTGTAGCCGCCCAGGTAGGCGAGCTCCACGGCGCTGCGCTGCGCCTCGGTGAGGGTCTCGAGGGCCTTGCGGACCCGCTGGCTCTCGAGGGAGATGTGGGCCGCTTCCGCGGTCCCGTCGAAGGCGACGTCGTGGGTGGACGCCGCGTGGGCGTCGTCCCGGCGCCGTGACGCCTCGCTGGACCGCACCCGGTCGACGGCCGCCCGGTGGGCGATCGTCATGAGCCAGGAGAGCGCGCTGCCCTTCGTGGCGTCGAACCGGGCGCTGGTCCGCCAGACGTCGAGGTAGACCTCCTGGGAGACCTCCTCCGACATCGCCGGGTCCCGGACGATCCGCAGCACGAGCCCGTAGATACGACGCGAGGTGGCGTCGTAGAGCCGGGCGAAGGCGTGCTCGTCGCCCCGGGCCGACCGGCGGAGCAGCTCCGCCAGGTCGGGCGCGGCAGCAGCCGCCCCCCCGGGAGCCGGAGTGGGTGGTCCCGAGGAGGCGGCTGGCATGCGGTCCATCATCGCTGACTCAGCCCTTCGGGACGAGGACCTTGTCGATGATGTAGACGGTGGCGTTCGCGGTCTGGACGTTGCCGCAGATCACGGTGGCGCCGCCCGGGTCGACGGTGAAGTCCTCGCCGGAGCCCATGACGTCGATGCTCTTGCCGGAGAGCGTCTTGTGCTCGCCCGCGAGGTCCTCCGGCGTGAGCCGGCCCTCGACGACGTGGTTGGTGAGGACGGTGGTCAGCAGACCCTTGGGGTCGGCCATGGCCGCGTTGAGCGTCTTCTTCGGCAGGGCCTTGAAGGCGTCGTTGGTCGGGGCGAAGACGGTGATGTCCTCGGCCGAGTTCAGCGTGTCGCCGAGGCCGGCCTCGCCGACCGCCGTGACGAGGGTGGAGAGCAGCGGGTTGTTGCTCGCCGCGGTGGCCACCGGGTCGGTCGCCATGCCGTCGAACGAGCCCTTGCCGGAGCTCGGGACCGCGTCGCAGGCCGCGCCGAAGGGCATGTCGCTCGAGGCGCTCTCGGTCATCGACTCCGAGGGGGAGGCGGACGAGCTGGACGGGGCGGACGAGCTGGAGGCGGTGTCGGACGAACCGGCGCCGGTGCTCGTGTCGTTGCTGCCGCAGGCGGCGAGGGTGAGGGGGAGGGCGAGCGCCAGGGCGGCGACCGCCGTTCGGGTGGTACGCATCGGGGTGCTCCTTGCGAGAATGGGGCTGTCTGTCGTCGTGCACATGTGGTTCGTCGTCGGGGCTGGGGTGGATTGCCTGCGGGGCACCTTTTTTGGTGACCGGCGCCACGTCGCGGGCCGTGGGCCGCGGTGGGTCGCGGACCCCGGGCACGGCGGACGGCCGGCCCCCGGGTCGGGGTGCCGGCCGCCTCGGCGCGGGGGCGTCACTCGACGGTGACGACCACGCTGTGCCAGCCCGTCGCGCCCTTGGGGAAGGGCGTCTGGCGCTGCTCGGTCTGGGTGTTGCCGTCGGCGTCCGTGGCCCGGACGACGAGGGTGTGCCGCCCGGCCGAGGCGTCCCAGCGGACGAACCACTGGCGCCAGTAGTCGATGCCGGCGTCGGGGCCGAGCTGCGCGGTCATCCACTCGCCGTTGTCGACGCGCACCTCCACCTTCTCGATGCCGCGCTGCTGGGCCCAGGCGACCCCGCCGATCGTCACCGGGCCGGCCTTCTGGGTGCTCAGCGGCTTCGGGGTGTCGATCCGCGACTCGGTGTAGATCGGGGCGTCGGTCGCCCAGTCCCGGTCGGTCCAGTACGCCTTCTCCTTCGCGTACGTGGTCGCGGTCATCCGGGTCAGCCATTTCGTCGCGCCGACGAACCCGTAGAGACCGGGGGTGACGAGCCGGGCCGGGAAGCCGTGGACCGCGGGCAGCGGCTGGCCGTTCATGCCGACGGCGACGAGCGCGTCCCGGTCGTCCTGGAGGGCCTGGAGCGGGGTCGAGATCGTCATGCCGTCGGTGGAGCGGCTGAAGATCTGGTCGACGCCGTCGCGCACCCCGGCCCGCTCGAGCAGGGTCCGCACCGGGACGCCGAGCCAGCGGGCGCCGCCGACGTAGGGGCCGCCGACCTCGTTGGAGACGCAGGTGAGGGTGACGTCCTTCTCGATCATCGGCAGGGCCAGCAGCTCCGCGTAGGTGAGGGTGAAGGGGTTGTCGACGTCGCCGTCGATGGTCAGGGTCCACGAGCCGGCGTCGACGCGGGGAATGACCAGCGCGGTGTCGATCCGGTAGAAGCGGTCGTTCGGGGTGAGGAAGGAGGAGATGCCCTTGACCTTGCCGTCGAGCCCCGCGGGCATCGGCTTCAGCGACGTCGTCGGGGTGGGCAGCGCGACATCGGGGGCCGAGGTCCCGCGGGCGAAGGCCTGACCCAGCCCGCCACCCGCGGCGGCGACGGCGCCGAGCCCCGCCGCGGCGGCGAGGACCGTGCGGCGGCCGCTCGTCCCGTCGCCGGCGGCGCTGCGGTCGGGACCGGCGCCCGAGGCCGGGTCGGCGGCCGAGGCGCCCGCGCGGTCGAGCATCCCGAGGAACCAGGAGGCGGCGAACACGCCGACGAGGGCGGTGACGAAGCCGGGCAGCAGGTCCACCGGCTGGCTCGTCGGCCGGAAGGCGGCGGCCGCGATGGCCAGCAGGGCCAGGACGCCGACGAGCGCGAGGCCGAGGGTGCGACGGGTGCGGGCGAGCAGCCCGATCCCGGCGGCGATGAGGAGGGTGACGACGGTGACCGAGCCGATGAGGATCGGCTTGTCCGCCGTGCCGAAGGTCGAGACGGCCCACTCCTTGACGGGGGTGGGCGTCGCGTCGATGACCGTCGAGCCGACGGCGAGGACGGGGGAGGCGCTCGGCGACACGAAGGCCGCGACGAGGTGACCGGCCCCGGCGCCGGCGGCGGTCGCGAGGACGGTGCCTCCGGCGTACCAGGCGCGGTGGGGGCGGCGCTGCGGGCCGGCTGTGGGTGTCGTCATGACCGTCGTTCGTCGCGCCGGGGGGCCGCGGATGTCGTGGGCGGGGTCACCCCGTCATCCTCGCCCGCCCGGGCGCGGGGGCAGGACCGGCCGCCGGTTACCGTAAGGAGCGTGACACCACCGCGTTCCCCGCGCTTCCTACGCATCATCGTCACCGGGGCCGTCCTCGGGTTCCTCGCCGGCGCGGTGCTGGCCACCGGCGGCTGGCTGCAGGACGAGAGCTCGGTCCTCACCCAGCAGGGGCAGTACTCGGCGAACACCTCCATCGGCTACCTCGGGCTCCTCGGGGCCGGGCTGATGGCCCTGCTGGCCGCGGTGGTCGCGCTCGGCATCGACTGGTGGCAGCGGCGGTCCTGACCGGCCCCGCGGGCGGCTCACCCGGCCGCCCGTGCGCATCGGCGTGAGAGGATGGGGCACGTGCCACGCGGAGACGGACGCCTGACCCACGACCTGCTCCCCGGCGAGAAGGGACCGCAGGACGCCTGCGGCGTCTTCGGCGTCTGGGCCCCCGGCGAGGACGTCGCCAAGCTCGCCTACTACGGTCTCTACGCGCTACAGCACCGCGGCCAGGAGTCCGCCGGCATCGCGACCTCGGACGGCACGCGGCTGCTCGTCTACAAGGACATGGGGCTCGTCTCACAGGTCTTCGACGAGCGCTCGCTCGCGTCGCTGCGCGGGCACCTCGCCGTCGGGCACTGCCGGTACTCGACCACCGGCGGCTCCACGTGGGAGAACGCCCAGCCCACCCTGGACGGGCACACCGGCTCGACCGTCGCCCTGGCCCACAACGGCAACCTCATCAACACCGCCGAGCTGCGCGACCTCCTGGCCGGGCGCCGGGTCGAGGCGCACCGCGGCGAGATGGCCCGCGGGAACACCACCGACACCGCCATCGTCACCGCCATGCTCACCGAGGACCCCGACCGGTCGGTCGAGGCCGCCGCGCGGGACGTCCTGCCGCGGCTGCGCGGAGCCTTCTGCTTCGTCTTCATGGACGAGGGCACCCTCTACGCCGCCCGCGACCCGCAGGGCATCCGGCCGCTGGTCATCGGCCGCCTCGAGCGGGGCTGGGTCGTCGCGTCGGAGACCGCCGCACTGGACATCGTCGGCGCCTCCTTCGTCCGCGAGGTCGAGCCCGGCGAGCTCATCGCCGTCGACGAGCGCGGGCTGCGCACCCAGCGCTTCGCCGAGGCCTCGCCCAAGGGCTGCGTCTTCGAGTACGTCTACCTCGCCCGCCCGGACACCTCCATCGCCGGCCGCGGCGTCAACGAGTCGCGGGTCGACATGGGGCGCGCGCTGGCCCGGGAGCACCCGGTGGAGGCCGACCTCGTCATGCCGACGCCGGAGTCCGGCACCCCGGCGGCCATCGGCTACGCCCAGGAGTCCGGCATCCCCTACGGCCAGGGCCTGGTGAAGAACTCCTACGTGGGGCGGACGTTCATCGCGCCCTCGCAGACGATCCGCCAGCTCGGTATCCGGCTCAAGCTCAACCCGCTGCGGGACGTCATCAAGGGCAAGCGGCTCGTCGTCGTCGACGACTCCATCGTCCGCGGCAACACCCAGCGGGCGCTGGTGCGGATGCTCCGCGAGGCCGGCGCCGCCGAGGTCCACGTGCGGATCTCGTCGCCGCCCGTGCGCTGGCCGTGCTTCTACGGCATCGACTTCGCGACCCGCGCCGAGCTCATCGCCACCGGCCTCGAGGTCGAGGAGGTGTGCCGGTCCATCGGCGCCGACAGCCTCGGCTACATCTCCGAGGAGGGGATGATCGAGGCCTCGCGCCAGCCCCGCGAGCGGCTGTGCACGGCGTGCTTCACCGGCGAGTACCCGGTGCCGCTGCCAGCCGACGGGCGGGTCGGGAAGGGCGTGCTCGAGCCCGAGCTGCCCTTCGGTGACGCGGCCGGCGGAGAGCCCGAGGGACGCCGGCCGGTCGGTGAGCGGCACCCGCTGCGCTCGGTGCCGGTGCTCGACACCCCGGTGCTCGACGTCGAGGGCGTGTCGACCTCCGCCGGCGGCGGGGCGAGCGACGCCGTCCTGCGTCCCTGACGTCGGCCCGAGCCACACCCGGCCTCGGTCCGAGGACGGGTCAGCGGCGGTCGACCCAGTCGCTCGGCGGGTAGAGCGGGATCTCCCGGGCGGCGTCCGGGTCGTGGCCGTCGTCGGCGCCCCCGGAGGCCGCCGGGGGCCGGCGGTGGCGGCCGACCCAGCGAGGGCCGTCGTCCTCGCTCGGGTGCTCCCAGGAGTCAAAGGGGTCGGCGTCGCCGTCGTCGCGGGGTCGCTCGTCGGCCATGGCCCGGACGTCGTCGTCGGAGTCGACGAGGTCGTGGGCGTCGTCCTGGTCGAACGGCTCCTCCCGGCGCCCCGGGCGTCCCGCCGCCCGCCAGCGGTCGACGTCGTCCGCCTGCACG
>NZ_SAYU02000087.1 GCF_004025965.2 Phycicoccus flavus | reverse complement strand
CTACCTCTCCGAGGCATCCATGGCCAAGATCGGCACAACCGGCAATGATGACCACGTCGCCCTCAGCCAGGGCTGACCGGTAGGCATCGAGATGACCTCAAAGCCCACCACTCCGCGGGACTCTTACGTGCCCGGCGCTCCGGCAGCCGCCATCGCGTCATGCGTCCAGCCCATGGCCATCAAGGCCTCGACCCTGCGCACCGCGCCGATACGGGGCACGTGACCACGAGCCTGGTCGCCGTAGACCCTCGAGAGGGACAGCGTGGCTACCCGCTGAGCGGTGCGGCGCTGCACGTGATCGTGCCGCCCCTCGAGGATGTCCTTGATCGCGGTCGTGGACAGCCCGGTTCCGCGCGCCAGTGCCCTCCGCGGGACGTGAGCGGCCTCCCATCGCGCGAGTCGCGCCCGGACCGGTTCCGCGTCCACGTAACGGCCAGGGGCGCCGGCGTACCGTTCACGCCGCCACGCCACCTCCCACGCCTTGCGACTAGACATCGCTTCACCTCCAGAGAGCACCACCTGCTCTCCGTAAGCGACGTGTGCGACACCGGGGGTCAAGCTCCTCAGCCAGCCATTCCCATTGCTGGGCGCCCCGCCCCGAGAGACAGACCCGCAGGCCCCTGTTCGGCCCTCGATCCGGGCCGAGCGTCGAAGCCGGATGCCGCTCTTCTCTCCGTTGACGTATCCGGGAACCCGCGACCCTCACTTCCTCACCGTGTCACGGGCGGCGCTACCGTGCGGGCACTAGTCGTTCGAGAGCGGATCACGAACACCCTCCTGGAGTCTCCGGCCTCGCCTGTCATGCCGCCCTCGACTGGGCTCGACCCGGTGGCTGGCTCAACTCAGCGTTTCCTCGGACGTCAGCGCTGAGCCGACCATCCGGATCCGTTCGGGCATTAAGCTCATGTCGACCCCGAACGGGATGACCGTGAACAGGCGGGCGACATCGCGCATGCAGACCTCGCGCGTGGTCAAGGAGGGCAGGGGCTGAGGTCGCTCTCCGAGGGGGTGGATCCGTTCGAGACCCAGGTGGCTGACCGCCTGGTCCATCCGGGCGTGATGACCCGGGCCGGAGGAGTGGGTCGGACCGACGACAAGCAGGGCGATCTTGCCGATCGCGATCGACTCGGCCGCTTGCGTCGGGCCTTCACCGAAAGAGAACCCGCTCGGGGTGGAGCGTTCGTCGAGGCGCACTGAGGCGTCACGACGCAGCGCGAGCAGGTACCGCGGGGCAGGAGGACGGGCTGGGTCGGTGAACCGTGACACCCGCGCCGCGTAGACCCGTGTCCCGGCCGGGACCCCTCCGCCGTGCCCGTCGAAGTACGTCAGCAGCACCTCCCGGGTGACCCGAGGGCCGAGAACGGCTGAGCCGCGGGCCAGGGACAACAGCATGGTCACCCAGACGCTCCACTGTCCGAGCTGGGCGAGCGTCTGCCGAGTCACCGGCTCACCGGTCTCGACCAGGTCCATCATCGCCTCGTGCCGGTGCAGTGCGGCGGTCACCTCCTGGTGAGGCGTGCACAGGGTCGTCCTGAACGGCTCGATCCGGTCTGCGTCCGGGTCGATGCCGAACCGGTTCCAGAGGGTCTGCGGGACGATGTGCTCTGTCGTCAGGCCCGCAGTCTCCTCGCACAGCAGGCACTGGGTGCTCTTCACCAGGTCCTCCTCGAACCGTCCGGGATGTCGACATCAACCCCTTCAGTATCGGCCGCGCAGCGAGGCCCCTCACATCACCGGTGGGTGTCGCGGAGCCATCTTCGCCAGCGTCGACACCAGGTCGCTGGTCACCGCAGCAGCGTCGATGCGCCTCAGGATCTCGAGCGCGCTCGCCTTCCGCTCGGCCTGAGTCCCGCCGGCGACGTCGTCGACGAGCTCGGGGAGGCGAACCCGCAGTGCCTGTGTCCGCTCCGGCCGCCCGGTCTTGGTCCACCAGGACCACGCCGACGCTGCGGCTGCTGCGATGCGGCCGCGGACCTGCACCGACAGCTCCCCGTCATGGTCAGGGTGGGCGTGGTGGACCACGGCCGTCGCGTACTGCCGGCGGAGCTGTTCGTTGGTTGCACTGGTGAGGAAGTCCTCGTCGCCCTTGAGTCGGTCTGCCAGCCCGTTCAACGTCTCGCGGAAGGCTGCGATCTCGTCGACCGGCTCCCAGCGGAGGCCGTAGCTGCCGTCGACGAGCGCCTCGACCTCGGCCGCCTCCAGAGCGTGCTGCCACAGCCGGGAGCGGGCGCTGACCGTGTGGACCACCCCTGCCGCGACGACGCTGACCGCGGCATCTACCGGTGTCCCGACGAACGTGGCCAACGTGTCGGAGCTCTCGAGCCCGAGCCGGCGCAGATGCCTCTCCAGCTCGTCGTCGGTCAGAGCGAACGCGCAGGTGTAGAACACCACCGCGTTGGAGGCTCGAGCGAGGTCGCTCAGCAGCGCCACGGCTGCCGGGTCCTCCAGTAGCACCTGCGGCCCACCAGCAGGAACGCCCGGGATGCGCACCGCGACCGGGACGGCGGCGTGTAGCTCGGTTGCGGCCTGCTCAAGCCACACCTCGAGGGTCTCCACGTCCTTCTCGTCCACCATCTGCTATTTCCCCCATCGTCGCCGGTACGTTCATGGTGTCAGGCGCTTCCCGCCGAGTGGGGGCGATCCGCAGCGATGCGCGCCTCGTCGCTAGAGCGACACCTGCCCGGGGAAGACCATCGCGAGCAGCCCGACCATGAGGTTGTAGGCGGCGTTGCCGCTGACGCCAGCGACGACGTGGGCGCTTGCTGTCCTGATGCGGTCCAGCACCGCGGTCGTTCGGGTACCTGGGGTGCCGCCGTCCCCGCGGAGCCCATCGCGCAGCGCAGCGACTCCCTCGGCGTCGAGGACCTCACCCACCCTCGCGAGGAGACCATCGACGTCACCGGCGTGCAGGACCAACGTGGTGGCACCCGGTCCCTGTGTCACCGCGCCGGCGGTGCCATACACGTTGGTGATAAACGTGTCACCGGCCTGCTGCGCCTCGGCGCTGTCGTGACCGGCCGTCCCGGCCTGCGGATCCACCTCCTCGAGATCGAGCGCGAGGTTCAGCGCTGACGTTCGGACCGAGTCCAAGGCTCCCCGCAAGCCGTTGCGTGGGACGAGAAGCAGAGCCGACTCCGGGACCATGAACTCAACACGAGGACCCTCTCCGCGCTCGCCGGCTTCGCGCAGGAGCGTGACCCAGTACAAGGGAAGCGGCATACCCAGCCGCTGATCGGCCTCGCTGTCCCCGGACTCCGCGAGCGAGGTGAGGTCAGCCACCGACTGCCGCAGGTCGTGAGCCCCCGGACGCAGCTGCTCCGGCAGAGACGCCTGGTCCAACATCGGCGAGTACGACGACCCGCCCGGACCGGTGAAGGTAACCCGCACCGGGAGGAGGCCCATCTGGCGGTAGGTCGGCACGTCCGCGCCGCCGGGGTAGCCGTTCAGCTCGTGGTCCAGCCACCCGATAAGCGGCTCGCTCTTCAGGCGCCGTGCCACCACCACGAGCGTGCGCAGCGCGGACGGCAGGTCACGCTCGGTGTCGGTGAGCGCATCGACCGCACGCTCCAGAGGGCTGTCCACCCACCCTTAGTACCTCAGTCGGCGCACCTTCGGGCCAAAGGAGTCGGCGCGGCGAGGCGGAGGCATCAGAAGCGTCGGTGCAAGGACTGGCGCGTTATACAGTTGGTATATCCGATCTAGGAGGTGTCATGGCCAAGCACTCAGCTCGCGGTGCGTCGCGCTCTAGGACGCCGCAGGCCCGCTCCATTCCAGGGTCGGAGCCGAGCCGGAAAGGTAGGACCGGCTACCGAACGGCAACCACTGGGCGCTTTGTCAAGGCATCCCAGTTCAAGAGGCAGGCGACGGTCTCGACCCCCAGCCAACGCTCTGGCGGCCAGGGGGCGAAGCAGGGTGCTGTCACGTCGGCGAGAAGGACTGCTGCTCGTGCGAGCCCGGACAGCCCGTGGCAGGCGCTCCATGTGCTGGCCGCGCGCCGGCGCCTCGACACGGTCGACGAGAGGCGCCTGATCTGGCAGCTGCACCAGGACGGGGAGTCGCAGCAGGCCATCGCCGCCGCGGCGGGGGTGAGCCAGGCGCACGTCTCGCGCACACTCGCGCTGGTGCGGGACCACCTCGAGCTGCTTGAGGAGACACCTCTGGAGCTGACCCGCCGCGCCGCGGTCGGGCAGCTGCCGCGCAAGGAGATGCTGCAGCGGCTGCGGTCCTGGCACTGGACGTTCGGGCAGACCCATGGCGACGCGTGGGAGCCAGGCTCGTGGGACGGGATGACACAAGCGGTCGCGGAAGGCACGCTCACCCCCGATGAGTACGAACGGGTTCACGCAGCCGCCGTTCGAGGACGTAGTGCCGGGCGGTAGCTCTCGACGCGCTGCCACGGCCCAGGCCCTCGAAGGGCTGCTTGAGGACTACGCACACCTGTCCACCAGCCCGATCCCGGCCGACGCCGCGTCGGTGCGGCTGCACACACGGATCGCCGACGCGATGATAAGGACGGCCGGGGTGCCGACGCAGGGGAAGGCGGTCGTCCTGGCGGGCCCGCCAGGTGCCGGCAAGAGCACCGTGCTCGACACCTTCGACCTGGGGGAGTTCGTGAGGGTTGACCCCGACGAGATCAAGACCCGCCTGCTCGACGCGAGGCGGGCCGAGTTCGCGGCCATCCTCCTGGAACCGCTGCCAGATGGCAGACCGGTGCGGCTGTACGAGCTGGCCACGCTGGTGCACCAGGAGTCAGTCGCCCTGAGCGACCAGATCCAGCAGCGGCTCCTGCAGGACCGGGTCAACGTCGTCCTCGAGGGCACACTGCGCTGGGCCGGACAGCCAGCCGCGCTCGCCGGGCAGCTCCGCATCGCGGACTACCAGGACCTGCACATCCTCGCGGTCGAGGCGTCCTGCGCGACAGCCACCGACCAGGCACTCTCGCGGTGGTGGACCGGTCGTGCCACGAGAGACGGCGCACGCTATACCCCCAAGACCGCAGTCACCGACTGCTACCCCGACCCGGACGGCTACAGCAGCTGCCTCACCCACGCCATGCAGATGCTCGCCCTGCCAGACGTCCGCGCCCTAGACCACGCCGACCTCACCGTCCACCACGACGGACGCAGCCCCCAGTGGACCGCTGGGGACGGGGTCGCCCCCACGCCGGCGGACCTGTAAGACAGGGTCATCGGCCACCAGCTTGCCGCCTCCGCGTAGCCAGATCGCCATCAACACGCCTACTTCAGCTCTGCCGACACCGACCTGATGTTCCCTGGCCACCGGCACCAACTTCCCCGACGCCCTCGCTGGCAACCCCCTCGCTGGCCGCCTCAACACACCGCTCGACATCATCTGCCCCCGGTCCAGTACTGCACGTCGGGCCGCGCCCCATGCCCGTTCCACGGGCCACGAGGAAGTCGCTGCCCAGGGGCAGTCCGGCCCGTCGCCGCAGCAGGCCTGCGGCAGGTCGACCACGGGCGGCTCGCCGGTCAGCCGGCGGCCGGCACGTCGCCGGCCGCCGGCTCACGCGTCGAGGTAGGCGACCCCGAAGGGTCGCGCTCGGCCCCTGCGCCGAGCACGACCTTCCGCAGCCGCGTCGCCTCCCGCACGTCCAACTGCTCACCGCCCCACTCGACCGCCTCCGCCAGCGTCAGGCCCTCGTCCTCGGTCAGCCCCCGCAGTGCCTCCCCCGCCCTCGCCTCGCAGGCCCCCACCAGCTCGTCCCGCTCGGCCAGCGCCGTCACTACCGAGACCGCCAGCCCACTGCGCCGCCTCTCCCGCTCCGCCCGGGCCTGCCGCATCCGCGACTGCGCGTCCAGCGCCGCCCTCCTCGCCTTCTGCCGCGCACTCTGGTTCGGCATCCCGACACCCCTTCCGCTCGATTCGCTCACACCCTCCCTAAGCGCACCGACAGCGACGAAGAGTCATCCCGCCGCACGTTCCTCCCGCAGACCGTCCCCCCATCAGACGCGCGCCCGCCCCCCGTCGCGCGTCCCTCAGCCCCGAGGACCCCCAAGAACCGCTAGCGCACTGCCCCACACACCTCTTGCACCGACGGTCGTTGCGTCTTCAACTACTGACCCCTGAGGGTCCCGTGGTCGCTTACGGGAGGTGTGACGATGTCCATCCACAAGCTGACGGCCGGGAGCGGATATGACTACCTGACCCGCCAGGTCGCGGCCCAGGACGTCACCGAGCGCGGCCACTCGGGGCTGGCGTCGTACTACTCCGCGCAGGGCGAGGCCCCGGGCACGTGGCTGGGCAGCGGCCTGGACGGGCTCGCCGGCCTCAACGCCGGCGATGTCGTCACCGCCGAGCAGATGCGCAACCTATTCGGCGCCGGCCGCCACCCGCTCGCCGAGCAGCTGCGGGAGCAGGCGGCCGAGGCCGGTCTCGACCTGCGCGCCCAGGACCACGCGTCCTCGCTGGGCAAGCCGTTCAACGTCTACGCCGGCGACGTCTCGGAGTTCCGCCGCCGCGTCGCCCAGCGGGTCGCGGAGGCCAACACCGCGGCCGGGCTGCCGGCCGACGCCCCCGGCAGTCTGGAGGACCGCGCGAGGATCCGCACCGAGGTCGCGGCCGAGCTGTTCCGCGACGAGTACGGCCGCGACCCCGCCGACGCCCGAGAGGTCGCCGCCACCATCGCCAAGCACTCCCGCCCGCGCACCAACGCGGTCGCGGGGTACGACCTGACCTTCTCCCCCGTCAAGAGCGTCAGCACCCTGTGGGCGGTCGCCCCTCAGCCCGTCGCCGCCGCCATCGAACGGGCCCATCAGCAGGCCGTCAGGGACGCCCTCACCTACCTCGAGCGCCATGCCCTCTTCACCCGTGAGGGTGCTCAGGGCGCCCGGCAGGTCGAGACCCGCGGCCTGGTCGCGGCCGCGTTCACCCACCGCGACTCCCGCGCCGGCGACCCCGACCTGCACACCCACGTCGCCGTCGCCAACAAGGTCCAGGCCCGAGCCAGCGGAGCCTGGCTGGCCATCGACGGACGGTTGCTCTTCAAGGCCACCGTTGCCGCCTCGGAGACCTACAACACCCGCCTGGAGCACCACCTGCGCCACGCCCTCGGGGTCCGGTTCGCCGCGAGGCCCGGACCTGACCCACGCAAGCGTCCGGTCCGGGAGATCGTCGGGGTGGAGCCCGCCCTGAACGAGCTGTGGTCCTCCCGCCGGGCCAGCATCGAGGCCCGCCGCGAGGACCTGGCCAAGACCTTCCAGGCCACCCACGGGCGCCCACCCACCCCGATCGAGTCGATCCAGCTGGCGCAGCGGGCGACGCTGGAGACCCGCGCGGCCAAGCACGAGCCCCGCAGCCTGGACCAGCAGCGCACCACCTGGGCGCGGGAGGCCACCGACGCCCTGGGCAGCGCCCGAGCACTTCAGCGGATGGTCGCCGCCGCCCTCTCGCCGCAGGCCCGCACAGCGCCCCGAGTCGACAGCGCGTGGGTGCGAGACACCGCGGCCAGGATCCACGACACCCTCGCCTCCCGGCGGTCGCACTGGCAGCGCTGGCACGCCGAGGCCGAGGCCCTGCGCAAGGTCCGCGGCCTCGAACTCGACACCACCGACATCGACCGTGTCGTGGCCCTCCTGGTCGACCAGGTCCTCACCGAACAGTCCGTGCCCCTCACCCGCCCGGGTGACGACCTCGAGGTCCCACAGGCCCTGCAGCGCAGCGACGGGTCCAGCGTCTACACCGTCGCCGGCGCCGACCTCTTCACCTCCCCCGCCCTGCTGCACGCCGAGGCACGGATCGTCGCCGCGGCCGGCCGGACGGGCGGCATGCGCGTGCCACCGGCGGCGGTCGAGATGGCCATGCTCGCCTCCGCCGCCAACGGACTCCCGCTCAACGCCGGGCAGGCCACCCTGGTCCGCGAGATGGCCACCTCCGGTGCCCGCCTGCAGCTGGCGGTCGCACCCGCCGGTGCCGGGAAGACCACCGCCATGCGGGCCCTGGCCCACGCCTGGACCGAGGTCGGCGGCGACGTCGTCGGCCTCGCCCCGTCCGCGGCCGCCGCCAGCGTGCTCGGGGAGAACCTCGAGGCCACCACCGACACGATGGCCAAGCTCACCTGGCACCTGGACCACCCCGACCGTGAGCCGCTCCCCGCGTGGGCACAGCGCATCGGGCCGGGCACCCTGGTCGTCGTCGACGAGGCCGGCATGGCCGACACCCTCACCCTCGACGCCGTCGTCCGGTTCGCCACCGACCGCGGCGCGTCCCTGCGCCTGATCGGGGACGACCAGCAGCTCGCCGCCGTCGGCGCCGGCGGGGTCCTGCGCGACATCCAGGCCACCCACGGCAGCCTCCACCTCAGCGAGCTGATGCGCTTCGCCGACCCCGCCGAGGGAGCCGCCTCCCTGGCCCTGCGCGAGGGTCTGCCCGAGGCCCTCGGCTTCTACCTCGACAACGGCCGCCTCCACGTCGGAGACCTCGCCACCATGACCGACGACGTGTTCACCGCGTGGGCCGGCGACCACGCCGAAGGCCATGACGCAGTCATGCTCGCCCCCACCCGCGCCCTGGTCGCCCACCTCAACGACCGAGCCCGCACCCACCGCCTCGCTACCCACCCAGACGCCCCGACCGCCTCCGTGCCGCTGGCCGACGGAGCCCGCGCGTCCGTCGGCGACACCGTCATCACCCGAACCAACGACCGCACCCTGCGGATGACCGCCACCGACTGGGTCAAGAACGGTGACCGGTGGCACGTGACCGCCCTCGAACCCGGCGGGGCGGTCACCGTCCAGCACGTCCGCAACGGCCACCACGTGCGCCTCCCCCAGGCCTACGTCGCGGCGTCAGTGGACCTCGGGTACGCCGCCACGATCCACACCGCCCAGGGCGTCACCGCCGACGCCAGCCACACCCTCCTGACCGGAGAGGAGTCGCGCCAGCTGGCCTACACCGCCGCCACCCGCGGCCGCGTCGCCAACCACCTCTACCTCGAGGTCGTCGGCGACGGGGACGAGCACGACATCGTCAAACCCGAGAGCACCCACCCACTCACCGCGACCGAACTCCTGCAGCGCGTCCTGGCCCGCGACGACTCCTCCCGCTCGGCCAGCACCATGCGCCGCGAGGCCGACGACCCCGCCACCCAGCTGACCCAGGCCGTCGCCCGCTACACCGACTCCCTGCACGTCGCCGCCGAAGCCCGCCTTGGCCCGCTCATGCTCGCCCGCCTCGACAACCGCGCCGACCACGTCGTCCCCGACATCACCCGCGCCCCCGCCTGGCCCACCCTGCGCGCCCACCTCGTGCTGCGCTCCGCGCACGGACTCGACCCTCTGCAGGACCTGCACCAGGTCGCCGCCGCACGCGAGGTCGACAGCGCCGCCGACGTCGCCTCCGTCCTGGACTGGCGCCTGGACGACAGCGGACTGCGCAGCGCCGGCACCGGCCCCCTGCCGTGGCTGCCCGGCATCCCCGAGGACCTCGCCGACGACCCCCAGTGGGGCCCCTACCTCGCCGCGCGCGCCGCCCGCGTGCGCGACCTCCAAGAGCAGGTCGGCGCCGCCGCTGCGACCGCCCCGGCCCTGCCCACATGGGCACGCCAGGGTCAGGGCCGCCCCTCCCCCGACCTACTCGCCGACGTCGCCGTCTGGCGGGCCGCGACCGGTGTCGACCCCGCCGACCGCCGCCCCACCGGCGCCGCCCACCCCACCAAGGCCGGCTACCGCCACCAGGAGAACCTTCAGGACCGGCTCCTCGCCGGACGCACCCCCGCCATGGCCGAGTGGGCACCCACCCTCGAGACCCTCCTGGTCCACCCCCGCGAGGACCCTTTCACCCCGCTCCTGGCCGAACGCCTCGCCGCCCTCACCCGCGCCCGCATCGACGCCCCCGCCCTCCTGCACCGAGCCCTCGCCGACGGCCCGCTACCCGACGACCACAACGCCGCCGCGCTCTGGTGGCGCCTGGCACGTCACCTCTCCCCCGCCGTCGCAGCCCAAGCCGGCACCGAGCACCACCTCGACACCCCCTGGGCCGACCGGCTGACCCACACCGTGGGTGAGGACCGCGCATCCCAGCTCCGCGTGTCGCCGTGGTGGCCCACCCTCGTCGCCGTCGTCGACCACGCCGCCGCCCGCGGCGCCAACCCCGAGGACCTCCTCGCACCCGTCACCGACCTCGGCGCCGACCTCGACCCCTGCCAGGCCCTGATCTGGCAGATCTCCGTCCAGAACGACCCCCCTCCCCCGGTCGACCACGCCCCCGACCCCGCCGGCACCGACGACCCCGTCGACGAGCCCAACCCGTTCTGGGACGACGACGCCGACCACCCCGGCCACCTCCCCACCGACGACGAATGGCAGCAGCTCGTCCCCGCCGTGCAGGACGAGCCCCACCGCAACGACGCCGACGACGACCTCGGCCACGAGCCCCACGTCGACGACCTCACCGTCGCCTCCACCCTCCACCTCGCCGCCCAGGTCCGTCGCAACGCCGGCGTCCTGGACCCCACAGGTCGCGAGCTCGACGCCCTCCTAGCCCGCGCCTACGACGACGACACCGCCCCCGTCAGCCGCGAACGGATCATCGAGCTCAACCAGGCCGCGCTCGAGTACTACACAGCCCGCTACCCGGGGTCCTGGGCCCAGCACTACCTCTCCGACCGCGCCCGCACCGACCTCACCGGCGACCCACACCTCCAGCCCGGATACGCCCCCGCCGGCTGGACCAGCCTCGTCACCCACCTCCGCCGGCAGGGCGTCACCGACCTCGAGCTCACCGAGTCCGGCCTCGCCACCCACACCCGCAGCGGCCGCATCATCGACCGCTTCCGCGACCGCCTCGTCCTGCCCATCACCGCCCCCACCGCCGGCTGGACCACGCAGGTCCTCGGGTTCGTCGGCCGTCGCCGCGACGACACCGAGGGGCCGAAGTACCTCAACACCCCCGACACCCCCGCCTTCCACAAAGGCGCCCAGCTCTACACCTCCCGGCCCGACCTCCTCGATGCCGGTGCCACCCCCGTCCTCGTCGAAGGACCACTCGACGCCCTCGCGATCAACCTCGCCGGCAATGGCAACTACGTCGGCGTCGCACCCCTGGGCACCGCCCTCACCCAGGAACAGGCACGCCAGCTCGCACAAGCCGCGCACCAGCACCGGCAGCAGCCCATCGTCGCCACCGACCCCGACCTCGCCGGCCAGACCGCCGCCCACCGCGCCTACTGGCTCCTCGCGCAGCACAACCTCGACCCGACCACCGTCGCGCTACGACCCGGCACCGACCCCGCCGCCCTGCTCCACCTCCACGGCGCGAGCGAGGTCCGCAGTGCCCTGACCGCAGTCACGCCTCTAGCCGACGCCCTCCTCCAAGAGCGCCTGACACACCTCGACGGGATGCTCGGCGCCCGCCAGGCCCTCACCGTCCTCGCCGCCAGCCATCCGTCCCGCTGGGAGGCTGGCATCGACTCCATCGCCGAGACCTCTGGTGTCCCCCATATCGTGCTCCGTCGTCACCTCGCCGACGCCGTCGCCCGCTGGGAGCACGAGCCACACGACCTCGCCAACCACCAGCTCGACGACACCAGCTCCGCTCGAGCCCGACTGTCGCGTCAGACGGATCCCGCGCCCGACCGGATACCTACATCACCACCAGGCTCGCTGACGTCACCCTCGCAGACTCGCCCAACGGTCTCTCGCTAGCCCGCCTCCGTCCCAACGGGTTTCTGCCATTCACCTTTCCCCGACTGCCCGCCTTGCCGCCCATCACCAGCAAGAACCGGCTACGTTCTTGCGATGGGGACAAGGCCCACGATCGTCCGTCCCGTCAACGGCCGGCTCCGGCTGCGCATGCCCTTCGCACCCGACAACCGTCAGTGGATTCACGGAGCCCTCGGTGATCGGATCCGGCCAACCTGGGTAAAGGCCGATAGCTATTGGGCAATCGCGCGGTACCACCTATCCCCCCTCGTGGACGCTCTCCTCGACCGGTGGCCAGAGGTCGAGGTGCACCTCGACTACCGCTCCACAGAGCAGTGCGACACCAGATGCCAGAACGCCAGGGGTGAGGACTGCACCTGCTCGTGTCTCGGCGCCAACCACGGTGGAGCCGGGCACATCCAGCAGTGGCGTCAGGTGGGGTCGACAACCCTCATTGGGTCCGAGACACACCGGGTCAGCCGGATCATCACCCGCTGACCTTCGGGACGGAGGTCACGACCGGGGGAATCCGGGTCAGTCGGGCGCTTCGCCCGTCACGAGGTCGAACTGGTCGACGTCGACAAGGCGCAGCCTCGGCGCGGCTGGGTTGGCCACCTCAGGCTGCGACGTCAGGGTGTCGATGTCGCGCTGGAACACGCGGGCCCGCTCCTCGACGGCAGCCTGAGCGGTGTGACGGGTGTGCCGTCCGTACGCAGGCCAGGGCTGGTGGCCGCCCTCCTCGCAGTGCGACTTCAGCCGCTGGCGCGTCCGTTCTGTGAACGCCGGCAGGGCGTAGCGGTGCCACTCCTCCATCGCGTCGGCGGTCAGGGCGAGGCCGGCACGGCGGCGGAGGTCGGCGAGCACCGCGATCTCGTGGACGAGATGTGGGTGTTTCGGCCAGCACGTGGGGATCAGACCGGTGACGTCCCACGCGTACTCGTGGTTAAGCCAGGTAGCGACGCGGTCCAGCCAGTCCCAGAGCTCGGCGCGCAGCTCCGGGTCCACACAGGTGGGTGGGTCCCAGGGGCGGGCCAGGAGGGCAGGGCTGCCGAGGGCCTTTTTCTGCTCGTCGGTGCCGTACATGGCGGTGTTGAGCTCACGGTAGGCGTGCGTGACCCGGCGCCCGGGACTGGGGAACCCCTCAATCGCCTCGTGCGGGCTGGGTTGCCGGACGGTGCGAGGAGGCTCGCTCATGCCGGGTCAATGTCGTGGTCACCGGCCAGGCCCCGACGGCGGGCCTCAACGAGGGCGGCGGTAGCGCGCGCGTCCGGGTCGACCGTGTGCGCGCGTCCGACAGCGATCGTCTCCCGCAAGCTCCGCTGCTCGGTGAGGAGCCGGCGACCGGGCTTGCCGTCGATGCACCGGTTCAGGCCGGCGATGATCGGGGCCCCGTTCTCGGAGAGGACCAGCGCGTGGCGCTCCTTCAGCTGACGGATCTCCGCGCCCGTGATGATGGGAATGTCGTCGGCCGAGACCTGCCGGCCGCCCATCCGCCCGGACTGCCAGGAGGTGCGGGCGACGCGGACCTCCCCGAGCAGGTCGGAAATCTCCCGGTTGAACGCGACGTCCTTGGACCCGCCGAACACGACGAGGTTATTGGTGAGCCCGACCAGGGTGCGAGCCTCCTGCTCGCCGAAGATGGCTGCTAGCTGCGGCCAGGCTTGGGCGGCCCACAGGAAGGAGATCCCGAGCGCCCGCTCGTTGGCCATCCGGGTCCGCAGCGTCGGCAGCGGGGCCGTCGAGGGCAGCTCGTCGAGGATGGCGTGGAACGGCGGGCAGAGCCGCCCCCACGGTGAGGTGTTGGCCGCGGCGAGTGCGGTGTCCAGCGCGTGCTCGGCGAACGCCGTCATCAATGGCGACGCGGAGGCGTAGGGGTCCTCGCGGCCGAGGAGGTAGATGGTCCCGCCGCGGGCGATCACCTCTAAAAGGTCGGTCGGGGGCCGGCCCGGGCCGGGGACGCAGCGGCGGCGGATGTCCTCCTGGAAGAACAGCGACATTGCCTGCTGGACGGTGGTGACGGTGTTGCCGGCGGTGCGGTCATCGCCGTGGAGCGCCCCGTGCAACAGCCCGGCCCAGAACGACGCGGCGTGGGGGTGGGCGCGCAGGACCTCCTGCGGGTCGGACGCGGCCAGGGGATTGGACACCCAGGAGAGGACGTGCTCGAGGCTGCGGCCGGTCAGGGCGGCGGCGTGGAAGTAGCCCTGCAGGACCTTGGCGGCCTCGGCGGCGTAGAAGCGGGCGGCGTCGTCGCCGTGCCCGCCGGCGACCGCGCCCTTGACGGTGCCGGCGGTAAACGCCTTCGCTCGACGCTCGGCCACGAGCGGGTCGACGCAGCCGCGGATGGGGTCCCAGACGACCTCCGGCAGTCCTGGGACGAGCCCAAACGGGTCGAGCACCACGGCGGGGCGGTCGCCGCGGGAGCGGGCGGTGAAGGTGAGCAGGAGGTCGTCGACCTTGGTCAGGGTGGTCAGCGCCGCGCCGGGGGCGTCGATCAGCGCTGGCGCGAGGAGGTCGAGGGTCTTGCCCGACCCCTGTGGGCCGATGACACCGGCGGTGCGGTCCCACGGCACCCACAGCTGGCCCCCGCGCGGCTCCCGGGCCCGGCCCAGGTGCCATCCGACCTCGGCCGGTCGTACCCGCCTCACCGGGCTCGACCCTTCGCCCGGGTGCCGTACAGGTCGGGCCGGATGACCTTGGCGTGTCGGCGCAGGCGGACCCGGCCCAGCAGCGTCTGGGCCTCCGCGGCGCTGGCCATGCCTCGCAGCCTGCCCGGGCCCCACCGGCCCAGAGCCCACGCGGCCACCCAGGCGCTCCCGACGAGCACCAAGAACTCGAGGACGGCGACGCAGGTCCACAACAGCCCGGTCGGCGCCGGCTGGGCGACGCCCTCAAGGCCGGCGGTGGGGTCGCCTCCCAGGAGCCCGCCCAGGGACGTGAACAGGTCGTCGCGGGCCACGAACACCCATCCGTTGCCGGCGATCATGTTGGCTACCGTCCTGCCGGCTTGGAGACCGAGTAGCAGCAGCAGAAGCAGCGCGAGGAGCGCGCTGGCGGGGACCTCCCAGGTGGAGGGGTGGGGATTGGTCCTGCGAGACCTTTGCATGTGGCCTCCTGGGTAGGCAGATTGGCCCTTTCCACCCGTAAGCGCTCCGCGACCTGTGTGGGGTCAGGCTCGGACGGATCGAATCCGCCCTGTGTTAGCACGATGATTGAGAAAGGCCTACCGGGCCCTGAGCGATCCGCTATCTTCGGCTCATACCGTCCTTGCGGGGGACGCGCATGAAGGGCTGGCTGCCATGAGGCGATTGCTAGCGATTCTGTTCGGAGCGGCGGTGTTGGTGGTCAGCGCGCCTTCCACCAGTGTGGCCGCGGACTGCTCGTCCTCCGGATTCTCTTGTGCAGGTGGTGGTTACAGTGCGTCGCCGTCCACTTGGGCTGAGACGTACTACGGATGGACGGCGGCGCAGACACTCGGATGGGTCGGCTTTGACGGGCACAACTGCACTCGTTATGCCGCCTACCGCCTCGCCAAGAATGGGGTGGCCGACCCACGACGGTCGTACGGCATGGCGAGTCAGTGGAATGAGAACGTCTCCGCCATCTACGGCGCCTCGAAGGTCAACGCAACACCAGCGGTCGGCTCGATCGCCCAGTGGGAGGCGGCCCCGTGGAACGGCAACAGCGGACATGTCGCCTACGTGGAGTCCGTCGGCGCAACAGAGATCACCATCACCGAGGACAGTTGGGGTGGCGGAACGTCGCGACGGAATGTGTCAAGGAGCGGCACGGGGCATCCTGACAGCTACCTGCACATAAAGGACGTCCCACAGGGCACGACCTCTAACACCTCGTCGGGGCAGGTCGCCGTCCGCTCCGACGGGCTGGCGGTGTTCTTCCGCGGCACCGACGGACGCCTGTGGAACGCCTGGCACACCAGCACCGGCTGGCACGTCGCCGGCATCGGCGGCTCGGTCGCCTCCGGCTCCGGGGTCAGCGTCCGCTCCGACGGGATGGCGGTGTTCTTCCGCGGCACCGACGGACGCCTGTGGAACGCCTGGCACACCAGCACCGGCTGGCACGTCGCCGGCATCGGCGGCTCGGTCGCCTCCGGCTCCGGGGTCAGCGTCCGCTCCGACGG
>NZ_SAYU02000086.1 GCF_004025965.2 Phycicoccus flavus | reverse complement strand
CCCGACCATGCGCCGGATACCCTGTCCGGGCACTGGAGGCGTCGCCTAGTCCGGTCTATGGCGCCGCACTGCTAATGCGGTTTGGGTCTTAAAGCCCATCGAGGGTTCAAATCCCTCCGCCTCCGCGCGCTGAAACCCCCGGACGCTCTGCGGCCGGGGGTTTCGTGCGCCCGGACCCCTCGACTCCCGACCCCGGACCCCGGACCCCGGACCCCGGACCGCATGGACGTGCCCAGCAGTCACCGGCACCGAGGCGGGGTGCCTGCCCCGGCGCCGCGGTGGTTCGCCCCGGAACCTTCGGGTTCGCCGGGGAACGGTGAGGCGGCGAACCCGAAGGTTCCGGGATCAGGCGAGAAAGTCGCGTCTGGGTGGAGGGGGCGGGGCGATCGCGGGCTGGGACGTCGCCGGCGCCGGCCGCCCGAGGCGGGTCCCTGCCCCGGCGCCGCGGTGGTTCGCCCCGCAACCTTCGGGTTCGCCGGGGAACGGTGAGGCAGCGAACCCGAAGGTTCCGGGATCAGGCGAGAAAGCTGCGTCCGGGTGGAAGGGGCGGGGCGACCGCGGGCTGGGGCGGCGCCGGCGACGCCCCAGCCCGAGGCGGGGGTCCCTGTCCTCGGCGCCGCGGTGGTTCGCACCGGGACGTTCGGGTTCGCCGGGGAAGGGTGAGGCAGCGAACCCGAAGGTTCCGGGATCAGGCGAGAAAGTTCGTCGGGGTAGAGGGGCGAGGCGACTGCCGGACCAACCTTCGCGGGCGCCGGTCGCCCGAGGCGGGGGTCCCTGTCCTCGGCGTCGCGGGGGTTCGCACCAAGACCTTCCGGTTCGCCGGGGAACGGTGAGACGGCGAACCCGAAGGTTCCGGGATCAGGCGAGAAAGTTGCGTCGGGAGGTGGATGGGGCGGGAGTGGCGGGTGGGGGTGCGGAGGGGTCCTGCGCTGGGCCGGTGGGTGGGAGTCCCCGGGGGGCCCAGTCACCCCGGGGACTCCCGGCTAGTGGACCGCGACGACGTGCTCACCATCGCGGCTAGTGGACCGCGACGACGTGCTCACCATCGCGGCTAGTGGACCGCGACGACGTGCTCACCGTCGCGACATGCCAGCCGCGACGATGTGCTCACCATCGCGGCTAGTGGACCGCGACGCCGTGCTCACCATCGCGGCATGCCGGCCGCGACGACAGGCTCACCATCGCGGCATGCCGGCTGCGACGAGAGGCTCACCATCGCGGCTGGTGGACCGCGACGACGTGCTCACCGTCGGCGGCGCCCGGCCGGTGCGGCTCGGTCAGCGGGTCACTTGATGGCGCCCATGGACAGGCCGCGGACGAGCTGCTTCTGGGCGACCCAGCCGGCGATGATGACCGGCAGCGCCGCGATGGTCGCCGCCGCCGAGAGCACGGCGAGGAACTGCCCGCGTCCGTCGACGAAGGACCCGAGGAACGGCGGGGTCGTCCGGGCCGCGGAGCTCGTGAGGTTGAGGGCCAGGAAGTACTCGTTCCACGCGAAGATGAACGAGATGAGGGCCGCCGCCGCGATGCCCGGCAGGACGAGCGGCACGACGATCCGGACGATCTCGCGGTAGAGCCCGGCGCCGTCCACGCGGGCGGCCTCGACGATCTCGAAGGGGACCTCGAGGAAGAACGAGCGCATCATCCACACCGTGACCGGCAGGTTCATCGCCGCGTACACCAGCGACAGGACGTAGATGTTGTCGAGCAGGCTCAGCTCGTTGAGGATGAGGAAGAGCGGCAGGACGATGGCCGCCAGCGGCATGAACCGGGTGGAGATGAAGAACGTCAGGGTGGACTCGACGTTCTTGACCCGGCGAATCGAGAGGGCGTAGGCCGCGGGGATCGCGAGGAGGACGGCGATGATCGTCGAGGTCGTCGCGGCGGTGAGGGAGTTGATGAGGTAGCCCTGCATCCCCCGGTCGAAGGCGGCCTGGAAGCCCTCGGTGACGGGCTGGAAGAACACCGTGGGGTTGATCGAGGACGCCACCGACTCCTTCTTGAAGCCGTTGATGACCATCCAGAAGACGGGGAAGAAGAAGATGAGGACGAGGACCCACGTGAGGATCGTGAGCAGCGTGCCCTTGGTGCGCGTGTTCATCGGCTGCCTCCTGCCATGAAGACCTTGAAGAGGGTGCGGAGCGCGACCGTCGCGACGATCAGCGTGAGGACGACCGTGACGACGCCGTAGGCCGCCGCCTGGCCGATGTCGAGGCCGATGAACGCTCGCTCGTACAACAGGTAGGCGAGCGTCTTGGTGCCACCGGTGCCCTTGGTGAGGATGGCGATGGGGTCGAAGACCTGGATGATGATGACCGACCCGAGCAGGACGCCGATCTCGACGTACATCCGCATGTGCGGCAGCGTGATCCACGTGAACGTCCGCCAGGTGCCGGCCCCGTCGACCTGCGCCGCCTCGAGGACGCCCTTGTCCTGGCCCTGCAGCCCCGCGAGCAGGATGAGCATCATGAACGGGGTGAACTGCCAGGTCAGCACGATGATGACGGTGGCCAGCGGGTGGTTGGTCCCCCAGGAGACGACCGGCAGCCCGAGCGAGCGGCTGACCCAGTTGAGGATGCCGATGTTCGTGTCGAACATCGAGTACTTCCAGATGAGGGCGGCCGCGGCCGGCATGACGAGGAACGGGGTGATCATCAGCGTGCGGGCGACGGCGCGGCCGGGGAAGGCCCGGTCCAGCAGCAGCGCGAAGATCATGCCGAAGACGACGGAGAGCACGACCGACGCGGCCGTGATCGAGACGGTCGCCACGATGGAGGGCCAGAGGTCGCCCGAGGTGAGCGCCGAGACGTAGTTGTCGAACCCGGTGAAGCCCCGGTCGTTGGGGCGCAGCAGGTTGTAGTTGATCGTCGAGACGACGATCGTCACGAGGAACGGGATCTGCGTCAGCAGGATGAGCAGGATGATCGCCGGGGCGGCCAGGCCGCGGGCGGCTCGCAGCTCGGACGTGTTCACGCGGCGGGGCTCGGTGGCGGTCTCCGCCTTCACCGTGTCGACCTCGGTCACGGACATCTGGGCACTCCCTTGTGCATGGGGACGTGGGTGATGGCGCCGGGAGGCGGTCCGGACCCCCCGGCACCGGATGGGCCCCGGGGGCTCAGCCGCACGGCCGAGCCCCCGGGGCTCCGGTCACTTCTGCGCTTCGCCGGCGGCGGCGGCGAGGTCCTGGCACTTGCCCAGGGCGTCGTCGACCGAGGTCCGGTTCGCGATGTAGTCCGCGATGAGCTGGGCGCACTGGTTGCCGACGTCCTGGAACTCCGGGATGGAGACGTACTGGATGCCGACCCACGGCTGCGGGTTGACGCCCGGCTGCTCCGGGTTCACGGAGTTCATGACGTCGAGGGTGATCGGGGCGTAGGCGGCCGCGGCCTCCTTGTACTCCGGGATCTCGTACGTCGAGTTGCGCGAGCCCGGCGGCACGTTGCTCCAGCCGATCTGCTCACCGACGAGCTTGATGTAGTCCTTCGACGTCGCCCACTTCACGAAGTCGACGGCCTGCTCCTGGTTCTTCGTCGTGGCCGGGACCGCGAGGTTCCAGCTCCACAGCCAGCCGGACTCCTGGGTCTTGTCGACCGGCATGTGGGCGTAGCCCATCTTGCCCTTGACCGGCGAGTCGTCGGCCTCGAGGAGGGACGCCGCGACGGAGGCGTCGGCCCACATCGCCGCCTGGCCCTCCTTGAGCGCGGTGAGGCACTCGTTGAAGGAGTAGGACACCGGGTCGGCCTCGCCGGACTCGTCGAGCATCGTCTTGTAGAAGGTGACGGCCTGCTTCCACTCCGGGGAGTCGACGGTGGCGTTCCAGTCCGCGTCGTACCAGTTGCCGCCGAAGGTCTGCACGACCGTCGTCAGCGGGGCGAACAGGTCACCCCAGCCGGGCTTGCCGCGCATGCAGATGCCGGCGGTGTTGCCCTTCTTGAGCTTCTTGGCGGCGTCCGCGACCTCCTGCCAGGTCGGGTTCTCCGAGAGGGTGACACCCGCCTTGTCCAGCATCTCCTTGTTGTACATGAGGATGGAGGACTCGCCGTAGAACGGGACGGCGTACTGCTTGCCGTCGTTGGAGATGGCGGCGCGGACCGGCTCGAGGATGTCCTCGACGTCGTAGTTCGAGTCGGAGGCGAGCGGCTCGGTGAGGTCGACGAGCCAGCCGTTGGCACCCCACTGCGGCGTCTCGTAGGCGCCGATGGTGACGATGTCGTACTGGCCGGCCTTGCTCGCGACGTCCGCGGTGACGGCCGCCCGCAGGTCGGCCTCCTCCATGACCTGGAAGTTCACGGTGACGCCGGGGTTGGCCTTCTCGTACTCCCCCTTCAGCTGCTCCATGTCCTTCATCTGGCCGTTGTTGACGGTGGCCAGGTTGAGGGTGACGTTGCCGCCCTCACCGCCGGCGGCGCCGTCGTCGGACTTGACGGCACCCCCCGAGCAGGCGGCGAGCGTCAGCGCGGACGCCAGCGCTCCCGCCCCGAACACCAGGGCGCGCTTCTTCGAGGGCATTCCTAACTCCTTTGGTAGGTCATGTTCCGCTCCCGGCGACCGGTGCGCGGAGGTGGTCGTGCGTCCCGGGGGTCCGGGGGCCCTGGGGGTCTCGGTGCCAGGACGCGGCCAATGTAGGAAGGCGGCGAGGCGTCCGACAAGCACCACAGCCCCCGCCGATTCGATACTATTTTTCCGCGCTCACCCGTGCAGGGCCCTTCTCGGGTGAGCAGGTCGGCGTGATGAGCGGGTCGCAGCGCACCGAGGGCCCCGATGTCAACGAGGAGTGGTGACGATTTCGTATCAGTCGACGGGGACCCCCCGGATCCGGCTCGCGGGCTTCCCCTCCCTGGACGTCGAGGAGCCCACCGACGAGGAGCTCGTCCGCAGCCCCTACCTGGAGGCGCCGCGCCGCGAGGTCATCCCGCCCAACCCCCAGCACGCGATCCGCGCCCTGACCCACGACTTCCCCAGCGAGATCTGCGGCTGGGGCGCCCACCCCGAGTACGAGATCCACCTCATCACCAAGACCTCGGGCAGCTTCATCGCCGGCGACCACGTCGGGACCTTCCAGCCCGGGCACGTGAGCATCATGGGACCGAACCTCCCGCACGACTGGGTGAGCGACCTGCCGGCCGGTCAGGTCGCCGTCGACCGCGACGCCGTCGTCCAGTTCTCCGACGAGTGGATCCGCTCGTGCATGGAGCTCATCCCCGAGCTGCACGAGATCGACGAGGTGCTCGCCCAGTCCACCCGCGGGCTCGTCTTCTCCGGGGCGACGGCCTGGCGGGCGGCGGAGGCGATCCTCGAGGTCACCCGCACCCAGGGCGCCGCGCAGATGGCCGCGTTCTTCCGGCTGCTCGCGCTGTTCGCGCAGTCGCCCAAGGAGGAGCGGGAGGTCGTCGCGAGCGAGTGGCTGGGCCGGCCCACGGACGCGAACTCGCTCAACGCCGTCGAGGCCGGGCTGTCCTACATCTTCGAGAACCTCACCGGCGACATCCGGCTCTCGACCGCGGCGCGGATGGCGTACATGTCCGAGCCGTCGTTCTCGAAGTACTTCAAGAGCGCGACCGGGACGACGTTCAGCGCGATGGTGAAGAAGCTGCGGATCGCCCACGCCCGCCGGCTGCTGGACACCACGGAGCAGACGATCGCTCAGGTGGCGGCGCACAGCGGCTACCGGAACATGGCGAACTTCAACCGCCAGTTCCTCGCCGAGGTGGGGACGACGCCGACGACCTACCGGAGGCTGGAGTCCTCCGAGAAACCCCCGCCCGAGGTCTTCAGCCTCGGGCTGCGGGCCCCCGTCGACTGACCCGGCGGGGTCAGGCCTCGACGGGGCGCAGGGAGCGGTCGAGGGCGCCGTGCACGCCGTGCTCGGCGATCTCGGCACGGGCGGCGAGGAACTCCTCGCGGAAGCGCTCGTCGGCGCCGAGGTCCCCGAAGATGCGGGTGAGCCCGAGGAACGCGGCGGGGTCCTCGTCGGCGGCCGCAGCGCGCATGGCGTCGGCGTGCACGTCCGGGGGGATCTCGCTCTGCGGCAGGCCGTCCCGGGCGACGAGAGCCCAGTACTCGGCCCAGGCGGCGACCATGAGCGCGCCCAGCCGGATCGGCCGGTCGGCGGCGAGGTTGTCGCGGACGGTCGGCAGCGTGAACGTCGCCATCCGGTTGCCGCCGTCGGTGGCCAGGCGCACGAGGGTGTCCCGGACCGCCGGGTTCGAGAAGCGCTCCAGGAGCGTGTCGACGTACCCGGGCAGGTCGATGCCGGGCAGGTCGCCGAGGGTGGGGGCGGCCTCGTCGCTCATGTAGCGCAGCAGGTAGTCGCGCACCCGCTCGTCGCGCATCGTCTCGTCGACGAGGGTGTAGCCGAGCGGCGCCCCGAGGTAGGCGATGGCCTGGTGGCTCGCGTTGAGCAGCCGCAGCTTCATCAGCTCGTAGGGCTCGACGTCGTCGACGAACTGCACGTCGACCTCCTCCAGCGCGGGACGGCCGAGCGGGAACCGGTCCTCGACGATCCACTGCGTGAACGGCTCGGCGGGCACCGGCCAGCGGTCCTTGACGCCGAACTCCTCCGCCAGCGAGGTGCGGTCCGCGTCCGTCGTCGACGGCGTGATGCGGTCGACCATGCAGTTGGGGAAGGCGACCTCGGCGGCGATCCAGTCGGCGAGCGCTGGGTCGACGAGCCGGGCGAACCCGACGACGGTCTGCCGGCAGACGGTGCCGTTGCCCTGCAGGTTGTCGCAGGAGAGGACCGTGAACGGCTCCAGCCCCGCCTCGCGGCGGCGGCGCAGGCCCTCGACGACGAAGGCGAACGCCGTCCGCGCCGAGTCCAGGTGCTCGACGTCGTGGACGACGGCCTCGTCCGTCGGGTCGAACTCGCCGGTGCCGGCGTCCTTGAGGTAGCCGCCCTCGGTGACCGTGAGGGAGACGATCCGCACGCCGGGGTCGACGAGCCGTGCGTAGACCTCGTCCGCGTCCTCCGGGCCGAAGAGGTACTCCAGGACCGAGCCGACCACGCGAGGCTCCAGCGAGCCGTCGGGGTGGCGCACGACGAGGGTGTAGAGGCAGTCCTGGGCCCGCATCGCGTCCCGCATGGCGGCGTCCTGGGGCAGCACGCCGACCCCGCAGATGCCCCAGTCCAGGCCCTCGCCGCGCTCCATGAGCCGGTCGAGGTACATCGCCTGGTGGGAACGGTGGAAGTTGCCGAAGCCGAAGTGGACGACGCCCACGGAGGCGGCGGTGCGGTCGTAGCCGGGGGAGGAGACGCCACCGGTGGGGAGATCGGCGCTGATCCGAACGGTCACGGGAGGTCCTTTCGCGCGGGACGTGGAAACCCAGGCGCATGCAACCAGCGACGGCGACGCCCGCCAAGGGGGCGCCGGGGCATCGGAGAAAAGCATCGACAGGCGAGCGGATCGCATCGAACCGGCCGTCACGGGCCGTCCACACCACCGGTCGGGCGGTGCCGGACGGCCGCCGCTCCCGTCCCGGGTGGGGTCAGGAGCAGATGTCCTGGTCGGCCGTCCGTGCCTCGATCGTGTCAGACGGACGTCGCGAGCCGGCGCTCGGCGTCGGGGCGGACGACGCCGTGCCGGACGGGGACGGCGACGCGGAGGCCGGCGGCGCCGCCGCGCCGGATGTCGTCGGGGACGACGCCGGCGCGGACGGGGACGGGCTCGGCCGCACCGTCCCGTCCTCGCGGAGCGTCCTCCACAGGCGCGACGCCGCCGGGGTCCACTGCACCCGGTTGGGGTCGGCCGGGTAGGTCGTCGTGGGGACGGTGACGAAGGCGATGCGGCCGAGACCGACGTGCTGGAGGGAGGTGGCGATGTCGCGCATCTCGCCGAGCCCGAGGCCCCGGTCAGTGCTCAGCGACCGCGTCGCGGCGTCGAGGAACGCGTACAGCCGGTCCGGACGCAGCAGCAGCGAGGTCCGTGTCGCCTCCTGCACGACCGACGCGAGGAACGCCTGCTGGCGGCCGATCCGGCCGAGGTCGGAGCCGTCGCCCTCGGCGTAGCGGGCGCGGACGTAGCCGAGGGCCTGGGTGCCGTCGAGGACGTGCCGGCCGCGGGCCAGGACGAGGTGCGCCTTGGGGTCGTCGATCGCCGTGGTCGTGCAGACGGGTACCCCGCCGAGCGCGTCGACCATCCGGGCGAAGCCGCGGAAGTCGACGACCGCCACGTGGTCGAGCCGCAGCCCAGTGTCGCCGCGCAGGGTACGGACGAGGCAGGCCGGCCCGCCCATGCTGAAGGCCGAGTTCTCCTGCTGCACCGTCCACTGCCGCCGGGGGACGGAGGCGTCGCAGCCGGGCGGCATCGGGATCATCGAGTCACGCGGCACCGACACGACGGTGACCCGCTGCCGGTCCGCCGAGAGGTGGACGACGAGCGTGGTGTCCGAGCGGGCGCCGCTCACCGACGCCGCGTCCGGGGTGTCCTGCCCGACGCGGGTGTCGGAGCCGATGACGAGGATGTCCATCGGGCCCGTGGCCGCGGCCGGCGGGGCCGCGGCCAGCGCACCGTGCAGGTCGATGCGGGTGATGTTGCTGTCCAGCCGCCACCACGCGACGCCGAGGGTGATGCCGAGGACGACGCACACGGTGAGCAGACCGGCCAGGGCCCGGCGCCGGCGGACGACCCGTCCCGGGCGCGGCGCGCGGCGGGGACCGCCGGAGGGGTGGGCGCGAGGGGGCACCGTCCGAGACTAGGAAGCGAGGCTGGGGACTTCCTGACGACGACGGCGCCGGACCAGGCCCAGCAGGCGGGCCCGCAGCGCCGGCCTCGGGGTGAGGACTCCGGGGATCCGGTCGCCGGTCTCCTCCATGCCGCGCCGCGGGCCGCACCGCGACCGGTCCTCGCTGCGGGTCCCAGGGTCATCGGCTTGTATGGAGGCATGCGCCGACGTCTCGCCCTCGCGCTCACCGTCCTCCTCGTCACCGGCGCGGTCGCCGGCGGCTGGTGGTGGACGCGGGTCGAGGCCCAGCGCGACACCGCGGCCCGGGTCGCTCTCGGGACCTACGTCGACGGCTGGCGGGCCCGCGACCTCTCGAACGTCCCCTTCGCGCAGGAGGGCGCCGCGGCGGACTTCGCCGCGGCCGTCGAGGGGCTGCGCAACGCACCGGTCACGGTCCAGGAGGGCGAGCTGGACCGCAGCGGCGACACCGCCGAGTCCTCGCTCGACGTCTCGTGGACGCTGCCCGGCGGCGTCGCCTGGACGTACACGACGCCGGTGCGGCTCGTGGAGCGGGAGGGCCGCTGGCTGGTCACCGGCCCGGGCGACGGCTCGCCGTGGCACCCGGACCTCGCCGCCGGCGCGACGATGCGGCTGGAGCGGACGCCGGCCGCGCGGGCCGACCTGCTCGACCGCGACGGGAAGCCGCTCATGCCCGAGGGCACGGTCTACCGGATCGAGCTGGACCCGGTGAAGGCCGACGCCGCCGACGCGGCGACGCTCGAGGAGGTCACCGGCGTGACGGGCGGGTCGGTCGTCGACGCGCTGGCCCAGCGGACGAAGGACTCCTCGCAGGCGCCGATCCCCGTCATCACCTACCGTGCCGCGGACTACGAGGCCCGCAGGGCCCGGCTCGACGCGATCACCGGCGTCCTCGCGACCAAGGGCACCCAGCCGCTCGGTCCGACACGCGCGTTCGGCCAGCCGCTGCTCGGGACCGTCGGCGAGGTGACCGCCGAGATGGTCCAGGAGAGCGACGGCCGCTACCTGCCCGGCGACGTCGCGGGCCGCAGCGGCCTCCAGGCCCAGTACGACGAGCAGCTGGGCGGCACCCCGGGCGAGTCGGTGGTCTCCAGCGCCGGCCCCACCCTGTTCACGACGAGGCCCGAGGCCGGAACCGACGTCCGCACCACCCTGGACCCGCGGGTGCAGAAGGCGGCCGAGTCGGCGCTCGCGGACGCCGACCTCGCCGTGCCGGGCGCGCTCGTCGCCGTCGACGTGCCGTCCGGGCAGGTGCTGGCCGTCGCCAACTCCCCGAGCTCGGGCTTCGACCGCGCGCTGACCGGCCACTACCCGCCGGGCTCGACGTTCAAGGTGGCCTCGACCTATGCCTACCTCACGAAGGACGTGACGACCCCGGACGCCGTCGTGCCGTGCCCGACGACGACGACCGTCGACGGCCGGTCCTTCCACAACTACGCGGGCGAGTCGATCCCCGGGCGCGTGCCGTTCAGCCAGGACTTCGCGCACTCGTGCAACACGGCGTTCATCTCGCTCTCGCAGGAGCTGGCCACCACCGACCTGCGCGACGCCGCGACGGCGCTCGGCATCGGCGCCGGCTGGGGCGACACCCTCGGGGTCGACGGCGCCTTCGACGGCAGCATCCCCGAGACCCGCAAGGGGACCGACCAGGCCGCGGCCGTCATCGGGCAGGGCCGCGACGAGGTCTCGCCGCTGTCGCTCGCCGTCATGTCCGCGAGCATCGCCCGCGGGACGTACGTGCCGCCGGTGCTCGTGCGCGGGGGCGACGGCGGTCCTCGCCCGTCGGCGCTGGACGGGCGGGCGGTCGGTCAGATCCGCTCGATGATGTCCGACGTCGTCACCTCCGGCACGGCCACCGTCATGCGCTCGACGCCGGGCGGCCCGGTGCGCGGCAAGACCGGCACCGCCGACCACGGCGTCGACGAGGAGCCGTACACGTGGTTCACCGGCTACCAGGGCGACGTGGCGTTCGCCGTGCTCGTCGAGGAGGGCACGAGCGGCGGGGAGACCGCCGCCCCCGTCGCGAAGGACTTCCTCACCGCGCTGGCCCGCCGCTGACCACGGCGGACGCGGACGACCCCCGCCCGGTGGACCGGACGGGGGTCGTCGCCGACTCGGGGGACCCGGGTCAGAGGGGGCGGACCTTGTCGGCCTGCGGACCCTTCGGACCCTGGGTGACCTCGAACTCCACCTGCTGGTCCTCGTCGAGCGTCCGGTAGCCCTGGACGTCGATGGCGGAGTAGTGCACGAACACGTCGGGGCCGCCGCCGTCCTGGGCGATGAAGCCGAAGCCCTTCTCGGCGTTGAACCACTTCACTTTGCCCTGTGCCATATGGGGAGATCTTCCTTTGCCTGCGTAGCACTCGGCCGGTGCCCGTCGCACCGCCCGCGGATGCGACTCCAGCCCCCTGTGGCGCTCATCGGTCCGACACTTCGAGGTACTGCTGTTGCTGCAACCGCGAGGAACCTAGCAGAACCGGAGGCCCCGCGCCCGGTGCGCGACGCGGGCGACGCGAGGTCTCTCGGGCGGGGTGACCGGGAGGCCACACGGGGGTGTCCGGGCGGTGTCCGGGACGCCTCCCGGACACCCCGCGGGGGACGGCGGAGGCGACGGTCCCGGTGCTCCGGGACCGTCCCCTCCGCCGGCGTGCCGTCCGCGAGGTCGGCCGGCCGACCTCGTCAGGCAGTCGGCTCCAGCGTCTTCGCGCCGGTCATGATGGCGACGCCGTCACCCATCTCGTGCGACTGCGGGGTGATGACGCCGGCGCAGCCACCGAGCCGCTGGATGTGGATGCGGTCGGCGACCTCCCACACGTGCGGCATGTTGTGGCTGATGAGGATGACCGCGAGCCCGGTGTCCCGCAGCTGCTTGATCATGTCGAGCACCATGCCGGACTCCTTGACGCCGAGCGCCGCGGTCGGCTCGTCGAGGACGACGACCTTGGACCCGAACGCCGCCGCCCGGGCGACCGCCACCGCCTGGCGCTGACCGCCGGAGAGCGTCTCGACCGCCTGACCCATGTTCTGGATCGTCTGGATGCCGAGGTTCTGCACCGAGGTGCCGGCGCGCTCCTTCATCCCCTTCTTGTCGAGCATCCGGAAGACCGACCCGAGGATGCCGGGCCGGCGCTCCTCGCGCGCCAGGTAGAGGTTGCTCGCGATGTCCAGCGCCGGGATGACCGCCAGCTGCTGGTACACCGTCTCGATGCCGGCCTCGCGGGCGTCCTGCGGCCGGCGGAAGGTCACCCGCTTGCCCTCGAGCTCGAGGGTGCCGGAGTCGGGCACGTAGGCGCCGGTGATGCACTTGATGAGCGTCGACTTGCCGGCGCCGTTGTCACCGATGACCGCGAGCACCTCGCCCTTGTAGAGGTCGAGGTTCACCCCGTCGAGGCCGACGACCCGGCCGAAGGTGATGACGAGGTCGCGGGCCGACAGGATCGGGTCGGACTCGTAGATGTGCCGCCGCGACTCCGGGATCGCGTCGTGGGTCAGGGGCAGCCGCTCGGCGCTCATCGGGTCCTCCGGCCAGGGTCGGAGGGACGGGGGAGCGAGGAGCTCGTCGGGGTGGTGCTCATGCCTTCACCTTCCGGATCCACTGGTCGATGGCGACGGCGACGATGACGAGCACGCCGATGGCCAGGTACCGCCACTGCTGGTCGACCCCGAGCTGGGAGAGCCCGAAGGCGAAGGTCTGGACGATGAGCGCCCCGATGAGGGTGCCGATGAGCGTGCCGCGACCGCCGAAGAGGCTCGTGCCGCCGATGACGACCGCGGTGATGCTCTGGAGGTTGGCGTCCGGGACCGCGTTGGGCGTCGCCGCCCCGGCCCGGCCGATGAGGAGCCACGCCGCGAGGCCGTAGATGAGCCCGGCCACGGTGTAGACCCCGAGGAGGATCCGCTTGCTCGGCACGCCGGAGAGGCGGGCCGACTCGCGGTCGTCACCGACGGCGTACACGTAGCGTCCCCACGCCGTCTGGGAGATGACGAACCCCATGACGATGTAGATGAGCGCGACGACGACGATGCCCCAGGTGAGCCGGAAGGCCCCGATGCCGAAGCCCTCGCCGAGGAAGTTCAGCAGCCGTGGCATCCGGTCGGCCTGGATGCTCGAGCCGCCGGAGTACAGCAGCGCGATGGCGGTGAAGATGCTCAGCGTGCCGAGCGTGACGATGAACGGCGGCAGGTTGATGCGGGTGACGAGGAAGCCGTTGAGCGCTCCCGCGCCGGTGGCCAGGGCCACCCCGATCAGCAGGGCGATGAGCCCCGGCATGCCGCCGTCGGCCGCGAGCGAGGCCATGACCATCATCGACAGCACCATGACGGCGCCGACGGAGAGGTCGATGCCGGCCGTGAGGATGATGAGGGTCTGGCCCACCGCGAGCGCGGCGACGACCGCCGTCTGCTGCAGGAGGATCCCCATCGAGCTGGCGGTGAGGAAGGTCGGCGTCGCGATGAAGAACGCGACGAACGCGACGACCAGCAGGAACAGGGGGCTCAGCCAGGGACGTCCGTGGAGGACGTGCTGGAGCCGCTGCAGCGGGCTCTGCTGCCGCCGGGAGAACTCGGCGGCAGCAGAGCCTGTCGTGGTGGTCATGCTCACTTGCCCCAGCAGATGTCGGCACCCTCGGTGGAGTCGATGCTCTCGACCCCGTCGACGGGCTCGTCGGTGACGAGCTTGACGCCCGTGTTGAAGAAGTCCAGGCCGTCGGTGGGCTTGGGGGCCTCGCCGCCGCGGGCGATCTTCGCGATGGCCTCCATGCCGAGGGTCGCCATCTTCAGCGGGTACTGCTGCGACGTGGCGCCGATGACACCCTTCTTCACGGAGTCGACGCCGGCGCAGCCACCGTCGACCGAGACGATGATCGCGTCGCTGTTGCCGGCCGCCTTGAGCGCGGCGTTCGCGCCGACGGCGGCGGGCTCGTTGATCGTGTAGACGAGGTTGATGTCCTTGTTCTTGGCCAGGCACCGCTCCATGGCGCTGCGGCCACCGTCCTCGGCGCCGTTGCTGGCCTCGTTGCAGACGATCGTGTAGTCGCCGCCCTTGCCGCCGGTGTACTTGCCGGTCTTGGCCTCGTCGCCGTTCTTCTTCGGGTCGCCGACGTCGATGCCCATGCCCTCGAGGAAGCCCTGGTCGCGGTTGTAGTCGACCGAGACGATCTTGTCGTCGAACAGGTCGAGCAGCGCGATGACGGCGGGCTTGCCGTCGAGCGTGGCCGCGGCCCACTCGCCGTCGAGCTTGCCGGCGAGGCGGTTGTCGGTGGCGAAGGTGATGTCGACGGTGTCGGCCGGGTCCGGCGGGGTGTCGAGCGCGATGACGTAGAGGCCGGCGTCGCGGGCCTTCTTGATGGCGGCGTTGACGCCGGTCGACATCGGGGTGATGAGGATGCCCTTGTCGCCACGGGCGATGGAGTCCTCGATGGCGGTGATCTGGCCCTGGTCGTCGCCCTCCTGCTTGCCGGAGGCCACGGTGAGCTTCACGTTGTTCTTGCCGGCGTCCTCCTTGGCGCCGTTCTGCATGGCGACGAAGAAGGGGTTCGTGGAGTCCTTCGTGATGAGGGTGACGCCGACGCTCTCCTCACCGCCGCCACTGCCACCGGCGGCGGTGTCCGAGGAGCTGGAGCGGTTGCAGGCCGTGGCGGTGAGTGCGAGACCGACGATCGCGGCGGAGGCGACGAGACGGTGGGCGGCGCGGGACGGGCGGACCGGAAGCGAATGCATGTCCGGGACTCTCCTTTGAGTGCTGGGCGGTGAGAGGTGCTCGGGTGACAACCTCACGTGACAACGTTGTCAGGACGTAGATGTAGCAGCCATCTTGCGCTGCGGTCAAGTCCTGGGCTACACATCTCGCTGTGGATATGACATCGTTGTCTGACCGTGACCGACCTCGCGCCACCATGCGGGAGGTCGCGGCCCTGGCCGGGGTCAGTCTGAAGACCGTCTCGCGTGTCGTCAACGACGAGTCCGGGGTGTCGCCCGAGGTGCGTGGCCGCGTCACCGCCGCCGTGCGCCGTCTCGACTACCGGCCGAACCTCGCCGCGAGCAACCTGCGGCGCACCGGGGCCCGCACCGGACTGGTCGGCGCCCTCGTCCAGGACGTCTCCAACGCGTTCTCCGCCGGCCTGCTGCGCTCGCTCGAGGACGCTGCCCGCTCGCGGCACACCGCGGTGCTCGCCGCCAGCCTGGACGAGGCCGCGGACCGCGAGCAGGAGATCGTCCACGACCTCGTGACGCGCCGGGTCGACGGTCTCGTCCTCATGCCGGCCACGGAGCGCCAGGACTACCTCCAGGCCGAGCTGCGGGCCGGCACCCCCGTCGTCTTCGTCGACCGGGCTCCGAGCGGCGTCGCCGGCGACGCCGTGACGGTCGACAACGCGCTCGGCGCGCGGAAGGCCGTCGAGCACCTCTTCGACCGGGGCCACACCCGCGTCGCCGGGCTGTTCCACCTGGCCCGGGTCCCCACCGCCCGCGACCGGTTCGCCGGGTACGGGAGCGCGCACGCCGAGCGCGGGGTCGGCGTCGACCCGCGCCTCGTCGTGCTCGGGCTGTCCTCGGCGGAGGAGGCGGAGCGGGCCGTCCACGGGCTGCTCGACCTCGACGACCCGCCGACGGCGGTCTTCGCCGGGCGCAACATCCTCACCGAGGGCGCGGTGCGAGCCCTGCGCGACCGCGGCCTGCAGCACACGGTGGCGCTCGTCGGGTTCGACGACTTCCCGCTGGCCGACCTCCTCGACCCCGGCATCAGCGTCGTGCGCCAGGACGTCGGGCGGATCGGCGCGGTCGTCGCGGAACGGCTGTTCGCCCGCATCGACGGCGACCCCGAGCCGCCGGTGCACCTCGTCGTCGACACCGAGGTCGTGCCCCGGGGGTCGGGGGAGATCCGTCCGGCGGGCTGAGCCCCGGCCTCAGGCGTGCGGCGGCGGGGCCTGCTCGACGTTGACGGTGGGGATGCCGACGCCCGAGCGCGCGATGACGGCCAGCGACGGCTCGCGGCCGGGGTTGGACTCCCGGTGCACGGTGAACGCCGGCACCTGGACGTAGCTGCCGGCGACGGCGTCGACGAACCCCTCGACACCCTCGCACTCCAGGCGCAGCACCCCGCGGACGACGTAGAGCATGCTCACGTTGGAGTCGTGGTGGTGCCAGCCGGAGACCGCCCCGGGGTCGGTGACGACCTGGCCCGCCCACAGCCCCGGCACCTCGAACGCCCGGCGGCGCAGCATCCCCGTCGTCGGGTCGCCGACGACGAGCTCGTCGTCGGTGACGACCCGTACCGGCTCGCGCGCGCTCTCGGTCATCGCCTCACCGTACCCGCGGCCGCCGTCCGCCGTCCCTGGCCGGACCGGTCCCCGGGCCGGCGTGACGGGCGGCGGAGGGCGTGGGATTCGAACCCACGATGACGTTGCCGCCATAGCGGTTTTCAAGACCGCCGCACTAGGCCACTATGCGAGCCCTCCTCACCCGGCGGGGCCGGGCGCCGCTCCAGCGTAGGGCGTCCCGGCCGCGGCGCCCCCGGCCTCCCGGTCGCGGCGGACGTCCGGCCGGGGCAACGCGAGGGGGCGGACCGGGGCCGCCGTCCGGGCGAGGACGGCGCGGGTATGGGTAGGGTCGAGCCGACGAAAGGAGCCCCCATGGGCAAGCTGACCTTCCT
>NZ_SAYU02000085.1 GCF_004025965.2 Phycicoccus flavus | reverse complement strand
CCCGCCCCCGCGCCACCGGGTCTGGGGTCAGTCCTTGGCGGACGAGAAGGCGGCGTCGAAGGCCGCGTCGGGGGCGTCGAAGGCGTTGCGGCGGACGAACTCGAGCGCCTCGGGAGCGCCGACGAGGCGGTCCATCCCGGCGTCCTCCCACTCGACCGAGATCGGGCCGTCGTAGCCGATGGTGTTGAGCATCCGGAAGCACTGCTCCCACGGCACGTCGCCGTGGCCGGTGCTCACGAAGTCCCAGCCCCGGCGCGGGTCCGCCCAGGGCAGGTGGGAGCCGAGCCGGCCGTTGCGGCCGTTGCCGACGAGGCGCTTGGCGTCCTTGCAGTCCACGTGGTAGATCCGGTCCTGGAAGTCCCAGATGAACCCGACCGGGTCCAGGTCCTGCCAGACGAAGTGGCTCGGGTCCCAGTTGAGGCCGAACGCCTCCCGGTGACCGATGGCCTCGAGGGTGCGCACCGTCGTCCAGTAGTCGTAGGCGATCTCGCTGGGGTGGACCTCGTGGGCGAAGCGCACGCCGCACTCGTCGAAGACGTCGAGGATCGGGTTCCAGCGGTCGGCGAAGTCCTGGTAGCCGGCGTCGACGAGCTCCGGGGAGGCCGGCGGGAACATCGCCACGTACTTCCAGATGGAGGAGCCGGTGAAGCCGACGACGGTCTTCACCCCGAGCCGCTCGGCGGCCCGGGCGGTCATCTTCATCTCCTCGGCGGCGCGCTGCCGCACGCCCTCGGGGTCGCCGTCGCCCCAGATCCGCGGGGACAGGATGTCCTGGTGACGGGCGTCGATCGGGTCGTCGCAGACGGCCTGGCCCTTGAGGTGGTTCGAGATCGTCCAGACCTGGAGGTTGTACTTCTCGAGGAGGTCGAGCTTGCCCTGGACGTAGGCGTCGTCCTCGGCGGCCTGCCACGGGTCGAGGTGGTCGCCCCAGCAGGCGATCTCGAGACCGTCGTAGCCCCACTCCGAGGCCAGGCGTGCGACCTCCTCGAACGGGAGGTCCGCCCACTGTCCGGTGAACAGGGTGATCGGTCGTGCCATGGTCGCTGTCCTCTTCTCTCTCTTCGGGGTGCTGTCTGGATGCGTCAGGGGTGCCGGGCGGTCGTGACGGACCGACGCCGGGACGGAGCGCTGATGCCCCGGCGCCGGCCGCCGGGGCGCGAACGGACGAACCGCCCACGCCCCTCCGTCGTGCGGTCTCGGCCCCCCGCCGGCCGGTGGGCCGAATCCCACCGACCGACGGGGAGTCCACCGGCGTGGTGCCGGATCGGGGCCGAGATCCTCACGACGGAACCCTTCTCAGAGCCCGGCCCGCAGGGCCTCGCCGAGGTCGAGCAGGATCGCGCGCGTCTCCGCGTCGGTCACCTGCCGGGCCGCGCCGACGAACCGGTCGAGCTCGCGCTCGGCGTTCGCAGTGCGACCTGCGTCGGCGTGCTTCTCGGCCAGGGCGAGGTGCCGGGCGAGGGTCTTGGCCTGCTTGGCCGAGAGGTCGCCCTCGTCGACGAGCCGGTCGAGGACGGTCTGCGCCGCCTCGAACGTCACCTCGACGGTGAAGGTCACCGTCTCGGTCGCGGTGTTGCCCGCCTCGTCGGTGGCCGTCACCTCGATGACGTGCTCGCCACTGCCGAGGGCGGTCCCCTCGAGGCTCGCCTCGGTGCCGTCGACGGCCTCGCCGTCGAGCGTCATGGAGACCGAGGCCACGCCGGACGTCGCGTCGGTGGCCTCGACGGCCACCTCGACGGTGTCGGCGATCGACACCGTCGCGCCGTCCTCGACCCCGGAGACCGTGGTCTCCGGGTCCGTGGCGTCGACCTTCACCTCGACGGACTCGACCTGCGAGACGTTGCCCGCCTCGTCGGTCGCCCGGAACGCCACCGTGTGGGTGCCGTCCTCGGTCACCTCGACCGGACCCTCGTACGCGGTCCACTCGCCGTCGCCGACGCGGTACTCGAGCGTCGGCTCGTCGGTGACGTCGTCCGTGGCGGTCGCCGTCACCGTGACCGCGGAGGTGTACCACCCGTTCTCGCCGTTCGGCTCGCTCGGGTCGGTGCTCACCTCCACCGTCGGGGCGGTGGTGTCCTCCGTGCCGTCACCGCAGTCGGTGGCGGTGTCGTCCGGCGTGAACGTGAAGTAGTCGAACCGTGCCGCGATGGGCAGGGCCGCCTCCTGGTTCGCCGTACCCCACAGGCCGATCCTCGGCTCGTTGATCCCGTTCAGGGACCGCGTGCCGTTGACGGTCTGCCAGGTCGAGCCGTCCCGGCTGTACTGCGCGGTGACGTCGAGCCCGTTCGTGCTCGACAGGCGCAGCCAGATGCTGTCCGGGAAGTCCGCGCCGAGGGCGGCGGAGTTCGTCTCGGTGGGCGAGCCTCCGACCTCGGTGAGGAACTGGACGACGTTCGCGGCCCGGTTGGGGGTCGCGCTGCGGCCCTGGAGGACCAGCTTCATGTAGTTGTCGTCGTCGCCGTACACGATGAGCCCGGCCTGCTGGTACTGCCGGGTGGCCGGCAGGCTCATCTTCGTGGTCGCCTCGAAGGCGCCTCCGGGGAGGTGCTGGAGGACGAGGTTCGGCGTCCGGCCGCCGGGCGAGCCGTAGAGGTCCGGCGTGGCGAGGTCGATGACGAGGTCACCGTCCTGCACCGACAAGTCCTCGTCGACCCGGACGTTGCTGTCCCAGCGGTCGGTGTCCAGCGCGGTGCCGTCGAAGCCGTCGGACCGACCCGTGAAGCAGTCTGGCAGGGGCTCGCCGACCCGGATCGTCACGGTGCGCGTGGCCTTGGCGCCGCGGGCGTCGGTCGCGGTGACCGTCGCCCGGTAGGTGCCCGACTCGGTGTAGGTGTGCGTCGCCGCACCGGACTCGCCGGTGTCGTCGGTCGCCCCGTCACCGAAGTTCCACGTGAACGTGATCGGGTCGTCGCCGTCGGGGTCGGTCGCCTCGGCGGTGAAGGCCACCTCGAGGGGGACCTGGCCGTCGGTGACGTCCGCCGTGAGCGACAGCTCCGGACGCTGGTTCTCCGTGACGCCACGGCCACCGAAGTCGATCCAGTTGATGTTCGACCCGCCGCTGGTCTGGACGAAGTAGAGCGGTCCGGACCGGGTCGCGGTCTCGCCGCTCACCTCGCCCGAGAAGTACTCGTACTCCTGCCAGCCCGCGGTCGCGTCGACCCGGATCGTCGCGACCACCGGACCGTCCGGGGCGCCCGTGCGGACCTCCCAGTCGGCCCCGCCCGCGTCGGACGCGGCGCGGAAGGTGATCTCGTCGATGTTCGTGAGGTTCATGACGTCCCAGCGGATCCAGTCACCGGGCTCGATGTACCCGATGTTGCTGCCGCCGCCGAGGTCGTCGCTCGCGTCCTCGATGATGACGCCGGGGTCGCCGTTGGTGCCGTCACCGACCCGCCCCGTGGCGTCGAAGAACTCCGCCTCGGTGCGCTTGGTGTGGAGCACGACGGTGTCCTGACCCGTGAGGGCGGACGCGCCGTCGGCGCCGTCGTCGGTGTAGGTCGCGGTGATGGTGCCGAAGATGTTCGCCCCGACGTGGCCCTCGTCACCGGGCAGGGGGAGGGTGCCGGAGCATCCCGTGTACTGCTCGTAGCCGTGGGCGTGCTCGTCGTGGCCGAGCGCCGGCTGGACGACGACCTTGTCGCAGTCGATCTCGCCGTCCTCGGGGTCGGTGACCTTCACCTCGTAGGCGATGGTGTCGCCGAACTCGAAGAAGCCGCCGTCGACGGGCGCGACGATCTCCACCGTCGGAGCCGTGTTCCCGACGACGATGTCGAGGTTCGAGACGGCCGTGCGGCCGTCGGCGTCGGTGACGGTGAGCCGGGCGGTGTAGTCGCCCACCTCGGTGTAGGTGTGCGACGTCGTGACGTCCGTGGAGTCCGTCGTGCCGTCACCGTCGAAGTCCCAGGCGTAGGTCACCGCGGTGCCGTCGGGGTCCCGCGAGCCGGTGGCGTCGAACTCGACGGTCAGCGGTGCGGCCCCGGAGGTCGGGGTGGCGCTCGCCTTGGCGATCGGCGCCCGGTTGCCCTGGACGTAGTCGATCCGGTAGACGCCGGAGTCGGCGTTGTTGCCGCCGAAGCCGCTGCCCCACTCGATCATGTAGAGCGCCCCGTCCGGGCCGAACTGCAGTGCGTGCGGCCGCGTCATCGGCAGGTCGGGCAGGAAGCGATTGAGGTCGACGACGTCGGTGTGCTCGTCGTTCAGCTGCACGGTGAAGAGCCGGCTGTTGTTCCAGTCCGCCCAGATCGCCTTCTCGTCGAAGTAGGCGGGCCACTTGCGGTCCGACTCCAGGTCGGGGTCGTAGGCGTAGGTGCCCGAGGTCATCGGGGCGCCGCTGCCCCCGATCTCCGAGTTGTCCGTGCTCGACTTGCCCTGCCAGAGCTCGGCGCCCTGGACCGGCGGGAGCTCGGTGAGGCCGGTGTTGTTCGGCGAGTCGTTGACCGGCGCCGAGCAGTCGAAGGCGTCACCGGACTGGCCGGTGGCGAAGTCGTAGTCGATGTACGGGGTGACGTCGCCGACGCAGTAGGGCCAGCCGTAGAAGCCGGGCTCGTCGACGATGTTCCACTCGACCCGGCCGTCGGGGCCGCGGTCCGGGTTCGCCGACCCGGCGTCGGGACCGTAGTCCGCGACGAGGATCGCCCCGGTCTGCTCGTCGAGGCCGATGCGGAACGGGTTGCGGAAGCCCATGCCGTAGATCTCCGGCCGGGTCTTCTCGGTCCCCGGGGCGTACAGGTTGCCGTCGGGGATGTCGTAGCCGCCCTCGTCCTTCGGCGTGATCCGCAGGATCTTGCCCGAGAGGCTGTTGGTGTTCGCGGACGTGCGCTGGCTGTCCCAGGCCGCCCGGCCGTCGCGCTCGTCGAGCGGGGCGTAGCCGTCCGAGGCGAACGGGTTGGTGTTGTCACCCGTCGCGACGTACAGGTTGCCGTCGTTGTCGAACTCCAGGGCGCCCCCGGCGTGGCAGCACTCGTTGCGCTGGACCGGGATCTCGAGGATCTCGGTGGCCGAGGCCCGGTCGAGGGTGTTCCCGTCCATGGTGAAGCGGGTGACCCGGTCGACCGACTCCGAGCCGGCCGGCGAGTGGTAGAGGTACACCCAGTCGTTCGTCGCGAAGTCGGGGTCGAGCGCGATGCCGAGGAGACCGAACTCCTGGCCGGTGTAGACCTCGAGCGTCCCGGCCGTCGACACGTTGCCGTTCGGCTGGATGACGCGGACGTCACCGTTCCGGTCGATGTAGAACACCCGGCCGTCGTCGGCGATGTCCAGCTCCATCGGGTTCGCCGTGTTGTCGTCCAGCGTCACCTTCTCAAAGCTCTCACCGAGGGTGGCGCCGCAGTCGGCCGCCTGGACGCCCGCGGCGGTGCGGATGCCGCCGAGCAGGTGGTCGAGGAACTCCGGCTCGCTGAAGCTGGCGTCGGTGTGCCCGAGGCCGGTGTACCAGGCGCGGCCGCCCTCGTAGTCCTGGCACCAGGAGATCGGGTGCTCCGGGCCCATGGTCCCGCCCTCGTACGAGGTCTCGTCGAGCGAGGCGAGGACGTGGACGTCCTGCATCGGGTTGTCGCGGAAGTTGTACAGCTCGTCGGTCCGGGTCCACAGCGCCGGCAGGTCCGCCGTCGACGGGTGGGCGGGGTCCTGGACCTTGACCGTCACGTCGGGCGTGCCGGCCGGGTGGTTCGCGAAGTACGCGCCGACGAGCTCGCCGTACCAGGGCCAGTCGTACTCGGTGTCGGACGCCGCGTGGACGCCGGCGTAGCCGCCGCCGTCCGCGACGTAGCGCTCGAAAGCCGCCTGCTGGTCGGCGTTGAGCACGTCGCCGGTGGTCGACAGCCAGATGACGACGTCGTAGTCGTCGAGGGTGTCGTCGGTGAAGACCCCGGCGTCCTCGGTGGCGTCCACGGTGAAGCCGTGCTCGGCACCGAGCTGCTCGATGGCGGCGATGCCCGCCGGGATCGAGCCGTGCCGGAACCCGGCCGTCTTGCTGAAGACGAGGGCGCTGAACGGGTCGGTCTCACCGTGCCCGTCGTGCGCGACGGCGGGGGCGCTGGCCCCCATCACCGCCAGTGGGACCGCGACGAGCGAGGCCACCGACAGGGCGATTGCTCGCCGTGTCCGTGTCCACGCCCGTGACGTGAGCATGTTCATCAACCGTTCCTCCTCGAACAGGTGGTGGGTGCGCTCCCTGTGGTCCGGGGCGGGTCCCCGGGCGTTCGGCCCTGGTCTGCGGCGGTGCTCTCGCGGTCAGCGCACCCCCATGAGGTGCTCCATGGCGAGCTGGTCGAGGGCCTCGTGGCCCACCGAGCGCCGCCCGAGGGCCTCGATGTCCTTCTCCTCGGCGCGCAGGTCCGCCAGCGACTCGCCGGGGGCGAGGGTCGGCTCGTGGATCGCGTCGACCTCGGCGGCCTCCATCGCGGCGACGACGTCGGGGTCGGCCCGGAAGGCCTGCACCTTCTCGCGCAGGATGAGGTAGTTGCGCATGCAGCCGCGCGCGGACTCCCACACGCCGTCGATGGCCTCGGCGCGCGGGGGCTTGTAGTCGAAGTGGACGTAGCCGTCGTACGCCACGTCGGTGCCGCTGCCGAGCATGGCGTCGACCGCCCAGAACGCCCCGCGCAGGTTCCCGGCGCCGAAGCGCAGGTCCTGGTCGAACCGGGGCCCGTGCTGGCCGTTGAGGTCGATGTGGAAGAGCTTCCCGTGCCACAGCGCCTGCTGGATGCCGTGGGCGAAGTTCAGCCCCGCCATCTCCTCGTGCCCGACCTCGGGGTTGAGGCCGACCATCTCGGGGTGCTGCAGCTCGGAGATGAAGGCGATGGCGTGCCCGATGGACGGCAGCAGGATGTCCCCGCGCGGCTCGTTGGGCTTCGGCTCGATCGCGAACCGCAGCGAGTATTCCTGGTCCTTGACGTACTGCGTGGCGAGGTTGACCGCGTCGGCCATCCGCTGCAGCGCGACCCGCACGTTCTTGCCGCCCCCGTGTTCGGCCCCCTCCCGGCCGCCCCACATGACGAAGGTGTCGGCGCCGAGCTCGGCGGCCAGGTCGATGTTGCGCAGCACCTTGCGGGTCGCGTACCGGCGCACCTCGCGGTTGTTGGCGGTGAGCGCCCCCTCCTTGAAGATCGGGTGGCCGAAGAGGTTCGTCGTCACCATCTCGGCGCGGATCCCGGTCTCGGCCAGCGCCTTCGTGAAGCGGTCCAGGGTCTCCTGGCGGGTGGACTCGTCGGGCAGGAGGTCGTCGTCGTGGAAGCTGACGGCGGCCGCGCCGAGCTCGGCCAGGGTGTACGTGGCCTCCACGGGGTCCAGGAGCGGACGGCTGGCGGGACCGAAGACGTCGACCCCCTGCCAGCCCACGGTCCACAGGCCGAAGCTGAACTTGTCCTCGGGGCGGGGCGTGTAGTCGCTCATGCGGGGACCTCCCGCCAGGCGCGGCTCTCCGAGCTGGTCTCGACGGCGTCGAGCACCCGCTGCACCTGCAGCCCGTCGGCGAAGCTCGGCGCGGGGTGCTCGCCCGCGGCGATGCCCTCGACGAGATCGACGACCTGGTGGGTGAAGCCGTGCTCGTAGCCGAGGCCGTGCCCGGGCGGCCACCACGCGGCGACGTACGGGTGGTCGGCCTCGGTGGCGAGGATGCGGCGGAAGCCGGCGACCCCCGCGGGCTCGCGGTGGTCGAAGTACTCCAGGACGTTCATGTCCTCGAAGTCGAAGGCGATGGCCCCGTCGGAGCCGTTGACCTCCAGGCGGATGGCGTTCTTGCGGCCGGTGGCGAAGCGGGTCGCCTCGAAGACGCCCATGGCGCCGCCGGCGAACCGCCCGAGGAAGGAGGCGGCGTCGTCGACGGTGACCGGGCCGCGCTCGGTGCCGGCCGAGCCGGACAGGCCGGCGTGGTCGGTGGCCACCGGTCGCTCGTCGACGAAGGTCCGCAGGCTGCCGACGACCTCGGCCAGGCGGTCGCCGGTGACGAACTGGGCGAGGTCGACGATGTGCGCGCCGATGTCGCCGAGGGCGCCGGACCCCGCGAGGTCCTTGTCGAGGCGCCAGGACAGCGGCGCCTCGGGGTCCACGATCCAGTCCTGGAGGTACTGCGCCCGCACGTGGTGGATGCGGCCCAGGCGGCCCTCGGCCACGAGCCGCCGCGCGAGGGCGATGGCCGGCACCCGGCGGTAGGTGAAGCCCGCCATGGCGACGACGCCGCGCTCACGGGCCTCGGCGGCGGCCGCGGCCATCCGCTCGGCCTCCTCGACGGTGTTCGCCAGGGGCTTCTCGCACAGGACGTGCTTGCCCGCCTGCAGCGCGGCGACGGCGATCTCGCAGTGGGTGTTCCCGGGCGTGCAGATGTCGACGAGGTCGATGTCGTCGCGCTCGAGGACCTCGCGCCAGTCGTCGGCGCTGTCCCGCCACCCGAGGGCGCGGGCGGCCTCCTTGGCGCGGCCGGCGTCCCGGCCGACGACGACGCTCATCTCGGGCTCGAGCGGGAGGTCGAAGAACCGGGGCGCGGTGCGCCAGGCCTGCGAGTGCGACTTGCCCATGAACGAGTGGCCGATCATGGCGACGGCCAGGGTGCCGGTCATCGTGGGTGTTCCTGTCTGTCGGGCGTGCGGGTGGGGGTGAGGGTCCCGACCCCTCCCGCGGCGCGTGGCCGCGGGAGGGGCGGGCCGGGCGGGCGCCCCTCACCGGCGCCCGCGGTCTTGCTCAGGACTCGAAGGCCGTCGGGAGGAACTGGTCGACGTTCTCCTTGGTGACGACGGGCGCGTACAGCTGCACCTCGCGCGGCACCTCGACCTCGACGAGGTCGCCGAGGGCCTTCTCCTGGGCCAGGAGCCGGGCGAGCTTGATGCCGTCCGCGGCCTGGGTCGAGGGGTAGATGACGGTGGCCTGGAGGACCGAGCCGCCCTCCTTGATCGAGCGCATGGCGTTCGCCGAGCCGGCGCCGCCGACCATGAAGAACTCGTCGCGGTTGGCGTTCTGGATGGCCGCGAGGACGCCGACGCCCTGGTCGTCGTCGTGGTTCCAGATCGCGTCGATCTTCGGCGCCGCCTGCAGGAGGTTGGACGCGGCGCGCTCGCCGCCCTCGACGGTGAAGTCGGCGGCGACGCGGTTGTCGACGTCGAGCCCGCAGGACTTCAGCGCGTCCTCGAAGCCCTGGCTGCGGTCCTGGGTGAGCGGGAGGGAGTCGATGCCGGCGATCTCGGCGACGACGGCGTCGGACTGGCCCTCGAGCTGGCTGCAGATGTACGTGCCGGCCGAGACGCCCATGCCGTAGTTGTCGCCGAGGACGGTGACGCGGGCGGCGTTCGGGTCGTCGAACTCGCGGTCGACGTTGATGACCGGGATGCCGGCCTCCATCGCCTTCATGGCGACGGGGGTCATGGCGGCGCCGTCGAACGGCAGCAGGACGATGGCGTCGACGCCGTCGTTGATGAACGTCTCCACCTGGCTGATCTGGAGGTTGACGTCGTTCGTACCCTCCGCGACCCGCAGGTCGACGTCGGAGTACTGCTCGGCGGCCTTCTTGGCGGAGGTGGTGATCGACCCCATCCAGCCGTGGTCGGCGGCGGGGGCCGAGAAGCCGATGACGACCTCGTCACCGGGCTCGTCGTTGGCGACGACGTTCTGGGCCTGCTGGCCCGAGGCGTCCTCGTTCTCGGTGCTCGGGGTGTTGCTCGTGCACGCGGCGAGGGAGACGGCGGCGAGGGCGGTCACGGCGCCGGCGCCGATCCGGCGGGCCCTGGGGGCGCGGGCGAGAGGACTGCGGAGAGACATCGGTGGCTCCTGGTTCTACGGGTTTCTGTTACTGGCGGTGGTGATGGACGATGGACGGGACAGGTGTGGGAGAGCGCTATTCGCTGGACTTGCGGTTGGCGAGACGCTGCTGCAGCAGGACGGCGACGACGATGATGGCGCCCTTGAGCAGGGACTGCTCCGAGATGGAGCGGTTGTTGAGCGTGAAGACGTTCGTGAGCGTCGTGAAGATGAGGACACCGAACACGGTGCCGACGATCGTGCCCCGGCCGCCGGAGAGCAGGGTGCCGCCGATGACGACCGCCGCGATGGCGTCGAGCTCGTAGAGCGTGCCGTGGGTCGAGCTGCCGGTGGTCGTCCGGGCGACGAGCATGAGCGCGGCGATGGCGCAGCAAACGCCGACGAGGACGTAGAGCAGGACGGTGTGCCGGCGGACGTTGATGCCGGCGAGGCGGGCGGCCTCCGGGTTGCCGCCGACGGCGATGGTGCGGCGGCCGAAGGTCGTGCGGTTGAGGACGACCCACCCGATGACCGCGACGAGCGCGAAGAGCCAGACCTGGACCTCGACGCCGAGCAGGCGCGCGGTGAAGAAGTCGCGGAAGCCGGGGACGGTGACGATCTGGGTCCGGCGCAGCGAGATGATCTCGGCCAGGCCGCGGGCACTGGCCAGCATGGCGAGGGTGGCGATGAAGGGCACCACCCTCCCGTAGGAGATGAGCACCCCGTTGACCAGGCCGCAGCCGATGCCGACGAGCAGGGCGACGCCGGCCATGACGATCCAGTGCGTGTCCTCGGCGATGACCTGGGTGGCCAGGGTCGTGCACCAGACCGAGGAGAGCGCGAGGATCGCGCCGACCGACAGGTCGATGCCGCCGCCGGTGATGACGAAGGTCATCCCGATGCTCACGACGCCGATGGTGGCCGCGAGCCGCAGGATGGTCAGCGCGTTGTCGGTGGAGGCGAACCGGTCACCCGCCGTGAAGGCGCCGACGACGCACAGCAGCAGCAGGGCGACGACGAGGCCGGCGTTGCGGCCGACCCCGGTCTGCAGCAGGGACAGGGCGCGGGTCGAGAGGTCGCCGCCCCCGGTCCGGCGGGTGGACTCGTGGGGTTGCTCCGGCCCGGCGGCGCGAGCGGGCTGCTCGGCGTCCTGGCTCTCGGTGACTCCGGGGCTGCTCATGCGACTTTCCCTTCCATGACGAGGTCGAGGACTCTGGACTCGTCGAGCTCGGTGGCGGCTGACTCGTGGACGACGCGGCCCTCGCGGACGACGAGGACCCGGTCGGCGAGACCGAGCACCTCCTCGACCTCGCTCGAGACGACGACGACGGCCACGCCCTCGTCGGCGAGCGAGCGGATGAGGGCGTAGATCTCGCTCCGCGCGCCGACGTCGACCCCCCGGGTCGGCTCGTCGAGGAGGAGCACGCGGCAGCCGCGCAGCAGCCACCGGGCGAGGACGACCTTCTGCTGGTTGCCGCCGGAGAGCTTCCCGACCGGACGGGTCACCCCGCGCGGGCGGACGTCGAGCTGCTCGGTGAGGCGCTCGGCCTCCGACTTCTCGTCGCCGCGCCGCAGGAACCCCCAGCGGGCGAAGCGGCCCATCGAGGAGATGGTCACGTTGTTCGAGATCGGCTCGCCGAGCAGGAGGCCCTGGCTCTTGCGCTCCTCGGGGCAGAGCCCCATGCCGGCGGCGACCGCGGCCGACACCGACCCGCGGCGCAGCTTCTTGCCGTCGACGGTGACCGTCCCGGCGGTCGCGCGGCGCGCGCCGTAGACGGTCTCGACGATCTCGGAGCGGCCGGCGCCGACGAGGCCGGCCAGGCCGACGATCTCCCCCGCGTGCACCTCGAGGTCGACACCGGAGAAGGTGCCGCCGAGCGCCAGGCCCTCGACCTTGAGGACGGGGTCGGTGCTCGTGTCGACCCTGCCGGTGCGGTCCGGGAAGACGTACTCGATCGAGCGGCCGGTCATGAGGCGGATGAGCTCGGAGGTCGGCGTCTCGCTCACCGGCAGGCCGGTGGCCACGGTGGCGCCGTCCTTGAGGACGGTGATCCGGTCGCCGATGCGGCGGATCTCCTCGAGGCGGTGGGAGATGTAGACGATGGCGACGCCCTCGGCCGTCAGCCCCTCCATGACGTGGAAGAGGTTCTCGACCTCCTCGCCGTCGAGCACCGCCGACGGCTCGTCGAGGACGAGGAGCTTGGTCTCGTGCGAGAGGGCGCGGGCCATGCTGACGATCTGCTGGCTGGCCGGCGACAGCGTCTCCACGAGGCGGGTGGCCGAGATCTCCGGGTGCCCGAGCCGCTCGAGGAGGGCGCGGGTGCGGCTGTTCGCCGTGGCGGTCTGCGAGATCCCGCCGCGGGAGAGCTCGTGGCCGAGGAAGACGTTCTCGGCCACCGTGAGGCCGGGGACGAGGTCGAGCTCCTGGTAGATCGTCGAGATCCCGAGCTTCATCGCCGAGACCGGTGTCGGCAGCGAGACCTCCTCGCCGTCCCACCGGATCGTGCCCTCGTCGGGCTGGTAGGAGGCGGACAGGACCTTGATGAGGGTCGACTTGCCGGCGCCGTTCTGGCCGAGCAGGCAGTGCACCTCCCCGGGACGGACGTCGAGGTCGACCCCGTCGAGGGCGCGGACCCCGGGGAACTCCTTGACGATGCCGTGCATCTCGAGGATCGGTCGCGAGTCGCCGCGGGTCGCGGTGTCGTCGCGGTCGGTGGCGGTGCTCATGAGGAGGCTCCTCGCATCTCGTCGGCGGCCGGGCGGAGGGGGACGACGGTGGGGTCGTCGTAGACACGGCGGGTGGACCGGAGCGCGCCGCCCCGGACCGCCGCGGAGAACCCGAGGGTCGAGAGCTCGACGCGGCACCCGCCGGCGTGCGGCGCGAACACCTCGCCGGCGAGCTCGGCCTGGAGGCGGGGGAGGAACCACGGGCCGAGCTCGGCGAAGTAGCCGCCGAGCACGAGGACCTCGGGGTTGAAGAGGTTGACGAGCGTCCCGCAGCCGCGGACCAGGGCGTCCCCGACCTGCTCGATCGCGCGCAGGGTGCGGGCCTGCCGCTGCTCGGCGCGGGCCCGCACCTGCTGCAGGCGCTGGACGACGTCGACGGACGGGTCGCGCACGGGGTCGCTCGCGGGGGCGGCGGCACGCAGGAGGGCACCGAGGCCGACGACGGTCTCCCAGCAGCCGCGGCGCCCGCAGCGGCAGCGGCGGCCGTCGGGCTCGAAGTGCATGTGGCCGAGTTCGCCGGCGAAGCCCCGGCCACCGCGCAGCAGCCGGCCGCTCGTGACGACCCCGCCGCCGACGCCGACGGCGCCGGTGATGAGGATGAGCTCCCGGGCGGTCTCGGGGTGGCGGACCTCGAGCTCGGCGAGCGCCGACAGGTTCGCCTCGTTGTCGAGGTCGATGGGGTACACCGGGTCGCCGAGGGCGGTGCGCAGGACGTCGACCACCGGTGTCCCGCGCCAGCCGAGGTTCGGGGCGTCGTCGACGGTGCCGGTGGCCGGCGCCACGATGCCGGGCAGGGCGAGGGTGAGCCCGACGACGTCGGAACCCTCCCGCACGACCGGGTCCAGGACCGTGCGGCAGAGGGCGGCGAGCCGGGAGAGGACGTCCGTCGCGGCCATGGCCGCCGTGTCCAGCGCGACCCGGCGCTCGGCGACGGCCTCGCCGCGCAGGTTGGTCACGAGCACGGAGACGTAGTCGGTGTTCACCTCGGCGCCGACGGCCACGAGGGTCGTGGCGGCGATCTCGACCACGCGTCCGGGACGGCCGACGCCGCCCCGCTCGGTCTCGCCCTCCACGACGAGACCGCGGGCGGCCAGCTCGGCGACGAGGCTCGACACCGTCGCCTTGTTGAGCCCGACGTCGGCGGCGATGCGGGCCCGCGACCGGTCCCCGTGCACGCGCAGGTGGCGCAGGACGAGGGAGAGGTTGTGCCGGCGGACCGCGACCTGGTCCGCGGTGAGGCCGGCGCCGAGACGGACACGGGAGGACTGCGTCGTCATCGTCGGCACCTCCGTCGGCATCCTCGTCCCGGCCTCGTCGCCAGTACGTTGGGGCGCCAAACTAACTGCCTGCTTCTCAGGGTGTCAACGGTCTCCGACGATTTTGTGAATCGGGCTGCTTGTCTACCCCGGGTAAGCGCACGGTAAACACGCTGTTAGACAACGTTTCTCGCTCTTCGCTTCCGACTTTTGACTGGTCAAAATACGTAAGACGGTCAGGCGTCCGGGACTTCACATGTCGCGGCACTCTCAGGAAGACCGGCCCGGTCACGTCGTCGGCGGTGGCCGTCGGCGTCGTGCCGGGGCGCGGGTCCGACCGTCCCGCGCAGCGTCCCCGTCCCGTCCCGGCCGCCGGCCACGGGGTCGGGCGCGGGCGACCGACACGCCGACGACAGCAGTCCTCCGCGGTCGGCGTGTCGTCGTCCCGTCACCGGGGGCGGGGCGCCGGCTCCCACCCGGCCGCGGACAGCGAGGAACCCCCGGTCGCAAGGGGGGCGTCCGGGGGTTCCGACTGGCGGTGGCGGTGGGATTTGAACCCACGGACGGGTTGCCCCGTCACACGCTTTCGAGGCGTGCTCCTTAGGCCGCTCGGACACGCCACCGCCGGAGAGGCTACCCGAGCCCCCGGCCGCCCCGAAAATCGGCGGCCGGGCCGGGGATCAGGCGCGGTGGGCGGCGAAGAAGCGGCGGACGAGGTCGCCGCACTCCTCCTCGAGCACCCCGCCGACGACCTCCGCCCGGTGCGTGACCCGGCGCTCGCGCGGCACGTCCCAGACCGACCCGCAGGCCCCGAGCTTGGGGTCCCAGGCGCCGAGGACGACCCGGGCCACCCGGGCGAGGACGAGGGCGCCGGCGCACATCGGGCACGGCTCCATCGTCACGACGAGGGTGCACCCCGTGAGCCGCCACTCCCCCGCCGTGGCCGCGGCCGCGCGCAGCGCGACGACCTCGGCGTGCCCGGTGGGGTCGCCGCTCGCCTCCCGGACGTTCCAGCCCTCCCCGAGGACGGCACCGTCCGGCCCGAGCACGAGGGCCCCGACCGGCACGTCCCCCGTCGGGAGCGCCCGTTCCGCGAGGCCGAGCGCACGCCGCATCGCCGCCTCGTCGGCGGGGTCGGTCGGGAACGGCACGCGCTAAGTTTCCCCCATGCGCGTCATCAACCCGGACCACCGGCTCATCGCCCACAAGCTGACCTACCTCCGGGACGAGCGCACGGACTCGCCGACCTTCCGCCGCCTGGCCGAGGAGCTGATGACCCTCCTCGCCTACGAGGCCACCCGTGAGGTGCGCGTCGAGCCGTTCGAGATCCGCACCCCGGTGGCGCCGACCACCGGCATCAAGCTCTCCAACCCCAAGCCGCTCGTCGTGCCGATCCTGCGGGCCGGGCTCGGGATGCTCGAGGGCATGGTCCGGCTGCTGCCGAGCGCCGAGGTCGGGTTCCTCGGCATGCAGCGCGACGAGGAGACCCTCGAGGCCGTGACCTACGCCAACCGGCTGCCCGACGACCTGTCCGGACGGCAGGTGTACCTCCTGGACCCGATGCTCGCGACCGGCGGCTCGATGGCCGACGCCGTCCGCTACCTCGCCGAGCGCGGCGCCGACGACATCACCTGCGTCTGCCTGCTCGCGGCCCCGGAGGGCATCTCAGCGCTGGAGGACTCGGTCGCGGCCCTCGACATCCCGGTCACTTTGGTGACCGGCTCCATCGACGAGCGGCTCAACGAGGTCGGCTACATCGTGCCCGGCCTCGGCGACGCCGGCGACCGCCTCTACGGCGTCGTCCAGTGACCGGCTGACCCTCCTCACACGGCCGGGCCCACGACGCGACCCGGATCCGGCCGATCACCCCTCGACACGCCACGCCGGTCGCTATCATCCGCCACACCCGTCACATCTGCGACCATCGCTCATCGAGGCGTGCACCGGGCGCGCCCCGCCGCAGGAGGACGTGAGCATGCCACCGATCAAGAAGATCGTGCTGTGGCTCGTCGTCATCTTCCTGCTCTACGCCATCTTCACCTCGCCCGACCAGGCCGCCGCCATCTTCGGCGCCGCCTGGGACATCGTGTCCACCGGGGTGCAGAACATCGCGCGGTTCTTCGACAGCCTCATCAGGCGCTGACCCGTGCGCCGGGTCCACGCCGTCGCGAACGGGACCCCGGAGACGGTCGAGGAGGACCTCGCCGTCATGCCGCGGCGGGTGCGGCGCAGCCTGCTCAACCAGCTCGCCGAGGGTGAGCGGATCATCGTGCGGACCCGCCAGAGCCCGCAGGTGCTCCTCCAGGACGCCGGCTGGCCGCTGCTGGCCCTCGCGGTCTGGGTCTTCCTCGTCGCGAAGGTCGGGGTGACCCCGCAGCTCTCGGACGTCGTGTTCGTCGCCTTCCTCGTCGCCTCAGCGCGGCTGGTGTGGAAGGAGGCCCAGCGCCGCTACAGCTGGTTCGTGGCGACGAACCGGCGGGTGCTCAAGCACAGCGGCATCATCATCCACAAGGTGCCGATGATGCTGCTGCGCAAGGTCACCGACATGACCTACAGCCGCTCCCTCCTCGGGCAGATCGGCGGGTACGGGACGATCCTCTTCGAGAGCGCCGGGCAGCAGCAGGCGATCCGCGAGCTCACCTTCGTCCCCGACCCCGACGCCGTGGCGCAGGCACTCAACGCCGAGATCTACGGCACCCGGCCCCGACGGTCGACGACGAGCCGCGACCGGTCCTGGCCGCGCCTGCCCCGCCGGCCGCGCCGCGGCGGCGCGGGTCCCGACACCGGGAGCGGTGGGCCCGAAGACCCGGGCGGCGACGGCGGGCCGCCCCGCGGTCGGGGGCCGG
>NZ_SAYU02000084.1:3807-16734 GCF_004025965.2 Phycicoccus flavus | reverse complement strand
CGGCGACATCCACCACGCCGCCCCACCGAGGACGACGAGCGTGACGACAGCCGTCACCCAGCGCTGCGCGCTCGCGTGCCAGGCGGCGAGGCCCAGCCCGAACAGGCCCACGAGCACCCACATCCGACGCTCCACCGTCACCACCTCCCGGTCGTGCCGACCAGGGTATCGGCGCGCCGGGCACCGGCCCAGACCCTCCGGCCGAGGGCCGGCACCCCCTCAGCCCTCGTCGCGCCAGGACCGCCAGAGCGCCGCGTAGTCGCCGTCGGCGGCGATGAGCTCGTCGTGCGACCCGAGCTCGCGGACCCGGCCGTCGTCGACGACGGCCACCCGATCGGCGTCGTGCGCGGTGTGCAGCCGGTGGGCGATGGCGACGACCGTGCGCCCGGTGAGCACTGCCGCCAGCGAGCGCTCGAGGTGCCGCGCGGCCCGCGGGTCGAGCAGCGAGGTCGCCTCGTCCAGGACGAGGGTGTGCGGGTCGGCGAGGACGAGCCGGGCCAGCGCCACCTGCTGCGCCTGGGCCTCGGTCAGCTCGTGCCCGCCGGACCCGACGACGGTCTCCAGCCCCTCCGGCAGCCGCTGCGCCCAGTCGAGGGCGTCGACGGCGGCCAGGGCGGACTCCAGCTGGCCCGGGCCGGCGTCGGGGCGCGGCAGCCGCAGGTTGTCGGCCAGCGTGCCGACGAAGACGTGGTGCTCCTGGGTGACCAGCGCGACCTGACCGCGCAGGGTGTCGAGCTCGAGGTCGACCAGGGGGACCCCGCCGACGGTGATCCGGCCGGTCCGCGGCCCGTCGACCCCCGCCACGAGCCGGCCGAGCGTCGACTTGCCGGCGCCCGACGGACCGACGACGGCCAGCCGCTCGCCGGGCCGCAGGTCGAGCGAGACCCCGTGCAGGACGTCGTGCCCCGGCCGGTAGGCGTAGCGGACGCCCTCGGCGACGAGGTGGTCGTCGGCGGGCTCGGCGCCCGTGGCGACGCGGTCCGGCGGGACCTCGCCGACGCCGAGGATGCGCGACATCGACGTGGCGGCGAACTGGATCTCGTCGAGCAGCCCGACGAGCTCGCCCAGTGGGTCCAGCAGCCGCTGAACGTAGAGGACGACCGCCGTCGCGCTGGCGACCGGCACGACGCCGTGCCACGAGAGGTAGCCGCCCCACAGCAGGGCGCCCGCGATGGGGGCGAAGAAGCCGACCTCGAGCCACGGGAACCACCGCAGGCGCAGGCCGGTCGTGTAGCGCTCGGCGTCGTGGCTCTCGCGGACCGCGTCCGCGAACCGCTCGCCGCGGGTGGCGCGCAGGCCGAGGGCGTCGACCGTGGCGGCCCCCTCGACGGTCTCGGCGGCGACGCCGTTGAGCCGGGCGTAGGTCGCGTGCTCCCAGAGGTAGCCGGGGCCGGCCAGGCGCAGGTAGCGCCGGGTCGGCAGGAACCACACGAGCGGCGTGAGCAGCAGCGGCAGCGCCGCCAGCGGGCTGACGAGGACCGCCGCCACCACGGTGACGCCGACGGTGGTGACGGACACGACGACCGTCGGCACGCCGAAGCGGATGACGTAGCTGATGGCGTCGACGTCGTTGGTCGTGCGGGCCAGCAGGTCGCCGGTGCCGGCGCGCTCGACCGTCGAGAGCGGGAGCCGGACGGCGGACCCGACGAAGTCCTCGCGCAGCCGGGCGAAGACCTGCTCGGAGAGGACGAACGACCCGCGCCGGGCGACCCACGTGGCGCCGGTCTCGGCGAGGACGGCCGCGCCGAGGAGGACGACGAGGACGTCGACGTCCGTGACCGCGGCCCGGCCGGTGGTGACGAGGCCGACGACCTGCCCGATGACCCAGGGGCCCGCCAGCCCCGCGACGGCGGCGACGAGGTGCCAGGCCAGGACGACGGCCAGGGCGCGCCGGTGCTCGCGCAGCAGCACGCCGACGTGGGCACGCACGACCGACCCGGCGGCGATGGGCAGGGTCCGCCGGGCGTGGTCGGTGCTGCCGGCCAGCGGCGACATCAGTCCTCCTCCCCCCGCACGACGACGGCGCGGTAGCCGGGCTCGGTGCGGGACAGCTCGCGGTGGGTTCCGGTGGCGAGCACCCGCCCGTCGCCCACGAGGTGGACGACGTCGGCGTGCTCGAGCAGCAGGGGGCTGGCGGTGACGAGCACCGTCGTGCGGCCCTTGCGGTGGTCGGCGAGGCGGCCGGCGACCCGCGCCTCGGTGTGCGCGTCGACGGCCGACGTGGGCTCGACGAGGACGAGGACCTCGGCGTCGCGCAGCAGGGCCCGCGCCAGGGCGAGCCGCTGCCGCTGCCCGCCGGACAGCGAGCGCCCACGCTCCTCGACCTCGCCGTCCAGCCCGCCGTCGACAGCGGACAGGGCGTCGCCGGCATCGGCGACGTCGATGGCGACGAGCCGCGACTCGTCGTCGGTCCCGCCGAGCTCGTCGCGCAGCGGCCCGCTGAACAGGCGCGGGTCGGCCTGCGAGACGAGGATCCGCCGGCGGACCTCGGCGACGGCGAGGTCGTCGAGCGGCACCCCGGCCCACGTGACCCCGTGCCGGCCGGGCAGGGTGCGGCCGAGCCGGGCGGCGACGAGCGCGGTCTCCTCGGGGCGGGCGCTGACCAGCGCCGTGAGCAGGCCGGGCTGGACCTCGACCCCGGACGCGGGGTCGACGAGCGGCCCGTCGGCCAGCCTCTCGGCGGTGGGGCCCGCGTCGTCGGGGTGGTCGGGGACGACGCCGAGGATCCGGGCCACTCGCCGCGCGGCCACCCGGGTGGTGATGAGCTTGTCGGCCATCTCGACGGCGGTCTGCAGGGGGATGGTGAGGAAGGCCGTGTACCCGTAGAAGGCGACGAGCTGGCCGGGGGTGATCTCCCCGGCGACGGCCAGGCGGGCGCCGACCGCGGTGACGACGAGGACGAAGATCCCCGGCAGGAGGACCTGCGCCGAGTCCAGCGTGGCCTGGGTGCCGGCCACGTGCACGCCTGCCCGCCGTACGGTCTGGGACTGCGCGCGGTAGCGGGTGAGGAAGGACTGCTCGCCGCCGATGCCGCGCAGCACCCGCAGCCCGGCGACGGTGTCGGCGCCGAGGGCCGTGAGCTTCCCGGCCTCCTCGCGCTGGGCGCTCTGGCGCCGTTGCAGGGGCTTCATGACGAAGGCGAGGGTCGCGACGAGGACCGGGCCGCCGACGAGCATGACGAGCCCGAGCAGGAGCGAGCCGCGCAGGAGGATGACGGCGACGACGACGAAGGAGACGACCGCGCCCATGAAGCGCGCGAAGACGTCGAAGCTGTGCCCCATCCGGCCGAAGTCGCTCGTGAAGCTCGCGAGGACCTCGCCCGCCGGCATCTGCCGGGTCAGCGCCGGCCCGGCGCGACGGACGGCACGGTCGGCGACGACGCCCGAGCGGAACGCCGCGACGAGCCAGTTCTTCACCGCGAACCAGTGCCGACCGTTGCCGGCCGCCGCCGAGACCAGCCCGAGGCCGACGACCGCGAGCGTCCAGCGCAGCAGCGCGCCGGAGTCACGGGCGACGATGCCGTCGTCGACGGCGCGCCCGACCGCGGCCGGGACGAGGGCGACCGACAGCATCCACGGGATGCCGAAGCACGCTCCCGCCAGCAGGGATCGCCACTGGCGGCGTGCGAGCCACACGAGGAGCCGGTCCGCGTGGGCGGGGGCGTCGTCGTCGGGTCGCACGCCGTACGTCCACGGGGGTCTGGTCGGCATGACCCGTCCACGGTAGGTCGCGGGACCGACACGCTGCCAACGGGTTTCCCCGGACCTCAGGGCAGCGGGACCGTCCGGCCCCGCGCGGTGGCCGCCGCCCTCGACGCCGCGGCGCGCTCACGCGCCTCGTCGGGGTCGACCGGGATCTCGACGTAGGCGTCGCCCAGGGCCACCCGCCCGCCCTCGACGACCCGGAACACCGTGCCGGCCAGGCCGTGCAGCGCGCGGGCGGCGCCGGGCGCGACCTCGTCGTCCATGATCCGGCAGGGCGCGGCGACGCGGACGACCTCGAGCAGCGCCTCGCCGAGCCGGGCCCGGGCGCCGGGGACCGCGACGACGGGTCCGCGGTCGACCGTGACGTTGCGCCGGGTGCGTCCGGCGGGGACGGGCGCGGCCAGCCGCTCGCCCGCCACGGCGAGGTCGTCGGCGGCCTGGAGCGTCACGTGCCGGTGCCGCGAGCCGTGGTACCGGTCGCCGACGATGCCCGCACCCGCCTCGAGCACGACGGCGTCGACGTCGTGCATCGGCAGCCGGCGGCCGGGTGCGAGGTGCAGGCCGACGACGACGGGCGGCGGTGCGGGATCGGTCACGCCGGTCTCAACGAGGCGCGACGGCCCGGCATTTCTGCGCGGCGCCGTCGAGGTCGTCGGACGGGAGCACCCGGGCGGCTCACGTACGCTCGACGGGTGCTGCGGACGGCCCTGACCCCGAGGTACCTCGGGCTGCTGGCGCTGGCCGTCGTGCTCGCCGGGGTCTTCGTCCAGCTGGGCCGCTGGCAGCTGGGGGTGGCCGAGGACCGGGGCCGGCGCGCCGCGATCGAGGAGGCCGCGACCCGGGCGCCCGTCCCGCTGGCGTCCGTCCTCGCCCCGCACGCCGCCTTCCCCGGCGAGCTGTCCGCCCGGCAGGTCACGGTCAGCGGGCGGTACGCCAACGGCCAGCTCGAGGTCCCCGACCGCCGCCTCGACGGCCGGACGGGCTCCTGGGTCATCACGCCCTTCGTCGTCGACGGCACGGGCGCGACGCTGCCGGTGCTGCGCGGCTTCGTCCCCGACGGCACCGACCCCGGGCCCCCGCCGCGCGGACCGCGCACCCTTGCCGGCGGGCTGGCGCCGGGGGAGTCGCCGTCCACCGCCCCCGTCGGTCCGGGCGAGATAGCGTCCGTCGACACCTCGGTGCTCGTCAACACCTGGACGGGCGACCTCTACAACGCCTTCCTCTTCCTGCGCGCCGAGGACCCGGCGGACGGTCCGCAGCTGACGAAGGTCCCGACGCCGCTCGGCCCCACCGGCGTCACCTGGCGCAACGCCGCCTACGCCGTCCAGTGGTGGGTCTTCGCGGGGTTCGCCCTGTGGCTCTGGTGGCGCATGGTGCGCGAGGACTCCCGCCCCCGCCCAGCGCGGGCGCCGCGACCGGCCGGTGCCGCGGAGGCGACCGGTCGCCCCGACGACGACCGTGCCGTCGACGACCCTGTCGACGACGCCGACGACCCCGACGGCGGCCACGGGCCCTTCGCCGCGACGCTCGCCCACGCGGGGGAGAATGGGCGACGTGAGCACCCCTGACACCCGGCCCGGCGTCGCCATCGCGCCCGAGGACGTCGACGCGGTCCGCCCCCGCCTGAAGTTCTTCGAGGTCATGGCCTTCGTCGTCGGCGTCGGGCTGCTCGTGCTCGTCGTCGAGGTCGTCCTGTCCTACGGGTTCGGCCTCAAGGGGGACGCCAACCCGCTGTCCTGGTGGCCTCAGCCGCACGGGTTCATCTTCATCGTCTACGTCGTGGCGACGGCCGTGCTCGGCTTCAAGGTCGGCTGGTCGCTGCCGAAGATGGTCCTCGTCATGCTCGCCGGCTGCGTGCCCTTCCTCTCCTTCTGGGTCGAGCGACGCGTCGCGCGCGAGGTCGAGGCGGGCCTCGCCGCCGCCGGCGCGCCCCCCGCCTGACGTCGTCGCCGACGTCGACGGGCGTCGTGGCGCCTCCGTCGTCGAGGCCGGCCCGCGGGCGTCAGTAGCCTGTGCGTGTGAGCGACGCCCCCGAGCTGCCCGCCGACCCCTCGCCGGTCGACCCGAGCCACGCCGTCGTCGAGGACGGCGACCCCATCGCGCTCGCCGACCGCCCCGTGCTCGTCGTCGACTTCGGCGCCCAGTACGCCCAGCTCATCGCCCGCCGGGTGCGTGAGGCCAACTGCTTCAGCGAGGTCGTGCCGCACTCGATGCCGGCCGCCGAGATGCTCGAGAAGGGGCCGTCGGCGATCATCCTGTCCGGCGGGCCGTCGTCGGTGTACGAGGAGGGCGCCCCGCGGCTCGACCCCGGCATCCTCGAGGCCGGTGTCCCCGTCTTCGGCATGTGCTACGGCTTCCAGGCCATGGCGCAGGCGCTCGGCGGGACGGTGGCGAGGACGGGGCTCTCGGAGTTCGGGTCCACCCCGGCGACCATCCTGGACACCGAGTCCACCCTCTTCCACGGGCAGCCCACGGAGCAGTCGGTGTGGATGAGCCACGGCGACTCCGTCGAGGAGGCGCCGGCGGGGATGCGCGTCACGGCGACGACGTCGGGCGCGCCGGTGGCCGGGTTCGAGGACGACGAGCGCCGCATCTACGGGGTCCAGTGGCACCCCGAGGTCATGCACTCCACCTTCGGCCAGCGCGTCCTGGAGAACTTCCTCGTCAAGGGTGCCGGCCTGGCGGGCGAGTGGACGGCGGCCAACGTCGTCGACGAGCTCGTCGCCGCCGTCCGGGAGCAGATCGGTGACAAGCGCGCCATCTGCGGGCTCTCCGGCGGGGTCGACTCCTCGGTCGCGGCCGCCCTCGTCCAGCGGGCCATCGGGGACCAGCTGACCTGCGTCTTCGTCGACCACGGGCTGCTGCGGTCCGGCGAGGCCGAGCAGGTGCAGCAGGACTTCGTCGAGGCCACCGGGGTCGACCTCGTCACCGTCGACGCCGCGGACCGCTTCCTCGCGGCGCTCGCCGGGGTCGAGGACCCCGAGGAGAAGCGCAAGATCATCGGCCGCGAGTTCATCCGGGTCTTCGAGCAGGCGGCGCGCGACGTCGTCGGCTCGCACGCCGGCGGCGAGGACCACCCCGTCGAGTTCCTCGTCCAGGGGACGCTCTACCCCGACGTCGTCGAGTCCGGCGGCGGGTCGGGGACGGCGAACATCAAGAGTCACCACAACGTCGGCGGGCTGCCCGAGGACCTCCGGTTCAAGCTCGTCGAGCCGCTGCGCCTGCTCTTCAAGGACGAGGTCCGCGCCGTCGGCCTCGAGCTCGGGGTGCCCGAGGGCATCGTCTACCGGCAGCCGTTCCCGGGGCCGGGGCTCGGCATCCGCATCGTCGGCGAGGTGACGAAGGACCGGCTCGACGTCCTGCGCGCCGCCGACCGGATCGCCCGCGAGGAGCTGTCGCTCGCCGGGCTGGACCGCGAGATCTGGCAGTGCCCGGTCGTGCTGCTCGCCGACGTCCGCTCGGTGGGCGTGCAGGGCGACGGGCGCACCTACGGCCACCCGGTCGTCCTGCGGCCGGTGTCCTCCGAGGACGCGATGACCGCCGACTGGACCCGCCTGCCGCACGAGGTGCTCGCGAAGATCTCGACCCGGATCACCAACGAGGTCCGCGAGGTCAACCGGGTCGTGCTGGACGTCACGTCCAAGCCACCGGGCACCATCGAGTGGGAGTAACCACGCCCCCACCGCACTCCCCGCGCTGACCCCGCGCGTCCGGGGACGCCGGTCCACCCGGGAGCGTCCGGGGCAGGTCCAGACCGGACAGCCTCCGGATGCAACCGCCCTCCGCTCCCGCGCGTAGAGGGGGTGGATGTCGGCAAGGGCCCGGCGGTGGAGAGGGGGCGTGATGCCCAGACCGGTGGACCAGGACGCGCCCGTCGGGTACGTCCCGGCTCTGGACGGGCTGCGGGCCGTGGCCGTCGCCCTCGTCATCGCCTACCACGTGGGCGTCCCCGGGACGGGCGGCGGCCTGCTCGGGGTGGGCGTCTTCTTCACCCTCAGCGGGTTCCTCATCACGACCATCCTGCTGGGCTCCTGGTTCCGCAGCGGGCGCGCCGGTCTGGTGCGCTTCTGGGTGCGCCGGGCCCGCCGCCTGCTCCCCGCCGTGTGGCTGGTGCTGCTGACGGTGCTGGCGGTGACCGCGGTCGTCGACCGGGGCAGCCTTCCGGCCGTGGCGGGACAGGCCCTCGCCGCGTTCCTGTACGTGGCGAACTGGCACACCATCGCCTCCGGCGACTCCTACTTCCAGCGCATCTCCGGGCCCGGGCCGCTCGACCACCTGTGGTCGCTCGCGGTGGAGGAGCAGTTCTACCTCCTCTGGCCGGTCCTGCTCCTGCTGCTCCTGGTGCTCCCGCGGATGTCCCTGCGCACGGTGGCGGTGGTCACGGGCGCGCTCACGGCGGCGTCCTTCGGGCTGATGGCGGTGCTCGCGCACCCCGGGTTCGACACCACCCGCGCCTACGAGGGCACCGACACCCGGGCCGGCGGCCTGCTCGTCGGCGCGCTCCTGGCCGTCCTCATGTGGCAGCCGCGAGGACGACCGGCCTTCGCCCGGGGGCCCGGCCGGCTCGACGGCTGGGGGCTGGCGGGCCTGGTCGTCATCGGGTTCCTCGTCATCCGGACCGACGAGTACTCGCTGTCCCTCTACCGCGGGGGTCTGCTGCTCCTCTCGCTCGCGACGGCCGCGGTCCTGGCGGCGGTCGTCCAGCCCGCCTCGGTGCTCGGCCGCATCCTCTCGCTGCGGCCGTTCACCTGGGTGGGGGAGCGCAGCTACGGGATCTACCTCTGGCACCTGCCGGTCATCGCCTTCAGCCCCCCGGGGCTGCTCGCCGACCGGCCCGTGGTCCGAGGCGTCCTCCAGGTGCTCGCGACCGTCGTGCTGGCCGCGGCGTCGTGGGCGCACGTGGAGGAGCCGGTCCGCCGCCACGGGTTCCGCGGCGCCTGGCACCGGGCGAGCACCCGGCTCCCGGGGACCCGGCGCCGGGTCCCGGCGGTGCTCGCGGGGTCCGTGTCGGTCGTCGTGCTCGCGACCTCCGCGCTGAGCGCGCAGGCCATCGCCGGCGGGGGGGCGGAGGTCCTGGCGGGCGGACCGGGCACCATCGACGGCGCGGCGATGCCCCCGCTGCCCCCCGACGCCGCGGACCCGGTGACCTCGACGGCGACGAGCAGGCCCTCACCCGACCGGACCCGCCGCACACCGGCCCCTCGTCGTACCCCGTCGTCCCCTGCCACGCCGCGCGAGGACCCGGCCGGCGGCGGAGGCCGCGCGTCAGCGGGTGACGAGGGGTCGCAGAGCAGCAGCGGTCGGCTGCGGACTCGCTGCACGCAGGTGGTGCACGTCGGCGACTCGACGTCCATCGGCCTGGTGAACGCCGACTATCTGCCCCGGGCCGCCGACCGGGTCGACGCCCGCTATCGCAGGGTCGGTGCGACGGACGTCACCACCGACGTGCTCGGCGCCCGCTCGATCGTCGAGAGTTACAAGGGCCAGGCCAACGCCGAGGAGGCCGTGGCGCGTCGGGTGGATGCCGGCTACCGCGGCTGCTGGGTCATCGTCATGGGCGTCAACGAGGCGGCCAACCAGTACGTCGGGGGCGTCGTCCCTCTGCGGGACCGGATCGACCTCGTGATGAGGCACATCCCGTCCGGCACGCCCGTGCTCTGGACGACGACGAAGACCCTGCGCGGGTCGGGGCCCTACGGGGACGCCGAGATGCAGAAGTGGAACACCGCGCTCGAGCAGTCCTGCGGTCGCTACCCCTCGATGCGGGTGTACGACTGGCGCTCGGAGGTCGAGGACTCCTGGTTCGTCAGCGACCGCATCCACTACACGAGCGTGGGCTACCGGCAGCGCTCCGCCCGTCTTGCGGCCGCGCTCGCCCGCGCCTTCCCGGCCGACGGCGGGTCGCCGCCGGAGTGCCTGGTGCGCTCGGGTCGCTGAGGCCCGCGCCCGGTTCGTGGCAGGCTGTCCCGGTACTGACCGGTAGCGCGAGGATGCCTTCCATGCAGAGCACGACGACGACGGTGACGGCCACGGACGGCACCGCCCTGTTCACCCACCGCTGGCTGCCCGACGGGGAGGGCAAGGGGGTCGTCGTCCTCGCGCACGGCATGGCCGAGCACTCGGCGCGGTACGCCCGCCTGGCCGAGGCGCTGACCGGTGCCGGGTACGCCGTCTACGCGCCCGACCACCGCGGGCACGGGCGCACCGCCGACGAGAAGGACCACGGCTACCTCGCCGACTCCGGCGGCTGGGACGCCGTCGTCGGCGACCTGCGGCAGGTGAGCGACTTCGCCCGGTCCGAGCACCCGGGGCTGCCGGTGTTCCTCCTCGGGCACTCGATGGGCTCCTTCCTCGCCCGGGCGTTCGTCATCGGCGGCTCCGAGACCCTCACCGGGCTCGTGCTGTCCGGCAGCGCCGGCGACCCGGGCGTGCTCGGCAGGGTCGGCGCGGGCATCGCGGCCACCGAGGCGCGGCTGCGGGGTCGCCGCCACGTCAGCCCGCTCATGGACCGGCTGACCTTCGGCCAGTACAACGCCGCCTTCAAGCCCAACCGCACCGACTTCGACTGGCTCTCCCGCGACGACGCCGAGGTCGACGCCTACGTCGCGGACCCGCTGTGCGGCAACACCTTCACGTCGGGCTTCTTCTCCGACCTGCTCGGCGGCCTGCTAGCCATCAACGACCCCGCGCAGGTGGCGGGCGTGCGCAAGACCCTGCCGGTGCTGCTCGTCGCCGGGGACCAGGACCCCGTCGGCGACGGCGGCAAGGGCCCGCGCACGGTCGCCCGGCAGTACCGCGAGGCCGGCCTCACCGACGTCACCTGCACGCTGTACCCCGGCGCCCGGCACGAGATCTTCAACGAGACCAACCGCGACGAGGTCACCGCCGACGTCGTCCGCTGGCTCGACGCCCACCTGCCCGGCTGAGCCGGAGCCCGCGGTCGGCGACGCACCGCGTGTGCTCGACGGGAGTGCCGGGAGGGATGACGCACAAGATGCCGCCGGCCGCGGCAGTTGCTTCGTCATCCGGCACGCTCGCCGCCGAGCGCGGCCGGGATGCACGGCGGCCCGGGTCCCGCCCCCGCCGCCGACGCCGCGGCCGGTCCGCGAGGGTCGCGCGTCGCGCGCCCCGCCCGCTGGCTAGGGTTGGCGCGTGCTGAGAACGGCCGCCGCGGTCGCCGCGGGCAAGACCGTCCGAGCCCTCGCCCGCCGCCGGGGCGGAGGGTCGGCCTTCCCGGGCCTCGTCGCGGAGCGGATCCAGCCCCGCATCCTGCGCGGGGCGCTCGCCGACATCCCGGGCGGCATCGTCGTCGTCAGCGGCACCAACGGCAAGACGACGACGACGAAGATGCTCGTCGCCGTCCTGCGCGCGCACAGCCGCACCGTGTTCAGCAACCCCACGGGCTCGAACTTCACCCGCGGCGTCCTGTCCGAGATGCTCCCGCAGCTGCCGCTGCGCGGGCGCCTGGAGGCCGACCTCGTCGTCGTCGAGCTCGACGAGGCCCACGCGATGCGGTTCGTCGACGAGGTCGCCCCCACCCACTCGCTGCTGCTCAACGTCGCGCGCGACCAGCTGGACCGCTTCGCCGAGATCGACCACACCGCCGACCTGCTGGCCCGCCTCGGCGCCGCCTCGACCCAGGGCGTCGTCGCCAACGCCGACGACCCCTTCGTCAGCCGGGCCGCGGACGCGCTGGACGTCGCGGTCCGCTGGTTCGGCCTCGACGCCTCCATCGCCGACCGGCTGCCCGAGATCACCGAGCACGACTCCCGCTTCGACGACGTGGGCACGACCCGCGACCCCGGCCCCGGCGACGCCCGGCTGCGGCCCCGCGACGAGCGGTCCTTCGACGTCGTGTTCCCGGACCTCGAGGTCGGCCCGGTCACCCTGCACCAGCGCGGGCTCGCGGCGATGATCAACGCGACGGCGGCGACGACCACCGCCCGCCTCCTGCTCGGCGACGACTTCGACCCCTCGGTGGCCGCGGCCGCGCTCGCCGCCGTCCAGCCCCCGTTCGGCCGCGGGGAGGTCATCGACGTCGGCGGGCAGCCGCTCGAGCTCGTGCTCGTGAAGAACCCGGCCGGCTTCGGCGTCGCCCTGAGCACCTACGGCAGCACGCCCGTCGCGACGATGGTCGCGATCAACGACAACGACGCCGACGGCCGCGACGTCTCGTGGCTCTACGACGTGTCGTTCGCGTCGCTGCGCGAGCGGGGGGTCGCCCTGACCAGCGGGGTGCGCGCCTACGACATGGCGCTGCGGCTGCACTACGACGACGTCGCCACCGCGCGCGTCGTCCCCGACCTCGACGAGGCCCTCGACGCCTTCGTCGCGGCCCACCCGGACGAGCCCAAGCGCATCTTCTGCACGTACACGGCGATGATGGCCCTGCGTCGCACCCTCGCGGCCCGCCACGGCCTCGCGCACTTCGGGGAGGACACGCCCGCATGACCGAGACCCTCGACCCGGACGGCCCGAGCAAGGGCACGGTCACCCTCGTCCACCTCTACCCGCGCGAGATGAGCATCTACGGCGACCTCGGCAACACCCGAGCCCTGGCCAGCCGCATCCGCCGGCACGGCTACACCGCCGAGGTCGTCGACCACCACCCCGGCGGCGAGCTCCGCGCCGACGCGCACCTGCTCATGGGCGGCGGCGGGCAGGACTCCGGGCAGGCGCGCGTCGAGGCCGACCTCGAGGCCGTCGGCCCCACCCTCAAGACCATGGCCGCCGACGGCGTCCCCATGCTCGTCATCTGCGGGATGTACCAGCTCTTCGGCAACTCCTTCCACACCGTCGGTGGGCAGGTGCTGCCCGGGCTCGGGATCCTCGACGTCACGACCCGCGGCAACGACAAGCGGATGATCGGGCCGGTCTGCCTCGAGACCGAGTTCGGCCGGGTCGTCGGCTACGAGAACCACTCCGGGTCGACGGTGCTCGGCACCGGGCAGGAGGCGTTCGGCAAGGTCCTCGCCGGCCACGGCAACAACGGCGAGGACCGCACCGAAGGGGCCCGCACGCTGCACGTCATCGGCACCTACCTGCACGGTCCGCTGCTCCCGGCCAACCCGATGGTCTCGGACGCGCTCATCGCCGTGGCGGCCGAACGCGCGACGGGCCGGCCCTTCGAGCCCGAGGATCTCGACGACCCGCTCGCCGACGAGGCCCGCGGCCGTCAGGTGCGCCGGCTCGTCGGCTCGCGCTGAGCCACGCCCCGACCGGG
>NZ_SAYU02000084.1:0-3797 GCF_004025965.2 Phycicoccus flavus | reverse complement strand
CCGGTAGCGCGAGGATGCCTTCCATGCAGAGCACGACGACGACGGTGACGGCCACGGACGGCACCGCCCTGTTCACCCACCGCTGGCTGCCCGACGCGGACCCGAAGGCGGTGCTCGTCCTGGCCCACGGCATGGCCGAGCACTCGGCGCGCTACGCCCGGCTCGCCGAGGCGCTGACCGCGGCCGGCTACGCCGTCTACGCCCCCGACCACCGCGGGCACGGGCGCACCGCCGACGAGAAGGACCACGGCTACTTCGCCGACTCCGGCGGGTGGGAGACCGTCGTCGGCGACCTGCGCCAGGTCACCGACTTCGCCCGGTCCGAGCACCCCGGGCTGCCGGTCTTCCTGCTCGGGCACTCGATGGGGTCCTTCCTCGCCCGCGCCTTCGTCATCGGCGGGTCCGAGCACCTCACCGGGCTGGTCCTGTCCGGCACGGCGGGCGACCCCGGCGCGCTGGGGAAGGTCGGTGCCGGCATCGCCGCCGCCGAGGCCCGGGTCCGCGGCCGCCGGCACGTCAGCCCGCTGCTCGACAAGCTGACCTTCGGCCAGTACAACGCCGCCTTCAAGCCCAACCGCACCGACTTCGACTGGCTCTCGCGCGACGACGCCGAGGTCGACGCCTACGTGGCGGACCCGCTCTGCGGCAACACCTTCACCTCCGGGTTCTTCGCCGACCTGCTCGGCGGGCTCGCCGGCATCAACGACGCCAAGCAGGTGGCCGGGGTGCGCAAGACGCTGCCGGTGCTGTTGGTCGCGGGTGACAAGGACCCGGTCGGCGCCGGCGGCAAGGGCCCCCGGGCCGTCGCCCAGCAGTACCGCGAGGCCGGGCTCACCGACGTCACGTGCACGATCTACCCGGGCGCCCGCCACGAGGTCTTCAACGAGACCAACCGGGACGAGGTCACCGCGGACGTCGTCCGCTGGCTCGACGCGCACCTGCCAGGCTGAGCCGGGCCGACCGCCGGCCGCGATGACGCGTGGTCGCGGATGTCGTCTCGTGTCGCGGCACCATCCGCGACCTGCGACGACATCTGCGACGTCGTGCGGGAGCGGCCGGGTCCTCGCTCGTCCCGGGGTGCCCGCCACCCGGTCCGCGAGGGTCTTGCCTCGCGCGGCCCGCCCGCTGGTTAGGGTTGGCGCGTGCTGAGAACGGCCGCCGCGGTCGCCGCGGGCAAGACCGTCCGAGCCCTCGCCCGCCGCCGGGGCGGAGGGTCGGCCTTCCCCGGCCTCGTGGCGGAGAGGATCCAGCCGCGCATCCTGCGTCGGGCCCTCGCCGACATCCCCGGCGGCATCGTCGTCGTCAGCGGCACCAACGGCAAGACGACGACGACGAAGATGCTCGTCGCCGTCCTGCGCGCCCACAGCCGCACGGTCTTCAGCAACCCGACGGGCTCGAACTTCACCCGGGGCGTGCTGTCCGAGATGCTGCCGCAGCTCCCGGTCAGCGGCCGGCTGGAGGCCGACCTCGTCGTCGTCGAGCTCGACGAGGCGCACGCGATGCGGTTCGTCGACGAGGTCGCACCCACCCACTCCCTGCTGCTCAACGTCGCCCGCGACCAGCTGGACCGGTTCGCCGAGATCGACCACACCGCCGACCTCCTGGCCCGACTCGGCGCCGCCTCCACTGAGGGCGTCGTGGCCAACGCCGACGACCCGTTCGTCAGCCGCGCCGCCGACGCCCTGGACGTGCCGGTCCGTTGGTTCGGCCTGGACGCCTCCATCGCCGACCGCCTGCCCGAGATCACCGAGCACGACTCCCGCTTCGACGACGCCCCGACGACCCGCGACCCCGGGGCCGGCGACGCCCGGCTGCGCCCCCGTGACGAGCGTGCCTTCGACGTCGTCTTCCCCGACGTCGCGGTCGGGCCGGTCACCCTGCGCCAGCGCGGGCTGGCCGCGATGATCAACGCGACGGCCGCCACGACCACGGCCCGGCTGCTGCTCGGCGACGACTTCGACCCCTCGGTGGCCGCCGCCGCGCTCGCCGCCGTCCAGCCGCCGTTCGGCCGCGGCGAGGTCATCGACGTCGACGGGCAGCCGCTCGAGCTCGTCCTGGTGAAGAACCCGGCCGGCTTCGGCGTCGCGCTCAACACCTACGGCAGCACCCCGGTGGCGACGATGGTCGCCATCAACGACAACGACGCCGACGGCCGCGACGTCTCCTGGCTCTACGACGTGTCCTTCGCCTCGCTGCGAGAGCGGGGCGTCGCACTGACCAGCGGGGTCCGCGCCTACGACATGGCGCTGCGGCTGCACTACGACGACGTCGCCGTCGACCGGGTCGTCCCGGACCTCGAGGAGGCGCTCGACGCCTTCGTCGCCGCCCACGGAGGCGAGCCGAAGCGGATCTTCTGCACCTACACGGCGATGATGGCGCTGCGCCGCACCCTCGCGGCACGCCACGGCCTCGCGCACTTCGGGGAGGACGCACCCGCATGAGCACCGAGATCCTCGCGCCGGACGGCCCGACCAAGGGCACGGTCACCCTCGTCCACCTCTACCCGCGCGAGATGAGCATCTACGGCGACCTCGGCAACACCCGGGCGCTCGCCAGCCGCATCCGCCGGCACGGCTACACCGCCGAGGTCGTCGACCACCACCCCGGCGCCGACTTCCGCGACGACGCGCACCTCTTCATGGGCGGCGGGGGCCAGGACTCGGGGCAGGCGCGGGTGGAGGCCGACCTCGAGGCGGTCGGCCCGACCCTCAAGGCCATGGCCGCCGACGGGGTGCCGATGCTCGTCATCTGCGGGATGTACCAGCTGTTCGGCAACTCCTTCCACACCGTCGGCGGGCAGGTGCTCCCGGGCCTGGGCATCCTCGACGTCACGACCCGCGGCAACGACAAGCGGATGATCGGGCCGGTCTGCCTCGAGACCGAGTTCGGCCGGGTCGTCGGCTACGAGAACCACTCCGGCTCGACCGTGCTGGGGACCGGGCAGGAGGCCTTCGGCACGGTCCTGGCCGGACATGGAAACAACGGCGAGGACCGCACCGAGGGCGCCCGCACGCTGCACGTCATCGGCACCTACCTGCACGGCCCGCTGCTGCCGTCCAACCCGATGGTGTCCGACGCGCTCATCGCGGTCGCCGCCGAGCGCGCCACCGGCCGGCCGTTCGAGCCCGAGGATCTCGAGGACCCGCTCGCCGACGAGGCCCGCGGACGCCAGGTGCGCCGGCTGGTCGGGGCCCGCTGAGTCAGGCGTCGACGCCGGCCGGCTCCCACAGCTGCACCGGGTTGCCCTCGGGGTCGTGCAGGTCGGCGAAGCGGCCGTTCGGGTAGGCCTCCGAGTGCACGGCGACCTCGACGCCCGCGTCGCGCAGCGCGGCGACCATCCCGTCCAGGTCGTCGACCCGGAAGTTCAGCGCCCAGGGCCGACCCTCCAGGTGCTCGGCCCCGGCGTCGAACGCGGCGAGCACCGTCGTCCCGGCCTCCTGCCGCCACGACGGCAGCCCGTACTCGGCCGGTGGCGGCCGGACCCCGAGGTGCTCGTCGTACCAGTCGGTCAGCGCGTCCGGGTCGCGGGCCGCGAAGAAGAACCCGCCGATCCCGGTCACCCTCGCCATCGGCCGAGCCTAGCCGTCGAGGGGTGGCCGAGGGCCGGTGCCGGGGAGTGCGAGGCGGGACCGACCGGCGTGCCGGGGAGTGCGAGGCGGGACCGACCGGCCGCCGGCGGTCGTCGGCCGGGCTGCGAGGATGGCCCGCGTGACCGGCTCCGACACCGTGCCCGACGACTTCGCCCGCTACGTCGCCGACTCCCCGACGTCCTACCACGCTGCCGCCGCGGCCCGGGA
>NZ_SAYU02000083.1 GCF_004025965.2 Phycicoccus flavus | reverse complement strand
CTGCTCACCGTGCTCGCGGTGCACCACCGGACCGCTCCGGCGGCCATCAACGTCGAGGACCTCGACAGCAAGGTCGACCTCGACGTCATCCGCGGGGAGCACCGGACCCTGCCCGACGGGGACATCGCCGCGCTCAACAACTCCTTCGGGTTCGGCGGCCACAACGTCGCCCTCGTCGTCAAGAGCGTCTGACCCGGCGGGCCTCCTCCGGCTACCGTTCCTCCGTGGACGAGGGGGTGGCGGCGCCGCGACGGGCGCCGGTCGAGACGCGGTACACCGCGTCCCGGGAGGTCGCGCGGCGTGAGGCCGACGCCCTCGCGACGTGGCTGCTCCACCGACCGGGCCGCGGACGGAGGCTGGCGCGCCGGGTCGGCGGGCTCACGGCGGGTCTCCTGCTCGTCGCCGCGGGGATGGTCCTCGTCGTCGACGTGGCCCCCGTCCCCACCGCCGGCTTCTTCGGCGGGTGCGCGGTGCTCCTGGCGGCCTTCGAGGTCCTCGGCGCCCCGGCCCTGACCCGCCGCCGCTGCCGCCGCTTCGTCTCCTCCCGGGTCATGCCGGGCAGCGAGTCCCGGGCCGCCTTCACCCCGGCGACGCTCGAGCTGCGCACCCCCGGCGTCGACCGTCGCATCGACCTCGCGAACGTGGTGCACGCCGCCCGCGTCGGGCCGGACCTGGTCCTGGAGACCCCCGGGCCGTCGGTGCTCGTCGTCGTCGGCGAGCTGCTGACGCCCGAGGCGGACGGCGTCCTCGAGGCCGCTCTCGGCGACCGGTTGCGACGCCTGCGGTGAGCACCTCGCCGCCGGAGCGCCGCGTCGTCAGTCAGGAGCAGGTGGACCGCGAGGTCGCCCTGCGGGGTCAGCCGACCTTGTGCAGCCAGCGGACGGGTGCACCGTCACCGGCGTAGCGGAAGGGCTCGAGCTCGGTGTCCCACTCGAGCCCGAGGACCTCCTCGAGCATCTCCTGCATCGCCTCGGAGCTGCCTTGGGCGAGCAGGACGACCTCGCGCAGCCGGTCCTCGTTGACGACGGCGTCCCCGTTGGCGGAGGTCCAGGTGTGGTGGATGCCGAGGCGCGGGGTGTGCGACCAGCGGGAGCCGTCGCAGCCGGGGCTGGGCTCCTCGGTGACCTCGTAGCGCAGGTGCTCCCAGCCACGCAGGGCGGAGGCGATGCGAGCACCGGTGCCGGCCTCGCCGGCCCAGCTGAGCTCGGTGCGGACCAGGCCCGGGGCCGCGGGCTGCTCGGTCCAGTGCACGCTGACGCGGGCCCCGAGGACACCCTCGACGGCCCAGACCACGTGCGGGCACAGCGCCTTCGGCGTGGAGTGGACGTAGAGCACTCCCCGCGTGGCGGCGCGCGGCATCGCGACAGACATCTCGGTCTCCTTCACGTGCGGTGGACGTCTTCCCCAACGCCGTCGCAGGTGGTGAGCCGATGAGCTGTCGATCTCGTGTGCGGGCACGCGGACGTGCCGTTGTGCGTCACATTGTGCACCACCAGGCGCACCCGCACCACTGATCCCGGCGATCACGCGGCTTCGGATCGTCGCTCCCCCGACCGCGCCGCACCCTCGCCGGTCCCGGGTCGCCACCGCCGCCCCGATAGGCTCACCGGGCCCGCGACGCCGTGCCGCCGCGGACGGGGCGTTAGCTCAGTCGGTCAGAGCAGCGGACTCATAATCCGTCGGTCGTCGGTTCAAGCCCGACACGCCCCACACGACGTTTACCCATTTCAGACCCCTAGTCGCTTCGTCCCTCATGCCGACGCCGACCCCTCCACGAGCCCGATGTGGCACGTTTGTGGCACAAGAGCGTCCAGTGCATCCGCGACTCCGTCGAGGTCGTCCCCGAACAATCCTGCGTAGATGTCCAGGGTCATCGCCGCCGAGGCGTGGCCCAACATCCGCTGCACCGCCTTGACGTTCGCCCCACTCGCGATTGCCAGCGACGCCGCCGTATGCCGCAGGTCGTGGGGAGTCACACCAGTCAGGCCGGCGGACGCGCATGCGGGGTCGAACACCCGGCGCCGCCAGTTCCCGATCCGCAGCACTCCCCCGTTGGGCGCCGGAAACAGGGGATCCTCGGGGTCCTTGCCCGCGCATTGCGCTCTCAGCAGCTCGACGAGCGAACGAGGCAACGGCACCGAACGGGCCTCGTGCGTCTTCGGTGTCGACCACTCCGACCGCCCGCCGACCTCGGTCACGCTCTGCGCCACCCACAGCCGGCGACGCGCAAAGTCGACCCGCTTCACCTTGAGCGCAGCGAGCTCTCCGAACCGGAGGCCGGTGAAAGCCAGGACGAGGATGGTCAAGCGGTTCGGACCCGCGCCATCGGCCAGGCGCCCCACCTCGGCCGCCGTGAGGAACCTCGGCTCGCTGCGCACCTGGCGGGGCAGCCGCACCCCGGCCGCCGGATTTCGAGCGATCCGCCCGTCGTGGACCGCCGCATCCAGGATCAACGAGAACACCCGATGGATGTGGCGCACCGACCCCGGCCGCAATCCCGACGCCGACAGCTCGGCCAGCCAGGTCGCGACGTCCGAGTGCGCCACCGAGCCGAGCGGCCAGGCTCCCCAGGTCGGCACGATGTGTCGGCGGACGATCGACCTGTACCGCTCCCGTGTCGACGGCTTCAGGTGGCCCAGGCCCGACGCCCAGGACTCGGCGAAGGTGGCGACGCGCAGCTTCGAGGCCGCAGGGTCGACGTACTGACCGCGGTGCATCTCGGCCAGCATCTGGTCGAGCCACCGCTGGGCGTCGATCTTCCGCCGGAACGATTTCTTGTGCTGGCGCCCGGTCGGATCGCGCCAGCGGGCCAGCCAGCGGCCGTTCCGCAGATCCCGCCCAACGCTGGCCACGTCAGCCGCCCTGCGTCGTCACCCAGACGCGCACCCGATCCGGGTCGAACCTCAGGTGCTTGCCCCGCCGCATCGCCGGAGGCCCCTCCCCCTTGTGCCGCCACTGGTAGAGGGTCGCCACCGGCACCCCGAGGAACGCCGACAGGTCGTCGATCGTCCACAACCGCTCGCACGTCGGTGGCGCCGGATCCTCGTGCGCCACGACAGGTATTGCTCTCATCGCTCCAACTCCGTTCAGTCGTCTCGGTTTCCGTCCGGCATCCGCACCATTTGCTCCGCCCGCCATTGGTCGTACTCCCTGGCGCGGGCCGCGGCGGCGATGGCGAGGGCTTCCTCGGCGGGGTCGCGCCAGCCGGTGCCGAGGTAGGTCCAGGACCCGACGACCACGGTGGTCTGGTCGTCCTCGTCGGCCAGGAGCCGGCGCTCGAGGTCCCGGGTGTCGATGGGTTGGCCGGTGCGGCGTGACTCGGCGGCGAGGGTCTGCCAGCGGGTGCGCGCTCGTCGGAGAGCGCCGAGGGTGATGGAGTAGCGGCGGGACTTGGTGCCGAAGTGGCCGCGGAAGGCGAGCATGTGCACCCAACGGGTCATCCGCTGGTAGTCGTGGTCCTCGGGGTGGTGGCGGGCGGCGCGGCCGGCCAGGTCGGCGCAGGATGCGCGGAGGGCGGCGATGTGGTGGCGGTGTTGTCCTTCGGCGTGCAGGCCGGAGACGTCCTTTGTGGCGTACTTCGCGAGGTAGCCGGCGACCTGTCCCGGGGTGAGGGCGGCGTCGGGGTCATCGACTCGGCGGCCGGCGGTGACGACGCGGACGTCGAGCTGCGCGCCCCAGGCCAGGACCCGTGGGGTGTCGTCGGCGTCGACCGGTTCGGCCAGCACCGTCACGGTCGGCGCGACATCCCGGACGAGCGCGGCCAGCGCGGGGCCGTCGAGGGCGGCGGGGGCGGGGGCGCCGATCCCGGCGGCGGCGGGTCCGTCGAGCCGAATCAGGGCGTGGAAGTGGACCAGTCCGCGGTCCTGGTACTCGGCGACCTTGGCGTACTGGATCGAGGCGTGTTTCCCGAGGGTGGACTCGGTGATGCCGAGGTGGGCGGCGACGGCGCGGCGGAGGGCGATGGTGGTGCGTCGCCACAGCTCGGGTGCGTGCCACTGCCAGATGACCGCCGAGGCGGTGTCGTAGCACTCCGCACAGAGCGGCGCGCCGGAGCGGGAGTCGCCGGGTTCGTGCACCTGCGTGCACCAGTGGGGCCGGCCGTGGGGGCAGTGGGTCCGGTCGTCCCGACGGCGGGGCCGGCATGCCGTGCCGCCACGATGGCCGTGGACGAGGCCGAAGGAGGGGGCGGTGAAGGTCGCGAACAGCAGCGGGTTGTCCGCCACCGTGGCGGGGACGGTCTTGCCGCCGGCGACGCCGGACCGGATGAGGGCGAAGGTGTCCCGGGCGTAGGTGCGCGAGCACGCGGGGCAGGCGTGCGCGCGGCGGTTGCCGCAGGGCCGGTACAGCACCCCGAGCGGGGCGTCGGTCGAGGAGAACGTCGAGAGGACCTCCCCGGTCGCGGTGTCGACGGTGGTGGAGGTCCCGGCGAGCCGGACCGGTCGGGCGCAGTTGTGCACGGCGGCCAGGGTGTCGGCGAAGGCGTCCATCGATCCGTCCGCGAACCGTGCCCGCAACCCGGCGCCGGCGGTGCCGTCGAGGGTGGGGAGGTCGAGTCCGGCGTCCTGCCCGTAGCCGGCGAACCGGTCGAGGCTGGGCGCGGACGTTGGCATGACGACGCTCGGGTCAGGCGGCGCGGCCGGGGTTGAGAGCGCCGTCGACGACGGACCCGAGGGTGGCGCCGTCGTACAGGTCGTCATCAAGGCGTCGGCGCTGGTCGGGGTCGAGGCCGCCCCAGATGCCGTACTCCTCCCCGTACAGCAGCGCCGCGGCCAGGCACCGGCGGCGGATCGGGCAGCCGGCACAGACCAGCCGGGCCCGCTGCGCGGCGGGGGTGCGGACGTCCTCGAACCAGCCCCCGTCCGGGTCGGCGGCGCACAGGCCGCGCTCTCGCCAGCGGATGCCGTCCAGCTCGTCGAGGACAGCGTCACTGGCGCGGACGTAGGGCAGCGGGACCCCGAACGGGTGCAGGGCGACCCGGTCCGGCAGGTGTCCGGCGGTCATCGCTCGGCGCTCGTCTCAGCTGACCCGGTCGTGGCGGTGGCGGTGGCACGGGTGCGGGGTGCTCGTGGGGAGCGGGGCCGGCGGGGGCGGGGTGCCCGTTCGGGAGGGGCGGCCGGGACGGCGTGCAGCCGTGGCCCGTGCTGGGCCGACGACCGGTCCGAACCGTCCTCGTCGGCCGGAACTGTTGGTGTGGGGTCGACGTGGACGCGGCAGGGGTAGCGGGCGGCGAGGTCCCGGATGACGGGGTCGGGCCAGTAGTCGGCGCGGACCCGGTCGCTGGCGCCTTCGTCGTCGACCACCCAGGCGGTGCCGGGGGCGGTCGGGGAGATCCGGTGGGCGGGGGCGGTGCGGGCGGCGCCGTCGCCGAGGACCATCGCGGTCTCCTGGTCCGACAGCAGCCGCAGCGCGACGCGTTGGGTGAACAGGTTCCGCATCGTCACGACGTCCTTGCGGGGGTCCTGCACGAACGCCGCCACCACCACCCCGAGAGCGCGCCCCTTGGTCAGCAGCCGGGCCAGGAGCCGGGTGGCTTCCATCCGGGTCTCCCGGTCCGAGTACGCCACGAGGTCGGCCAGCTCGTCGACGACGAGGACGTGGAGCGGGTCGCCGGGGGTGGGGGTGTGGGCGCGGACCTGTCCGGCCATCGCGCGGCCGCGGGTCTCGGCGACGTCGAGCAGCGCCGTGAGGACGGCGATGGCGTCGGGTCCGGTGTCGGCGACGGTGGCGAACAGGGCGCGGCCCATCCGCAGCTCGACGCCGTGCTTGAGGTCGATCCCCCACAACCGGACCGTGTCCGAGGGCACCAGGGGGGCGAGGCCGGCGACCAGGCCCCACAGCACCGACCCCTTTCCGGCGCCGGAGCAGCCGGCGACCAGGGTGTGTCGGCCGGCGACGGTCAGGGTCCAGGTGCCGCCGACGTCGCGGCGTCCGAGCCGCACCAGACGGCCGGGCTGGTCGGTGGTCGGCGCGTCGGGGATGGTGCCGTCGCGCGGGTCGCGGAGGGCGTCGTGCATGACGAGCTCGACCAGCAGGGTCGAGGTCGACCCGCGGTGCGCGGAGCAGCGGAAGGACAGAGCGTCCATCGTCGCCGCCAGACCCGGCACGCCGGCTTCGAGCTGGTCCAGGGTCTGACCCGGCCGGGCCCGCACCACCAGCGTCACCGTCGACCCGGACGCCCGGACCGACCGCAACCGAGGCACCAACGGCTCCGTGCGCCGCCGCGGCTCCTTCGTGCTCTGGTCTCGGACCATCCGGGTCCAACCGCACGCGTCCGCCAGACCGGCCCAGTTCCGGCGCACGAATCGCCGCCACCGTCGACGTCGCGAGGGCCCGGCGACGATGCGCTCGTAGCCGGCGGGGAACCACCACGCCCATGCAGCCAGGACCAGCACCAGGACGGCGCCGACCCCGATCCAGGCCCACAGCGGCTCGGCCCGGGTCCAGGAGGTGAGTACCGAGACCGCGAGCCAGGCGGCGACGAGCCGGCGGTGTCCCGCCAGCCAGACCCACAGCCACCGGGCCAGCCACCCGCATCCGCTGAGGACCGTCGACAGCGGCCGGGGCCCGGTGCGGACGGTCGTGGTCATCGGGGTTCGCCGCGCTCGTGGGCCTCACACGCGGCCAGGGCCCGGTCCACGCAGGAGGCGGCGACGTCCAGCCAGCCGGCCACGCTGGCCATCGCCTCGGCGAACCCGGGCACGTCCTCACCCGAGTGCCCCAACCGCAGGATGTGCTCGGCCGCGTCCTCGGTCCGCGCATACACCCCCAGCAGCTCCTCCGCCAGCGCCTCGTCCGTACCGACCCCGAACGAGCGGACCAGCGCGTCGAGGTCGACCGCGGTCACGACGCCGCCTTCAACCCGGCACTCGGGGCGACCATCCCCTCCGCCCGGAACGACCACGCCAGCCGCGGCCGCGGACCCGAGTCATCGATCCACGCCAACGCCGTCAACCCGACGAACTCCACCGGCGTCCACGGCATCCCAGACTTGTTCTCCGGCGGCACCGGCTGCTGCTTCGCCGCGAACTTCACCGACACCGCCGTCTCCTTCCGCGAGGCCTCCTCGTCCGCGTCCAGCACCGTTGCCTGCCACAACAGCAGACCCGTGTCCTTGTCCACCTGCTGCGGACGCGACCCGTCCTCCCGAGGGGACGCGTTGAAGTCCGACACCGGCTCCACGACACCCTTCAAGAACGCGCCCGCCGGGAACACGTCACCGTGCGCCACCTTCATCCGCCGTTGCATCGCCATCGCGCTAGTCCCTTCATAGAACTGGCTCAAGCCAGTAACACTATTGAAGTGGCTTGAGCCACTGGTGTCAACAAGTGGCTTGCGCCAGTTCGCTAGGCTGTCATCATGGGAGTGACATCACGACACGTTCACGAGCCGGCTAGCCGGAGACTGGCGAACGAGCTGCGGGGACAGATCGTCGGCGGCGACCTGTCTCCGGGTGATCGCTTGCCCTCAGAGCGCACCTTGGCCGAGACGCACGGCATCGCTCGCAACACAGCACGTGAAGCCGTCCGCCTGCTGACAGACGAAGGCTTGGTCACAGCCGAGCACGGTCGCGGGGCGTTCGTCCGCGCCCAGCCCCGCTTGCTGCGCTTCGGACAGCACCGCTACTCCCGCAAAGTGCGCGAGGAGACGGGGCTTTCGCCCTTCCATGCCGAGGTCATCGCTCAGGGGCTCACGCCAAACGCCGTCCTAGACCGCATCGGCCGCGTCCAACCCCCCACGCACGTCGCCGAGCGACTGGATGTCTCCCCTCGCACCAAGAGCGTCGTCGAGCGCGTCAACTGGTACTTCGTGGACGGTGAGCCCGTCCAGATCGGTACCACCTACATCCCGTGGAAAATCGCCGAGGGGACCGAACTCGCAACGGGAGACAACCTCGGGTCCGGTGACCTCTACGCGCGGTTCGAAGACCAGGGCTACGCCATCACCTACACGCGTGAAGAGGTCACCGCGCGCATGCCCACCCGAGACGAGGCGCGCGACCTACGCATGCCCGGCGGCGTGCCGCTCCTCGTTGTCACCCACACCGGCCTGGACGCTCAACGCCGACCGTTCGAGTTGACGGAGTTCAAGATGAGAGCCGACCACTCGGGCCTCGACTACACGATGAAGGTGGACAACTGATGGCGGCAACGATCCGGCCCCGCATAGACGACGACTTGCCCGCTCTGGCCAAGGTGCTCGTCGAGGTCCATGCGGCCGACGGCTACCCCGTCGAGGGGGTCGACGACCCGCTCGCGTGGCTCGACCTGCCCAACGCGCTCGGTGCATGGACTGCCGAACTTGACTGGCAACCGGTCGGCCACGTGGCCATGAGCGAACCCGGCCCCGACGACCAGGCCCCCCGGCTGCTCCCCGAGGCACACAACTCGCGAGATGCAGCCGTGCTGGGCCGGCTATTTGTTTCGCCTGTCAGTCGGTGTCGAGGGATTGCAGAGGCGCTGATCCGCACCGTGATGAGGGCCTCGGCAGACGCCGACCGGCGACTGGTACTGGATGTCATGGTCAAGGATGCCGCTGCGATCCACCTGTACGAGCGCCTCGGGTGGGTTCGACTTGGCAACTTCAAGCATTCCGATGACCGAGGGTCCTCAGTCCCAGCGATTGCGATGGCTGCCCCAACCGCCGTAGCTTCGTAGCAGTCCCCCCGTCGATACGCGCCCGAATGGACTCGACCGTGGCCATGCGATCGTGGCCGAGTTGATGACACACGGCGTGTCGCCGCAAGGGTCGACGCTTAGGCCACTACATTGCTTGCCGCGCTACTCACATGCGTAAAGCCCCACATCCGTGGGGACGGGTGGGGCTGAACGCTTGCTTGGCTGGCGAGCCGGAACTCTACCGCGCAGCAGGGGCGGTCACAACGTCCGCCTCTGCGTGTGTCGCGTACCGCGACGGTAGAGAGGAACGGTCATGACGACTGTCACGCAGTACTACGGAATCACGCAGAACGTACCCTTTCTAGACGTTAACGTTCACCAAGACAATCGAATGTACGTCGACCCTTTTGCTGTGCGCATGGGGATCGGCCCCAAGCGCTTCGCCACTTCGGCCAACCATGCGACTGAGACGTTCTTCAATATGGTTACCCGCTGCGCTGTCTCCCGCTCGCGCGCGGACCATGCAACCGGGTTGGACCTCCTCCAACATTTTGAGGAGCCGCGGGAAACTCGTCTGGGTATGGCGGCCGCGGGCTTCGACGGCCACGGCGGCGCCGCAGGCGTGGGCGCCGACATTTGGGACGTCCTCACAACGGACGCTCACGCGCTCGTCAGGATTGGCATCCTCAAGCAGATTGAAGACATGCCCCTCTTCGTCCCGGGTGTAGGAAACGACATTACGTCCGACCTCACCACAAGGGTGATCTATCGCCCGTTGGCCGACTTCACGAAGGCGATGGTCGGTAAGTACCCCGCTCTGGCGGGTGGCACCGGACTCGCCACAGTCTCGCGCCAGACATGGGACCCTTCATCCCTCACTTGGAAGGATGTTGACGTCGAGCTCCCCACCGTCGATGGTCAGCCCCTCCTGCTCGTGCCTAAAGGCTGGGCAAGGCACGAACTGACGCTCAGCGCGACCCGCTTCTACGACACGTCACTCCTTACTCACGTTCAGATGCAGCGCGCAACGCGGACGAAGGACGGCCGCCTTCTCACAACACCCAAGGACCGACTTCGTAAGGAGGACGGCCTGAAGCGCAGTTATGCGACTATCGTTCGCCAGGTCGAGGCCGCCTATCGAAAGGACAGGTCTGACGTAGTCGAAGAATTCAAGGAATTCGCCAAGAGCCGCTACGCACCCACTACTGATGACATGATCGAGCGCCGCACCACCTGACTGTTTAAAACCCCGCCAAAGCCTTTCCCCCTAGACCACCACGGCGGATTGCGCCGAGGCATGAGAACGACGCTCGGTTAAGAAGGCGCGTCAAGCTTGCGAAGCCGCACTGAAAACGTCGTCTCGTAGCGAGCGGCATACTTTTCGTCGGGTGCATCGTCTTGCTCTACCCGTAGGCCCAAGCCTAACGCGTCGGAAATACTCTTTGAAGTCGCCAAACCCACCCCGAGACCATCCGACGCAGTGGCCCTAGCAGCTACCGCTCGGAATCCCGGAAGGAAGATCTTCTCAACTTCGGACCGCTCAATCTTTGGACCCAGCGACACAAACCGCAGGACAACTTCATCCTCGTAATCCTCAAAGCGCACTACGGCTTTCGATCCCGCCGGGGCGTACTTCACCAAGTTGTCCAGCAAACCCTGAAACACCGCGCCAATGGCGTTCGCGTTGTACCAGGCGCTGGCGAAGCATTCCCCAACAAGTTGAATTGTTAGATTCTTTTGATCCGCCTGCCATGCGTAGATTCTCAAGTACTTTAGCAGGTAAGGGTGAATCCGAACGCGGCTCTCAGATCCAAATGCGCGATTGACCTCGTTAAGAAATATCAGCGCGTCCATTTTTACGAGCATTAGCTCGGTTGCAAAGAAGATCGCGCCTTCGGCTGGTGAGCGTTCAGCGGCATCCTCTGGACTGATCCCCGGATGCTTCTCAAGCAATAGCGATTCGCTGTATCCACGCACGAGTTTGACGAGTTGCAAAAAGTCATGACTCTGGGTGAGCGTCTCCGCGAAGTCCTGTCGCAGCCGCTCAGCCAGAGCAGCGAACATATCGGGATCGTCTTGCAACCTTGCAAGAAGCTCATCCCGCGACCGCTTCCAATCTGCCACCACACCCGGGCCCAGCCCTCGTGCGCGATCGACCGCGTTTTGTAGGTCTGCCATCTTGACGCGCATGGCTGGCGACTGACGGGCACGCCGCCGCGCGCGTCGGGTGAGCGCGGGAGCATTCGTCGCGACGACCCCAACGACCAGTCGTTCCTCATCGATTCGTACGTAATTTACGCCGTAGCGGCATTCGTGAAGAGTTGTCTCCTCGCCACGGGACTTCTCAATACACTCGTGCGATGGGCAACTAGCACAGACGTCAGGGGTTGCAATCAGCGACCCCGAGATAAAGTTGTGGGTGGGCTGTTCTCGTAGGGTAGGAAAAGGAAAGAGCCCCCAAACATCTTTCATGACGCAAACATTTGCAGGGCGGCCGTTCCGATGCTAACTATTGTGAGGACCCGATCGACTTGCTCAGGATCGGGTAACTTCGCGGTCAGATACCGCCGCAACGTCGCCGGCGATCCTCCCCGCAGTACTCGAAGCGCTTTTGGCACCGCCCGTGGAACCAACGCAGCATCAGGCCCTAGGACGCGATTCATGACTTCGATGAAGTATCCTGGCGTTGCTCTCCGTAAGAGGAACTTATCCACGAGATCTTTATAGGTAACGTATGATGAATCCTTATCAATGACCGCGTCGGCCAGTTCAAGATATGCGTTTGCTGAAAGCCGCTGAGTCTGCGCAGAATACGCGACTACTATCTGAGCGGGGTTAGAACGCTTCACATGCTCGAGAATCCCGAGCCCTTGGAGATCTGGACTTTCATTCAATCCGACGCCCTGAAGATCCAGCAAAATCAGATCGAAATGCCCATCAGTAAGTTGCGTTAGGTTCTTTATCTCGGGCCAGCGCTCGAAGTAGTAGCCATCTCTCTTGAAAAGCCTCGAGTGCGGAAACGCGTGATCGTCTATAACGAGAAGTCTCGCCCGCCCCCGAAGCACCTCGATATCAGGTTCCGTCTGCGCCCCCCTGGTGAACAGCATAGCCTCAAGACTAGTGCCTACATCGAACGTGCGGCATGGACTTGTGAGCGTGACGGAAGATGGGGTGGCGGCTACGAGAGGTTTGGCGGGCGGCCTCCGAGGGGTGCCAATCCAGCCTCGCGCACGCACGCGGCGTGGGATACCCACGACCCGCGCGCTATCCCCTCTGATTGCGCGTTCCATTGGCCCCGTCCCTGCAGGCACGGTCCGTGCCAGCGCTCGCCGGTGGCCTCAAGCCTCGCGTCGGACAGGGGCGCGCGTGAAGCCTGCTGGTGAGGACTTTCTCTACTGGCTCAAGGCGCGCCTCCGGCGCGCAGAAGCGCGGGGCCCCGCGACAGGGACCCCGCGCTCCGGGCGCTTCGCGCCCTCCGCGCACCCCGTCGCACCCCGCGCTAGAACTGACAGACCGTCGCTGACGTAGTCGTAAGCCCCGTCACCTGCTCATCCAGAGGCGAGGACACGATCCCGTCCGTCTGAGCCGTCACCGACGCGACCACTTGCCCGATCGCCTTCGACTGAGCCGGGCATCGCCCCGTCAAACTCAAGACCTGGACGCCGTCCAGGAACTGCGCGCGATCGAACGTCGATAGCGCGTCGATCCCCTGGCCTCTCGGCCCTCTTGATCCCGCCGGCCCCGCCGGACCCGGATCCCCGTTTGCCCCCGCGGGCCCAGTCGCACCTGCCGGTCCAGGCGGTCCGACCGCCCCTGCCACTACGCCCGCCTGGACACCTACAAAGGACGCACCAACCCCCGCCACCGCTCCGGCCACCGCCGCCACAACCACCGTTCGCGTTCCACCCCAGTCCATGGCACGACCATGCCGCACTGCCATCGAGCGCGCCTCGGAAACGCGACACCGCGTCCTCTGGGTTTCTTGCGAGCCGCCGACCCTGCGCTCCACTCTCCGCCCGCCTCCGGGCCGCATCAAGGGCGCTACGCGTCGCTGCGCGATGACCTGCGGTCACCCTTGACGCGACCACTGCGGCCGGCTCCCCTGCTCCGCTACGGATCGGTGGCACGTTCGTGGCACACCAGGTCGAAATCACGGTCATGCACCAGCACACCAACGGCAGCCAACCACGCACGAATTGGCGCACGACAGACCCCGTCAAGACAGCCCGAGCCGCCTCATAATCCGTCGGTCGTCGGTTCAAGCCCGACACGCCCCACCCGTGGACCGCCGCGGCTGACAGCGGCCGGCCGGCGAGCCCGTCCTGCCGGCACCGCCCCCCTCGGCCGGCACGCGGACCAGGGCCGTGGACGCGGACGGACTATGACCTGTTCCTGAACGAATACGAGAGCGAATGCTTGGTCAATAGTGCTACCTCGACTCGGCCGCCGGCCTGGAACACATGCTGAACATGGCGGACGTCAGCACGCTGCTGTCCGAGGTGTGCACGATGACCGGCGAGGTGGTAACGCCCACGTCAAACTGCGGCCGGAGCAACGACCGCTCACTCATGCTCCGGAGAGGGCGGTCTACGCGGCGCAAATGACTCAGGTCTCGGAGAGGTCTGCCGGCGTCACGTATGTGACGCCCGGCAGACCGGAGGCCCTGTACCTGCGGAGGGACCGCATGACGTCGTTGATCCAGCTGGCGAGCGAGCTTCGCCGGTGCGCAATACCGGTAGCTCTCGATCACGAGCTCGGCGACCTCGTCCCAGTCAGTGCCGTCGTCGAGCACCACGCCGACGACGGTGGGCGACCATGGCGGCTTGTAGAACGGCGGCCCCATGTGGGTCAGGGCGTATAGCTCCTCGCCGGCCGACCGGAAGGTCAGCACGGTGGTCGCTCGAGTCACCCCGGTCAGGTCGCGGTAAGACGACAGGTAGCCCTCCTGCGACACGGCAACGTGGGCGAAGGTCTTGGTCCGGACCCGCCACCTCACCCCCGTCCAGGCGTCCTCCTCGTAGGCATCGGGGAGCGCCAAGGCCGTGTCCGCGATTCGGGCGACCACGGCACCGGAGGGCTCGATGCGCGATCGCTTGGACACGCTCCAAGTCTGTCAGCGCACCCTGACACCTCCATTGCACTGCTAGCGGTGGTGGAGTGCGTCCCGGGAGCTTTTCGACCGGGCCCCCTCGTGGACGACAACACCGTGGGCGTCTTGCGGCGAAGAGGGACACTTCCCGCGCTGTGGTGCGCGCGGAGATCTGCTCGACGCCCACACGGACGCTGGTGTTAGCTGTCGGGATAGGCCTGGAAGGAGCCGTCGCGGATCGCCTCGACGAAGGATTCGACATTGGCTACGAGCGTCTCCACATCGTGCCATCCACTGCTGACCATGTCAGTGAGCCCCACGGCGGGGTTCTCCTGGCGCAGATCAACGCAGTACAGATTTCGGCTGCCGTCCCCTCCTAGAAGGTAAATGCCTGGGTGGAGATCAGCGGACTCCTCCCAGGCTTCGAGCCTCTCGAGAGCCTGGCGCGGGTCGAAGCATTGGAGGAAGTCCCCCGACTCCAGCCATCCGTGACGCAGCCAGCGCCGGTCCTGGAGATACGCCCTCCAAGGCGGCGGGATCCTGGCCTTCAACGAGTCCTCGACCTCGGCGAGGTCATCGTCATCGACAGGCTCGCCCCATACGGCGGGCTCGATCCGCTCATCGACCACGCGCACATCTTCGCCTACGGCGCCTGCACACCAACGCCTCGCGAGCGGTCGATTTGCGGCGATATGCCTCAGGGTCACCTTTTCGGCACCGGCATGGGTAGCATTGCCTTCCTACTCCGGTAGGATTGCTTCGTGAAGCTCAGCATCAGCCTCCCCGACGAGGACGTCGCAGCACTGGACCGGTACGCCGAGGCCGTCGGCATCTCGACCCGCTCCGCGGCCGTGCAACGCGCCATCCGGCTCCTTGCCAAGCCCGAGCTCGACGACGCCTACGCCGCCGCGTGGGAGGAGTGGGAAGCCTCGGGCGACGCCGCCGCGTGGGAGGAGACCACCTCCGACGGTGTCGCCGATGCTGCGCGGTGAGATCCGTCTGGTCGATCTCGACCCGGCCCGCGCCGCGGAGGCAAACAAGCGTCGCCCCGCAGTGCTCGTCACCAACGACCGGGCCAACGCCACCGCCACCCGGCTGGGCCGCGGCGTGGTCACTGTCGTCCCGGTCACCAGCAACCTCACCCGCGTCTACCCCTTCCAGGTCGCCCTCCCCGCCGAGGACACCGGACTTCGAGTGGACTCCAAGGCCCAAGCGGAGCAGGTGCGGTCGGTTACGGTCGAACGCATCGGCCCACCCCTGGGGCACGTCCCGACGCATCTGATGGCGCAACTCGACGACGCGCTACGCCTGCATCTTCAACTCTGATCAGTCGCACCAGCCCCCCGGAACCGAAGCTCGGCTCGCGGCGGAGAGACGCGGATCGCACCCCGCCTGGTCGGTGCTGCGAGGCGCCGCCGCGGCCTTCGCCCGTCACCGAGGCAAACCCAATCGCGCGCAGACTGTCGTACATCCCCCGGCCCCGCGATAGGGACGGCAGTAGCATCGGCCGATGTCAACGACTTCCAGCGAGCTGCACGGCACCAGCCGCATCACAATCCACTCGGGTCGACTCGAGGAGTTCAAAAGGCTGGCGGCTCGATGCGTAGACATCGTCCGCCATCAGGACACCGGAACCATCGAGTACAACCTGTTCCTGAACGAAGAAGGAACAGAGTGCTTCGTGCATGAGCGCTACCGCGACTCCGCCGCCGGTCTAGAGCACATGCAGAACATCGCGGAGGTCAGCAGCCTGTTGTCCGAGGTGTGCACCATGACCGGCGAGGTGTGTGGCGAGCCCAGCCCGGGCTTGCGCCAGGCTCTCGAAGCAGCGGGCGTGACCGTCTACTCCCCTCTAGCCTCTTCGCGGGTGACGGACGGGTAAGGCTGGCGGGAGAAGAGCCTGGTCCCTCGCAGCCTTCGCGGCGGTGTGACTCGCCTTCGTCCGACCGCAGTCCTTCGCTACCTGGGGCGTGCCAGAGTGGCGCTCATGGTGACCAGCAGGTCGGAGCGGCGTTCGGCTCGGAGAGGAAGAGCGGTATCCGAGTTCGGACCCACCGCCGACGCGGTGCTCGACATCCTCGCGCTCGTCGAGTTCGCCTGGCACGACTGCTTTGGCGAGGTCTCACCCCCTAATTAAAGTCATCGACGACATTTTCGTAGTGGCGGGGGGAAACACGACACGGTTCGGGAGTGCCGCACGACTGGCCGTCGAGGACTTCAGGGATCTGCGCCTCGGAGCTGACGAGATGCGGAGCTGATCCACGAGTGCGGTCGACAGGCGGCGCTATGACGCAAGCAGCGCGCGTTAGCTCGCTCGTCATGGCGGCTTGGTGCACCTGTTGGCAGCGCCAGGCAACAACTTCGTCGTGTGCACGCGCGTCTCCATCGCGGGCATTCGGGCGATTGTCGAAGGCGCGGATGTCCGGGAGCTGAGGGAGGATCGGTGCATGCCTTTGCAGAGATTCAACAGCGGCCGCCCGGTCGACAACCCGAGCAGCAGTCCCTTCATGAGTCAGATGCGTGCAGCCTTTGGCACCGAGATGGTGCGCGTCATCCGCAATTCTGGCACTGAGGATGAAGAGTCCTTTGAGACTGAGGCACACATCCAAGGCGAAACCGGCTCCTTCGACGTCAATACGCCCGTGTTTCGAGGGTGACTACGTGCAGCTGCCCGACCCTCGCCGCGGAGACGATGGCGTCGAGCTGCGGTACGTGGCGAAGGCCACCGTTCTTCGTGCCGGGCCCGAGATGATGCACCGAGTCAAGGTCGAGTGGGGCGCGACACCACCACCGCCCCGCGTGGCCCCGGTACGTCGGCTCAGTGTCGAGAACCTCCATTCGGCCGTCCAGGACGCAGCAGGTGAGCTCTTCGCGGATGGCTACTACCAGCCCGCCGTCGCAGTGGCCTTCAAGTCCTTGGAGGTTCGCGTACGCGAAATGACCGAGGTGCCGAAGTCCGGCGCGTCGTTGATGGGTGATGCCTTCGCATTTCAGAAAGATTGTCCGCTCATCGACGTAGCCGTCCACGACGGCCAGAGCGGTAGAGACGAGCGAGAAGGGTTCCACGCAATCTTCCGCGGCGTCATGCTCGGCATCAGGAACCCTCGCGCCCATGAACTCTTCTCCTCTGAGGATCCGCAGCAAGCCTTGGAGTACCTCGGGCTCGCGAGCCTGCTACATCGCCGTCTCGACGCCGCCGAAGCAAAACGCCAAGGGTCGTAAGGCGGCGATATGGGGCAGTCCCACAGACTTGTCGGTCGCGCTTGCTCAAGACACGCTGGCAAGTTAACTTGGACAGGTGTTGGGTGAGCCGATCATCGCGCCGTCGGCGTTCAAGCACGGCGTCGA
>NZ_SAYU02000082.1 GCF_004025965.2 Phycicoccus flavus | reverse complement strand
CACGCCCCCATCGCCGGGTCCCGCGACGAGTACGCCGACGGCCTGCGGGACTGGATGACGGCCCACCCGTCGATCGTCCCGTTCCTCGGCTCCGTCGGCGGGCAGGACGTGGGGATGGCCTGGCTGGTCCTGGTCCCCCGCGTCCCGGACCCGCGCTCCTTCGACCGCCTCACCGGCGACATCCAGTCCGTCTACGTCCTCCCCGACCACCGGGACGCCGGCCTGGGCGCCCGTCTCGTGGACGCGGCCCTCGCCCACGCCCGAGGCGCCGGCTGCTTCCGGGTCACCGTCCACGCCCAACCGGCCGCCGCGTCCCTCTACGAGCGGGCCGGGTTCGCCGTCCGCCGCGAGCTCATGCTCACGCCACTCGACCGAACCCGGCCCCCCGGGGGCCCGTGACGTCGCCCGCGCAGGGCGGGGCGGGCGACGGTCGAGACGTCAGAAGGGGATCGGGACGTCGGCCCACGCGTCGCCGCGCGGGCTGCGTTCGTGCGGAGGGTTCGACGACATCGGTGCCGATGACGGTGGGGGTGTCAAAGGCGGGTCGTCGGGGTGGGTGCGGTGAACAGGCTCGGTAGTGCGGGTCCGGCCGGACGGGTCGGTCCAGGTGAGGGTGCCGTCAGGTGCCAGGGTGGGCCGCCAGTGGCCTTGCTGCTTGAGGCGGTGGTGGCGTCGGCAGAGCCCGGCGAGGTTGGCCGGTGTGGTGGGGCCGGTGGGCCAGGGCCGGACGTGGTCGAGGTCGCACCTCTCGGCGGGGCGGGTGCAGCCGTACATGCGGCAGGTCCCGTCCCGGACGGTCACGAGCTGCCGCATCTTGGCCGGTGGCCGGTAGGCGTCGGTGGTGATGGATGTGAGGGTGCCGGTGTCGGCGTCCAGGACCGCGCGGGCGACCTGCAGGGGGAGGGTGGACAGGATGCCGGCGACGGTGGTGGCGTCGACCCAGCCGAGGCCGGGCAGCTGCACCCCGGACACGAAGGCGGTGGCGCCGGTGTCGGCGCCGAGACGGGTCGGGGCCATCTCGACGGCGGTCGGCACGCCGGGGCCGTCGGCGCTCTCGTAGTCCGCGAACTCGTGCCAGCCGAGGTCTTCCTGGGTGTCGGCGGGCAGGTCGCCGACGCGGACCTCCTCACCGGTGGTGGCGTCGATGATCGTCTCGTCGGGGTCCCGCGGGGAGAACGTCCGCACGGTCGGTGCAGCCACGGGGTCGGGGGCGCCGGTGACGACGGGGACCCCGAGGGTCACCTGGGCGCTGACGCTCACGTTGCGGAGCAGGAGGTCACCGAAGGCGTCGGCCCGGGACTCGGGGACGGTGAGGGTGTCGTCGACGTCCCGGTACTCCGCGGCGAGAGACTCGACGGCGGTCCAGGCGGCCTTGCTGGTGGCGGTGGGCAGCAGGGCGAACCACTCGGTGAGGCCGTCCTCGCTCGGACACACCTCGACCGTCCGCACCTTCCGGGTCTTGGCGGCGTGCTCGGCGACCTGGTCGGCGGCGACCCGGGCCGCGATCCGGCGGGTCTCGGACGACACCCGCGCCGGGTCCATCCCCGCCAGGCGCGGCGCGAGCGAGGCGTCCACCCGGCCACACGCCTCGACGTCGAGGCCTGCGCAGGCGTCGAGGACCTTGTGCGCCGTCACCGCCGCCACCCCACCGTCCAGCACGAGCTCGAGGACCTGCGGGAAGCGGGCGGACAGCTTCGCCCCGAGCCGGACCTTCCGACCGGCGACACCCTCGGTGACCCCGGCCTCCATCGCCAGCATCGATGGCGCCATGCCGTCGACGAACCCCACCGGGTGGGTCCGCTCGATCACCCGGTCCGAGACCATCCGGCTCTCGAACCGCGCCCCGAACGCCGCGGCCACCGCGACGACACCCTCCAGAGTGTTGGCGACCTTCTGCGCCTCCCCGGCGACCTCGAACGCCTCCCGCGGATCCAGGCTCCGGCCGTGCTCGGCCAGGTCCTTCGCGAGCAGAACCGCATCGCCGCGCAGTGCGGCGATGCGGCTGCTCACGTCCCCCCGGTCCATGCCCCGATCATACCCGAACACGCGTACGACGACAAGAGTCGAAAGGCCCGTAAGACGGTGCGCAAGAACGATATTAGAAGAAGTTTCAGAGCGTCAAAATGCGGCCGGAGACCGCGTCGACGGCAGCTCGAACGACCGTGTTCGGAAGGCTCGAGAACGAGCACGAGAGCGTCCTCCAGCAGGCCGAACCCCTGGCTCGAGAGCCACCCGCCCAAAGAGGCCGGCACCGTGAGACGACCCACCACGGACTCCGTCCCAGGCCGCCGTGGACCCGACCACGATCCGAACGCCCGCCGGACACGACCGCCCCCATCTCGGATCACGTCTCAGGCTGCCGTCGACCCAGCCACGACCCCGAAAGAAGCCGGTGTCGAGACCCTGCCCCCACGCTGTCAGCCGGCCGGTCACGGTCGGACCGACCATGGGGACCACCGAGACCGCAGTCCACAAGAACGTCTTCAGGCCTCGTCACTCCGAGGTTGACGTCGGCACGTCAGCCCTCGGCGGGAGGACGTCAACACGTCAGCCCTCGGCGGGAGGACGTCGGGGACGTCAGCACTCCACGGGACGACGCCAGAGCTCGAGCGCCGCGACCCCGGCGAGCACCCCCGCGCCGAAGGACATGACTAGCCCCGGCCCCGGCATCCAGCCGGCGAAGCCGACGAGCGAGGCGAGGTGCACGACCTGCCACACCGACAGCGCGGCGGCGACGACGGCGAGGACCGCGCCCTGGAACGCCGACAGCCGGCGCTTCGGCAGCAGTGCCCCGGCGAGCGCGAAGAAGGCCGCGTAGGCCACCCACAGCCCGGCCCCGCGGGCCCCGTTGACCGTCCCCACACCGGTGTAGAGCCACGGCAGGAAGGCCCCGAGCAGGGCGATCCCCGACGCGAGCAGCAGCCGCTTGCGGGCCGGCTCGAGCCGGCGACGGACACGAGCGGGCGCAGGAGCGGCGGTGGTCTGCATGGCACGGATGGTAGGCCGGGCCCTTGGCACCCGTCCCCCGCGGCCCGCCCGCTGCGGGACGAGCGCGCCCTCCGGCACGACGAGCGGTCGCCGCGCACCGACCGTCCGCCGGGACCGACCGTTCGTCGTGCCGCGACCCCACCCGACGGGCCGCGCGGGCCGTTCGGCGCAGGTTCGGCGCGCCCCGCCTCGCACTTGTTGAGAACTTCTCAGGAGCCCTGTTCCATGGCGGCCAGCCGAGCCGGACACGGGGCTCGCACGGATTCGCAAGGAGGCGACGTCCGATGGACGACACACAGCGCCGAGAGTACTGGCGCAGAAACCTACGGCTCATGGCCGTCCTCTTGGTCATCTGGGCGCTGGTGTCGTACGGCGCCGGCATCCTCTTCGTCGACGCCCTGAACACCATCAGCTTCATCGGCTTCCCGCTCGGGTTCTGGTTCGCCCAGCAGGGCTCGATCATCGTGTTCGTCGTCCTCATCGCCGTCTACGTGTGGCAGATGGACAAGCTGGACAAGGAGTTCGGGGTCGACGAGGTCGAGAGCGAGGTGCACTCGTGAGCGACATCCAGCTGTGGACGCTGATCTTCGTCGTCATCACGTTCGCCCTCTACATCGTCATCGCCTACCGCAGCCGCGTCTCGGACACGGCCGGCTTCTACGTCGCGGGCGGTGGCATCCCGGCCTCGGCCAACGGCGCCGCCATCGCGGCGGACTGGATGAGCGCCGCGTCGTTCATCTCGCTCGCGGGCATCGTCGCGTTCGCCGGCAACGGCTACGCGGGGTCGGTGTACCTCATGGGCTGGACCGGCGGCTACGTGCTGCTGGCCCTGCTCCTCGCGCCCTACCTGCGCAAGTTCGGCAAGTACACGATCCCGGACTTCGTCGGTGACCGGTACAACGAGACCGCCCGCCTCGTCGCGGTCGTCGCGGCCATCGTCGTGTCGTTCGTCTACGTCGCGGGCCAGATGGCCGGCGTCGGCGTCGTCTTCACCCGCTTCCTCAGCGTCGACAAGACGACCGGCGTCATCATCGGCATGGCCATCGTGTTCTTCTACGCCGTCCTCGGCGGCATGAAGGGCATCACCTGGACCCAGGTGGCGCAGTACACGGTGCTCATCATCGCCTACCTCATCCCGGCGGTCGCGGTCTCCGCGAAGGTCACCGGCATCGCGCTCCCGCAGATCGGCTTCGGCACGATCCTCAGCGAGCTCAACGGGCTGCAGCAGGACCTCGGCATCGCGCAGTACACGGAGGCCTTCACCCAGACCTCGAGGGCGAACATGGTCCTCATCACCGCGGCGCTGATGTTCGGCACCGCCGGTCTGCCCCACGTCATCGTCCGCTTCTACACGGCGAAGTCGGTGCGCGCGGCGCGGTTCTCGGCGCTGTGGGCGCTGTTCTTCATCGCCATCCTCTACACGACGGCCCCGTCGGTGGCGGCGTTCTCGAAGTACAACATCATCGACGAGCTCGGCGGCACCCAGGGCATCCCGCTCTCGCAGGCCCCCGACTGGTTCAACACCTGGGCGGGCGTCGGCCTCATCACCCAGGCCGGCGAGGCCGCGGCCCCGATCTCGGAGCTGGCCCCGGACTCGGTCATCAGGTTCACCGACGTGACGATCAACAACGACATCATCGTCCTCGCCAGCCCGGAGATCGGCGGCCTCCCCGCCCCGATCGTCGGTCTCGTGGCGGCCGGTGCGCTCGCGGCGGCGCTGTCGACCGCCTCGGGCCTGCTGCTCGTCATCTCCTCGTCGGTCGCCAACGACGTCTACTACAAGAAGATCAACCCGCAGGCGTCGGAGAAGCAGCAGCTGCTCGTCGGCCGCATCGCGATGGCGGCGGCGATCGTCGTCGCCGGCTACCTCGGCATCAACCCTCCGGGGTTCGTCGCCCAGGTCGTCGCGCTCGCGTTCGGGTTGGCGTGCGCCAGCTTCTTCCCGGCGCTCGTCCTCGGCATCTTCTGGAAGAACTGCACGGCCATCGGCGCGATGACCGGCATGATCGTCGGCCTCGGCGTGACGATGGCGTACATGTTGTGGACGATCGACATCTACGGCAACTCCGACGGCATCTTCGGCATCCCGGAGACCGGGTTCGGCACGGTCGGCATGATCATCAACTTCGTCGTGACCATCGCGGTCTCGAAGGTGACACCGAAGCCGTCCGCCGAGATGCAGGAGCTCGTGGAGGAGATCCGCTACCCCGGCCGCTCGCGTCTCGTCGCGGCGCACGCGGAGGGCAAGGACCTGCACTGACGGTCCGCCTCCCCCGGACGCCCTGGCCCGGTGACCGCTCAGGTCACCGGGCCGGTGGCATGTCCGGGGCCGCTCGGCCGACCGCCCCTCAGTCGGCGGCCGGCACCTCGCCGGGGGCCAGCTCGGCCTCGAGCGCGGCGACGATCCGCGGGCGCAGCTCCTCGGGCGCGACGACGGCGTCCACCGACCCGACCTCGACCGCCCGGTGGATGTCGTGGACCCGGTCGAACTCCGCCGCGACGACGCCGAGCATCTCGGCCCGCACCGCCTGGCGCACCGTCGCGAGCTCGGTGGCGAGCACCGGGCGCTGCGCGACGTCGGCCTCGCGCAGCCGGGCCTCGAGGTCGGCGACCCGGGGGTCGGCCGAGGTCCGGGCGTCGACGTCGCGGGCGAAGACGACGGCCGCGGCGGGGGCGCCGCCGAGCACCGAGGCGAAGGACCCCTCGACGGCGAGGACCGTCATCCGCGGGTTGAGCCGCTTGGAGAACACGACGAACGCGCCGCCGTGGTAGCGGGAGACGACGACGAACACGATCGGTCCCTCGAAGTTCACGACGGCCCGGCCGATCTCGGCGCCGTACTCCAGCTGGAGGCTGCGCATCGACTCCGGGGAGCCGTCGAACCCGGACAGGTTGGCCAGGACCACGAGCGGGCGGTTGCCCGAGGCGGCGTTGATGGCCCGCGCGGCCTTCTTCGACGAGCGCGGGAACAGCGTCCCGGCCGTGTAGGTGTCCGGGCCGTCGGTGGGCGGGAACCCGCGCCGCGGCACCGTCCGCGACTCGATGCCGAGCAGCGCCACGGGGATGCCACCGATCCGGGCGTCCTGGACGACCGCGGTCTCGGCGTCGGCCATGCCGGCCCAGCGCTCGAGCACCCCGTGGTCCTGGTCGGCGACGGCCCGCATGACGGTGCGGATGTCGAAGGCCTTCTTGCGGTCCGGGTTCTTCGTCGACGAGAACACGTCGCCGACCGTCGTGAACTCGCTGCCCTCCATGACGTGCGGGAAGGTCGTCACGTCGCGGTCGACCGGGTCGGTCGTGGGCGCGCGCCGCGGTCCGGCCTCGCCCGGCGCCACCCACGTCGACTCGTAGTGCGACAGCAGCACCCCGTAGGCGTCGGCCAGGTCCTTGGCCCAGTACTGCGCCTGGCCGTTCGGGCCCATGACGCGGTCGTAGCCGCCGATGCCGTAGTTGTCCTCGGCGCTCACCCCCCCGGAGAAGTCCAGCGACTGCTTGCCGGTGAGCACCATCGCCGAGTCCGGCGTCATGACGAGGATGCCGCGGGTGTGCATGAGCATCGTCGCCTCGGCGTTCCAGTACGGCTGGGCGCCGACGTTGATCCCCGCGACGACGACGTTGATCTCGCCTCCGGCCTGGGTGAACTCGACGATCCGCTTGAGCGCGGCTGCCACCCAGTCCATGTTCTCGGTGCCGGAGTCCATCGCGATCCGGGCGCCGGCGGACAGGGCGAACCACTCGACCGGCAGCCCGCGCTCCTGCGCGAGGTCGAGGGCGGCGATGACCCGGCGGCACTCGGCCTCGGCCACCGAGCCCAGCGAGCGCAGCGGGTCGCCGCAGAGCAGGACCCGGGTGATGCCGTCCGGGTGCAGCGGGGTCGGGGTGGTGACGACGCCGCAGATGATGCCGGCGGTGTTCTCGCCGTAGGGCCGGTCGACGGGCGCGAGCCGGCCGGAGTCGTCGAGGTCGTACTCGACGGCCTCGCCGCCCCCGCCGGAGATCATCGACACGAGCTCGTAGGGGTAGACCAACCCGCGGCGGCGGGCGCGCACGACCTTCTCGGCGTAGGCGTCCAGGGGCTTCAGGCGCTCGGTCGGCGGGGACTCGACGGTGAAGGTCACGCCCGAGCCCGGCTGGTAGGTGAACCGGGCGCAGATCGGGACGGTGTGGTCGTTGTCGCCCGCGATCGAGCCCTCGACCCGGACCTCCTCGATGCCGGCGCCGGCCGTCATCGGCGCGATCCGGCCCTGGAGCGCGGTCAGCTGGTCGAGGTCGGCCTCGACCGGCGGCCAGATGTGCAGCCACACGTGGTTCATGTCGAGGCGCGCCCCGCCGCCGATCGACCCGCGGGCCCGGCGGACCGCCTCCAGGCAGTTGGCGATGGCCCGCTCGACGTGCGGCAGCGAGGACACCCGGCCGTCGTCGTCGCGGACGACGACGAGCTGGCGCACCTGGGCCAGGGCGACGAGCCGCTGGTCCTGGGGGTTGCCCCGCGCGACCGCGTGCAGCAGGAGGACGTCGTCCGGGGCGTCGAGCCGGGTGAGGTCGAAGTCGCGCAGCCGCCAGAGGTTGAGGCGGCGCCCGACCATCGGGTGCACCCCACGCACCGGGAGGTCCTCCTCCAGCGTGCCGTCCGGCTGCGGGCGGAAGGTGAAGTAGCCGACCTCGCGGCCCTCGGGGGGGACGACGCCGACCGCGACCCGGCGCACGCTGCGGGTGAAGGCCATCGGGGTGAGCCGGGCCGCGAGCGCGGCGGCGGCCTCGTCGGCGTCGGCGGAGACGTCCGCGTCGTGGACGTAGAGGTCGACGACGACGTCGTGGCCGTCCGGGCGGTCGGCCACGGCCCGCTCCAGCAGGCCGGCGAGCGGGCCGTCGGGGGTGAGCTCGTCCGCCGTGGCGACGGTGCTGACCAGCCGGGTGTCGCGCTCGTCCAGCCGGTAGTCGGCGACCGTGACGGCACGGCCGTCGACGGACTCCTCGTGCAGGCCCTCGAGGTGGTACTCGCGGTAGTGGCGCTTGACGAGCACCTCGAGCATCGGCTCGCGCTCGGGCACCCCGTGGCGCAGCCGGTCGCCGAGGAAGCGGACGATCCGCTCGGGGATCGCGGCCAGGGCGTCGACCCGGGCGGTGCGCTCCGGGCCGGCGAGGAGGGCGTCGATCTCCTCCAGCTCGGTGCCGACGGAGCCGAGCACGGAGGCGCGGTCGGCGTCGACGAGCGGCTGGTCGAACCAGCGGAAGCGGACGCTGCGGGCGAGGTCGCCGACGATCGGGAAGCGCAGCTGGGTGGCGACGACGAGGCGGTCCAGCAGGTCGCGGACGCGGGCGTCGTCCGGCGGCTCGGGGGCGGGCTCGGCCAGCCAGCGCCGCAGGATCGCCGTGGTCATCGCGACCTCGGGCGCCGAGCGCTGCTGGGAGAGGAACACCCGGAACACCGCGGCCTCGAGCTCGGGGGTGCGGTCCAGGCCGGACACGCCGTGGTGCAGCAGGACCCGCTCGAGCCGGGCGACGAAGTCTGCGGGCAGCCCGCCGCGCTCGGCGTCGAGGGTCTGCAGGAAGGTGCGGAAGTGCTCGCGCGGGCTGTGCACCCGGTTCTCGACGTGCGTCTCCTGCCCCACGGGGCGGTTGCGGCCGAGCTCGGCGAGGTCGGCGAAGCAGGTGAGCAGACCGATCTCGTCGCGGACGGCCGGGGTCCCCTCGGCCACGAGCTCGTCGCGGGCGGCGAGGTACTGCTCCAGGGCCCGGCCCTCGTGCGTCGGGTCGAGGTCGTAGCCGAGGATCATCGCCGAGAGGTCGGCGCGGCCGCGGGCGGCCCGGGCGGCGGCGTCGCCGTCGCTCGCGAGGTCCGGCAGGTCGAGGTCGACGGCCTCGCCCGCCACGGCCTCGGCCTCCGTGCCGTCGCCCACCGGCTCGAGGCGGACCAGCGGCGCACCGGTCTCGACCTGGCTGCCGGTGGCGACGAGCAGCTCCTTGACGACCGCCGGGAACGGCGCCGGCAGCACCGTCTCCATCTTCATCGACTCCAGGACGAGCACGGGGCTCCCGGCGGCGACCTCGCCGCCGACCGGCACCGGCGTCGCGACGACGAGCGCCGGGGCGGGTGAGCGCAGCACCCCGCCCTCGTCGCGGCTCACCCGGTGGGTGATGCCGTCGACCTCGACGAGCTGCACCGGCCCGTGCGCGGCGGTGACGAGCCGGTGGGTGCGCCCGCCGACGGTGATCCGGCTCGCGTAGGTGCCGAGACGCTCGAGCTCGGCCTCGACCGTGGCGCCGGTCCCCGCGGGGTCGGCCACGGTGACCCGGAAGCGGGAGGGCCCGGTGCGCAGCACCGTCAGCTTGTACGCCGTGCCGCGCAGGGTGAGGTCGACCGCCCGGCCGACCGTGTGCTGCACCTGGGGGCGCCCGCCGCGTGCCGTCTCCAGCAGGCGGGTCTGCTCCAGCCGCTCGGCGTCGAGGGAGGACTCGATGCCCGCCGCGACGAGGGCGATGCCGGAGTGCTCGGTGGCGACGAGGCGGCCCTCGGCCCGCACCCGGTCGATCCACCCGGTGTCGGCCGTGCCGTCGACGACCTCGGGCTGGTCGAGCAGCTCGAGGATGAAGGACTTGTTCGTCGCGCCGCCCTCGATGACGACGGTCGTCTCGCGCATCGCCCGCCGCAGCCGGGCCAGGGCCTGCTGCCGGTCGGCACCGGACGCGATGACCTTGGCGATCATCGAGTCGAAGTCCGCGGGGATGGAGTCGCCCTCGGCGACACCGGTGTCGACCCGGATGCCGGGGCCGGCGGGCAGCTCGAGGTGGGCGATCCGGCCCGGGGCGGGCGCGAAGTCGCGGTCGGGGTCCTCGGCGTTGAGCCGGGCCTCGACGGCGTGCCCGAGCTCCTCGGGGCGCTCGCCCTCGAGCCGGCCGCCCTCGGCGACGTGGAGCTGGAGGCGGACGAGGTCGGTGCGGGTGACGATCTCGGTGATGGGGTGCTCGACCTGGAGGCGGGTGTTGACCTCGAGGAACGCGAACAGCCGGTCGCCCGGGTGGTAGAGGAACTCGACGGTGCCGGCGCCGGCGTACCCGACGGCGACGGCGAGCCGCTCCGCGGAGGCCTTGAGCTCGGCGGCCTGATCGGCGTCGAGCAGGGGCGAGGCCGACTCCTCGATGACCTTCTGGTTGCGGCGCTGCACCGAGCAGTCGCGCACGCCGATGGCCCACGCGGTGCCCTGGCCGTCGGCGATGACCTGCACCTCGACGTGCCGGGCGCCGGTGACGAGCTTCTCGAGGAAGACGATGCCCGAGCCGAAGGCGCGCTCGGCCTCGTCGCGGGTGCGCTGGTAGGCGTCCTCGAGCTCGGCGTCGGAGCCGACCTTGCGGATGCCGCGCCCGCCGCCGCCGGCCGTCGCCTTGAGCATCAGCGGGTAGCCGATGTCGGCGGCCGCGGCCTTGGCCTCCTCGAGGGTGTCGACGCCGCCGCGGCTCCACGGCGCGACGGGGACGCCGACCTCCTCGGCGATGAGCTTGGAGCCGATCTTGTCGCCGAGCTTGCGCATGGCCTCGGGGCTCGGGCCGATGAACGTCACCCCGATCTCGCGGCACAGCTCGGCGAAGCGCGGGTCCTCGGCGACGAAGCCCCAGCCGACCCACACGGCGTCGGCGCGGGTCTCCAGCAGCGCCGTGCGCAGCCGCTCCAGGTCCAGGTACGGACGCTCCGAGGCGGGCCCGAGGTCGAAGGCCAGGTCGGACTCGCGGACGAACATCGCCGTCCGCTCACCCTCGGTGTGCAGCGCGACGACCTCGGTCCGCGGCTCCCCCGGCGGCTGCTCCGCGTTGAGGTCGCGCACGGCGTGCACGAGCCGCATCGCGGACTCTCCACGGTTGACGACGGCGATGCGCGCGAACATGGGCCGAGCCTGCCACCGATCTCGGGTGACGCGCGAGTAGCGCTCGCCCGCGCTCGTTCTCGGTCTCCGGGGCGGTCGCAGAGTCACGCGCGTCCTAGTCGAGCACCCGCCACTGCCGGCCGTCGAGGAGCTCCCGGACGGCGTCGAGGTGGCCCGCGTGGACCGCGGTCTCGGTGAGGACGTGGAGGACGACCTCGCGCACCGTCCCCATCCGCCAGGCGCCGAACATGTCCTCGGGCCACCAGGCGGGTGCGTCGTCGAGGTCCACGCCGGCGAGCACGGCGTCGGCCTGCTGGGCGGCCCGTTCGTAGGTGCCGACCACCGAGGCGCCCGTGGCGTTCTTCGGGACCTCCCAGCCGTTCCCGAGCCCGGCGATCGTCGCCTCGTCGCCACCGACGACACAGGCGAACCAGAACGCCTCGTCGTCCACCGCCAGGTGGTGCACCAGCTGCAGCAGCGACCAGCCGGACGGCAGGACCGCCCGTCGCAGCTGCTCCTCGTCCAGGCCCTCGAGCATGGTGAGGACGTGACGCCGCTGGGCCGCGAGGTGGCCGAGCAGCACCTCCTTCTCGGACGGGGTGTCGGCCATGGTCGGGGGTCCCTTCTCCGGGTCGCCGGTCGGTCGCTCCAGCCTAGGTCGCGCCCGACGGGCCGCGGGTCGAGCCGCGCGTGGTCGTCGCAGCGGATGCGCGCAGGCCCCGGCTCTGCGACAATGCGCGCGTGTCCGAACCCGAGGCGGCCGGGCCGGTCCCGGCCCGCCGTCGACGCCGCTCGACGGTCGTCCTCGCCGGGGCACTGGCGGTCGTCGTCGTGCTCGCCGTGCTCCTCTTCACCCCGGTCCTCGACGACTCGCTCGACGTGCAGATGGACCCCGCCTCCTCGTACGAGGACGCCCTGCGTCGCGCCGACGCCCTCCGCGCCCAGGACGGCCCGGACGTCAACCCGGTCTGCCGCAGCCGGGTCGACGTCCACGGCTCGCGGACCCCGCGCGCGGTCGTCCTGCTCCACGGGTACACCAACTGCCCCGCGCAGTTCGCCGCCCTCGCCGACGCCTACGCCGCGGCGGGGTGGAGCGTCGTCGTCCCGCGGCTGCCCGGACAGGGCGAGGCCGACCGGCTGACCGACGCCCTGTCGTCCGTGACGCCGGGCGCCCTCGTCGACACCGCCGAGGAGGCGGCCGACATCGCGGCCGGCCTGGGCGAGCGGGTGAGCGTCGTCGGTCTGTCCGGGGGCGGGACGCTCGCCGCGTGGCTGGCCGCCGAGCGCGACGACGTCGCCGAGGCCACCCTCATCGCGCCGCTCGTCGTCCCCAGGGTCCTCCCCGAGTTCGGCGTGGGGCCGGTGTCCCGGGCCTTCCGCTACACCCCGGACGTCTTCCTGTGGTGGGACCCCGCGCAGAAGGAGCGGCTGGCCGACCCGCCGTACGCCTACCCCCGCTACTCGCTGCGCTCGATCGGGGCCTACCTGGCGGTCGGCCGGGCCGCCCAGCAACCCCCGCGACGGAAGACCCGGCTCGAGCGGCTGGTCGTCGTGACGAACGAGAACGACGCCGCGGTGAGCAACGTCGGGGTCGACCGGATCGGTGCCGCCCTCACCCTCCCGGGCGTCGAGCGCGAGGACGTCGTCATCCCCCGTGCGACCGGCTGGAAGCACGACCTCGTCGACCCCCAGGGCGAGAACGCGGCCGTCATCCCGCAGATCTACGCCCGCCTCGGACCCCTCGTCGGTCTGCCCGACCTCGCCCGCCCGGCGACCTGAGCCGGGGACGGAAGGAGCCCCGCAGCCGTCTCGACGACGACCACGGGGCTCCGGGCACGGGGTGGCAGGTGAAGGATTCGAACCTTCGAAGCTTTCGCGACGGATTTACAGTCCGCTCCCATTGGCCGCTCGGGCAACCTGCCTGGTGCGCATGGAAGGATAGCAAGCCGCATCCGCGCCGCCGAATCGTCTCCAGGAGGGCCCGTGGCCGACAGCAGCTTCGACATCGTGAGCCAGTACGACAAGCAGGAGGTCGCCAACGCGGTGAACAACGCCGCCAAGGAGATCTCCACCCGCTACGACTTCAAGGGCGTCGGGGCGAGCGTCGAGCTCGCGGGTGAGGTCATCCGCATGGAGGCCTCCACCGAGGAGCGCTGCACGGCCGTCCTCGACGTCGTGCAGACCTGGCTGGTGCGCCGCAAGGTCTCCCTCAAGCACCTCGAGGTGCCCGAGGCCGGGCCGCGGGTGTCGGGCAAGGAGTACAAGCTCGACGTGCCGCTCAAGGAGGGCATCTCGAGCGAGAACGCGAAGAAGATCACGAAGATCCTGCGCGACGAGGGCCCGAAGTCGGTGAAGACCCAGATCCAGGGCGACGAGGTGCGGGTGACGAGCAAGTCCCGGGACGACCTCCAGGCCGTGCAGCGGCTGCTCAAGGAGCAGGACCTCGACATCGCCCTCACGTACACGAACTACCGCTGAGGGCCGCCGCGGGCGGGCGCTGTCCAACCCGCCCTCCGGTCTCCCGGATGTCGGGAGGCTGACGTAGCGTGAAGTGATGAGCGACCCCACGGTTCCCGCGGCCACCACGCCGCACACGCCGCCGCCGTCCGCCGCCACCGTCGGCGAGCTGCGCGCCTCCGGGCACGAGGCCCGTTCGCTGCGCGACGAGATCCGCGCCAACCTCCTCGCCGCCCTGCGCGAGGGCCGTGACCCCTGGCCCGGCCTGCACGGCTTCGAGAACACCGTGATCCCCCAGCTGGAGCGGGCCCTGCTCGCCGGCCACGACGTCGTCCTGCTCGGCGAGCGCGGCCAGGGCAAGACCCGGCTCCTGCGCAGCCTCGTCGGGCTGCTCGACGAGTGGACGCCCGTCATCGACGGCTCCGAGCTCGGCGAGCACCCCTACGAGCCCATCACCGTCGAGTCCCGCCGGCGAGCAGCCGAGCTCGGCGACGCCCTGCCGGTCGCCTGGCGCCACCGCGACGCCCGGTACGCCGAAAAGCTCGCCACCCCGGACACCTCCGTCGCCGACCTCATCGGCGACGTCGACCCGATGCGCGTCGCCGAGGGCCGCCGCCTCGGCGACCCCGAGACCATCCACTTCGGGCTCATCCCGCGCAGCCACCGCGGCATCGTCGCCGTCAACGAGCTGCCCGACCTCGCCGAGCGCATCCAGGTCGCGATGCTCAACGTCATGGAGGAGCGCGACATCCAGATCCGCGGCTACGTGCTGCGCCTCCCCCTCGACGTCCTCGTCGTCGCCTCGGCCAACCCCGAGGACTACACGAACCGCGGCCGGATCATCACCCCGCTCAAGGACCGCTTCGGCGCCGAGATCCGCACCCACTACCCGCGCGAGCTCGAGGCCGAGGTCGCGGTCATCCGCCAGGAGGCCGACCTCGTCGCCACCGTGCCGGACGCGCTCGTCGAGATCATCGCCCGCTTCACCCGTGGGCTGCGGGCCTCCGGCTCGGTCGACCAGCGCTCCGGCGTCTCGGCCCGCTTCGCCATCGCCGCCGCCGAGACCGTCGCCGCCGCCGCCCTGCGCCGGGCCACCACCCAGGGCGAGGAGCAGGCCGTGGCCCGGGTCGTCGACCTCGAGGCCGCCCTCGAGGTGCTGCGCGGCAAGGTCGAGCTCGAGACCGGGGAGGAGGGCCGCGAGCGCGAGATCCTCGGCCACCTGCTGCGCTCCGCCACCGCCGAGACCTGCCGGAACCGCCTCGGCGGGGTCGACCTCGCGCTGCTCGTCGACGCCATCGAGAACGGCGCCATGGTCACCACCGGCGAACGCGTCGGCGCCCGGGAGTTCCTCGAGGGGCTGCCCGTCCTCGGCGAGTCCGACGTCTACGACACCGTGAGCGAGCGGCTCGGCGCCCGGAGCGACGGGGAGATCGCCAGCGCGATCGAGCTCGCGCTCGAGGGTCTCTACCTCGCCCGCCGGATCGGCAAGGACAGCGACGGCCAGGAGACCGTCTATGGCTGACCGGCCCGCCGGGGGTCCCGCGGCCAGGGGTCCCGCCGCCGGCGGCCGGTCCCGCTTCACCCGGTACACCGGCGGCGACCCGCTTGCCCCGCCGGTCGACCTGCGCGAGGCGCTCGACGCCATCGGCGAGGACGTCATGGCCGGCTACTCCCCCGAGCGCGCCATGCGCGAGCTCCTGCGGCAGGGCACCCGCGAGCGCACCGGCCTCGACGAGCTCGCCCGGCGCGTCGCCGAGAAGCGGCGCGAGATGCTCAAGCGCAACAACCTCGACGGCACGATGGAGCAGGTCCGTGAGCTGCTCGACGAGGCCGTGCTGGCCGAGCGCAAGCAGCTGGCCCGCGACCTCGACGACGACGCCCGCTTCGCCGAGATGCGCATCGAGAACCTGCCGCCCACGCCGGCGGCGGCCGTCAGCGAGCTGTCCGACTACCCGTGGCGCTCCTCCGAGGGCCGGGAGAAGTACGAGCAGATCAAGGACCTCCTCGGGCGCGAGATGCTCGACCAGCGGTTCGCCGGCATGAAGCAGGCGCTGGAGAACGCCTCGGACGCCGACCGGGCCGCCGTCAACGAGATGCTGAGCGACCTCGGCGACCTCCTCGAGGCCCACGCGCGCGGCGAGGACACCTCCGAGCAGTTCCGCCAGTTCATGGACCAGCACGGGGACTTCTTCCCGGAGAACCCGAAGGACGTCGACGAGCTGGTCGACGCCCTGGCCCAGCGGGCGGCCGCCGCCCAGCGGATGATGAACTCGATGAGCCCGGAGCAGCGCCAGGAGCTCATGGAGCTCTCGCAGCAGGCGTTCGGCAGCCCGCAGCTCATGGAGTCGCTCTCGCGCATCGACGGCCTGCTCCAGGGCCTGCGGCCCGGCGAGGACTGGGGTGGCTCGGAGCGCTTCGAGGGCGAGCAGGGCCTCGGCCTCGGCGACGGGACCGGGGTGCTCCAGGACCTCGCGGAGCTCGACGCCCTCGCCGAGCAGCTGTCGCAGAGCAACCCCGGCGCGCGGATGGAGGACGTCGACCTCGACGCCCTGGCCCGTCAGCTCGGGCAGGACTCCGCCGTCGACGCCCGGGCCCTCGCCGACCTCGAGCGCGCGCTGCGCGACACCGGCATGCTCACCCGCTCCGCCGACGGGTCGCTCAAGCTCTCCCCCAAGGCGATGCGCGAGCTCGGCAAGTCGCTGCTGCGCGACGTCGCCGGGCGGCTGTCGAACCGCGGCGGACAGCGGGACGTGCGCCAGGCCGGCGCCGCCGGCGAGGCCAGCGGCGCGACCCGGCCCTGGGAGTTCGGCGACACCGAGCCCTGGGACACCACCCGCACGATGACCAACGCCATCACCCGGGTGGCCGGTGAGGGCGGCGACCCGCGCGGCGGGCTGCGGCTGCAGATCGGCGACGTCGAGGTCACCGAGACCGAGGCGCGCACCCAGGCCGCCGTCGCGCTGCTCGTCGACACCTCGTTCTCGATGGCCATGGACGGGCGCTGGGTGCCGATGAAGCGCACCGCGCTCGCGCTGCACCAGCTGATCTCCACGCGCTTCCGCAACGACCACCTGCAGCTGGTGTCCTTCGCCCGCTACGCGCAGACGATGGACATCGAGACCCTCACCGCGCTGGACGCCGAGTGGGACAAGGGCACGAACCTGCACCACGCCCTGCTGCTGGCCAACCGGCACTTCCGCCGGCACCCGAACGCCCAGCCGGTGCTCCTCGTCGTCACCGACGGCGAGCCCACCTCGCACCTCGAGCCCGGCGGGTCGGTCTTCTTCGACTACCCGCCGCACCCGCGCACCCTGGCCCTCGCGGTCAACGAGCTCGACGCCTCGACCCGGCTCGGCGCGCAGGTGACGTTCTTCCGGCTCGGCGAGGACCCCGGGCTCGCCCGGTTCGTCGACTCGATGGCGCGGCGGGCCGGCGGTCACGTCGTCGCCCCGGAGCTCGGCGACCTCGGGGCCGCGGTCGTCGGGTCCTACCTCGGCGGGCGCACCGGCGGCCAGGCCGCCTTCGGCTCCTACCGCGACCTGTTCGAGGGTCGCGGCTTCTGGGCCGGTTGAGCCGAGCCGAGTGAGCCGGGCCGGCTGAGCCTTGCCGGTCGGGTCCGTCCGGAGGCAGAAGGCTCCGCCCGCGACGCGGTGGTGCCTGCTCCCAAGCGTTGCCCTCTGGCGCGGGAGGCAGAGTGCGCCGCCGAGCGGATCGCTCCCTATCCGGATGCGTCTTCTGCCGGTGTGTCCTCCTTGGGGCGGAGGGCGGAAGTCGGACGGTGTCCTTGGTGGGGAACGCTCCCGCAGCGGAACGGATTGCTTCCGACACGGACGCATCTCCCACCAGGGGCACGATCCGGACGCATCTCCCATCAGGGGCACCCACTGAGGCGGGAGCGGGAGGCGAGGAGCGGGGGTAAGTCGGATGGGGTCCCTCACGGCAAACGCTCCCGCAGCGGAACGGACCGCTTTCGATCCGAACGCATCTCGCACCAGGGGCACCCACTGGGGCAGGAGGCGGAGGCGGAGGGCGGAAGGCGGACGGTGTCCCTCGTGGGAACGCTCCCGCAGCAGAACGGATTGCTTCCGATCCGGACGCATCTCCCACCAGGGGCACCCACCAAGGTAGGAGGCGGAGGCGGGAGGCGGAGGGCGGAAGTCGGACGGTGTCCCTCATAGCAAACGCTCCCGCGGCGGAACGGATCGCTTCCGATCCCGATGCATCTCTCACCGGGGTTACCTACTGAGGCGGGAGGCGGGAGGCGCGAGGCGGGAGGCGGGAGGCGGAAGGCGGAAGCCAGAAGTCGGAGGGCGGACGTCGGTAAGAGTCCCGCGGAGTGGTGGGCTTTGAGGTCATCTCGATGCCTACCGGTCAGCCCTTGCTGAGGGCGACGTGGTCATCATTGCCGGTTGTGCCGATCTTGGCCATGGATGCCTCGGAGAGGTAGCGGCGTTCGTCGGTGGCCCACTCGTCGTGGGTGTCGGCCAGGACGGCTCCGATGAGGCGG
>NZ_SAYU02000081.1 GCF_004025965.2 Phycicoccus flavus | reverse complement strand
GAGAGCTGGCGGGGGGACTCGAACCCCCAACCACCTGTTTACAAGACAGGTGCGCTACCGATTGCGCCACGCCAGCGGGCCGGGCGGGCCCGGCGGCCACACACTCTACGACGGGCCGCGGACGCGCTCCGGCCCCGCAAGGCAGGTGCCGGGTCCTAGGGTCCGTCACGTGAGCGATCCGCACGATCCCGACCGGCCGCCGGGACCACCCGGCGACGACCGATACCCGTCCGCCCCGCCACCGGCAGCCGGACCGCCCTGGGTCAGCGGCGCCGAGCCACAGGACCGGTGGTCCGCTCCCCCGCCCGGCGGGCCGCAGCACGGCGGCACCAATGGGTTCGCCATCGCCTCGCTCGTGCTCGGCCTTCTCGGCGTCATCCTGCTGAGCGTCGTCTTCGGCATCGTCGCCCTCCAGCAGATCCGCCGACGTGGGCAGGACGGCCGCGGCCTGGCGATCGCGGGCCTGGTCCTGTCCGCCCTCTGGCTGCTCGTCATCGCCGCGGGCGTCGCGTTCGCCATCACCACCGGCGCGACGCGCGACGGTGACGGGGGTGTCGCCAATGCCGGCCGGGTCCCGGCGACGTCCCTCGAGGTCGGGGACTGCCTCGACGGCCGGCTGGAGGACTCGCAGTCCGTCACCTCGCTGCCGGCCGTGCCCTGCACCGAGCCGCACGGCGCCGAGGTCTTCGCCCTGTTCGACCTGCCCGACGGCGAGTTCCCGGGAGCGGAGGAGGTCAAGCGGCTGGCCGAGGCCGGGTGCGAGGACCGGGTGACCGTCGACCTCGCGGACACCGACGCCTCCCTGTACTTCCTGCACCCCAACGCGCCGGCCTGGCGCCGCGGCGACCACGAGGTCGTCTGCGTCGCCGTCCTCGAGGAGGCGGCGCAGGCGGCCACCTGACCGGCGCGCGCCCGTGGCCGAGGACACCGGGGCCGCTCTGCACGCAAGCGCCTCGCGACCCCGGCGGAGGAGCAGGATCGAGGGGTGTCCGACGAGTGCCCGGTCGACGTCTCCGCCAGTCCCGACGACGAGTCCGACCCCGAGGCCGGCCCCCCGGCCGACGACGGACGGACCGGCCCCGACGCACGGACCGGCCACGACGGACGCCCCGCCCCGCACGCCCCGCTGGCTGCCCTGGTGCTGGGCGCCGCCGGCGTCGTCTTCGGCGACATCGGGACCAGCCCCCTCTACGCCCTGCGGACGGTCTTCGCCATCGACGGCGGCGCGATCGCCCCCGGCCGGGCCGACGTCTACGGCGTGGTGTCCCTCGTCGTCTGGAGCCTGACGCTCGTCGTCTCCGTGAAGTACGTCGTCTTCATCCTGCGCGCCGACAACGACGGCGAGGGCGGCGTCCTCGCCCTGGCCCACCTCGTCCGGCAACGTCTGCGCCCCGACGGCCGCCGCTTCCGTCTGGCGATCCTCCTCGGCGTCCTCGGCGCCGCCCTCTTCTACGGCGACAGCATCATCACCCCGGCCATCTCGGTGCTCTCCGCCGTCGAGGGCCTCGAGGTCGGCGCCCCGGGCCTGGCGCACCTCGTCGTCCCCGTGGCCGCGACGGTCATCGCCGTCCTCTTCCTCGTCCAGCGCTTCGGCACCGGAGTCGTCGGACGCGCCTTCGGGCCGGTCATGCTCCTGTGGTTCGCCGTCCTCGCCCTGCTCGGGCTGGTGCAGGTCCTCCGCGACCCCTCGGTCCTGCTCGCCCTCTCACCGCACTACGCCGTCCTCTTCCTTCTCCGCCACCCCGTGACGGCCTTCGTCGCGCTCGGCGCCGTCGTCCTCGTCATCACCGGCGCCGAGGCCCTATACGCCGACATGGGCCACTTCGGCGGGCGGGCCATCCGCACGGCGTGGTTCGCGGTCGTGCTGCCCGCCTTGGCCCTGGCCTACCTCGGCCAGGCGGCGGCGATCCTGCGCGACCCCGGCGTCGCCGCCAACCCCTTCTTCCTCATCGCCCCGCAGTGGTCGCAGCTGCCGCTCGTCGTCCTCGCGACCGCGGCGACGATCATCGCCTCGCAGGCCGTGATCTCCGGCGCGTACTCGATGTCGCGGCAGGGCGAGCGCCTCGGCGTCCTGCCCCGCCTGCGGGTCCGCCAGACCTCGCCCTCCGAGAGCGGGCAGATCTACGTCCCGGCGGTCAACTGGCTGCTGCTGCTCGGGGTGCTCGCCCTCCTCGTGACCTTCCGGTCCTCGGCCCGCCTGGCGACGGCGTACGGCATCGCCGTCACCGGCACCTTCCTCATCACGACCACCCTGTTCCTCTTCCTCGCCCGCACCCGCTGGTCGTGGTCGACCCGGCGGCTGCTCGCCTTCGGCGTCCCGATCGGCGCCCTCGAGCTCGCCTTCTTCGCCGCCAACGTCACCAAGGTCGCCACCGGGGGCTGGCTGCCGCTGCTCGTCGCCGGCGTGCTCGCGACCCTCATGCTCACCTGGGCCCGCGGCCGGCACCTCGTGACCGAGCGGCGTCGCGTCCTCGAGGGACCGCTGTTGCCCTTCGTCGACGACCTGCACACCGACGTCGTCCGCCGGGTCGAGGGCACGGCCGTCTTCCTCCACCCGGACAAGCTGACCGCCCCGCTGGCGCTGCGCGAGAACGCCCGGTTCAACCACGTCGTCCACGAGCACGTCTGGCTCGTCACCACCGTCGCCGAGAACGTGCCCTACGTCGCGGCCGCGGACCTCGTCGAGGTCGACGACCTCGGGGACCGCTACGACCACATCACCCACCTCACGCTGCGCTTCGGCTTCCGCGAGGACGTCGACGTCCCGGCGGCGCTGCGGCGGGCCCGCGACCAGGGGGTCGACGTCGACGTCGACGAGGCGACGTACTTCGTCTCCCGGATCGCCCTGCAGGCCGGCGACGACGAGGGCATGAGCCGCTGGCGCAAGCGGATGTTCCTCGCGCTGGCCCGCAACGCCGCCTCGCCGGTCGAGTACTACCGGCTGCCCACGGACCGGGTCGTCGTCATGGGGGCCCAGGTCCGGTTCTGACCGCCGGCGCGGCCCGGGACGACCTCAGAGGCGGCCGTCGCGGAAGTCCCGGAACGCCTGCCTCGAGGCGGCGTCGAGGACGACGATGGACTGCCCGTCCGGGCTCGTGCCGAAGCCGCCCTTGGCGACGGTGTGGCCGACCTTGCGCGGGTCGATCCGGTAGAAGGACGCGACGAAGGTCAGCGCCTCCTTCGCGGTGAGGTCGCTGTCGGCGTACTTCGACACCGTCGTCATCGTCCGCGGCACCGACCCGATGCCCTCGAGCCGCGCGGTGGCCGCGGCCGCGAAGAGCAGCTCGCCCTGGTGGCGCGAGCGGCCGAAGTCGCCGTCCGGCAGCGACTTGCGCTCCCGGGCGTAGGCGAGGGCGTGCTCGCCGTCGAGGCGGCGCTTGCCGGCCAGCACCTTGGTCCCGCCCTGGAGGATGACGGTCCGCGCGATCCGCATGGGCAGCCCGCCGGAGCGGTCGACGATCTTCTCGAAGCCGCCGAACCCGGTGACGACGTACCCCTCGACGGGCAGGCCGGTGACCTTGCGGACCGCGCCGACCTGCCCCTCGCCGCCGCCGTAGGCGAAGGCCGCGTTGATCTTGGCGTGCCCGCCGCCGGGCATCGGCGCCCAGATGTCACGGGCCAGCCCCATGACGCCGCCGCCGCCCTTGCCGTCGACGCCGAGCACCTGCAGCGTGTCGCCGCGGGTGCCGCGCAGCGTCTTGCCGGGACGCGCGTCGGACCCGACGACGAGGACGAAGCGCGGCGTCCCGCCAAGGTCGGCCTTCCTGTCGAGCGACGGCCACCAGCCGCCGACGACCCGCCACCGCGGGCCGACGGCCAGCGTGACGTCCTGGCCGGAGGTGACGACGGCGACCTTCTCGCCCTCCCAGCGGCCGACGGTGGCCTTCGCCCTGACGCCCTTGCGGCCGCGGTAGACCTTCGCGACGGCGGCGGTGAGCCGGGCGTCGGCGCCCTCGACGGTCACGGCCGGCCGGGCCTTCGCCGTCGGGCTCGAGGACGCGGCGGTCGTCGACGGCGCCGCCGTGGGCGGGGGCGTGGTCGTCGAGGCGTCCCCGGGGTCGTCCGAGCAGCCGGCGGCGGCACCGGCGAGGAGCACGGCGGTCATCGCGAGGGCGGAAGTGCGCATGGTTGACGAGGGTAGGTCGGGCCGGTGACGGACCGGAAACCGCGAGGCGAACCTCCAGGTCATGCGCTCAGCGACGCCTCAGCCGGGCCCGGATGGCACCGGCTGCGCGTCGCGCCCGACGCCGCCGGCCCGCGGGTCAGCGCTCGGGAACGTCGTCGTCGCTCCCGTAGGACGGACCGTAGAACTCCGACCCGTCCTCGCCCCCGTGCCAGGAGCCACCGGCCGACCCCTCCGTGGGACGCCCGTCGCCGGTCTCGGCCGCCGACTGCGCCGCCCGCGCCGGGGCGCCGCGCATCCGCCGGTCCCAGGGCGCGGCGAGGAACTCGCCGAGCACGGTGCCGGTGGCGATGGCGAGCAGCGCGGCCCCGGCGCCGAGCAGCGTCGTGATGCCGGACTGCAGCGACAGCAGCCCCTGGTCGGCGCCCTGCGCGACCATCTCGTACAGGCCGCGGAAGATGACGAGACCGGGGAGCAGGCCGAAGCTCGCCGGCACGACCAGCACCATCGACGGCGCCTCCATCCGCTGCCCGACGAAGCGCCCGCCCACCCCGATGGCGACGGCCGCGATCCCCGTGGCGGTGATGGTCCCGATGTCGAAGGCCCGCACGAGCACGGAGTAGACGGCGACCCCGCCGACGGTGATGAGGCCGACGGGCACGATGAGCCGGTGGCGGCTCTGCACCGTGACCGCCGCCGCCAGCCCGACGACGAGCGACGCGACGAGACCCGGCACGAGCGGGGCCTCGCTGACCCGCAGGTCGAGCACGGCGGGCGAGACGAACGACGCGCCGGTGGTCTCGGTGAGGCTCAGCAGCGCCCCGAGCCCCGAGGCGATCCCGATGATGAGCCCGGTCAGCGACAGCAGCACGGCCAGCAGCCGGCCGGCGCCGGTCAGCGGGTAGCCGAAGATGACGTCCTCGATGGCTGAGGCCATCGTGCGTCCCGGCAGCATGGCGACGATGCCGCCGGCGACGATGAAGGCGAAGTCGGTCTCCGAGAGCGGGATGACGTCCAGCGCGCCGAGGACGAACGCCACGCCGGCCAGCAGGGTCGCGGCGAAGGCGTTGAGGGCGTTGGCGTAGAACTCCGGCAGCCCGACCTTGGCGTGCGAGCGCGCGATGCCCTGCACGGCGAGGACGACCAGGGCCGTCACCCCGGCGGCCACCGCCCCGGCGCCGATGAGCACGGCGACGGCCGAGGCGAGGAAGACGTTGGCCACCGACACCGCCCACTGCGGGAAGTTGCGGCGGTGCCGCTCGATGGCGCGCATCCGGTCGGAGGCCTCGGCGACGGTGAGCTCCTCGGCGACGAGGGACTGCACGAGCCGGTGCACGGCGACGAGCCGTCCGTAGTCGAAGCGGCTGTGCCGGACGACCTTGAGCAGCGTGTGCTGCTCGCCGTCGCTGCTCGTCGCCTGGACGAGGACGGACTGCATCGTGATGTCGAGCTCGATCTTGTCGACGCCCGCCGCGGCGGCGACGGCGGCCATGCTGCCCTCGACCTGGGGGGCTCCGGCCCCGCAGCGCAGCATGAGCTCGCCGACCCGCAGCGCGAGGTCGAGGGCCCGCCGGACCTGCGGGTCCTGCGCGCGCTCGTCGGTGATGCGGGCGTGCCGGTAGGGCGAGCGCCGCAGCAGGTCGGCCATGGGCATCGGCTCGGTGGGGACGTCGCCGCGCAGCATCCGGGGCCGCCGGGGTTGCGCGCGGGGCTTGGGGGTGCTCACAGCAGCGGCACCACGGTCTCGACCCAGCCCGGGGCGGACGTCCGCGGCCACCACGACGGCCCGCCCGAGCCGAGGGTGGTCACGACGAGGACGACGGCGGCGAGCAGGAGCGCGACGACGACGACCTGCCGCACCCGCGGCTGCCCGGTCACCCCCCGGACCAGGCTGCGGCTCCCCCGCCGCAGGCTCGCCCCGCCCGGGCCCCACCAGGCGGTGAGGGCGGTGAAGACGGCCCCGGTGAGCAGCGGGACGACGGCGTCGGCCCGCACCTCCTGCTGGGTGAGCGCGCCGAGGACGAGGGCGGCGGCGAACATCGCGCAGGCGCCGACGAGCAGGGGCAGGACGAGGGTGAGGACGGTGCCGACCAGCCCGACGAGCAGGTGCCACGGGCTGCTGGCCACGGCGAGGGCCATGTCGCTGCCCCGGGCGCCGCGTTCGTGGCGGCGCATGACCAGGGAGGTGACCGACCGGTCGGAGGTGCGGGCCAGGACCATCCAGACCAGCAGGACGAGGACGGCGACGAGCGGGGCGGCAGCGGCGACCCCGGCGAGGAGGGCGAGCATCGCCAGCAGTGTGCCCGTCCGCGTCGGCCGGCCGATGCGCGGGTCCACGGACAGGGAGGGGACGTCCTCGCCGTCGCGGCGGGCGTCGGCCCGCGGACGCGCCGGGAGGGCGCGGGGGTCGGGGCGGCGCTCCCGGCCGGGCGGCAGCGCCCAGGGCGGGGTCGTGTCCACCGGACGCGCGGTCGGGGGCGGCGGGTCGGCGCGTCGCGGCGGGGCGGGCGGCGCCGACGCCGGGGGCACGACGGCCGGCAGCATCGCCGTCCGGGACGCCTCCAGCGCCTCGGTCCGCGAGCGCGACCGGCGCACCTGGATCGACTCCGTGGCGGGCGCGCCGTGGGCGTAGGACTCCAGCGCGCGGACCACCTCGCCCTGGTGCGGCCGCTCGTCGGGGTACGGCGAGAGCGCGGCGTACAGCAGCGGCTCGATGCGCGGGTCGACGGCGACGAGGTCGGGCTCGCCGGCCGCCACGCGGGCGAGGACGGCGTTCATGCCGCCGCCCCCGAACGGCGGGGTGCCGGAGGCGGCGAACGCCGTCGTCGCCGCCCACCCCCACCAGTCCGTGGCCGGGGTGACGTCCTCGCCGCTCACGACCTCGGGCGCCAGGTACCCCGGCGTCCCCATGACGAGGCCGACGCTGGTCAGCCGGACGTCGTCGACGAGGTGCGCGATCCCGAAGTCGATGAGCACCGGGTCCTCGCCGTCGACGAGCAGCACGTTGCCGGGCTTGACGTCCCGGTGGACGACACCGGCGGAGTGGATCGCGTCCAGGGCGTCGGCGAGCCCGGCGGCCACGTGGTGCAGCTCGCCGGGGCTCAGCGGGCCGCGTGACCCGACGCGCTCGTCCAGCGAGGGGCCGTCGACGTAGCGGGTGACGAGGTAGGGCACGTCGCCGTCGACGTCGGCGTCGACGACGGGCGCGACGTGCGGGCTGCGGATGCGGCTCAGGGTGTCGACCTCGCGGCGCAGCCGGGCCCGGGCGTCGGGGTCGTCGGCCACGTGCCGGCGCAGCAGCTTGAGGGCGTGAGCGCGCCCGTGCCGGTCGATGGCGAGGTGCACCACGCCCATCCCGCCCTCGCCGAGCCGCTGGACCAGGCGGTACTGCCCGAGCCGGCTGTCCTCCGGCTCGGGGGCGGGTCCACGCTCCGGCTCGTGGCCGTCGGCGCGGGCGTCGGCGGTCATGCCTCCACGGTAGGCGTCCGCGCCGGATGCGTGCTGCAGGTGTCGCCGTGCGGTCCCCGGTCCGCGCGCGACGACCCGCGGGCGGGGGACGCGGGCGGAGGAGGTCCTACTGCTGGATGTAGTCGCGCAGCTGGTCGCGCTCGGCCTGGAGGGTGTCGAGGCGGATCTTCACGATGTCGCCGATGCTCACGATGGCCGCGAGCGCGTCGTCGACGACGACGGGGACGTGCCGGATGCGCCGGTCGGTCATCCGCAGCGCCATGTCCTCGAGAGAGTCCTCGGGCGTGCACGTGTGCACGTCGACGGTCATGATCGCGCTCACCGGTCCCTCGAGGAGGCCGGCGCCCTCGCTGTGCAGACGGCGCACGACGTCGCGCTCGCTGACGATCCCCTCGACCCCCGATCCGTCGCCGCTGACGACGACGGCCCCGATCCCGTGCTCCGCGAGGAGGGCCAGGAGGTCGGAGACGGTGGCCTCGGGACGCACCGTGACGACGTCCTCACCCTTGCGCTTGATGACGTCCGCGATCCGCATGGCCCAACGGTAGGGGCCCCCGGCCCGACGCGCCAGGGGTGGCGGCCGTCGTCGCGGCCCGCTCCCGAGGCGGCCACCGGGGCGTCGGCGGCGGCCCATCGGGCGACGGGCCACCGGGGCGTCGGCGGCGGCCCATCGGGCGACGGGCCACCGGGGCGTCGGCGACGGTCCGGGCGGGCGCTCCTGGCCACCCCCGGGCCGGGTCCGGCATACTGACCTGCACCGCCCGCACCGACGCGGGTGGTGCAGGACCCTTTACAACGGATCGTCCGGCACGTTCCTGCCGGTGAAGGAAGGCAAAGACGCCATGGCAACTGTGAAGTTCGACGAGGCCACCCGGATCTACCCGGGCAATGACACCCCCTCGGTCGACAAGCTCGACATCGACATCCAGGACGGGGAGTTCCTCGTCCTCGTCGGCCCCTCGGGCTGCGGCAAGTCCACCTCGCTGCGGATGCTCGCCGGCCTCGAGGAGGTCAACGGCGGCAAGATCTGGATCGGCGACCGCGACGTGACCGACCTGTCCCCCAAGGACCGCGACGTCGCGATGGTGTTCCAGAACTACGCCCTGTACCCGCACATGACCGTCGCCGACAACATGGGCTTCGCGCTCAAGATCGCCGGCGTCGACAAGGGCGAGATCCGCAAGAAGGTCGAGGAGGCCGCGGGCATCCTCGACCTCACCCAGTACCTCGACCGCAAGCCGAAGGCCCTCTCCGGTGGCCAGCGCCAGCGCGTCGCCATGGGCCGCGCGATCGTCCGCTCGCCCAAGGTCTTCCTCATGGACGAGCCGCTGTCGAACCTCGACGCCAAGCTCCGCGTCCAGACGCGCACCCAGATCGCCTCGCTCCAGCGCCGCCTCGGCGTCACCACCGTCTACGTGACCCACGACCAGGTCGAGGCCATGACGATGGGCGACCGGATCGCGCTCCTCAAGGACGGTCTGCTCCAGCAGTGCGCCACCCCGCGCGAGATGTACGACAAGCCGGCCAACCTCTTCGTCGCGGGCTTCATCGGCTCCCCGGCGATGAACCTCGTCGACGTCCCGGCCGCGTCGGACGGCGCGAAGTTCGGCAACCACACCGTGTCCATCCCGCGCGAGGGCGGCAAGGGCGGCGACCGGGTCATCGTCGGCGTCCGTCCCGAGGACGTCGAGCTCACGACGAACAACGACGGCCTCGAGCTGACCGTCGACGTCATCGAGGAGCTCGGCGCCGACGCGTACGTCTACGGCACCCCGACCGACGACAAGATCAAGCTGCACGGCGGCGACGACAACCTGGCCAAGCCGTTCATCGCCCGCGTCGACGGCCGCAAGGTCCCCGAGAAGGGCCAGACGATCTACGTCTACCCCAAGGGCGAGCACATGCACGTCTTCGACCCGGAGTCCGGCGCCCGCCTCTGAGGCGACGCCACCGTCGAGCGCCGCGACGCCCCGGACCCCCCGTGGGTCCGGGGCGTCGCCGCGTCCGATCCGGGATGGCGCGGGCTCGCGGTGCCCGGCCCCGGCCGGGTGCGCGATGATCGGGGCATGGCCCTGGAGCTCACCGCCGCTCGCCCCGACCCGGCCCTGCTCGACCTGCCCTGGCGCCGGCCGCTGGAGGACTGGCCCGAGGAGATCCTCGCCGCGCTGCCCCGCGGCATCTCCCGCCACGTCGTCCGCTTCGTCCGGCTGTCCGGCCGGGTGCTCGCCGTCAAGGAGATCAAGGCCGACATCGCCCGCCGCGAGTACGAGATGCTGCGCGACCTGCGCCGCCTGGGCATGCCGGCGGTCGAGCCGTTCGCCGTCGTCAGCGGCCGGGTCGACGCCGACGGCGAGCCGCTGGACGCCTGCCTGGTGACGCGTCACCTCCAGTACTCCCTGCCCTACCGCGCGCTCTACAGTCAGTCGCTGCGCAAGGGCACGGCCACCCGGCTCATCGACGCCCTCGCCGTCCTCCTGGTCCGGCTGCACCTCGCGGGCTTCTGGTGGGGCGACGTGTCGCTGTCGAACACCCTGTTCCGCCGGGACGCCGGCGCCTTCGCCGCCTACCTCGTCGACGCCGAGACCGGCGAGCTGCGGCCCCGGCTCAGCAACGGCCAGCGCGAGCACGACCTGGAGATCGCCCGGGTGAACATCGCCGGCGAGCTCATGGACCTCGACGCCGGCGGGCTGCTGCAGGAGGAGCGCGACCCGGTCGAGGTCAGCGAGCGCATCGTCACCCGCTACCGCGAGCTGTGGTCGGCGCTGACCACCGAGGAGACTTTCGCCGACACCGAGCGCTGGCGGGTCGACGACCGCATCCGCCGGCTCAACAAGCTCGGCTTCGACGTCGACGAGCTCGAGCTCACCACCGACGTCGACGGCACGTCGATCCGGGTGCAGCCCAAGGTCGTCGACTCCGGGCACCACTCGCGGCGGCTGCTGCGCCTCACCGGCCTGGACGTCCGGGAGAACCAGGCGCGCCGGCTGCTCAACGACCTCGAGGTGTTCGCCGCCAGCACCGGTCGTCAGGGCGAGGACGAGGAGATCGTCGCCCACGACTGGCTGGCCCGGGTGTACGAGCCGACGACGCGAGGCGTCCCGCGCGAGCTCGTCGCGAAGCTCGAGCCCGCCGAGGTCTTCCACGAGGTGCTCGAGCACCGGTGGTACATGGCCGAGAAGGCGCAGCACGACGTGCCGATCCAGCTGGCCCTGGACGACTACGTCGCGCGGATCCTGCCCGGCAAGCCGGACGAGCGCGCCGTCGTCGGGATCGACACCGAAGAGCTGCCGGTCCTCGCCGACGACAGCCTCCGATGAGCGAGCCCGGACGCGGCGACGCCGTCCCGCCGGGGCCCGGACCCGGCCCGCTCGGTCCGGACCACCGGCTCGGGCCGGCGCCGCTGCCCGGTCCGGCGGCCGGCTTCGGGACCCGGGTGCTCGCATCGCTCCTGGACACCGCGGTGTCGCTCGTCGCGTCGCTGCCCGCGTTCGCCGGACTGGCCCTCGCCCTCACCGGGCTGTTCCAGGGCGTCGACGTGGCTCCCGACGGAGCGGTGACCGGCACCGGCGACGGCGGGCTGCTCACCGCCGGCCTGGCCCTGCTGCTGCTCGGCTGGCTCCTGGCGAGCGCGGTCACGCTGTGGAACCGGGTGTTCCGGATGGGCCGCACCGGCCGGAGCCTCGGGAAGTCCTGGACCGGGATCGTCCTCGTCGACGCCGAGTCCGGCGGCCCCATCGGCGCCGGTCGCTGCTTCGGCCGGGAGGTGACGAGCAACGTCGTCAACCAGCTCCTCCTGCTGTCCTCGCTGTGGATGCTGTGGGACGACCGGCAGCAGACGCTGGCCGACAACGTCGTGGGCTCCGCGGTGCTGCGAGCCCCGACGTCCGGGCCCTGACCCCGCGGCACGCCTCCGGAACACCGGTGCCCGCCCGCGCTCCCCGGCTAGGGTTGCCGGGCACGTCCGGCGACAGGGCCGGCCGACCACCACGGAGGACCCATGAGCAGCAACACCCCACCCCCGCCCCCTCCGCCGCCGGGCAGCGGCTGGCCGCCCCCGGAGGACTCCGGGTCCGAGGAGAACGCCGGCTCCGGTCAGGGCCACGGCAGCGACTCCTCGTCGTCGGACCGGGGCTACGGGTCGGACCCGACGGGGCCGGGCTACGGCTCCGACAGCACCGGTGACACGTACGGGTCGGGGAGCGGCTACGGCTCGGACAGCGGTGACAAGACGTTCGGCTCGGGCGGCGGCAGCGAGGGCTACGGCTCGGGGAGCGGTGACGCGACCTACGGCTCCGGCGCCGCCGGCGAGGGCTACGGCTCGGGCTCTGCCGCCGGCGGGGCCTACGGCAGCACCCCCGGCCAGGGCGACCAGGGCGCCGGTGCGGGCGGCTACCCGCCGCCGCCCCCGCCCCCGGGCAGCTACGGGGGCGACTACGGGTCCGGGGACTACTCGGCTCCGCCCGCCTCCGGCGGACCGGTCGGGGGGAACAACACCAAGGCCGTCATCGCCCTCGTCTGCGGCATCGCGGGCCTCGTCTTCGCGGTGTGCTGCTCGATCATCGGCCTCGTGCTCGGCATCGTGGCGGCCGTGCTCGGCTACCAGTCGCAGAACGAGATCGCGCGGTCCGGCGGCGCCCAGGGCGGGGCGGGCCTGGCCCGCGGCGGCCTCATCACCGGCGTCATCGCGATCGTGCTCGCCGTGATCCTCATGATCGCCGGGGCGGCCCTCGGGCTCACCGGGAACCTCGACTTCGCGCCCTGACGTGACCACCCCGTCGCTCCGTCTCGGCGGCCTCTCACCACGGTGGTGGTGGGCGGCCGCCGGGGGCGCCGGTGTCGCCGCGCTCGGCTACCTGGCGACGCACGACCCGAACGAGCCCGGCCACTACCCCGGGTGCTTCCTCCTCGCGACGACCGGGCTCTACTGCCCGGCCTGCGGGGGCACCCGCGCGACGTACGACCTCCTGCACGGCGACGTCACAAGCGCCTTCGCCCGCAACCCGATGGTCCCGCCCCTGTACCTGGCGGTCGCCCTCGTCGTCGCCTACCACGTCGTGCGGCGCAGGCTCGGGCACCGGACGTCGACGGACGTCCCGCCCTGGCTGCCCGTGGCCATCGGCGTCCTCGTGCTGCTGTTCGGGGTCGTCCGCAACCTCCCGGGCATGGAGGCCCTCTCCCCCGCCTGACGCGGGGAGGCGGGCGGACCGCGTCAGTACCGCGGCGCCGACATCGCGCGGTACCACTCCGAGGACTCGCGCCGGAACATCAGGACGACGGCGCCGAGACCCACGAGCTGCTGCACCACCCCGAGCAGCCGCTCGAGGACCGGCGCCGCCTGGAGCAGGCCGAGCAGGAAGAACAGCAGCGAGATGCCGAAGAGCACCGTGGCGACGATGCGCGCCCACGAGCGGCCCTTGCCGTTGGCCCACGCCATCCACAGCCACATCGCCGCCGCGCCGACGGTGAAGACGGTGCCGACGACGTAGCCGAGCGCGACGAACGCGTCCACCGTGCCCGGGTCGACCGCCGACCCCGACTCGGCCATGCCGTCCTGGATCGCCGTGCGGATCTCGCTGCTCGCGGTGAAGACGAACAGGAGGGACAGCAGCGTGAGGCCGGCCCCGACCCGCATGAGGAGCACCGCGAGGTCCATCGACCGCGGACGCGTCACCGGTCCGGCCGGGGCGGCGGCGGGTGCCCCGCCGTAGGGGTTCTGCGGGGGCGGCGCGGCGGAGTACCCGCCGTACGGGTCCTGCTGCGGGCCGGGCCGGTCGCCCGGGCCGGGCTCGCCGTGCGGCGGGCGTCCGGACCCCGGCGGTGTGCCGAAGGGCTCGTGGCGAGACGGGTCGTCGTGGGACATCGGGTCCTCCTGCTCCTCCCGGGCGACCGGCGGTCGCGCCGCTGCGTCCACCCCGATCCTGTCACGGTGGGGCCGAGGCACGTGGCACCCCGGGCCCTCCGGGGGTGCCGGTCGGACAGCCCGGGCGACCCGGCCCGGGCCGGCGCGGCCGGCCTCAGCGGCGTCGGCGCGCGACCTCGTAGAGGGTGACGCCGGTGGCGATGCCGGCGTTGAGCGACTCGACCGCCGAGCTCATCGGCACCGAGACGATCTGGTCGCACGTCTCGCGGACCAGCCGGGAGAGGCCGGCGCCCTCGGAGCCGACGACGATGACGAGGGGCTCGGAGGCGAGCTCGAGGTCGGGCAGCTCGACGTCGCCGTCCATGTCGAGGCCGATGACGAAGAAGCCGGCCTTCTGGTAGTCCTGCAGCGCCCGGGTGAGGTTCGTCGCCTGCGCGACCCGGATGCGGGCCGCGGCCCCGGCCGAGGTCTTCCAGGCGCTGGCCGTCATGCCCGCGGAGCGGCGGCTCGGGACGACGACACCGTGCCCGCCGAAGGCGGCCGTCGAGCGGACGATGGCGCCGAGGTTGCGCGGGTCGGTGATGCCGTCCAGCGCGACGAGGAGCGGGACGCCGGGCAGCTCCTGGTGGGCGAGGTCGCGCGGGTCGGCGTACTCGTAGGGCGGCACCTGGACGGCCAGGCCCTGGTGCACGGCGCCGTCGGTGAGCCGGTCCAGCTCGCCGCGGGGGGTCTCGAGCACGGGGATGCTGCGCTCGGTGGCCGTTCTGATGGCCTCGCGGACGCGGTCGTCGGCGTCGATGCGCCCGGCGACGTAGAGCGTCGAGACGGGCACGGACGCCCGCAGCGCCTCGACGACGGCGTTGCGCCCGGCGACGACCTCGCTGGACGCCGGCGCCTTCCGGCCCCCGGTCCGGCCCGACCCGCCGGAGCCGCTGCCGGAGCGCTTGCTCGCGGCCTGGGCCGCGCGGTGCGCCTTGTGGTTCGGACGGTCGGCGGCCTTGGGGGTCGGGCCCTTGCCCTCGAGCCCTCGGCGGCGCTGGCCGCCGGAGCCGACGGTGGCGCCCTTCTTGCCGCCACCCTTGCGGACGGCGCCGCGGCGCTGGCTGTTCCCGGCCACGTCAGTCGCCCTTCCCGCGGCTCAGGGACCAGCGGGCACCGGCCGCCGTGTCCTCCAGCACGATGCCGGCGGCGCTCAGCTCGTCGCGGATGGCGTCGGCGGTCTCCCAGTCGCGGGCGCTGCGGGCGGCCGACCGGGCCGCGATCCGGTGGGAGACGAGGGCGTCGAGGGCGGCGGTGGTGTCGTCGGCGTCGTCGCCCCCGGAGGACCACACGGGGTCGAGCGGGTTGACGCCGAGGACGTCGGTCATGGCGACCACCTGGCGCGCGATGGCGGTGGCGTCGTCCTGGTCGCCGTCGTCCAACGCGATGTTGCCCGCACGCACGGCCTGGTGGACGGCGGCGAGGGCGTCGCTGACGCCGAGGTCGTCGTCCATCGCCTCGCGGAAGTCCTCGGGAAACTCGGCCGTGCCGTCGGGCACGAGGGTGTCGACCCCGGGCAGCGCCCGGCGCAGGAACCCCTCGATGCGCTCGACGGTCGTCTCCGACTCCTCGATCGACCCCTCGTGGTACTCGATGGTGCTGCGGTAGTGCGCGGCGGTGAGGTAGTAGCGCACCGCGATCGGGCGGTACTGCTCGACGACGCTGCTCACCCGCAGCGAGTTGCCGAGCGACTTGCTCATCTTCTCGCCGCCCATCGTCACCCACGCGTTGTGCAGCCAATAGTTCGCGAAGCCCAGGCCGGCGGCGCGCGACTGGGCGACCTCGTTCTCGTGGTGCGGGAAGCGCAGGTCGACCCCGCCGCCGTGGATGTCGAAGGTGTCGCCGAGGTACTTGCGGGCCATCGCCGAGCACTCCAGGTGCCAGCCCGGGCGGCCCGCGCCGTAGGGCGTCGGCCACGACGCGGTCTCGGGCTCGCCGCCCTTGTGCCCCTTCCACAGGGCGAAGTCGCGCGGGTCGCGCTTGCCGCGCGGGTCGGCGTCCTCGGCGTCGGACATGTCGTCGAGCCGCTGGTGGGTGAGCTCGCCGTAGTCCGGCCACGAGCGGACGTCGAAGTAGACGTCGCCGGAGCCGTCCTGCGCCGGGTAGGCGTGCTCCTTCTCGACGAGGGTGCGCATGAGCTCGACCATCTCCGGGACGTGCCCGGTGGCGCGCGGCTCGTAGGTGGGCGGCAGCACCCCGAGCGAGGCCAGGGCGTGGGCGGTCTCGATCTCGTTGCGGTAGGACAGGGCGAACCAGGGCTCGCCGGCGTCGGCCGACTTCGTGAGGATCTTGTCGTCGATGTCGGTGACGTTGCGGATGAGGTCGACGTCGTAGCCGTGGCCGCGCTGCAGCCAGCGCCGCAGCACGTCGAAGGCGACGGCGAAGCGGACGTGGCCGATGTGCGGCGGCGCCTGGGTGGTGAGCCCGCAGATGTAGATCCCCGCCCTGCCGGGCACGACGGGGACGAAGTCACGCAGCTCGCGCGTGAGGGAGTCGAACAGCCTGAGGGTCACCCGCGACAGGCTACCGGCGGGCGGCACCGCCCTCGAACCGCAGCGCGGCCGCCCGGGTCCGCCGGCCGGCGGCCGCGGTCAGTGGCCGCGGTCGATCCACTCCTGCAGGTGCGGGGCCTCCTCGCCGATGACCGTGGGGTCGCCGTGCCCGGTGAGGGCCACGGTGTCGGGCGGGAGCTCGAGGAGCCGGGTGCGGATCGAGGCGACGATGGTCGGGAAGTCGCTGTAGGACCGTCCCGTGGCCCCCGGACCCCCCTGGAACAGGGTGTCGCCGGTGAAGACGACCCCGAGCGTCGGCGCGTGCAGGCAGCAGGCACCGGGGGCGTGACCCGGCGTGTGCAGCGTGATGAGGCCGACGTCGCCGACCGTGAAGGTCTGCCCGTCCGAGAGGTCCGCCCCGGGCGGCGCGTCCTGGCTCATGTCCCACAGCACCCGGTCCTCGCGGTGCAGGTACGACGTCGCCCCGGTCGCGGCGCACACCTCGGCCACGGCGTTGACGTGGTCGTTGTGGCCGTGGGTGCAGACGACAGCGACGACCTCCCGGCCGCCGACGGCCTCGAGGATCGCCGCGGCGTCGTGGGCGGCGTCGACGACGAGCACCCGGTCGTCGTCGCCGACGAGCCAGACGTTGTTGTCGACCTCCCAGGAGCCGCCGTCGAGCTCGAAGACCCCGGACGTCACGACCCGCTCGACCCGCACGCCCGCGGGCGAGACGGGGACGTCGGCGCCGACCGGCTGGGCGCCCGTCACGCCGTGCCCCCGTCCAGGACGACGACCGAGCGCAGGACGGCGCCGTCGTGCATCTTCTCGAACGCGGCCTCGACGTCGCCGATGCCGATCTTCTCGGAGACGAAGGCGTCGAGGTCGAAGCGGCCCTGCCGGTAGAGCTCGACGAGCATCGGGAAGTCGCGTGAGGGCAGGCAGTCGCCGTACCAGCTGGACTTCAGTGCACCGCCGCGGCCGAAGATCTCGATCATCGGCAGGGTGACCTCCTTGTCCGGCGTGGGTACGCCGACGAGGACGACGGTGCCGGCGAGGTCGCGGGCGTAGAACGCCTGCTCGTAGGTCTCGGGCCGCCCGACGGCCTCGACGACGACGTCGGCGCCGTGGCCGCCGGTGAGCGCCCGGACCGCCTCGACCGGGTCCTCGGCGGAGGCGTCGACGGTGTGCGTGGCACCCAGGCCCGTGGCCCACTCGAGCTTCTTGGCGTCGACGTCGACCGCGATGATCGTCGTGGCGCCCGCGACCTTCGCCCCCGCGATGGCCGCGTTGCCGACGCCGCCGCAGCCGATGACGGCGACGGAGTCGCCCCGCCCGACGCCGCCGGTGTTGACGGCCGCGCCGAACCCGGCCATGACACCGCAGCCGAGCAGCCCGACGGCCGCGGGGTCGGCCTCGTCGACCTTCGTGCACTGACCGGCGGCGACGAGGGTCTTCTCGACGAAGGCGCCGATGCCGAGGGCCGGTGACAGCTCGGTGCCGTCGGTGAGGGTCATCTTCTGCGTCGCGTTGTGCGTCGCGAAGCAGTACCAGGGCTTGCCCTTGCGGCAGGCGCGGCACTCGCCGCACACCGCGCGCCAGTTGAGGATGACGAAGTCACCGGGCTCGACCTCGGTGACGCCCTCGCCCACGGCCTCGACCCGGCCGGCGGCCTCGTGCCCGAGGAGGAACGGGAACTCGTCGTTGATGCCGCCCTCGCGGTAGTGCAGGTCGGTGTGGCACACCCCGCAGGCCTCGACGGCGACGACGGCCTCACCCGGACCCGGGTCGGGGACGACGACGTCGACGAGCTCGACGGGGGCGCCCTTGCTGCGGGCGATGACTCCCTGGACGGTCTGGGGCACGGCGGGACCTCCTGGCGGTCGGGCGACGCTGCTGACGCGACCACGCTAGTCGGCCGCGCCGACGACGTGGCCGGGCACCGGGCGTGGGCCCCGCCGACCGGGCGGAGCGACGCCCCCGACAGTTCCCGTTCCGCCTTTCCCGACAGGACATCCGCCCTACCCTGGAGCCATGCCCCATCCGGTCTTCGACGAGGTGATCCACGAACCGCACCGCCTGCGGATCTGTGCCTTCCTCGTCCCCGTCGGCGGGCGCGAGTTCGCCGAGGTCCGCGACGAGCTCGGCCTCTCCGACTCCGCCCTGTCCAAGCACCTCAAGGCCCTCACCGCCAAGGGCTACACCCGGCTCGAGCGCGGCGTGCGCGACGGCCGGCAGCTGACGACGGTCGCCCTCACCGCCGCCGGCCGCGAGGCCCTGTGCGG
>NZ_SAYU02000080.1 GCF_004025965.2 Phycicoccus flavus | reverse complement strand
CCCGGGGTCGACGCCGAGACCGCGCAGAGCCTCGCCGACAAGGCGCACGAGTTCTGCCCGTACTCCAAGGCCACGCGCGGCAACATCGACGTCACTGTCGTCGGCAAGCCCGCCTGACCGACCCCCCTCGACGCCCCGCTCCCGCCCACCCGCGGGGGCGGGGCGTCGTCGTGATCGCCGGACGGCGCTCAGCCGGCCCGGTCGAGGACCTCGGCGACGACGTGCCGGGCGATCTCCAGCGACGCCGTGGCCGCGGGGGAGGGCGCGTTGAGGACGTGGACGCAGTGACCGGACCGCTCCACCAGGAAGTCGTCGACGAGGGTGCCGTCGGGCCGGACCGCCTGGGCGCGCACGCCGGCCGGGGCCGGGCGCAGGTCCTCGTCGCGCAGCTCGGGGACGAGGCGGCGCAGCGCGTCGCCGAACCGGCGCGCCGACAGCGAGCGCAGCGCCTCCTGGGCGCCGGTGCGGGCCCGGCGCCGGGCCAGCCGCAGGAACCCGGGCGAGCCGAGCGTGGCGGCCAGCTCTCGCGGGTCGACGTCGCGCCACCGGTACCCCTCGCGGGCGAGGGCGAGCACGGCGTTCGGCCCCGCGTGCACCACGCCGTCGACGCCGCGGGTCAGGTGCACGCCGAGAAAGGGCAGCGCGGGGTCCGGCACCGGGTAGACGAGCCCCCGCACCAGCGACGCCGCCGACGCCGTGAGCGTGCGGTACTCGCCGCGGAACGGCACGATCCGGACCGAGGGCTCGTGGCCGAGCAGGCGGGCCACGACGTCGCCGTGCAGGCCGGCGCAGGTGACGACGACGTCGGCCGCCAGCGAGCCGCCGGTGGTCTCGACGACGGCGTGCGAGCGCCCGTCCGCCCCGCCGACGACCTCGACGCCGGTGCGCAGGTCCGCCCCGGCGGCGGTGAGCCGGCGGACGAGCGCGGCGCAGACGGCCGCGTAGTCGACGACCCCGGTCTCGGGCACGTGCAGCGCGGCCCGGGCGGCGACGTGCGGCTCGTGCGCGCGGGCTTCGTCGGCGTCGAGCCGGCGGACGGCCAGCCCGTTGGCGCGTCCGCGCTCGTACAGCGCCTCCAACCGCGGGAGCTCGGCGTCCTCCGTGGCGACGACGAGCTTGCCGGTGCGGGCGTGCGGCACGCCCTCGTCGGCGGCGAACCGCAGCAGCTCCTCGGCGCCGGTCCGGCACCAGCGGGCCTTGGCGCTGCCCGGCGGGTAGTACAGCCCGGAGTGGACGACCCCGCTGTTGCGCCCGGTCTGGTGGCGGGCCCAGCCGGGCTCCTTCTCGAGGACGGTGACGCGCGCCGACGGGTCCTCGCGCAGGGTCCGCTCGGCGACGGCGAGCCCGACGATGCCGCCGCCGACGACGACGACGCGCCGGGTCACCCGGCGCTCACTCCGGCCGGTGCGCGGCGATGACGCGGGCGTACTCGCGCCCGGAGTCCTTGACGGTGCGGACCTGGGTGTCGTAGTCGACGTGGACGATGCCGAAGCGCTTGTCGTAGCCGTAGGCCCACTCGAAGTTGTCCAGCAGGGACCACGCGAAGTAGCCGCGCAGGTCGGTGCCGGCGGCGACGGAGTCGGCCAGGGCGGCCAGGTGCTGCCGCAGGTAGTCGACCCGCTCGGGGTCGTGGACGGCCCCGTCCTCGGACACGACGTCGTCCCAGGCCGAGCCGTTCTCGGTGACGTAGACCGGCAGGCCGCACTCGCGCGCCGACCGCTCGACGATCATCCGGTGGCTCGGGGCCGACTGCTCCCAGCCCATCGCCGTGAGCGGCGGGTGCGGCGGGATCTCGTCGACCTGCTCGCAGCCCGGCAGCAGGTGGGTGTTCCCCTCCGGGGTCGCCCCCTCGGGGGTGGCCCGGACACGGGCCGGGAAGTAGTTGTTCACGCCGAGGTTGTCCAGCCGCGCCGAGATCGTCTCGAGGTCGCCGTCGTGGACGAAGGAGCCGTCGGTGAGGTGCGCGACGTCGTCGAGATAGCCGTCGGGGTAGGCGCCGTGGAACAGCGGCCCGAAGAAGACGCCGTTGAGGGCGTTGTCCACCCGGCGCACGGCGTCGAGGTCGGCCTCCGTCGCGTCCTCCGGCCCGTGCACCTGGCTGGGGTTGAGGGTGATCGAGACCTCGGCGTCCGGGCAGTGCTCGCGGATGACCGGGACGGCGCGGCCGTGGGCCAGCATGAGGTGGTGGGCCGAGAGCAGGCCCTCCATCGGGTCGGTGTGCCCGGGGGCGTGGACGCCGATGGTGTGGCCGAGGAAGGCCGAGCACCACGGCTCGTTGAGGGTGGTCCAGTTGCGGACCCGGTCCCCGAGGGCGCCGACGACGTGGGCGGCGTAGTCGGCGAACCGGTCGGCGACCTCACGGGTGCGCCAGCCACCGCGGTCCTCGAGGGCCTGGGGCAGGTCCCAGTGGTAGAGCGTGACGACCGGCCGGATGCCGGCCCCGAGCAGCTCGTCGACGAGGCGGTCGTAGAAGGCGAGGCCGAGCGGGTTGGCTGCACCGGTGCCGTCGGCCTGGATCCGCGGCCAGGCGACCGAGAAGCGGTAGGCGTCGAGGCCGAGCTCGCGCATGATGGCGACGTCCTCGGGGACGCGGTGGTAGTGGTCGCAGGCGACCTCGCCGGTGTCGCCGTTCTCGGTCTTGCCGGGGGTGGCCGAGAAGGTGTCCCAGATGGACTGCCCGCGCCCGTCCTCCTTCACCGCACCCTCGATCTGGTAGCTCGCGGTGGCGGCTCCGAAGAGGAAGCCGTCGGGGAAGGTGGGGATTCGTTCGTCCATGCACCCAAACCTAGCCGGGGACGGACGTGACCGGCAGGGGTGGCGCGGCCCGTCCCTCAGGCGCCGTCGCCGGCGGGCCCGCCCCCGGCCGCGCGAGGGGCCGGCAGGACCTCGTCGCCGACCCGGACCTCGCCGACGGACTCCGGGACCAGCTGGACGGCGAACCACGTCGCGCCGTCCCACTTCCGGTGGCGGGCGAGGGTGCGGATGGGCTCGGGTCCGCGCTCGCGGCTCTCGGGGTCGATGGTCGTCATGACGCAGCGGTCCACGGGCTTGGGCACCCGCAAGGTCACGGCGCCGACGGTGACGTGGCCCCAGTCGTCCTCCTCGAACGGCTCGAGGTCGCCGTCGAGGACGAGGTTGGGGCGGAAGCGCTCCATCTGCAGCGCGGTGGGCTCGGCGCCGGACTCCAGCGCCGTCGCGGTCACCCAGTCCTGCAGGCGGCGCAGCGAGGCCCGGGTGGCGAGGGTCAGCGGGTAGCCGTCGGCGAAGGCGGTGGCCTCGCCGGGCCGGCCGTGCCGGGGGCTCAGCGGCCGGGGCTCGTCGACGTGCACCAGCCGGACGTCGTCGCGGCCGAGGGCCGCCCGCAGCCACCGGTGCGCCTCCTCGCCCGCGGCGGACGCCGTGAGCGGGCGTCCGTGGACGGTGACGGGCTCGGGGGCGGTCGCCGGGACCTCCACGTGCAGGTCGTCATGGCCGTCGGCGCGCAGCCGCAGGGCCGCGTCCAGCCCGGCGTCGGTGTCCGGGGTGTCGGCGGTGAGGGCCAGCAGGCCGGCGTCCTCACGGGCGGTGAGGCACTCGCCGTCCGGCCGGACGACCATCCAGCGCCGGTCGCCGCGCAGGCCCCAGGGCTCGACCGTCGCGGCGTGCACCCGCCGGCCGCGCATGCTCTTCACCGGGTGGACGAGCACGCCGTCCAGCCGGACGGTCATACGCGGCGGGCGATGAGCCCCGTGTCGACGTCGTAGACGAACCCGCCGACCTCGGCCCGCTCGCCGATGAGCGGGTGGGTGCGCACGGCGGCGACGTCCTGGCGCAGCGCGTCCTCCTGGTCCGGGACGACGCCGAAGCGCTGCCACGACGCGTCGACGCCGGCGGACTCACCGACCCGCCGGCGCACCTCCTGCTCGCTGTTCGCGGCCATGGCGCAGCGGGTGTGCGGGATGACGAGGATGCGGCGGACGTTGAGCAGGTGCACCCCGAGCACGAGCGCCTCGAGCGCCTGCGGGGTCACCCGCCCGCCGGGGTTGCGGAAGATCTTCGCGTCGCCGGGGCGCAGGCCCACCATCCGCAGCGGGTCGATGCGGCTGTCCATGCACGTGACGATGGCGACCCCGGCCTGGGCGACGCCGTCGAACCCGGCGAGGTCGAAGCTCATCGCGAACTGCTCGTTCGCGGCGAGGAGGTCGGCGAAGTCCGCCGGGGGCGTCTCGGTCACGTCAGGCCTGCTCTCTTCTCGATGGTGAACGCCACGGGCTTGGTGACGGCGGCGAAGAAGTCGCCGCCCTTGTCGTCGACGACGACGAAGGCCGGGAAGTCCTCGACCTCGATCTTCCAGACCGCCTCCATGCCGAGCTCGGGGTACTCCAGCACCTCGACGCTCTTGATGCAGTCCTGGGCCAGCCGGGCCGCGGGGCCGCCGATCGAGCCGAGGTAGAAGCCGCCGTGCTCCCGGCAGGCGTCGGTCACCTGCTGGCTCCGGTTGCCCTTGGCGAGCATGACCATCGAGCCGCCGGCGGCCTGGAACTGCTCGACGTAGGAGTCCATCCGGCCGGCGGTCGTCGGGCCGAACGAGCCGCTCGGCATGCCCTCGGGCGTCTTGGCCGGACCGGCGTAGTAGACGGGGTGGTCCTTGAGGTACTGCGGCATCTCCTCGCCGGCGTCGAGCCGCTCCTTGATCCTCGCGTGGGCGATGTCGCGGGCGACGACGAGCGGCCCGGTCAACGACAGCCGGGTCTTCACGGGGTGCTTGGTCAGCTCGGCGAGGATCTCGTCCATCGGTCGGGTGAGGTCGATCGGGACGACCGCGCCCGCCCCGGTGCCGGTGACGCCGTGCGCGTCGTCGTCCAGCTCCGCCGGGGTCTGCTCGGGGAGGAAGCGCGCGGGGTCGGTCTCGAGCTGCTCGAGGAAGACCCCCTCGGGGGTGATCTTCCCGAGGACCTGCCGGTCGGCCGAGCAGGACACCGCGACGGCGACGGGCAGGCTCGCCCCGTGCCGGGGCAGCCGGACGACGCGCACGTCGTGGCAGAAGTACTTGCCGCCGAACTGGGCGCCGATGCCGAACTGCCGGGTGAGCTCGAGGACCTGCTGCTCGAGCTCGGTGTCCCGGAAGCCGCGGCCGGTCGCGGCGTCCCCGCTGGTGGGCAGGGCGTCGAGGTACTTGGCGCTGGCGTACTTGGCCGTCTTGAGGGCGAACTCGGCGCTCGTGCCGCCGACGACGACCGCGAGGTGGTACGGCGGGCAGGCGGCCGTGCCGAGGCTGCGCAGCGTCCGGTCCAGGAAGCGGGTCATCCCCTCGGGGTTGAGGATCGCCTTGGTCTCCTGGAAGAGGAAGGACTTGTTCGCGCTGCCGCCGCCCTTGGCCATGAAGAGGAACTTGTAGGTCGTCTCGTGGCCGGGCGCGGTGTCCGCGTAGAGCTCGACCTGGGCCGGCAGGTTGGAGCCGGTGTTGCGCTCCTCCCACATCGTCACCGGTGCCATCTGGCTGTAGCGCAGGTTGAGCCGGGTGTAGGCGTCGTAGACCCCGCGGCTCAGGGCGGCCTCGTCGGTGCCCTGGGTGAGGACGTGCTGCCCGCGCTTGCCCATGACGATGGCGGTGCCGGTGTCCTGGCACATGGGCAGGACGCCGCCGGCGGCGATGTTCGCGTTCTTCAGCAGGTCCAGGGCGACGAACTTGTCGTTGTTGCTCGCCTCGGGGTCCTCGAGGATGTCCGCGAGCTGCTGCAGGTGCGCCGGGCGCAGGTAGTGGGCGATGTCGTGCATCGCCGTCTCGGTGAGCAGGCGCAGCGCCTCGGACGCGACCTCGAGGAAGGTGCGCCCGCCCGGGCCCTCGACGGTCCCGACGCCCTCGGTGGTGAGCAGCCGGTAGGGGGTGTCGTCGGCGCCGACGGGCAGCAGGTCCTCGTAGGCGAACTCGGTCACGCGATCTCCTCGCGGGTGGGGGAGTAGGCGCCGTGGTGGCGCACGGTGAGGCCGCTCGTCGCCAGGGCCCGGTCCACCGCCGGGGCGACGTCGGCCAGGGTCGCGGCGCGCAGCCGCTCCCGGGCGTCGGGGCCGCCGAGCAGCCCGGCGTCGAGCAGCCCGCTGACCAGGCCGGCCATGAACGAGTCGCCGGCGCCGACGGTGTCCGCGACGTCCTTGACCCGCGCGGCCTCGGTCTCCTCGCCGCCGTCGGCGGTGCGCCAGGTGACGCCGTCGCCGCCGAGGGTGACGACGACGAGCGAGGCGCCGAGGCCGGCCCAGCGGTCCATGACCTGCGTGGGCGTCTCGCCGGGGTAGAGCCACGCGACGTCGTCCTCGGAGCACTTGACGAGGTCGGCGAGCCCGACGAGCTCCTCGACGCGAGGGCGGACCTGCGCGACATCGCCCATGATCGTCGGGCGCACGTTGGGGTCGTAGGACACGGTGCCGGTCTCGCGGGCCCGGCGGACGGCGACGGTGACCTCGGCCTCGCCGGGCTCGAGCGTCGTCGCGATCGACCCGGTGTGCAGGTGCGCGAGGCCCTCGGGCAGCTGCACGGGGGGCAGGTCCCAGTGCAGGTCGAAGACGTAGCTGGCGGCGCCGTGGGCGTCGATCGTCGCGTGGGCGGTCGAGGTGGGGTGCTCGGGGGAGACGCTGCCCGTCAGCAGGTGCACCCCCCGCGCCTCGACGTGCTCGGCGCAGAGCCGACCGCGCTCGTCGGTGCCGACGAGGCACGCGAGCCCGGTGTCGTGACCGAGCCGGGCCAGGCCCGCGGCGACGTTGGCCGGCGACCCGCCGACGAACTCGGCGGACGTCCCGTCGGCCCGGTCGACGATGTCGACGAGCAGCTCTCCGACGACGACGACGGACGGCTCGGTGGCGCTCACGGGGACGGCCCTTTCGGTTGCACGCTGGACGGATCGAGCCTAGCGCCGGGCCGGATTCGGCGTGGGCGGGTCCCGTCGGCGACGATGGAGGGGTGAGCACGCCCGCGCCGCCGAAGAGCCGGTACTCGATGGGGTCGACGAAGAACCTCGTGTACTCGCTCATCGCCGTGCTCGGGATGGTCGCGGTCCTCGTCCTCATGGTCCCGCGGGTCAGCTCGGTCGGCGGGCCGCCGGTCGACATCTCCCAGAAGGCGGCCGAGGTCAAGCAGCAGACCGGCTGGCCCATCGTCGAGCCGGTCGGTCTCCCGGACACCTGGCAGGCGACGTCCGTCCGGTACGTCCGGGTCACCGACGGCTTCATGACGTGGCACGTCGGCTACGAGACGCCGTCCGGCACCTTCGTGGCCGTCGAGCAGACCGAGGACCCGAGCCAGGCGTGGATCGCGGCGCAGACCAACCGGGCCCCGCGCGAGGGCACCGTCGACATCGCCGGCACGACGTGGGACAAGTTCGTGCGCGACTCCAAGGTGCAGAACAGCCTGCTCTCGGTGCCCGAGGCGGGGTCCGGGCGGCTCGCGACGCTCGTCACCGGGACGGCGTCGTTCGAGGACATGGCGACCTACGTCGAGTCGCTGCGCCCGGTGCAGTAGGGAGCGGCGGGGTGGCTCCGGGGGAGGACCTGCGAGAGCGCTACGGGCGCTACCTGGCCGCGCTCGACGAGCGCCGCTTCGGCGACCTGGACGAGTTCGTCCACGACGCGCTGACCTACGGGGACCGGCGGATGACCCGGGGCGAGTACGCCGCGATGATCGCCGACGACGTGGAGCGCATCCCGGACCTGGTCTTCGACGCCCGGCTCGTCGTCGTCGACGGCGACGTCCTCGCCGCGCGGCTGTGGTTCGACTGCACCCCGGCCCGGGAGTTCGCCGGGGTGCCGGTCACCGGCCGGGCGGTGCAGTTCGCCGAGCACGTGTTCTACCGCTTCCGCGAGGGGCGGATCGAGGCCGTGTGGTCCGTGATCGACCTCGACGCGGCCCGCCGGTCGGCCGCCGGGGGCTGACCCGAGCGGGAGGCGACTACGCGTCGTCGGCGGTGATCCGCGCCTCGGCGGCGTCGAGCCAGGTCGAGCAGTGGGCCGCCAGGGCCTCGCCACGCTGCCAGAGCCGCATGCTGTCCTCCAGCCCGACCTGGCCGCTCTCCAGCCGGGCCACGATGTCGACGAGCTGGTCGCGCGCCTCCTCGTACCCGAGGTCGGCGACGTCGTCGGCCGGGCCGTCGGGGGCGCCCTCGACCGGGCCGGCGGGATCCTTCGGCATGGGGCCGAGACTACCGACGGGGTGCCGGGGCCGGGTCGGGTGACCGTCCCGCCACGCGGGCGCCGAAGTCCCCGCGCGCGACCCGGACGTGGAGCAGCTGGTCGAGGGCCAGCGTCCCGGGGTCGGTGACGACGGTGTCGTCGGCGGTCGTGACGACGGCGTACCCGCGGTCCAGGGTCGACTGCGGGGAGAGCGCCCGCGCCTGCGCCCGCAGGTGCCCGACCCGGTCCCGGTCGCGGTGCAGCTGGGCCCGCACCCGGTGCCGTCCGCGGTCACGGAGCGCGCCGACGACGTCGCGCTGCACCCGCACGAAAACGCCCTTGTCGGCGAGGACGGGACGGCTGGTGAGCTCGGTGAGGCGGCGTCGCTCCTGGTGCAGGCGTCCGCCGACCGCCCGCCGGGCCCGGTCGCGGGACCCGGTGACACCGCGCCGCTCGGCCTCCGCGTCGGGGACGATCGCCGTCGCGGCGTCCGTGGGGGTGGAGGCGCGGTGGTCGGCGACGAGGTCGAGCAGCGGGGTGTCGACGTCGTGGCCGATGGCGCTGACCACCGGGGTGCGGGCGGCGGCGACGGCCCGCAGCAGGGTCTCGTTCGAGAAGGGCAGGAGGTCCTCGACCCCGCCGCCGCCGCGCGCGACGACGACGACGTCGACCTCGGGCAGGGCGTCGAGCTCGGCGAGGGCGGCCGTGACCTCGGTGACGGCGTCGCTCCCCTGCACGGCGACCTGACGGATCTCGAAGCGCGCGGCCGGCCACCGGCGCAGGGTGTTCTCGACGACGTCCTTCTCGGCGGCGCTGGCGCGCCCGCAGACGAGCCCGATCCGCCGCGGCAGGAAGGGCAGCGGCCGCTTGCGGTCGGCGTCGAAGAGGCCCTCCTGGCCCAGGTACCGCTTGAGGTACTCGAGCCGGGCCAGCAGCTCACCGACGCCGACCGGCCGGATCTGGCGGGTGTCCATCGTCAGCGTGCCGCGGGCGGTCCAGAACGACGGCTTGGCCTGCACGACGACCCGCGCCCCCTCGGCGAGCGGGCCGGGCATGGCGTCCAGGGCGGTGGTGTCGACCGCGCAGGACAGGCTCATGTCGACGTCGGCGTCGCGGAGGGTGAGGTAGGCCTTGCGCGCCCCGGGCCGCCGGGTCAGCTGGACGACCTGCCCCTCGATCCACACCACCGACATCTTCTCGACGTAGTCGCCGATCTTCATCGACAGCAGCCGCAGCGGCCAGGGGTGCTCGGCGCTGGTGTCGGCGGCCCTCTCGGGCAGGCTCCCGGCCATCGGTCAGCGCCTCCCGCCGTCGGCCCGCCGGCCCGTCCCCGTCCGCATGGCGCCAGCGTAGGGGCGGCCGCCGACAGGCGTCGTCGGGCCGGCGCGGATTCGGGTCGTGGGCCGCGCCGACCTACGATGGACGTATGTCCGAGCCGACCAAGCGCGTCATCCTCGCCGCCCCGCGCGGCTACTGCGCCGGCGTCGACCGGGCCGTCGTCACCGTCGAGAAGGCCCTCGACCTCTACGGTCCGCCGGTCTACGTCCGCAAGCAGATCGTTCACAACAAGCACGTCGTCACCACGCTGGAGAAGCGCGGCGCCGTCTTCGTCGAGGAGACCGACGAGGTGCCCGAGGGCGCCACCGTCGTCTTCTCCGCACACGGCGTCGCCCCCGTCGTCCACGACGAGGCCAAGGCGCTCGGGCTGCGGACGATCGACGCCACCTGTCCGCTCGTGACCAAGGTGCACCGCGAGGCCGTCCGCTTCGCCGACGGCGACTACGACATCCTCCTCATCGGGCACGACGGGCACGAGGAGGTCGTCGGCACCGCCGGCGAGGCCCCCGAGCACATCCAGCTCGTCGACGGGCCCGACGACGTCGGGAACGTCACCGTCCGCGACCCGGACAAGGTCGTGTGGCTCTCGCAGACGACGCTGTCGGTGGACGAGACGATGGAGACCGTCCGCCGGCTGCGCGAGCGGTTCCCCAGCCTGCAGGACCCGCCGAGCGACGACATCTGCTACGCGACGCAGAACCGCCAGCTGGCCGTCAAGCAGATGGCCGCCGACTGCGACCTCATGATCGTCGTCGGCTCGCGCAACTCCTCGAACTCGGTGCGCCTCGTCGAGGTCGCGCTCGAGCACGGCACCCGCGACGGGCACCTCGTCGACTACGCCGACGAGATCGACGAGCGCTGGCTGGACGGCGTCGACACCGTTGGCGTCACCTCCGGGGCCTCGGTGCCGGAGATCCTCGTCCGCGGCGTGCTCGACTTCCTCGCCGAGCGCGGCTACGCGGACGTCAGTGCGGTGACCGCGGCCGAGGAGTCGCTGATGTTCGCGCTGCCGAACGAGATCCGGCGCGACCTCAAGGCCGCCGGGCTGTCGGACAAGATGCGGCACGACGCCGCGGCCGCCGACGCCGGCTCGCTGCACTGAGCGGCGGCCTCGGGGTGGGGGCCGCTCGCCCCGTGCGGCCCTGACCTGCGCAGACGGGTTCCCGCGAGGGGGTGACGTGTGCCACGCGTCTCGGTACGGTCGGTGTCCCCGTTCCGTAACGAAGGACACCCGATGCACACAGCCACCGTCTTCGCCGGCGTCGACTGGGGGTCGATCATCGCGAAGATCCTCATCGCGATCGTCATCCTCCTCATCACGTGGGTGCTCGCCCGCACCGTGATCTGGGCGTTCGGCAAGCTCGCCGCCCGCGTCCCGGCGCTCGGCGACACGAACGACGACGGGCACAGCCTGGGCGCCACGCTCGGTCAGATCGCCTCGCTGCTCGTCTGGCTGTTCGGGCTCATCGCCGTGCTGCAGGTCTTCGACCTCGGCGAGGTCCTCACCCCCATCCAGGCCCTGCTCACCGGGGTCATGAACTTCCTGCCGAACCTCATCGGCGCGATCTTCGTCTTCGTCATCGGCGCCCTCCTGGCCAAGGTCGCCCGCCAGCTGGTCGAGACCGCGCTCGGGGCGGTGCCCTTCCACCGGTGGCTCGGGAGCAGCCGCGACGGGGAGGAAGGCTCCGCCGGCGTCCCGAACATCGCGCGGACGCTCGCGCTGGTGCTCTACGCGCTCATCATGATCGTCATCTCGATCGCCGCCCTGCAGATCCTCGGCATCTCCTCGATCTCGGACCCGGCGCAGCGGATGCTCCAGACGATCTTCGACGCCGTCCCGAACATCGTCGCGGCGGCGCTCATGCTCGGCCTCGGCGTCGTCATCGCCCGGTTCGCCGCCGGCCTCCTCGGCGACATCCTCGAGGGGCTCGGCACCGACCGCGCCCTGCGCGAGATCGACGCCGTCCCCGAGGGCGGCAGCGCGGTGCCGTGGATCACCCGCGTCGTCCAGGTCGCGATCGTCCTGTTCTTCGCCGTCATGGCCGCGCAGCTGCTGAACTTCCCGGTCATCACCGACGTCCTGGCCCGGGTCCTCGAGCTCGGCGGCAAGGTCGTCTTCGGCGCGGCCGTCATCGCGGCCGGGTTCTTCGTCGCCCGGCTGCTCGGGCGGGTGCTCTCCGGGACGACCGCGGTCATCGTCCGCTGGGCGACCATCGTGCTCTTCGTCGCGATGGGCCTGACCTTCATGGGGATCGCCACCGAGATCATCGTCCTGGCCTTCGGCTCGCTCGTCGTCGGCGCGGCGCTGGCGGCGGCCCTGGCCTTCGGCCTCGGCGGCCGCGACGCCGCGGGCCGGGTCCTCGAGCGCGCGCAGCAGCGGCTGGACGCACCGGCTCCGGCGGCGGCCGGGTCCGGGGCCGGGGCGACCCCGTCGGACGCCGCTGCCCCGTCGTCGCCCTCGGCCGCCTCCGCCGTGTCGTCGAGCGGTGCGACTTTCTCCGCCGGGCCCGCCCCGGCCGGCGGTCCGAGCACCACGGCGTCCGACTCGGGCCCGTCGTCGAGCGCCGGCGCGACTGGGACCCCCGCGACCGGCGGCTCGTCGTCGGTCGAGGCCGCCATCGACCCGGCGGGGACGCCGGCGGCCGGCGGCGACGACGCTCCGGGCGACCCGACGCCGCCCGACCTGCCGCCGACGGAGACCCCGCCCGCCGACCCGGAGGGGTCGGACGGCGCCGGGAGCGACACCGCGACGGCGGGCTCCACGACCCCCGAGACCTCGTCGACGCAGGCCCCGCCGACCAAGGAGCTCCCCGCGGCGAAGAAGGCCGCGGCGAAGAAGTCGACGACCCGTCGTGCCCCCCGCAAGAGGAGCGGCGGCACGACCTGACGGCGACGCCCGCCGACGTCCCGTCGACCGCCCGGTGGACGGTGACCGGGGACGGAGGACCGGCTCACCGCGTCCCGCGCACAGCGTCGTCCGCGGGACGCGCTGAGCCGGCGGCCTCGGTCGTCCTGCCGTCCTGACGTCCCGGCACCCCCGATCGCAGGGCGGCGGACGCGTCGCCGGGCTCAGCCCGACGCGCGCCGGGGCCCTGCGGGGCCGGTCTCGTCGACGTCGAGGAGCAGCTCGGGCCGGCGCTCGTCGGCGGTGACGGCGTCGATGAGCTCCTGGGCGGTGAGCGGCCGGGGCCCGACCCGGACCGGCGGCACCTCCGGCAGCTCGTCGCCGACGACCTCGAGGTCGCGCATCCGGCGCGCGGTGACGAGCACCCGGGACTCCAGGGCGCCGACCATCGCGTTGTAGGCCTCGACGCTGCTCTGGAGGCTGCGGCCGACCTTGGCCGTGTGCGCGCCGAGCGTGCCGAGCCGGGCGTGCAGCTCGCGACCGAGGTCGAGCAGCTCGCGGGCGCTGTGGGTGAGGGCGTCCTGCTGCCACCCGAAGGCGACCGTGCGCAGCAGCGCGAAGAGCGCGGCGGGACCGACGAGCACGACCCGGTCGCGCAGCGCGGACTCGTGCAGCGAGGGCCGGGCGGCCAGGGCCGCGGCGAGCATGGCGTCGCTGGGGACGAAGCAGACGACCATCTCGGGCCCCTCGCGGAACGCCGACCAGTACTCCTTCCCCGACAGCGACGCCACGTGCGACGCCAGCGAGGCCGCGTGCCGGGCCAGGAGGGCGGCGCGCTCGTCGTCGGGAAGGTCCTCGGCCTGGGCGTCGAGGAAGTGGGTCATCGGCGTCTTGGCGTCGATGACGAGGCAGCGGCCGCCGGGCAGCCGGACGACGACGTCGGGCCGGACCTGCCGGTCGTGCGTGCCGACCGCGGCGACCTGCTCGTCGAGGTCGCAGCGGGCGAGCATGCCGGACGCCTCGAGGACCCGGCGCAGCTGGACCTCGCCCCAGGCCCCGCGGACCGAGGACGAGCGCAAGGACCCGGCCAGCGACGCCGTCGCCCGGCCGAGGCCCTGGGTCTCGGACTCGACCCGGCCCAGAAGCGCGCGCAGGGAGCCGAACTGCTGCACCCGGTCCCGCTCGAGCACGCCGACGTGCTGCTCGACCCGCACGAGCGCGTCCTTGAGCGGCGCGAGCAGGGCCGCGGTCTCCATGTCCTCGGCGAGCGAGGTCTCGAGGTCGACGACCCGCTCGCGCAGCAGGTCGCGCTCGGTCTCGGCAGCCACGACGCGGGCGCCGACGACGAGCCGCGCGAGCAGCGCGCCCACCGCCGCGCCCACGACCAGCCCGGCCACCGCCAGCATCCATCCGTCCATGGGTGAGGATGGTGTCAGGGGCCACCGACAACGCCCGGCAATCCACGCGGCGGCCCCGGACCGAACACCCGCCGGACGGTCACCGGCCGGCCCCACCGACAGCCGAAAGGACCTCTCGTGCCCACGCTCCAGGACTTCTCCGCGACGACCCTCTCCGGCGCGCCCGCGACGCTCGACGAGTACGCCGGCAAGGTCGTCCTCGTCGTCAACACCGCCTCGCAGTGCGGCTTCACCCCGCAGTACGACGGTCTCGAGCGGCTGTGGCAGGACTACCGCGACGACGGCCTCGTCGTCCTGGGCTTCCCGTGCAACCAGTTCGGCGGCCAGGAGCCCGGCAGCGCGGACGAGATCGGCGAGTTCTGCCGGGTCAACCACGGCGTGACCTTCCCGCTGTTCGACAAGGTCGACGTCAACGGCGACGACGCGCACCCGCTCTTCCAGTGGCTGACCAGCGAGGCCCGCGGCGCGCTCGGCACGAAGAAGATCAAGTGGAACTTCACGAAGTTCCTCGTCGGCCGCGACGGCGCCGTCATCGACCGCTTCGGCTCCAACACCGCGCCCGAGAAGCTGCGCGGCCCGATCGAGAAGGCCCTGCGTCAGGGCTGACCCCGACGCTCGCGGCCATGCCCGAGAGCATCGAGGATTACGCCGCCCGCATCGCCGCCGCCCCGCCGTCGGGCGCGCCCGCCGTGCTGCTCCTCGAGCCGCGCCGCCACGTCGACGTCCCCGACCTCGACGACGCCCTGGCCGCCGACCTCGGCCGGCTGCACGTGGCCCTCGTGGCCGCGGTCGAGGCGCTGCCGAGCGCGGGTCGCTGCCACGCCATGCGCATCGGCGACGGTGGCGCGCACGCCCACTGGTGGTTCCTCGTCCGGCCGGCGCGCATGCCGCAGCTGCGCGGGTCGTTCATGGCCGACCGGGACGACGTCCTGCCCCCCGTCCCCGTGCACGTCCGGGACGAGAACGCGGACTTCGTCGCCACCGCGCTCGTCCAGCGCTTCGGCGGCCGGGCCGTCCCCGCCGCCGGGTAGCGTGGCGGCATGGCGCGACGCGAGGAGACCGAGCAGGAGCGCCTCACGCGGATCGCGATCCTCAACAACCGGTTGCCGAAGAAGCGCAACATCGCCCAGGGACTGCTGCGCAACCCCGCCGGCGAGGTGCTGCTCTGCGAACTGACGTACAAGCAGGAGTGGGACCTGCCCGGGGGTGTGGTCGACCCCGGGGAGCCTCCGGCCGGCACCGTCGTCCGGGAGATCGCCGAGGAGCTCGGCATCGAGGTTGCCGCCGCCGGGCTCGTCGCCGTCAACTGGCTGCCGCCATGGCGCGGCTGGGACGACGCGCACCTGTTCCTCTTCGACCTCGGCGTCTTCGAGGGCACCCTCGACCCCGGGCGCTTCCTCCCGCGCGAGATCGCCGACGCGCACTGGGTCTGGCCCGCCGACGCCGCCGAGCACGTCGCGCCGTACACCGCGCGGATGCTCGAGGTCGTCGCGTCGTGGACGCCGGGGGAGACGCTGTACCTCGAGAACAGCGAGCGGTCGGGCACGGTGGCCTGACCGTGGCGGCGTGAACGACCAGCAGCGACTGGCGCTCGTGCTGCTCGGGGCGCTGGTCCTGACCAGCGTCGGCATCCTCGGCTTCATCGTCGTCTCCGCCCTCACCGGCTGACGGCTGCCTCCCAGCGCATGGCGTCCGGCGCCGCTGTCTTTGATGGGCCCACCGACGAGCCGGCGCCGCTCTCGTGGCTGCGCCCACCGACGAGCCGACGACACCTTCGGCGCCGTTGTCTCCCTGGCGGGCGTGTCACCCGCGCCGCCGCCCGTCCGTGTCGTCCGCCCGTTCTTCCAGCGCCCGGCCGTTCCGCCCAGGGCCTGCCCACCGACGAGCCGACGACACCTTCAGCGCCGTTGCCTCCCTGGCGGGCGTGTCGCCCGCGCCTGCGCCCGTCCGTGTCGTCCGCCCGTTCTTCCAGCGCCCGGCCGTTCCGCCCAGGGCCTGCCCACCGACGAGCCGACGACACTGCTGGCGCCGATATCTCCCTGGCGGGCGTGTCGCCCGCGCCGTCGCGGGTGCGTGTCGTCCGCCCGTTCCCGCAGCGCCCGCCCACCGACGAGCCGACGACACCTTCAGCGCCGTTGTCTCCCTGGCGGGCGTGTCGCCCGCGCCGCCGCCCGTCCGTGTCGTCCGCCCGTTCCCTGCGCGCCGCCCCGACACCCGCGCCCGACCGATTTCCGCGTGCCGCCACCCCTGCGGCACGATGGGACGCTGTGCCGTCCCCGCGACGGACCTGCTCCACCCCACACGAGAGGACGCGCCGTGGCGCTCACCATCGGGATCGTCGGGCTGCCGAACGTCGGCAAGTCCACGATGTTCAACGCGCTGACGAAGAACTCCGTGCTCGCGGCGAACTACCCGTTCGCGACGATCGACCCCAACGTCGGCGTCGTCCCGCTGCCGGACTCGCGGCTCGACCGCCTGGCCGAGATCCACTCCTCGGAAAAAGTCATCCCGGCCACGGTGTCGTTCGTCGACATCGCCGGCATCGTCCGTGGCGCGTCCGAGGGGGAGGGCCTGGGCAACAAGTTCCTCGCGAACATCCGTGAGGCCGACGCGATCTGCCAGGTCGTGCGGGCCTTCGAGGACGGCGACGTCGTGCACGTCGACGGGGCCGTGTCCCCGGAGTCGGACATGGAGACGATCCACACCGAGCTGATCCTCGCCGACCTGCAGACGCTCGAGAGGGCCGTTCCCCGCCTCGACAAGGAGGTCAAGGGCAAGAAGACCGACAAGGCCGTGCTCGACACCGCGCTCGCGGCGCAGCGGGTCCTCGAGGAGGGGCACACCCTCTACGCCGCCGGCGCCCAGGCCGGGGTCGACAGGGAGCTCGCCGACCAGCTGGGGCTGCTGACGACCAAGCCGTTCATCTACGTCTTCAACCTCGACGAGGACCAGCTGGCCGACCCCGACCTGCACGAGCGTCTGCGGGCCCTCGTCGCGCCGGCCGACGCGGTCTTCCTCGACGCCAAGCTCGAGATGGACCTCATCGACATGAGCGAGGAGGAGGCGCTGGAGATGCTCCAGGGCTTCGGCGCCGAGGAGTCCGGCCTCACCCAGCTGGCGCGCACCGGCTTCCACACCCTCGGCCTGCAGACCTACCTCACCGCCGGCCCCAAGGAGTCCCGCGCTTGGACCATCCGTCGCGGCTGGACCGCACCCCAGGCGGCCGGCGTCATCCACACCGACTTCCAGCGCGGCTTCATCAAGGCGGAGATCGTGTCCTACTCCGACCTCGACGAGCTCGGCTCCATGGCCGCCGCCAAGGCCGCCGGCAAGGTCCGCATGGAGGGCAAGGACTACGTCATGCAGGACGGCGACGTCGTGGAGTTCCGCTTCAACGTCTGAATGGTCGCGTTTCCGCAGGTCAGACCGGTTGCAATGCCCGTCAGTCCGCGCACAGTCCGCAAAAAGTTCCGTGTGACGTGCCGAGTCTGATCGTCGTGGAGCCCAGGCCGGCTGCGCCTGACAGCGGGTCGAGCACGTCGGATGCTGGCGCTGTCGCGCGACCGCTACGCGGCGATGGGGGCTACCGCATGAAGTAGCCAGTGCTCGGGGGCAGCGAGTGGGGCCCGAACATGGAGCTCACTCTGACGTGCTCGCGGCCGACTTCAGCGCGCCGAGGTCCTCACCGTCTGCCGTGAACGCCTCGGGAGCGTCGAGGAGTGGGTACTTCTCGGAGATTAGCCGTGCCCGACGCGGCTTCGTCGCCCCTCATTCAGGGGCGTCAGTGCGCCTGGCGGTCCCGCCTGCGACGCGCTCGCAACCAGGACCGCTAGGAGGCGAAGCCGGTGGGGGCAGCGGTGACCGGGAAGGCCGAACAGGTCGCGCGGACCCTGTTCGACGCCGCCCTGACCAGAGGCCTCTCTCCTTGACCGGCGAGAGCCTGCGCCCTACGGAGGCCATGAGGCCACTCGACGTCGGCCCGACGCTCGGGCTGACCGCGAGGGGCCAGGCGCAGATGGGTCCTCGCTGGAGGTGTCGATGCAGCGGTGGTCTCGCAGCCCGTCTTCGAGGCCTGACGGATGTGAGCGTCGCGCGGACGGTGTGAATGTGTCCGTGAGCGAGTCGGAGGCCTACGGGGTGGGGATGTCCCTGCCGAGTGAGGCGCGTCGGCCTCTGGCACTTCGACTCCTGGAGTCGGTCGACCCGGACGAGTGGTTCGGTGCGGCAGCGGATTCGTGGCTGCGCACCGTCGTGGCTTCGGCGCACGACGCACTCACGGCGGATCCCTCGAGGGCCTTAACTGTTGACGATGTGCGTGCCCGCCTCGACGCCAAGTGGGTCGCCCGTTCATGACGGGCCGGAGCTCGTTCGCTTCGGAACGAGTACGAGCACGAAGAGAACGATGATCGCGAACCCGGTCGACCAGCTCTCGGGCCCTTGAGGTGGGCATTCTCGGAGCAGGCCCCGTGGTCGCCCGACGCGGGGGACCGCCGGTGGCGGTCAGGCCTGGGAGACGCTCTTCATCTTGG
>NZ_SAYU02000008.1 GCF_004025965.2 Phycicoccus flavus | reverse complement strand
GCCGGGCGAGGCGGCGTTCGCCGGGGCCGCGATGCCGATGGCGATGGCGGGCACGCTCCACGCGGCGCCCTGGGCGACGGTGCGGCGGGACGGCCGTCCGATCGCCTCGGCGATGGACTCGACCGTCGAGGGGCTGGGCGTCATGGTTCCTCCCGTCCGGTCGACGGGGACGTCGCGAGAAGAACGGCCCTGCAGGGGGAACGTCGACCGGTGGTCAGGACCGTACCTTTTGCAAGCACACATTTCGGGGCATTCGAGGATGATCGTCGCCACGGTTTACTAAAACTTTACGTTCGAGGCGGAACGGCGCCATTTCCACGTCGGAGAAAAGTCGATTCATTCGCCGCTCGACGAGAATTGCCGACCACGACAGGACCATCACCCCAGGTCAGGGTCCCGCGTGGCCGCCCCAGAATTCCTGCAACGACGAACAGGCGTCCGAGCAGCCACATTTCTTCCACGCATCAGGAAATGCGCGGGACCGCGGTCAGCGGGTGGCGGCGCTCATCTGCCGCAGCTCCTTTTTGAGGTCGCCGATCTCGTCCCGGAGCCGCGCGGCGAGCTCGAAATGGAGGTCGCCGGCCGCCTGGTGCATCTGCGTCGTGAGCTCCTGGATGAGCTCGGCGAGCTCGCTGGCGGCGAGGTTCTCGCCCCGGCGCGAGCCGATCGCGGCGTCGGCGTCGGCCAGGGCCGCACCCCGGCCCCCGCGCCCGCCGTCGGCCTTGCCCCGCGAGCGGGCGCGGCCCGAGCCGAGCAGCGCCTCGGTGTCGGCGTCCTCGCGCTGGAGCATGTCCGTGATGTCGGCGATCCGCTTGCGCAGCGGCTGCGGGTCGACGCCGTGCTCGCGGTTGTACGCGATCTGCTTGTCGCGCCGGCGCTGGGTCTCGTCGATCGCCTCCGCCATCGACGGGGTCACCTTGTCGGCGTACATGTGCACCTGGCCGGACACGTTGCGCGCGGCACGGCCGATGGTCTGGATGAGGCTGCGGCCGGAGCGGAGGAACCCCTCCTTGTCGGCGTCGAGGATCGCGACGAGCGACACCTCGGGCAGGTCGAGGCCCTCGCGCAGGAGGTTGATGCCGACGAGGACGTCGTACTCCCCCAGACGCAGCTCGCGGAGCAGCTCGACCCGGCGCAGGGTGTCGATGTCGGAGTGCAGGTAGCGCACCCGCACCCCCTTGTCGAGGAGGTAGTCGGTGAGGTCCTCGGCCATCTTCTTGGTCAGCGTCGTGACGAGGACGCGCTCGTTGCGCTCGGTGCGCCGGTGGATCTCGTGGAGGAGGTCGTCGATCTGGCCCTTGGTCGGCTTGAGCACGACCTGGGGGTCCACGAGCCCGGTGGGCCGGATGACCTGCTCGACGACGCCGCCGCCCGCCTTCGCGACCTCGTAGTCGCCGGGGGTCGCCGACAGGTAGACGGTCTGGCCGATGCGCTCGAGGAACTCCTCCCACTTCAGCGGGCGGTTGTCCATCGCCGACGGCAGCCGGAACCCGTGCTCGACGAGGGTCCGCTTGCGGGACATGTCGCCCTCGTACATGGCCCCGATCTGCGGGACGGTCTGGTGCGACTCGTCGATGACGAGGAGGAAGTCCTCGGGGAAGTAGTCGAGCAGGCAGTTGGGGGCCGAGCCGGGCGAACGCCCGTCGATGTGCATCGAGTAGTTCTCGATCCCCGAGCACGACCCGATCTGGCGCATCATCTCGATGTCGTAGGTGGTGCGCATGCGCAGGCGCTGGGCCTCCAGGAGCTTGCCCTGCCGCTCGAACGTCTTCAGCTGCTCCTCGAGCTCGTGCTCGATGCCGGCGATGGCGCGTTCCATGCGGTCCGGGCCGGCGACGTAGTGCGAGGCCGGGAAGACGTACATCTCCTGCTCCTCGCGGACGACCTCGCCGGTGACCGGGTGCAGCGTGTAGAGGCGCTCGACCTCGTCGCCGAAGAACTCGATGCGGACGGCGTGCTCCTCGTAGACCGGGATGATCTCGACGGTGTCGCCCCGGACCCGGAAGGTGCCGCGGGTGAACGCGAGGTCGTTGCGGGTGTACTGCATCTGGACGAACCGGCGCAGGAGGTCGTCGCGGCTCACCTCGTCGCCGACCCGCAGCGGGACCATCCGGTCGACGTACTCCTGCGGCGTGCCGAGGCCGTAGATGCACGACACCGAGGCCACGACGACGACGTCGCGGCGGGTGAGCAGGCTGTTGGTCGCGCTGTGCCGGAGCCGCTCGACCTCGTCGTTGATCGAGGAGTCCTTCTCGATGTAGGTGTCCGACTGCGGCACGTAGGCCTCGGGCTGGTAGTAGTCGTAGTAGCTGACGAAGTACTCGACGGCGTTGTTCGGCAGGAGCTCGCGGAACTCGTTCGCGAGCTGCGCCGCGAGGGTCTTGTTCGGCGCCATGACGAGGGTCGGCCGCTGCACCTGCTCGACGAGCCAGGCGGTGGTTGCCGACTTACCGGTGCCCGTGGCGCCGAGGAGGACGACGTCCTGCTCCCCCGCCTTGACTCGGCGGGCGAGCTCGGCGATGGCCGCCGGCTGGTCGCCCGCGGGCGAGAACTCGGAGACGACCTCGATGGGGGCCACGCTGCGGCGCAGCTCGGTGGTGGGGCGCATGCTCCTACGGTATGCCGCGGCACCGACACCCTGTCCCGCCGCGTCACCGCCTCAGGATGGCGGGGCCCAGCCCGACCGTGCGGCCCAGCCGCGGGCCCGGGGCAGGGCGTCCGCGACCCACGCCCGCCGGTCCGCGGCGTCGTTCGTCGGGCCCGGCCGCCGGGCCGCGAGCCCCGCCTCCAGGCGGGCGTACCCGTCGCGCTCGACCGGCTCGGCCCGCAGCCAGTCCCGCAGGAGGAGGGCGTCGCTCCACCCCGGCGAGCCGACCTCGCGCACGTGCAGCCGCGCGACCCGGCCGGGGTCGCACGAGCCGTGCGTCCGTTCTGCCCCGCCGGGGGGCCCGGACCCCTCGAGGCGGGGGAAGCCCGCCGCGGCGAGGGCGGTGACGACGGCGGGGTCGTCGGCGTCCGCGAGCCGGTGCACCCCCACCTGGAGGTCGACGACGTCCCGCGCGGGCAGCCCGGGGACCGCGGTGGCGCCGACGTGGTCCAGGCTGCCCGCGACCGCGCCGACGGTGAGCCGGACCCGGGCCAGGAGCCGCGCGGCCGCCGCCGCCCACCCGGGGTCGGGCGGGCCGAGCACCGGGGAGCCGGACCCGCCGGCCGCGCCGGCGCGGAGGTTCTCGGCGAACGGCTCGACCCGGGCGTGCCAGACCCGCCGGACGGCGTCCTCCAGCGCGGCCGGGGTGCCCTCGTTCTCCAGCCAGGCGTCGGCGGCGGCGCGGCGGGCGTCGTCGTCGGCCTGCGCGACCATCCGGGCCCGGGCGTCGTCCTCGCCCATCCCCCGGTGCTCGACGAGCCGTCGCAGCCGGGTGCGCTCCGAGGCACCGACGAGCAGGACCAGGTGGTACTCGGCGGACATCTCCTTCTCGACGAGCAGCGGCATGTCGTGGACGACGACGGCGTCGTCGGGGGCGGCCTCGAACAGCTCCTCCGTGCGCCGCCCGATGAGCGGGTGCGTGATGTCCTCGAGGTCGCGGCGCGCCCCGGCGTCGGCGAACACGACCCGGCCGAGCGCGGCCCGGTCCAGCCCCCCGTCCGGGGCGCGCACCCCGTCGCCGAACCGCTCGAGCACCGCCGCGAGCCCGGGGGTGCCCGGAGCGACGACCTCGCGGGCGACGACGTCGGCGTCGACGACGACCGCGCCCAGGGACCGCAGCACGGCGGCGGCGGTCGACTTGCCGGACCCGATGCCCCCGCTGAGGCCGACGCGCAGCATGGCGCCGACCCTAGCGGCCGGGTGCTCCCGCCGGCCGGTCGCCTCGGTCGTGGACGTCGGCGAGGAAGGCCGTGAACGCGACGACGGCCCGCGGACCCTCCAGGCCCCGGTTGGTGAGCAGCACGCTCGTGCGGTCGGCGGCGGGGTCGGCGATCCCGAGGGTGCCGGTGCCGCCGCTCCAGCCGACCGACCCCGCGCGCGGGCCCTCGGCGTCGTCCTCCAGGGCCACCGATACCTGCCAGCCGTAGGAGTAGCCGGGCGGCAGGAAGACCCCGGCGGAGCGGCGCTGCCGGTCGGTGAGGGCCGGCCGGCGCACCGCCGCCACGGCCTCCGGGGCCAGGGTGCGCGGCCGCACGAGCTCGTCGAGGACCGCACGGGTGTCGGCGGCGGTGCCCCACAGGCCGCAGGACAGCGTCGGCAGCGCGTCGGTCGCGGGGCCCTCCGGCTCGATCTCGTGCCAGGCGCCGTCCTCGCTGTAGAAGGGCGCGGCCCGCCGGTCGGCCGGGGGCGGGTCGAAGCCCAGGGCCGGCGCGTCCAGCGGTCCGGTGAGCCGCGCGGCGAGGAGCTCGGGGAGCCGTGCACCGGCCGCCCGCTCCAGGACGAGGCCGAGGACGTCCGTCGAGGTGTGGTACGCCCAGCCGGCCCCGGGCGGGAAGGCCAGCGGCAGCGCGGCGAGGCGCGCCAGGACCTCCTCGCGGGAGAGCCGCGGACCCACCGGACCCGGGTGGACGCCGGCCTCCGCCATCGCCGCCGAGAGGGGCGTCGCCTCCGCCCCGATGCCCAGACCGCTCGTCATGGTCAGCAGGTGCGCCACGGTCATCGTGGTGCGCAGCGGCCCGGCGGCCTCGAGCGGCGCGTCGGGCGCGGGCAGCACGGTGAGCCGGTCGAGCTCGGGCAGCCAGCGCGCCACCGGGTCCTCGGGCGAGAGCAGCCCCTCGGCGACGAGCCCCGCGGCCAGCAGCGCGGCCACCGGCTTGGACAGCGACGCGAGCCGGTACGCCGTGTCCTCGTCGACCGCGCGCCCGGACCCGTCCGGCTCCGTGGTCCCGCCGACGGCGTGGAGCAGCGTCCCGCCCTCGCGGACCGACACCGAGAAGCCGGGCAGCGTACCGTCGGCCACGAGGGCGTCCAGCCGAGGCGTCGGGAGCCGGGTGCGCACCGCGTCAGGGTCTCACGTGGTGGGGACGCCCAGCGGGCGCCAGGACGCGTAGTCGTCGCGGCCCACCGGCCGGTCGACGAGCAGGCCGTCCCCGCCGGGGACCGGGATCTCGCGGTCCCCGAGGAAGAGGCGCACCTTCGTCGCGAGGGTGTTGCCGGTGACGGTCCACACGATCTGGCTCATGGCCGCGACCTGGTCGCGGACCGAGAGCCGGTCGAACCCGACGGGCATCGTGACCCGCGCGACCGTGCCGATCATCGTGCCCTTCGGCGGTGTCGACGCGGCGGGCAGGGCGGTGCGCAGCCCCCGGCCCAGGTCGTCGCGGTCCAGCGGCTGGACGAGCCCCGAGAGGCTGGGTGCGAGCCCGGTGCCGGCGGGGACGGTGCGCGACACGGGGACGAGGTGGTCGCCGTCGAGGAGGTAGACCTGCACCGTCAGCGGCACCCCGGGGTTGCCCACCGCCGCGCCGTCGGCGCCGCTCGTCGGCGAGCCCAGGATCTCCGGCCGCGCCTGGGCCCCGACCCCGCACCCGCCGAGGGCGGCGAGGCAGCCGGCGGTCACGACGGCCGCGAGCACCGTGGCACCCCGCCGACCGCGGTGCGCCGAGGGGTCAGTCCGTGGGGTCGGCGGGGAGGTCGACGACAAACCGGGCACCCCCCTCCGGGCGGTCCTGGGCGAGCACCGTGCCGCCGTGCAGGTCGACGTGCCGCAGGACGATGGCCAGGCCGAGCCCGACGCCCCCGGAGTCGGCCCCGGGACCGCGGGCGAAGCGGTCGAACACCCGCTCGCGCAGGGCGGGGGCCACCCCCGGGCCGTCGTCGTCGACGGTGACCCGCGCCCCGGTGGCCGTCCGCGTGACCTCGACCCCGGCGCAGCCGCCGCCGTGGGTCTCGGCGTTGCGGACGAGGTTGGCCACGACCCGCTCCAGGCGGCGCTTGTCGAGCGGCAGCACGAGGTCGGCGGCGTCCTGGGCCACGGTCGTCACGGGGCGGCGGGCGGTCCCGTCGGCGGCGCGCCGGACGAGGTCGCCGACGAGCACCCGCTCGCGGACCAGCTGGTCGCCGGCCTCGTAGCGCGCGATCTCCAGCAGGTCGGTGACGAGGACCCGGAAGCGGGTGAGCTCGTCGGCCAGCAGCGCGACCGGCTCGCGCAGGGACGCCGGCAGGCTCGCCTCACGGTTGAGGATGACCTGCATCGAGTTGAGCATCGTCGTCAGCGGGGTGCGCAGCTCGTGGCTGACGTCGGTGGCGAAGCGGGCGTCGGCCACCACCCGGTGGTCCAGGGCGGTGACCGTCCGGTTGAAGGAGTCGGTGAGCGGGACGAGGTCGGGGTCGCCGCCGTGCTGCAGCCGCACCCCGAGCCGGCCGCGGGCGACGTCGGCGGCCGCGGTGTTGAGCCGGCTGAGCGGGCGCAGCGCCACCTGGGTCGCGTAGCGGCCGACGGCGACGCCGATGAGGACGGTGACGGCGGTGGCGGCGGTGAGCCCGACGAGGAGCGCCCGCACGGCGCCCTGCGTGCCGGTCATGTCGTACAGCTCGACGAAGGACGTCGAGCGCCCCGCGATGGGCATCCCGACGGCGAGGTACAGCGCGCCGTCGACCTCGACCCGCTGGGTCGCGACGTGCTGCTCCCCCACCGCCTCGACGAAGGCCGCCGGCAGGATGTCCGGCCCTAGCGTCGGCGCCGAGGCGTACCAGCGGTCCCCCACCCGCGCCATCGCCGCCGTGGCGTCGGTGCGCGGCAGGTCGGCGAGGACGCGCTGCCCGAGCGAGGACCCGCCGGCCAGGCGGGTGTCGAGGTGCCCGGCGTCGACCGCGGTCTCGGCCAGCGCGGCCGCCCGGCCCTCGCGCAGCAGCGACGGCGTGACGAGGCTCCAGGTCACCGCCGACATGACGAGCGACAGCAGCAGCGCGACGAGCCCGAAGGACACGGTGACCCGGCGGCGCAGGCCCCACCGGGTGGGCCGCCAGCGCGCCGACCGCGCTCCCCGGTCGCGCGCCACTACGGCGCCAGCCGGTAGCCGAGCCCGCGGGCGGTGACGACGTGCCGCGGGCTGGAGGGGTCGTGCTCGACCTTGGTGCGCAGCCGCCGGACGTGGACGTCGACGATGCGGCTGTCGCCGAAGTAGTCGTACCCCCACACCTTCTCCAGCAGGTCCTCGCGGGAGCGGATGCCGCCGTCGGCGAGCGCGAGCTCGACGAGCAGGCGGAACTCGGTGCGGGTCAGGGTGACGGTCCGGCCGGCGAGGGTCACGACGCCGTCGTCGAGGCCGACGGACAGGTCGCCGACCTCGACCCGGCGCGCCCGGCGGTCCTCCCCCGGCTCGACCCGCCGCAGCAGCGCGCGGATCCGGGCCGAGAGCTCCTTGGCGACGAGCGGCTTGGTGACGTAGTCGTCGGCCCCGGCCTCGAGCCCGGCGACGACGTCGTGGCTGTCGGTGCGCGCGGTGACCATGATGACCGGCACCCGGCTCGCCCGCCGCAGCCGGCGGCACACCTCGAACCCGTCGACGTCGGGGAGCATGACGTCGAGGAGGACGACGTCCGGCTCGACGAGCGTCAGGGACTCCAGGCCCTGCGCCCCGTCACCGGCCTCGGTGACCTCGTAGCCCTCGTCCTGGAGGGCCATCCGCAGCACCCTGCGCACCCGGGCGTCGTCCTCGATGAGCAGCACGCGCCTCGACACGGATCGGACCGTAGCACCGGCCGATCCGCGCTCCCTGGGAAGCGGCTGGACGTCACGTGACCGTCATGTACGACACGGGGCCGTCACGGACGGCGGCGGTTTCGTGACGACGCCGTGTCGGTCCCGTGACGTTCCGGGCGGCCCGCCGCCGGAGCGTCCCGGACGGGTCGAGGGTGCGACGTGTGCGGGACCCGCACGGACGGACCCCACCGTCACCACGAGTCGTCCGAGGAGGACACATGAGACCAGGGACACGCCACGCCGGAGCCGTGGCGGCCGTCTGCGTCGCCGGGCTGGCGGTCACCGGCTGCAGCACGAGCGGCACGACCGGTGGCAGCGGAGGCGGCGGGACGACCGCGGCCGGGACGCCGGTGAAGGGCGGGACGCTCAACCTGCTCGGCAGCGGCGACGTCGACTACATGGACCCCAACATCAGCTATTACTCCGTCGGCTACATGGCGCTGCGGATGTGGAGCCGCCAGCTGTTCACCTACCCGGCCGAGCAGGGGAGGACGACGACCGCGGTACCCGACCTCGCGACCGCGGTCCCCACCGAGGGCCACGGCATCAGCAACGGGGGGAAGACGTACACGATCTCCCTCCAGCCGGGCGCGAAGTGGAACACGAGCCCGGCCCGGGCGGTGACGGCCCAGGACGTCGTGCGCGGCGTGAAGCGCACGTGCAACCCGGCGCAGCCCTTCGGCGGTCTTCCCGACTACGAGAGCCTCATCACCGGCATGACCTCGTTCTGCGACGGCTTCGCCAAGGTCGGCCAGTCCGCCGCCGCGATGAAGGCGTACATGGACTCCCACCAGATCCCCGGCGTCACGGCCAAGGACGACCACACGGTCGTCTTCCGGCTCACCCAGCCGGCGAGCTACTTCGTCGACATGCTCACCCTGCCGGCGTTCTCGCCGGCGCCGGTGGAGTGGGAGGACTACGTGCCGGGCAGCTCGCAGCTGGCGCAGCACACGATCTCCGACGGCCCGTACCAGATCGACTCCTACAACCCGACGAAGCAGATCAGCTTCAGCCGCAACCCGGCGTGGGAGGCCTCGAGCGACCCGATCCGCAAGGCCTACGTCGACAAGATCGTCGTCGACGAGACGGTCAGCCAGGACTCGACCCAGCAGCAGCTGGAGACCGGGACCCCGAGCGCGGACATGGAGTTCGACAACTACCCGCCCGCCTCCCAGATCCCCGGGCTCGTCGCGAGGAAGGACCCGAACCTCAACATCGGGCCGACGGCGTCGAGCAACCCCTACATCGTCTACAACACGGTGTCGCCCTCGAACAACGGGGCGATGTCCAAGCCGCTGGTGCGGCAGGCGCTCTCGTACGCCATCAACCGCGACGACATCATCCAGGTCCTCGGCGGCAAGACGCTGAACACCCCGCTCAGCCACGTCCTGCCGAGCAACGTCGTCGGCGGCGAGAAGAACGTCGACCCCTACCCGTACGACCCGGCGAAGGCCAAGCAGCTCCTCGCGCAGGCCGGGTACCCGAACGGGCTGACCCTGAAGATGCTCTACCGCAACGCCTCCGAGGGCAGCACCAAGACCTTCCAGACGGTGCAGCAGGACCTCACCAAGGCCGGCATCACGATCGTCGGGGTCGCCTCGCCGAACGCCGACTTTTACACGAAGTACCTCCAGGTGCCCTCCGTCGCCAAGCGCGGGGTGTGGGACCTCTCGGTCGCCGGCTGGGGCTCGGACTGGTACGGCAACGCGGCCCTGTCCTTCTTCGGACCGCTGTTCAACGGCAAGAGCGCCTTCCCGCCGGCGGGCAGCAACTTCGGCTTCTACCAGAGCACCGCGGTCGACGCCCTCATCGCCAAGGCCTCGAAGGCCAAGACGCCGGAGGAGGCCGGGGCCATCTGGGCGCAGGCCGACCAGCAGGTGATGAAGGACGCCGCGTTCTTCCCCATCACCCAGCCGAACCAGCCGAACTACCACGCGAGCCAGGTCCGGGGCGCGGTCTACGTCCCCGCGATCCAGAACTTCGACCCGACGAACGTCTGGCTCGAGTCCGGCAAGCAGGGCGGCTGACCGGCCACCGCCGGCAGCGACGTGAGAGGCGAGAGCACACGATGACCCTCCTCCAGGTCCGCGACCTCCACGTCCGGTTCGACACCCCGGACGGCGTGGTCCACGCCGTCCGGGGCCTGTCGTTCGACGTGGCCCGGGGCTCGACCCTCGCCGTCGTCGGCGAGTCCGGGTCCGGCAAGAGCGTGGCGACGCAGAGCGTCACCGGGCTGCTCCGGGGTGCCCGGGTCAGCGGGTCGGCGCGGTTCGACGGCACCGAGCTCATCGGCGCCGACGAGGCGACGCTGCGCCGGCTGCGGGGCGCCCGGATCGGGATGATCTTCCAGGACCCGTTGTCCAGCCTGCACCCGTACTACCCGGTGGGCTGGCAGATCGTCGAGATGATCCGGGCCCACGACCGGTCGAGCAGCAAGGCGGCGGCCCGTGCGCGGGCCGCCGACCTGCTCGGCCTCGTCGGGATCCCCCGGGCCCGCCAGCGCATCGACGACTACCCGCACCAGTTCTCCGGCGGCATGCGCCAGCGGGTGATGATCGCCATGGCCATGGCCCTCGACCCCGCGCTGCTCGTCGCCGACGAGCCGACGACGGCCCTCGACGTCACCGTCCAGGCGCAGGTGCTCGACGTCATGCGCCGCATGCAGGAGCAGTTCGGCACCGCCATCGTCCTCATCACCCACGACCTCGGCGTCGTCGCCGAGATGGCCGACGAGGTGCTCGTCATGTACGGCGGGCGGGCCATGGAGACCGCACCCCGGCGCACGCTGTTCTACGAGGCGCACCACCCCTACGCCGAGGGGCTCCTGCACTCCCTGCCCTCGCAGGGCGAGCCCGGCCGGCGGCTCACCCCCATCCCGGGCTCGCCGCCCTCGCTCATCGACCCGCCGGCCGGCTGCCCGTTCCTCGCCCGCTGCCCGCACGCGTTCGCGGCCTGCCACGAGGACCCGCCGCTGCACGTCGTGGGCGGTGACCCGGCCCACCACTCCGCCTGCTGGCTGCCCGAGGACCGCTCGCGCCGGACCACCACCGACCGCACCCTCCAGGAGACCCCGTGACCGCGACCCCGCTGCTCGTGGCCGAGCACGTGACGAAGTCCTTCCCGGTCCGCAGCACGACGCTGCTGCGCCGCTCCGCGGAGCGGGTGCACGCCGTCGACGACGTGAGCCTGGAGGTCCGCCCCGGCGAGACCCTCGGCCTCGTCGGCGAGACCGGCTGCGGCAAGTCCACCCTCGCCCGGTGCATGTCGCGCCTGTACGACGTCGACGGCGGCACGGTGACCTTCGACGGCGAGGACATCACCCGCGCCACCGGCTCGCGGATGCGGGCGGTCCGCCGCGAGGTGCAGCTGGTCTTCCAGGACCCGTACGGCTCGCTCAACCCGCGGCGGCGGGTCGGCTCGATCATCGGCGACCCGTTCGACATCCACGGCATCGGCGCCAAGGGCGAGCGCAGGCGCTCGGTCCAGGAGCTCATGGAGCGGGTCGGCCTGAACCCCGAGCACTACAACCGCTTCCCGGCCGAGTTCTCCGGCGGGCAGCGCCAGCGGATCGGGGTGGCCCGGGCGCTGGCCCTGCGGCCCCGGCTCGTCATCTGCGACGAGCCCGTGTCGGCCCTGGACGTGTCGATCCAGGCCCAGGTGCTCAACCTCCTCCTGGACCTCCAGGAGGAGCTCGGGCTCACCTACGTCTTCATCTCCCACGACCTCTCGGTCGTCCGGCACGTGAGCGACCGGATCGCCGTCATGTACCTCGGGCAGGTCGTCGAGGTCGCCCCCACCGAGGAGCTGTTCGACCGGCCGCGCCACCCCTACACCCGGGCGCTGCTGTCGGCGCTGCCCGTGGCCGACCCCGACGTGTCGGACAGCCGCGAGCGCGTCGTCCTCGCCGGCGACCTGCCGACCCCGACCAACCCGCCGTCCGGCTGCCGGTTCCACACCCGCTGCCCGAAGGCGCGCGCGGACTGCGCCGCCGAGGTGCCGGTGCTGCGCCGGAGCCACGACGACACCGCGGACCACGTCGCCGCCTGTCTGCACCCGCTGCAGCGCGGCGAGGACCTCGGGGCGGCGACCCCGCAGGTGCAGGACAGCGAGATCACCGCCGAGCAGGACGAGAACGCGGCGGCCGCGACGCCCGAGGAGGAGACTCCGTGAGCACCGACCGCGCCACCCGCCCGACCGGCCCGGGCGCCGGCGAGCCCGCGGCGCCGCCGGAGGAGGTCCCGGGGGGACGCCGCCGCATCGAGGGCCGCTCCCCGTGGGCGCTGGCCTGGCAGCGGCTGCGCCGGGACCGGGTGGCGATGGTCTCCCTCGCCGTCATCGTCCTCGTCGTCCTGCTCGCCGTGTTCGCCCCGGTCGTCGCGGCGCTGACCGGGCACGGCCCCGACCAGCAGTTCCGCCAGGACGGCCTCTCCCCCGACGGGCTGCCGGTCGGACCCAACGGGACCTTCTGGTTCGGCACCGACGACCTCGGCCGCGACATCCTCGTCCGGATCGCCTACGGCGCCCGGATCTCCCTCCTCGTCGGGGTCGTCGCGACGGCCCTGACCGTCGTCATCGGCGTCGTCGTCGGGCTCGTCGCGGGGTTCGTCGGCGGCTTCGTCGACACCCTGCTGGCGCGGCTCGTCGACATCGTCCTGTCGATGCCCTTCCTCCTCGTCGCCATCGCGCTGGTGTCGATCACCGGGGCCGGGCTCGGGGTGACGATCGTCGTCATCGGCTCGTTCAGCTGGGCCTCGGTGGCCCGCATCGTGCGCGGCCAGGTGATCTCGCTGCGGGAGCGGGAGTTCGTCGAGGCCGCCCGCTCGCTCGGGGCCGGCGACGTCCGGATCATGTTCGTCGACGTCCTGCCCAACGTCCTCGCACCGGTCATCGTCTACACCTCGCTGCTCATCCCCATCGTCATCCTCACCGAGGCGTCGCTGTCCTTCCTCGGCCTCGGGCTGCCCCCGCCCACCCCGGACTGGGGCGGGATGATCGACGAGGCGACGACGTACTACACGACCTCGTGGTGGTTCGTCTTCTTCCCCGGCCTCGCCCTGCTCGTCACCACCCTCGCCTTCAACCTCTTCGGCGACGGCGTGCGCGACGCCTTCGACCCGCGCGGCGACCGTGGCGCGACCGTCGTGGGAGGTGCCTCGTGACCCGCTTCCTCGTCCGCCGCGTCGGCCAGGGCGTCGTCGTCCTCTGGCTCATCACGATGGCCGTGTTCGCGCTCTTCTACATCGCGCCGAACAACGTCGCCCGCACCCTGGCCGGCCGGCAGGCCACGCCCGAGACCATCGCGCTCGTCGCGCACCGGCTGGGGCTGGACCAGCCGATCTGGAAGCAGTACCTGCTGTTCGTCTGGCGGGCCCTGCACGGCGACCTCGGGTACGACTACTACCACCAGGTGCCGGTGACGACCATCCTCGGCGCGGCCATCCCGGTCACCGGCTCGCTCGTCCTCGGCGCGGCCGTCATCTGGGTGGCGCTCGGGGTGACCAACGGTGTCGTCTCCGCGGTGCGCCCGCGCTCGGCCACGGACCGCTCCCTCACCGTGTTCTCGCTGTTCTTCTACTCGATGCCGACGTTCCTGCTCGGCCTCGTGCTCCTCTACGGGCTGTACTTCCAGCTCACCCTGCGCGGCATCACGGTCTTCCCCGCCGGGGGCTACGTCCCCCTCGCCGGTGGGGCCTGGCCGTGGGTCCAGCACCTCGTCCTGCCGTGGTTCACCCTCGCGCTCGTGCAGGCGGCCACCTACACCCGGCTCACCCGCGGCAGCATGCTCGACGTCCTCGGCGAGGACTACGTGCGCACCGCCCGGTCCAAGGGCATCGGCGAGCGCCGGGTCGTCGTGCGGCACGCGCTGCGCAGCGCCCTGACCCCGGTGGTCACCCAGTTCGGCATCGACGTCGCCGCGCTGCTCGGCGGCGCCGTCGTCACCGAGCAGGTCTTCAGCCTCCCGGGGCTCGGCAAGACCGCGGTCGACGCCATCAACCAGCAGGACCTGCCGGTCATCATCGGCGTCGTGCTGCTGGCCTCGACGGCCGTGGTCCTCGCGAACATCGTCGTCGACGCGCTCTACGCCGTCCTCGACCCGCGGGTGCGGCTGCACTGACGCCGCTCCGGACCCCCACCTGGTCGGCGACGGCCCCTGTCACTCGTCGGCCAGGCGGGCCGGGAAGCCCCCGGTGGCGACGGGGGACCAGCGCGTCGGGGTGATCCGCAGCAGGGACTTGCCCTGGTCGACCATCGCCTGCCGGTACTCGTCCCAGTCCGAGTGCTCGCCCGCGATGTTGCGGAAGTACTCGACGAACGGCTCGACGTCGTCGGCGGCGTCGACGACCTCGACGTCGCCGTCGACCTGCACCCAGGCGTCGCCGAAGTCGTCGGACAGGACGAGCACGCTGGCGCGGCTGTCCCGGCGCGCGTTGCGGACCTTGGCCCGCTCCGGGTAGCTCGTCACGACGATCCGCCCCGCGTCGTCGACCCCACCGGTCACCGGCGAGGCCTGCGGGCGGCCGTCGGAGCCGCGCGTCGTCATGAGGACCATCCGGTGCCGGGGCCGGACGAACTCCAGGAGCCCGTCGAGGTCGACCTCGTCGTTCGTCGCGATGCTGCGTGCCATGCCCCCAGCCTGGCACGCCGGGCGGCGGGCGCGGCCCGTCAGGTCGGCCCCGACGGATCGTCGGGGCCGGCCTGATAGGGAACGGTCAGCCGGCTGATAGGGAACGGTCAGCCGGTGGTGAGGTCCAGGACCGTCACCGAGTGCGCCGGGAGGGTGAGGTGCACGGCACCCTTGCCCACCCGCATCGTCCGGCGTTCCACAGTCACCTCGTCCGGGTGCGAGCTCGCGTTGTGGCTCTCGACGGACGTGCGGTTGGGGTCGTCGTTGTACCCGACGACCTCGGTGACCTCGGCCGTCGAGGCGTGGTGCGACCTCGGCGTGGCGACGTTGGTCCGGACCGCGTCGGTGGCGTTGCGGTTGACCAGGACGACCCGCAGGTGCCCGTCGTCACCGAGGACGGACGTGACCGCCAGGGCCTCGTACTGCGACCCCAGCGAGGTGGGGTCCGCCTGGACCAGCGGGTTGTCGTTCACGTGGTGCGCGACGACGTGGCCGCCGTTCTGGACGACGGGCTTCAGCGCCCGCCGCACCACGGCCTCGGAGGTCTCGACGAAGTCGGGCTCCCCGCCGAGGACGGCGCGCAGGCCGGTCGGGGTCTCGGAGATCAGGGTGTTGCCCTCGGCCCACGGCACGCCGAGGTCGGCGAGCCGGGTCCACTGCGAGGCCATGTACGTGGCGTGCGACATCGCCGTGTTCCAGCTCCGGTAGGCGCGGGTGTCGTGGGGACCGAAGAAGAGCGCGCCGAACTCGGAGGTCGTGACGTAGGCGTCCGGCCGGCCGGCGCCGTCGACCCTGTCGCGGTAGTGCTGCAGGATCCTCGTGGCCTGCGCCTCGCCGATCATCGTCCAGTCGTGCAGCTGCTGGGCGCTGTCCACCGAGGAGCCGAAGTCCCGTCGGTAGTTGGTGTACGGGTGCACGGCCAGGCAGTCGTAGTCGTCGCCGTGTCCGGTGCGGGCTAGCAGCTCGGGCAGCGTCTCGCCGCCGTACCCGCTGTCCTGCGTGATCGGCGCCCAGGTGGCGCACACGTCGATGTCGGGGTCGACGGCCTTCATGGCCTTGTAGATGTCGACGAACCCGGCGTGCGGACCGGAGGTGTAGTCGGCGCGCACGGCCGTCCCGGCGGGCGGCACGGCTCCGTGCGTGCCGTCGCCGAAGGTCACCTCACCGGTCGCGTCGTCGATGACGTAGACGCGGTCGGTGGGGCCGGCGGTGGCCAGCGAGCCGACCTCGGTCCAGGTGGCGCCGTCCACGCGGACGGTCTGGCTGTCCGGCGCGACTGGCGGGTACGGCACGTGCAGCACCTGGCCGCCGCTGCCGTCGGACACGACGTCGTTGCTGACGTCGCAGCCGCGGCCGAGGCGCTGGTCCTCCTGCGGCTGGGACCCGCCGAAGGCGTACTGGTGCATCGCGACCGAGACGTCGGAGGACATCCAGAAGCGCTGCTCCGAGCGGTCGTGCTCGTTGCCGACCTCGAAGTAGCGGACCGGGCGCGGCGCGACGTGCCCGTTCTCGGCGCGCACGTCCGCCCACGCGGTGCCGCCGCCGGGGTTGGTGCCGGCCGGGGCGTTCAGGTACTCGACCCAGTCCGCGGCGTCCTGCGGGGTCTGGAGCGGGAAGGGCACCATGATCGAGGCCTCGGCGCCCATCGCGTCCACGGTCTCGAGGTGCTCGTCCGGGCCGTAGATGCTGTCCCGCGGATCGCCCGAGCGGGCGTCGGTCTGACAGCCGCGCTGGTCGGTCGGGCCGATGGCCCGCTTCCACTGGAACAGGCTGGCCGGGGTCCCCCCGGGGTAGCGGACCAGCCCGATCCCGGCCCGCGCGGTCTTGGCCACCGCGTCGGCGTCGGGCGAGTCGGTCTCCGCGTGCCACAGCCCGTGCGACTCGTCGAACCACTGGTCGTTGTTCACCCCCGTGAGCAGGGGAGAGATCGCAGGTCCCGGCTTGCCGACCTGGATGACCGCGGTCGGCGTCGGGTCGTCGTCGGCGGCGCTGGCCGCCGTGGGCGTGGCGACGAGGGCGCCGAGGGCCAGCACGGCCACAGCGGGTCGCAGCGCGGACCCGAAGGGTGAGCGGGGTGGGGTGGGACGCATGGGTCTCCGTTCGAGGCGTCGTCGGCTCGGGAGGGCGGGCGGCGAAGTCCGCAGCCCGGCTCGGGGTGCCATGATTACAACGTGGTAGCGAGCAGGTCAAGGGGTGCTCGCGGGGAAGTGGGGGGTCCGGACCAGCGCCTTCACCAGTCGTGGGACGCGGACGGTTTCCAACGATGTATTTTTCGGCTACGGTCACCGTCGACCCCCCTTCAGCGAGGAAGGACCCCGCATGTCCCCCACGTCCCGCCGTCAGGTGCTCTCCACCCTCGGACTGCTCGCCGCCACCGGAGCCCTCGGCGCCTGCAACACCGCCCCACGGACGGCAGGAAGCGGCGCGTCGGGCGCCGGCGCCCCCTCGGGCGGCAGCTCCGGCGGGTCCGGCAACCTCGCCTGGTGGGACCAGTTCAACCCGCTGAAGAGCCTGCAGGAGAAGACCTTCGCGGCGTTCACGCAGCAGGGCGGCCCCAAGGTCGACTACACGGTCTACAACCCGAACGACCAGGGCAAGGCCCTCCAGCTCGCCTTCGGCAGCAAGCAGCTACCCGACGTCTTCTCACTCGCCGGCGTCGGTGTCCCGGTCACGGTGCTCCTGCAGCAGGGCTGGTTCTCGCCGCTGTCCACCGCCGACGACATCACCTCCGCGCTCGGCGAGGACACCCTGCTCGACGGCGTGCACCGCTTCGAGGACAAGCTGTACTCCTTCCCCATCTTCAGCCCGCGTCAGTACGACGCGCTGCTGTGGGGGAACAGCGACATCCTCCAGAAGGCCGGGGTGGACCCCGAGAACATGCCCTCCAGCTGGGACGACGTGCGGGCCGCCGCCCGGGCGATCCAGAAGAGCGGCACCGCGGGCATCCTGCTGCCGCTGAAGTTCGCCGAGCGCATGCAGGCCTTCGTCCTGCAGCTCGCGCAGACGGCCGGCTTCAACGGCGTCGTCGGCGGGTCCATGGACGGCATCGACCTGAGCACCGGTGAGTACGCCTTCGACGACGACGCCTTCGTCCAGGCCATCGAGTTCCTCACGGCGTTCCGCACCGACGGCTCGCTGTTCCCCGCGAGCACCTCGCTCGACGCGCGCGCCGGACGGGCCCGCTGGGCCGCCGGGGCCGCCGGCCTGGTCTTCGACGGGCCCTACAACGCGGGCGTCGTGCGCAACGACTTCTCCTCGCTGCTGCCGAAGCTCGCGGTCGGCGGCATCCCGACGGCCGACGGCTCCCCCGCGCAGCTGCTCCACTCCCCCATCGGCGGCACCTTCTGGCTCTCCGGGCAGTCCGACAAGGTGGACCAGGCCTCCGAGCTCATGGTCATGCTCTCCGCGAAGGAGTACCAGCAGGGGCTGGCCGAGGCCATGGACCAGCCGCCGCTGGACCTGGCGGCCGTCGCCTCCTCGCAGGCCGCGCCGTCGTACAAGAAGGCCATCGCGATGTTCGACGAGCAGGTGCGGGTCGGTCCGACCCCCGAGGCGCGCAACCCCGCGGTCGCCACCGCCCTCGGCAAGAAGGCCCCCGTGGAGCCGAGCCTGGGCACGATCATCCAGGGCGTCTTCAGCGGCCAGGTCACGGACGTCAAGGGCGCCCTGACCAAGCTGAGCGACCAGAGCTCCGCGGCCCGGGAGGCCGCCGTCTCCCAGGTCGACGGTGCGTCCGTCAAGGACTGGGCGTTCGGCGACGTGGACCGCTCGCAGGACTTCACCGCGAAGGACTACGCCAAGTGACGGCCTCCACCACCGGCGCGCCGGCCACCGGCGCGCTCGCCCCTCGGCAGGGGCCGCGCCGCATCGGCACCCTGGCGCGGCTCTGGCGGGACCGCTGGATCTACGTCTTCCTCCTGCCGACGCTCGTCCTGTACGGCCTCTACACGCTGTGGCCGGTGGCCGCCAGCTGGTGGTACTCGCTCCTGCAGTGGAACGGGTTCGGCTCGCCGCAGACCTTCGTCGGGCTGCAGAACTACGCGGACGTCTTCCGCGACAGCCTGTTCTGGAACTCCTTCAAGATCACGTTCCTGTTCATGCTCGTCACGGTCCCGGTCCGGGTCCTCATCGGCCTCGTGCTGGCGATGGTGCTGAACCACCCGCGACTGCCGTTCCAGCGCATCTTCCGGACCGCCTTCTTCCTGCCCGTCGTCACGACCACGGCCATCGTCGGCGTGGTCATGCAGTTCGTCTTCGACCCGGCCAGCGGTCCCGTGAACCTGGCCCTCGTCGACTCCGGGCTGCGCGACCAGGGCATCGACTTCCTCGGCTCCTCGAGCACCGCCCTCTGGACCGTCATGGGGGTGCACACCTGGAAGTGGGTCGGGGTCACGATGATCTACTGGCTCGCCGCCCTGCAGACCGTGCCACGCGACCTGCAGGAAGCCGCACAGGTCGACGGCGCGGGCACCTTCAAGGTCTTCCGGCACATCACGTTCCCCCTGCTGATGCCCTTCCTGGTCATCATCACGCTGCTGACCATCGAGCAGAACCTGCAGATCTTCGACCTGATGCTCACGATGACCGGCGGCGGGCCGTACTACTCCACCGAGGTGATCGAGGTTTACATCTACCGTTGGGCGTTCACGACCTCCGTACCGCAGCTGGGCTTCGCGTCCGCCGCGGCCGTCATCTTCGGGGTCATGCTCCTGCTGGTCGGGCTGGTGCAGCTCGCCGGCGTCCGCGCCGCGCGTCGCCGGGCGGGGGTGGTCTGATGTCCACGGTCTCCGCCCCCTCCCGTCGCTGGCGGGTCGGCCGGCGCTCGGACGTGGCCCGCCGTGACGTCTCGCTGCGCCGCAGGGTGCCGGTCTGGGTCCTCACCCTCGTCGTGACGCTCGTCGCGCTCGCCTGGGTCTACCCCTTCGCCTGGATGGTCTCGGCCTCGCTCAAGGACCAGCTCGAGGTGTTCAGCGCCGGTCTCGACCTGATCCCCAAGGTCGCGCAGTGGGAGAACTACCGGCGCGCGTGGAGCGACGCCGGGTTCGGCACCTACATGGTCAACACCATCATCGTCACCCTCGGGACGGTCGTCATCGTCGTCGTGCGCTGCGCGATGGCCGGCTACGTCCTCGCCCGGTACAAGTTCATCGGGCACAAGACGATGCTGCTCGTCCTGGTCGGGACGCTGTTCGTCCCGGCCGGCTACACGATCATCCCGGTCGTCGAGATCACCCAGCGGCTCGGTCTGCTGAACTCGCTCACCGGCATGGTCATCGCCCTCTCCGGCGGTGGCCAGGTGGCCTCGATCCTGCTCTACCTGGGCTACTTCCGCGGGATCCCGCGAGAGCTCGAGGAGGCCGCCATCATCGACGGCGCCGGGTTCTTCACCGTCTTCTTCCGGGTCATGCTGCCCCTGGCGGGACCGGTGACCGCGACGGTGGTCGTCCTGACCTTCCTCAACACCTGGAACGCCTTCCTGCTGCCGCTGGTCTTCACCTTCAGCCGGCCCGACCTGCGCACGCTGTCGGTCGGGATGCAGGCCTTCCTCGGGCAGAACTCCGTGGACTGGTCCGGTATGGCCGCCGCGGCGACCATCTCCATCGTCCCCATCGTGCTGCTGTTCCTCTTCCTGCAGCGCTACTTCTTCGACGGAATCGCAGGAGCCATCAAGTCATGACCGACGCCCCGAACATCCTCCTGATGTGCACCGACCAGCAGCGCTGGAGTGCGCTGCGCGCCGCCGGGAACGACGAGATCGACACCCCCAACCTGGACCGGCTCGCCGGCGACGGTGTGCTGTTCGAGCAGTGCTACGTGCAGAACCCGGTGTGCTCCCCCTCGCGGGCCAGCCTGATGACCAGCCAGTACGTGCCGGTCCACGGCCTGCACGCCAACGGCGTCGACCTCGACCCGGACGCGGACCTGTTCAGCAAGCGGCTCGCCGACGCGGGCTACGACTGCGGGCTGGTCGGCAAGCTGCACCTCGGCGCGTGCCAGGGCGGGCGCACCGAGCCGCGCGTGGACGACGGCTTTCGGGTGTTCCGGTGGGCGCACGACCCGTACCCCGGCTCCTCCGAGAACGCCTACCACCGGTGGCTGCAGGTGGCGCACCCCGACGTCTACGACCGCGCCATCGCGCGCCGTGGTGAGGGGTCCTGGGACTCGGTACGCACCGAGGCCCACTACAGCCGCTGGGTCGGGAACGAGACCGTCGACTTCCTCACCCGCTCGCGGCGGACCGACCGGCCGTTCTTCTTCGTCGCCAACTTCTTCGACCCCCACCACGGGTTCGGCGCCCCGGTTGAGTACGTCGAGCGCTACCACGCGGAGTCCCTCTCCCGGCCGACGACCTACGACGGCGAGCTGGACTCCAAGCCGGACATCCAGGCCGAGGCCTCGAAGCGCTCCTACGCCGGGCACGCCAAGGGCTTCCTGGAGTACTCCGACGAGGAGGTCCAGGACGTGCGGGCCGCCTACTACGCCATGGTCACCCTCGTCGACGACGAGGTCGGGCGGATCCTGGACACCCTCGAGGGCCAGGGCCTGGCCGAGAACACGATCGTGGTCTTCACGAGCGACCACGGCGAGATGCTGGGCGACCACCAGCTGATGCTCAAGGGCCCGTTCATGTACGACTGCGCGGTGCGGGTGCCGCTGCTCGTCCGCTGGCCCGGCGTCACCGAGGCCGGCCGCCGCGTGGAGGAGCTGGTGCAGTGGGTCGACCTCGGGCCGACCTTCCTCGACGCCGCCGGCGTGGACGTCCCGGTCGGGTACCAGGGCCGCAGCCTGCGCCCGCTGCTCGCCGGGGAGGACGACGCCGGCTGGCGGGACTGGGCCCTGTGCACCTATAGGGACAGCGGCCACGCCTACGACCCGGCGGTCCACGTGACGATGCTGCGCCACGGCACGCTCAAGTACGTCGTGCACCACGGCGACCCCGCGACCGCCCGTACCCGCGACGGCGAGCTGTACGACCTCGCGACCGACCCCGACGAGCTGACCAACCTGTGGCACGACCCCGAGCACGCCGGGGACCGGCTGCGCCTCGGCGAGCTGCTGCTCGACGTCCTGGTCGGCGCCGAGGACCGCAGCGGCGCGCGCCTGGCCGACTGGTAGACCACCCCGCGCAACCCACGACTTCGAGAGGCTTCCCCCGTGGACGACGACACGACCACCCTGCACCCGCGCCCGCAGCTGGCGCGTCCCGCCTGGACCGACCTGTGCGGACCGTGGCGGTTCGCCACCGACCCCGACGACATCGGCGTGCGCTCGGGCTGGACGTGCGGGGAGGGCCCGTACGACCGGGACATCACCGTCCCGTTCCCGCCCGAGTCCAAGCTGTCCGGCATCCACGAGGCCACCACGGTGCCCGTCGTCTGGTACTGCCGAGACCTGGACCTCGCCCGCCCGGCCGCCGGTCGCCGCACGGTCCTGCACCTGGGGGCCGTCGACTACCGGGCGCGGGTCTGGGTCAACGGGGTGTCCGTCGGCAGCCACGAGGGCGGTCACACCCCGTTCGCGTGCGACCTCACCGACGCCCTCACCGACGACGGGCCGCAGCGGGTCGTCGTGCGGGCCGAGGACCCGGTCGACGACCCGGCCCAGCCGCGCGGCAAGCAGGACTGGCGCCCGGAGCCGCACGCCATCTGGTACCACCGCACGACCGGTATCTGGCAGCCGGTGTGGCTCGAGGAGGTCGACGACTGCCACGTCGAGCGCCTGGACTGGACCACCGACGTCGCCGACGGGACGGTCGAGGCGCTGGTGCGGGTCACGGCGCCGCACGCCGCCGCGAGCGTCCGGATCGTCATCGCCCTGGACGGCGAGGTGCTGGCCGAGTCCACGGTGGCCATCCGCGGCCCGGAGACCCGGGTGACGCTGACCCTGGCCGCCACGGCGCACGCCCAGGACAGCGGCCACCTGACCTGGAGCCCGGACCGCCCCACGCTGCTCGACGCCGACGTCGAGGTGCTGGGCCGCGGTGGGGACGCGCTGGACCACGTCGACTCCTACGTCGGGCTGCGCAGCGTCGGCTTCGCCGACGGCCGGTTCCTGCTGAACGGGCTGCCCCTGTTCCTGCGGCTGGCGCTGCACCAGGGCTACTGGCCCGAGTCGCACCTGACCGCGCCCAGCCCGGACGCCCTGCGCCGCGAGGTGGAGCTGGCGAAGGAGATGGGCCTGAACGGGGTGCGCATCCACCAGAAGGCGGAGGACCCCCGCTTCCTGTACTGGTGCGACAAGATCGGTCTGCTCGTGTGGGGCGAGATGCCGAGCGCCTACACGTTCTCGACCACCGCGGTCGAGCGGGTCGTGGCCGAGTGGACCGAGATCGTGCGCCGCGACCGCAGCCACCCGTGCGTCGTCACCTGGGTGCCGCTCAACGAGTCGTGGGGCGTGGCACAGATCGCGGTGCGCGAGCAGCAGCAGCACTACGCGACCGCCCTGTACCACCTCACCAAGGCGCTCGACCCGACCCGCCCGGTCATCTCGAACGACGGGTGGGAGCACACCGAGAGCGACATCTGGGGCGTGCACGACTACGCCTCCAGCGGAGACCGGCTCACCGACCGTTACGCGCCGCCGGCCGACCTGGACCGGATGCTGCGCGACCGCCGGCCCGGACGCCGCCGGGTGCTGCTCGGCGACCCGGTGCGCCGCGGGCAGCCGATCGTGCTCACCGAGTTCGGCGGCCTCAGCTACGTGCCCGGTTCGGGTCAGAACTGGTTCGGCTACGCCACCGTCGAGGGTCCGGAGGAGTTCGAGGAGCGGCTGGACGGGCTGATCGGGGCCGTGCTGGACAACCCCGAGCTCGGCGGCTTCTGCTACACGCAGCTCACCGACACCGAGCAGGAGCGCAACGGCCTGGTCACCGAGGCCCGCGAGCCGAAGATCCCGCTGGAGCGCATCCGCGCGATGGTGCAGCGGCCCGCCGCGGCCGTGCCTTCCGAGGAGATCGACGCCAACCGCCGCTCGGCGCGCAGGGCGGCGTCCACCGACGAGGACTGACCGCGCCGCCGCGCTCGGCTACGCCCGCCCGGGCGGGGCGCCCCCGCTGCTCTCCCGCACGACGAGCCGGTGGCTGACGACGACCTCGACGCCGTCGCTGCCGGCCTCGCCGCGCAGCCGCCGCACGAGGAGGTCGACGGCGGACCGGGCGATCGCGGACTTGTCGGGCGCGATCGTCGTGAGGGTCGGCGAGGAGTAGCGGCCGTCCCGGATGTCGTCGAAACCGACGACCGCGAGGTCCTCGGGCACCCGCAGGCCGTGCCGCCGGGCGGCGTGCATGAGGCCGATGGCCAGCAGGTCGCTGCAGCAGAACACGGCGTCCGGTGGCTCGGGAAGCGCCGCGAGCTGCTCCAGGGCGGCGATGCCGTGCTCCGGCACGTACCGGTGGGTCGTCACGACCAGCTCCTCGCGGACCGGCAGCCGCGCCGCCTCGAGGGCCCGGCGGTAGCCCTGGACACGCAGCATCCCGGTGCCCGACCGCCGGTCGCGCGGGGCACCGACCAGGGCCACCCGCCGGCGGCCTTGCGCGAGCAGGTGCTCGGTCGCGGCCTGCCCGGCGGCGACGTTGTCGACGACGACGTGGTCGGCCCCGGCCGGGTGGTCGCGCTCGCCCAGCAGGACCATCGGCGTCGACCCGGCGGCGATCGCGATCTCCCCGGTCGTCATCCCGAGGGGGCTGAAGATCAGGCCGTCCATGGCCTGGGGCCGCAGGCCGCCCGCGACCTGCCGCTCGCGGTCCAGGTCGCCGTCGGTCTGGTCCACGAGGATCGTGTAGCCGTACTCCTCCGCCGCGGCGGCGACCTCGCGGGTGAGCTCGGCGAAGTAGGGGATGGACAGGTCCGGGACGGCCAGCGCCAGCACTCGGGTCCGGCCGGTGCGCAGGGTGCGCCCGCTGGTGTTCGGGACGTACTGCAGCCGGGCGATGGCGTCCTCGACCCGGGTCCGCAGGCCCTCGGAGACGTTGGCCGTCCCGTTCACCACGTTCGAGACGGTCTTCGGCGAGACCCCGGCGAGCCGCGCCACGTCGACCAGACGGGCTCGACCGGAGCCGGGGAGGCTCACGACCTCTCCCCGGCGGCCGCCCAGGCCCGGGCCCGCGGCCAGGCGTCGTCGAACCAGGACTCCTTGGCCTGCGCGTACTCCTCGCTGATCGCGGACCGGGCCGCCGACGCCTGCTTGGCCGCGGCGTACTCCTCCCGCGCCGACCGGTCCGAGCGCAGCCAGTCACGGAACGTGAGGGCGTCCTGCCACCCGGGCGAGCCGACCTCCCGGACGTGCACGTGGGCGACCCGGCCCGGGTCGCAGCTGCCGTGGAACCGCTTCGGCCAGACCGTCCCGTCCGTGCTCCGGTCGTTCTCGACCCCCTGGACCCGCGGGAAGCCCGCCGCGGCCAGGCCGGCGACGAAGGCGGCGTCGTCGGCGTCGGCGAGCCGGCGGACGCCGACCTGGAGGTCCACGACGTCCTCGGCCGGCAGGCCCGGCACGGCCGTGGACCCGACGTGGTCCAGGCTCGCGGCCGCGTCACCGACGGCGTGCCGGACCCGGGCGAGCAGACGGGCGGCGGCGTCCGGCCAGCCGGGGTCGGGCGGGCTGAGCACCGCCGCCGTGAGCCGGCTGCGCACGCCCGAGCGCAGGTTGGTCCGGAACGGCTCGACCCGCTCGTGCCACACCCCCCGGACGGCGGTCTCCAGCGCCTGTGGCGCGCCCTCGTTGTCGAGCACGACGTCGGCCGCGGCGCGCCGGGCGGCGTCGTCGGCCTGGGCGGCGACGCGGGCGCGCGCGTCGTCGTGCATCATCCCCCGGTGCTCGACGAGGCGGGCCACCCGGGTGTCCGCCGAGGCGTCGACGACGACGACGAGGTGGTACTCCCCCGTCATGCCCTTCTCGACCAGCAGCGGCATGTCGTGCACGACGACGCCGTCGTCCGGGACGGCCGCGACCAGCTCGGCGGTCCGGGCCTCGATGAGCGGGTGGGTGACGGCCTCCAGGTCGCGCAGGGCGGCGCGGTCGGCGAACACCCGCCGGCCCAGCCCCGCCCGGTCCAGGGAGCCGTCCGGAGCCAGGACCTCGTCGCCGAAACGCTCGACGACGGCCCGCAGGCCCGGGGTGCCGGGCCGGACGACCTCGCGGGCGACGGCGTCGGCGTCGACGACGTGCGCGCCGAGGGTGCGCAGGACCGCAGCAGCGGTGGACTTGCCCGACCCGATGCCCCCCGTGAGACCGACACGCAGCATAGGGCGACCCTAGCGCTCGGGCTCCGCCTCCCGGACGTCGGCGAGGAACGCGTCGACCGCCGGCGCCCCGTGCGGGCCGTCGAGGCCACGATTGGTGAGCAGCACGGCGCTGCGGTCCGCGGCGGGGTCGACCAGGGCCCAGGTACCGGTTCCGCCCATCCAGCCCACGGCCCCACGGCGCGGGCCCCGGGGGTCGTCCTCCAGCGCCACCGACACCTGCCAGCCGTAGGAGTACCCGGGCGGCAGGAAGTCCGGCGCGGACGTCCGCTGGGCGTCGGTGAGGGCCGGTACGCGGATCTGCTCGATGGCGGATGGGGGCGGGGTGCGCGGCCGCGCCAGCTCGTCGAACACCGCCAGCGTCTCGTCGGCCCGGCCCCAGAGGCCGCTCGCGAGGGTCGGCAGGACCGACGGGTCCGGGTCGCGCGGGTCCACCGGGTACCAGGCGTCCTCGTCGTCCACCCAGAACGCCGGGGCGAGCCGGTCCGGTGGCGGGGCGTCGAAGGAGACCGACGGGGTGCCCAGCGGGCCGGTGACGCGGGCGGCGACCAGCTCGGGCAGCTCGACGCCGCTCGCCCGCTCCAGCACGGTCCCGAGGACGTCCGTGGACGTGTGGTACGCCCAGGCCGCGCCGGGCTGGAACGCCAGCGGCAGACCCGCCAGCCGCGCGAGCAGCTCTTCGCGCGACAGCCGCGGCCCCACCAGGCCGGGATGAACCCCGGCGTCGGCCATCGCCCGGCTCAGCGGGGTGGGCGTCGTGCGGATCCCGAGCCCGCTCGTCGTGGTCAGCAGGTGGCGCGTGGTCATCGGCACCGCGAGCGGCTCCGTGTCGTCCAGGGGGCCGTCCGGCCTGCGCAGCACGCGCACCCCGTCGAGCTCGGGTACCCACCGGAGCACGTCGGCGTCGGGGTCGAGCAGACCCTCGTGCACCAGCCCGGCCGCGAGCAGCGCCGCGACCGGCTTGGACAGCGACGGCAGACGGTACGTCGTCTCCTCGGTGACGGGGTGGCCCGCGCCGTCGGGCTCCGTGCGGCCAGCGACACCGTGTCGCCCCGGCGCTGCGCCACCGAGTAGCCGGGCAGGGTGCCGTCGGAGACCAGCGCGTCGAGGCGGGGCAGGGCGAGGTCGGAGGCCGTCATCGTCGTGCGGTCCCGCGAGCGGGTACCGGGCTCAGTCCTGGTCCGCCAGGCGCTGCGGGAAGCCGCCGGTGGCCACCGGGGACCAGCGGGTCGGGGTGATCCGCAGCAGGGACTTGCCCTGGTCGACCATCGCCTGCCGGTACTCGTCCCAGTCCGAGTGCTCGCCCGCGATGTTGCGGAAGTACTCGACGAACGGCTCGACGTCGTCGGCGGCGTCGACGACCTCGACGTCGCCGTCGACCTGCACCCAGGCGTCGCCGAAGTCGTCGGACAGGACGAGCACGCTGGCGCGGCTGTCCCGGCGCGCGTTGCGGACCTTGGCCCGCTCCGGGTAGCTCGTCACGACGATCCGCCCCGCGTCGTCGACCCCACCGGTCACCGGCGAGGCCTGCGGGCGGCCGTCGGAGCCGCGCGTCGTCATGAGGACCATCCGGTGCCGGGGCCGGACGAACTCCAGGAGCCCGTCGAGGTCGACCTCGTCGTTCGTCGCGATGCTGCGTGCCATGCCCCCAGCCTGGCACGCCGGGCGGCGGGCGCGGCCCGTCAGGTCGGCCGGGGCTCCGCGACCGTGGCGCGCCGCAGGAACCACGCCGCCGCGACGAGGACGGACGCGAGCCCGAAGGCGGACACGCCGCGCACGACGACGAGGTAGAGCAGCAGCTCGGGGTGGAGCCCGGCGCCGAGGGCGTCCAGCGCGAGGGCCGGGCCGCCGAGCACGGGTGCCGCGAGCAGCACCGCCCAGGCCGCCCGGCGCTGGGCCGGGGTGGCGACGGGGGTGGCGTGCTCGACCACCGGCGCGCGGGCCAGGCGCCGCCCGGCCCGGACGAGCACGAGGGCGACCCCGGCCAGACCGCTGACGTACTGCGCGAGGTGCCACAGCGGGAGGCCGCCCATCGTGGTGCCCAGCACCGACCAGCGGGCGACGGCCCAGCCGTCGGCGTGGGTGAACCCGTCCCAGGCCAGGTGGGTCAGCGAGCCGAGGACGACGCCCGGGACCGCCCACAGCCAGACGCGCCCGCCCGGCCGATGCGGCACGGGCGTGCGGGAGCGCACGGCGCGCGGCGAGAGGTCGTGGAGCACCGGTGCGGCCACGACCCACCACAGGGCGACGAAGGCCAGCCCGAGCGCGAGGTCCAAGGTGAGCACCCCGCGCAGCGAGTGCGAGAGCGCGCGGTGGTCACCGAAGGGCACGAAGTACAGGACGTCCGGGACCATCGACCCGACGACGAGCGCGGCGGGCACGGCCCAGGCCGGCCGGCGGTCGCCGAGCGCGGGGAGGACGGCCGCGACGTGGGCCGGGGTGAAGGGCACGGGACCACGCTACGCGCCGACCGGCCGGGTCCCGGCGACCTCCGGAGGACCTCCACACCCCCCGCACGAGGACCTCACGTCGGGGCCGGGGTGGCGGCCGTCAGGACCCGAGCCGCTCCCCGCTCGCCGCGTCGAACACGTGCACCTCGTCCTCGACGGGGCGGACCCGCACGACGTCGCCGACCTCGACCCCGGCGCGCTTCTCGGTCTTGATCGTCACGCGCTCGGCGTCCGGGCCGTCCTCGTCGCCGTCGCCGCGCCGGGCGTAGACGAACGACTCCGACCCCAGCGCCTCGACGAGCTCGACCCGCAGCTGCAGCGCCTCGGTGTCGCTGTCCGGGACGATCCGCCAGGACTCCGGCCGGAAGCCGACGACGACCCGCTCGCCCGCGACGCCGGCGACCTCGCGGTGCAGCGGCACGGGCAGCCCGTGGACCTCGGCTCGGCCGTCGTGCACCCCGGACTCCACGAGGGTGATGGCCGGCGACCCGATGAACGCGGCGACGAAGGTGTTGACCGGACGGTCGTAGAGCTCCTCCGGCGCGGCGACCTGCTGCAGGCGGCCGTCCTTGAGCACCGCGACGCGGTGGCCCATCGTCATGGCCTCGACCTGGTCGTGGGTGACGTAGACCGTCGTGATGCCGAGCCGTCGCTGGAGCCCGGCGATCTGGCTGCGGGTCGAGACCCGCAGCTTGGCGTCGAGGTTGGACAGCGGCTCGTCCATGCAGAACACCTTGGGCTGACGGACGATGGCCCGCCCCATGGCCACCCGCTGCCGCTGTCCGCCGGACATCTGGCCGGGCTTGCGGTCCAGGAGGTCCTCGAGCTCGAGGATCTTCGCGGCCTCGGCCACCCGCTCCTTGGTCTGCGACTTCGGCACCTTGGAGTTGTCCAGCGCGAACGCCATGTTCTGCGCCGCGGTCATATTCGGGTACAGCGCGTAGCTCTGGAAGACCATCGCGATGTCCCGGTCCCGCGGCCGGACGCCCTTCTGGTCGTGGCCGTCGACGAGGATCCGCCCGTCGTCCACCGGCTCGAGGCCGGCGAGCATCCGCAGCGTCGTCGACTTGCCGCACCCGGAGGGCCCGACGAGGACGAGGAACTCACCGTCCTCGATGTCGAGGGTGATCGCGTCGACCGCCGGCGGGACGTCCTTGCCGGAGTAGCGGCGCGTGGCCGCGTCGAAGTAGACCGTTGCCATCCGGCGGCCTCAGAGCTTGGACTTGATCTGGTTGTCGAACACCTGCTGGCTCTCGGCGTCCAGGCCCTTGAAGACCTGGGCGACGTCCTGGCCCTGGGCGATCTGGTCCAGGGCCTTGCCGATGCGGGCGCCGCCGCCGGGGAGGAAGACGCGCGCGTTGTCCTGGCTGCGGGTGTGCGGCAGCTGGTCGATGGCGGTCTTGGCGTTGGGGTTCTTCTCCAGGTAGGACTTCTCGGCCGGCTCGTCGACGGCGGACTTGCGCACCGGCATGTAGCCCGTGGCCTGCGAGAACGTCACCGTGTTCTCGGCGTTGGTGAGGAAGGAGATGAACTTGGCCGCGTTGGCCTTGCGCTCGTCGGAGATGTTCGCCGGGACCGCGACGCCGGCGCCACCGGTCGGGCAGTTGTCGGTGCCGGGGAGGAAGGCGGTGCCGACATCGAACTTCGCGTCGGTGCTGATGCCGCCGAGCGAGCCGGTCGACTGCAGGATGCAGGCCGCGAGCCCCGCGGAGAAGTCCGCCTCCGGGGTCGCGTTGAACTTCACGACGCCGTTGTCCGCGAGCCCCTGGAGGAACTGGCCGGCCTTGACCGTCCCCGCGCTGGAGAAGGTCGGGGTCCACTCCTCGCTGTAGGCGCCGCCGAAGTCCCACGCCATGTTCTGGAAGTACCAGTCGAGGTAGTTCGAGCCGTCGGCGAGCTCCATGGCGAACTTGCCCTTGCCCACCGAGGACTTGAGGGCGTCGGACCACTCCTGGAACTCGGGCCAGGTCTTCGGGCCGCGGTCGGGCAGACCGGCCTTCTTCCACAGCTCCTTGTTGTAGTAGAAGAGCGGCGTCGAGCGGGAGTACGGCAGGGCGTAGTGGCCGTCGGAGTACAGGTAGTCCCCGTAGAGCGCGTCGACGTAGTCGCTGGTGTCGACCGACGCCGCCGACAGCAGGTCGTCCAGCGGGGTCAGCTGCTTGTTGAGGGCGAAGTTGAACCACGTGACGTCGGAGACGACGACGACGTCGGGCTGCTGACCGCCGACGAGGGCCGCGTTGAACTTCTGCGCGACCTCCTCGTAGTTCTTGCCGGCGTCGACGAGCTTGACGGTGAGGTCGGGGTTCTCCTTCTGGAACGCCGCGATGATCTTCTGCTCGGTCGGCTTGCTCGTCCCGGGGTGGTTGCTCCAGAACTCGATGGTGTTGCTGTTGCCGCCACCGCCCCCGCTGTCGCCGGTGCCGCTGGTGCCGGTGCCGGCGCAGGCCGAGAGCCCGGCGGCGACGCCGGTGGAGCCGGCCAGCCCGAGGAAGCCGCGGCGGGTGAGGTGGTTCATGAGGAAGCCTTCCGTGTCGTCGGGCCGAGGCGGCCCGCTGCGTGGTGGGTGGTTGGTGGTCAGCTCTTCACGGCCCCCGCCGTGAGGCCCTTGATCATCTGGCGCTGGAGGACGAGGAAGAGGACGAGGACCGGCAGCATCGCGAGGACGGTGCCGGACATGACCGGGCCCCAGTTGGTGACGCCGTCGTTGTTCTGGAGCAGGGTGAGGCCGACCGGGAGGGTGGCGGTCCGTTCGTCGTCGGACATGAGGAACGGCCACAGGTACTCGTTCCACTCGTTGACGACCGTGATGAGCGAGAACGCCACGAGGGTCGGCCACGACATCGGCATGACGACGCGCCACAGCAGCTTGAGCGGGCCCGCACCGTCGAGCCGTGCGGCCTCGATGATCTCGGTCGGCAGGCTGAGGAACTGGTTGCGCATGAGGAAGGTGCCGAAGGCGACGCCCGCGAGCGGGACGATGATCCCCTGGAAGGTGTTGCGCCAGCCGAGCTGCGCGACGAGCGCGTAGTTGCTGATGACGGTGATCTGGTTCGGCACCATGAGCGCCGCGATGACGACGAGGAAGACGATGCTGCGGCCCGGGAAGCGCAGCAGGGCCAGGGCGTAGGCGCTGATGACCCCGAGGACGATCTTCGAGGCCGACAACACGATGGTGACGATGAGCGAGTTGCGCATGTAGTCCAGGAACGGGATGCGCGTCGTCACGTCGTGGTAGTTCGCGGTCGTCCCGGGGTCCGGCATCCACTGCGCCGGCCGGACGTAGATGTCCTGGCGCTCCTTGAGCGAGGTGATGAGGATCCAGAACAGCGGCACCGCGATGAGGAGGACGACGAGGACCATGCCGACGTAGCCGGCCACGGTCATCGCCGGGCTGCGGTGGTCGGCCGCCTCGGCGCCGTGCGCCAGGCGGGGGCGGCGGCGCAGCCGGCCGCGGGGCTCGGGCGCCTCGTCGGTCCCGGCGACGGGGGCGGGCTGCACGCTCACGACTGCTGCCCCCGGTCCATGACGCGGACCTGGACGATGGTGACCGTGAGGAGGATGAGGAACATCGCCGTCGCGACCGTGGCGCCGTAGCCGGCGCGCTGGTTGACGAAGGTCTCGCGGTACACCTGGTAGACGAGCGTCATCGTCCCGTTGCCCACGGGCCCGCCGCGGGTCATGACGTTGATGATGTCGAACACCTGCACCGAGGACAGCAGCACGGTGATGGACAGGAAGAACGTCGTGGGCCGCAGCTGGGGCAGCAGCACCCGGCGGAAGTGCGTCCACGGCGAGGCGCCGTCGATCTCGGCGGCCTCGTCGAGGTCGGCCCGCCGGGCCTGGAGGGCGGCGAGGTAGATGACGAAGCTGTAGCCGAGGGTGCGCCAGATGTAGGTGAAGGTCACCATGAACAGCGCCCAGCCGGGCCGCTGGTAGAAGTCCGGCGAGCTGAGCCCGACGCGGGCCAGGAGGTCGCGGACGAGGCCGAAGCTGGGGTCGAAGACGAACTGGAACGCGACACCGACGGCGGCCCCGGAGATGACGAACGGCGCGAAGACCACCGAGCGGACGAGGTTCCGGCCGCGCAGGCGCTGGTCCAGCAGCAGCGCCAGGGCCAGGCCGAGGGCCATCGAGATGCCGACCGTGGCGACGGTGAAGACGAGAGTGTTGAAGAGCACCGTGCGGGTGTCGGGCCGGGTGAACCACTCGACGTAGTTGGCGACACCGATGGGGTTGGCGATCGGGGCCGAGATGTTCCAGTCCGTGAAGCTCAGCCGGATGTTGTCGACGAGCGGCCGGTAGGTGAAGACGACGAGGAGGACGAGGTTCGGGGCCAGCAGCAGCGCCGCGAGGCTCCACTCCCAGGCCCGTCCGCTGGAGCGCCGGGGTGCGGGTCCGACCGGCGCCGGTGGGCCGGTGCGGGCGCCCCCGGCAGCGGCGGTGTCCGGGGTCGTCGTCGACTGCACCGGGACAACGTGGCCCCGCGGATGACGCATCGGTGGGTTTGTCGGTGAACGACTTTCGTCGTGTCGGTGAGCACTGGACGACCCCCGACCGGCGGCTGGACGTCCGCCGCACGCCGCCGGGGCACCCCCTCCACGACCCCCACCCCCGCCCCACCCCCGTGGACATTTCGGGGTGACCCCGAAATGTCACCGAGACACGGCTTGCGAACCGGGGTCCCGAGGACATTTCGGGGTCACCCCGAAATGTCCGCCGGGGGCGGGAGGGGTCAGCGGAGGGTGAGCTCGGCGGACGCGTCGTCGCCGCAAGAGCAGGGGCCGGAGGCCTTCTCGTAGTCGACCGACGACGACGCCGAGCGGCCGTCGGCGTCCAGGCCGCGGGCGGTCACCGTCGCGTCCTCGAGGGGCTCCGCGGGGCCGGGCACGCCGACGGCGAGGACGACCGCGCCGTCCGGCTCGTCGCCCTGCCGCTGCGCGGTGCACGTCGCCCCCGCGCCGGACGGGCCCGGCGTGCAGCCGAGGTCGCCCGAGGGGCCCACGAGCAGGGTCACCGTCCAGCAGCCGACGTCCCCGGCGCACACCTCGTAGCGCGAGCCGTCGACGGCCACCCGGGCGAGGTCGACGGTCACCCGCTGGTGCACCTGCTCCGGGGCGGGGCAGGGCCCGCACTGCACCGCGCCGTCACCGCACGCGGTGAGTACAAAAAGCGCCGCCGCAGCCGCCGGTCCCGGTCCCATGCCGGAACGGTAGGGCGCCCCCGCCCGAGGCGGGCGGTCCCGGACGGACCGTGACCGTCCCGACACCGAGCCCTGCCCCCGGACACGACGACGGGCCCGGGACCACCGAAGGTCCCGGGCCCGTCGTCGCGGCGACGCGGTGGTCGTCAGTTGCCGGTGAGCTTCTCCCGCAGCGCGGCGAGCGCCTCGTCCGAGGCGAGGGTGCCCTCGTTGCTCGGCGCCGCCGGCCGGACGGCCGGCGTGGAGTCGTCGGTCGAGTCCGAGGAGTAGGACGTCGTGGCGGCCTCGCCGGCGGCCTCGGCGTCGGCCTTGACGGCCGCCTCGACCTGGGCGCGGTGGGCCTCCCAGCGCGAGTGCGCCTCGGCGTACTGCTTCTCCCAGGCCTCCCGCTGCGTCTCGAAGCCATCGAGCCACTCGTTGGTCTCCGGGTCGAAGCCCTCGGGGTACTTGTAGTTCCCCTGCTCGTCGTACTCGGCGGCCATGCCGTAGAGGGTCGGGTCGAACTCGACCTGGTTGGCGCCGTCCTCGTTGGCCTGCTTGAGGCTCAGCGAGATGCGGCGACGCTCGAGGTCGATGTCGATGACCTTGACGAAGATCTCCTGGCCGACCTGGACGACCTGCTCGGGCAGCTCGACGTGGCGCTCGGCGAGCTCGGAGATGTGGACGAGGCCCTCGATGCCGTCGTCGACGCGCACGAACGCACCGAACGGGACGAGCTTGGTGACCTTGCCCGGGACGACCTGGCCGATCGCGTGGGTCCGGGCGAAGTGCTGCCAGGGGTCCTCCTGCGTGGCCTTGAGCGACAGGGAGACGCGCTCGCGGTCCATGTCGACGTCCAGGACCTCGACCGTGACCTCGTCGCCGACCTCGACGACCTCGGACGGGTGGTCGATGTGCTTCCAGGACAGCTCCGAGACGTGGACGAGACCGTCGACCCCGCCGAGGTCGACGAACGCGCCGAAGTTGACGATGGAGGACACGACACCCGTACGGACCTGGCCCTTGCCGAGCTCCTTGAGGAAGGTCGTGCGGACCTCGGACTGGGTCTGCTCCAGCCAGGCGCGGCGCGAGAGGACGACGTTGTTGCGGTTCTTGTCGAGCTCGATGATCTTCGCCTCGATCTCGCGGCCGACGTACGGCTGGAGGTCGCGGACCCGGCGCATCTCGACGAGCGAGGCCGGGAGGAAGCCCCGCAGGCCGATGTCGAGGATGAGGCCGCCCTTGACGACCTCGATGACGGTGCCGGTGACGACGCCGTCCTCCTCCTTGATCTTCTCGATCGTGCCCCACGCCCGCTCGTACTGCGCGCGCTTCTTGCTCAGGATCAGCCGACCCTCCTTGTCCTCCTTCTGGAGGACCAGGGCCTCGACCTCGTCACCGACGGCGACGACCTCGCTGGGGTCGACGTCGTGCTTGATGGACAGCTCGCGCGAGGGGATGACGCCCTCGGTCTTGTAGCCGATGTCGAGCAGGACCTCGTCCCGGTCGACCTTGACGATGCGACCTTCGACGATGTCGCCGTCGCTGAAGTGCTTGATCGTCGCGTCGATCGCGGCGAGGAGGTCTTCCTCAGAGCCGATGTCGTTGATGGCGATCTGAGGGGCGGTCGTGTCGACCGTGCTGGCAGTCATGTAGTAGGAACTCCGGTGTGGACAGGGATCGAGTGGACGTGTCGGGCGCACCCGGCCGTCACAGACGGCACACGGGCACGCCCGCAGCCTACTCGCGCCCGCGTGTTTCCGGCAAAACCGCCCTCCGGACCCCGGTGGACATTTCGGGGTCACCCCGAAATGTCCGCGGCGCAGGGGTTCGGAAGCGGGGTCTCGGTGACGAACCGGGGTGTCGGCACCGGTCGGCCGCCGGATGACCCTCGACGCCGGACGTCGACCGGCCTCGACCACCGAGACCCGTGACGCGAACCGGGCCTGGTGGGACGCCGAGGCCGAGGACTACCACCGCGAGCACGGCGACTTCCTCGGCGACGCCGGCTTCGTGTGGGGCCCCGAGGGCTGGACCGAGGACGAGCTCGGGCTGCTCGACCTCGCGCCCGGGATGACCGTGCTCGAGATCGGCGCCGGCGCCGCCCAGTGCTCCCGCCGGCTCGTCCGCGACCGTGACGACGTGCGGGTCGTCGCCAGCGACCTCTCCCGCGGGATGCTGCGGACGGCCCAGCGCCTCGACGCCGGGGCCGGGCGGCCGGTGCCGCTGCTCCAGTGCGACGGCGGCCGGCTCCCCGTCGCCGACGCCGCCGTCGACCGGGTGTTCACCGCCTACGGCGTCGTGCCCTTCGTCGCCGACAGCGCCGCGGTCCTGCGCGAGGCCGCCCGCGTGCTGCGTCCCGGCGGCCGGCTCGTGTTCTCGACTTCGCACCCGGTGCGCTGGGCCTTCCCCGACGTCCCGGGGCCCGAGGGCCTCACGGCGACCACCTCGTACTTCGACCGGACGCCCTACGTCGAGTCCTCCGGCGGGGTCGTCACCTACGTCGAGCACCACCGCACCGTCGGCGACCTCGTCCGTCAGGTCGTCGGCGCCGGGCTCGTGCTCCTCGACCTCGTCGAGCCCGAGTGGCCGGACCGCAACCCGCAGACCTGGGGCGGCTGGTCCCCGCTGCGGGGCCGGCTGCTGCCGGGCACCCTCGTCGTCGTCGCGGAGCGTCCCGGGGCACCCCGGGGCGCCTGAGGCTCAGGCCGAGCGGCCCTGGCGCATCTCGTCGAGGCTGACGGTCTTCGGCTGCGGACGGCGGCGACGGGCCGGTGCGCCCGCGGTCGAGCGCACGAGGGCCACGCCGCCGGCGAGCGCGAGGAGCGCGAGGACGAGCAGCACGAGTGGGGCGATCCGCAGGAGACCGAGCTGGGTGTTCGTCTCCTTGGCCGACGCGACGTTGGCGGCCACCGTGTCCTGGGTGAAGCCCAGCCGCATGTCCAGGGCGGTGCCGCCGTCGGGGAGGCTGCGGACCTGGTGCTCCTGCTGGTCGATGATGGCGCCGGTGGTCCGGTCCACCCAGAGGGTCTTGTCCGTGGAGTAGTTGCCCTGGATGCCCTTGGTGATCTCGGCGGGCTGGTCGTCGACCGCGACGTGGTAGCGGTAGGTGGCGACGCCGTCGACGGACTCCTCGTCCTCGAACGTGGCCTCGACCGCCCGGCCGAGCAGGCCGTCCCAGTAGGCGTAGGTGCGCTTCTCGGGGTCGAACGGCCACTTGTTGACCAGGCCCTCGTGCGGCCGGGCCAGGTCCGCCTTCGGGGCGTCGACGGCGAGGCCGGTGACCCGGTCGGTGGCGAAGCGGTCCGAGCTGAGGATGATCGTGCGCTCGTCCTTGCCGCTCAGGCAGTCCGGGACGTCGCCCGCGGGGTTGCGCAGCACGCAGGTGAAGGTGTCGAAGACGACGGTGCTGCCGTCCGAGTTCGCCGGGTCGGCGACGCTGTGGCTCGTCGCGGCCACCGGCCCCTCGGGCTCGTCGAGGTAGGTGCCCTGGCCGGCCAGCCGGGTCGTGGAGTCGACGTCGAGCGGCGTCTTCTTCAGCTGGCCGGGGACGTACAGCCACGTGAGTGCCGCGGTCACGAGCAGGAAGCCGAAGAGGCCCAGCAGGACCAGACCTGTCGCCTTGCGCATCGGGGTCTCCGCTCCCTCTCGACGGTGAAAGTCGGGTGCAGGCTACCAGCGAGTAGGCCCCGTCCGTGAGCGGATGGCGTCCGGCGCGCGGCGGGTCCCCGTCGGGGCCCGGGCGTCCGGGCCCATCGGGTACCGTCCTCGCGTGCCGACGACCTCCCGCGGCGCCGCGTGGGCGCCGACGCTGGGTCGCTCCGTGCGGCTCCTGCGGGACTTCCGGTACGAGCAGCCGGACCCCGACCGGTTCTACCGGGCGCTGGCCGAGGACAGCGTCGGCCAGGTCGGCACGTACACCGACCTCGACGGGGCGACGGTGCTCGACGTCGGGGCCGGCCCGGGCTACTTCGCCGACGCGTTCGCCGCGGCCGGTGCCCGGTACTGCGCGGTGGACGCCGACGTCGGCGAGTTGTCCGGCAAGGGCCGCTCCCCCGGCCGCAACACCGTCCTCGGCAGCGGCCTGGACCTGCCGTTCGCCGACGGCGCCCTGGACGTCGCCTACTCCTCCAACGTCCTCGAGCACGTCCCCGACCCGTGGCGGATGTGCGCCGAGATGGTGCGGGTCACCCGCCCCGGCGGCCTCGTCTTCGTGTCCTACACCGTGTGGTTCGGTCCGTGGGGCGGACACGAGACGGCCCCCTGGCACTACCTCGGCGGGGCCCGGGCCCGGCGCCGCTACGTGCGCCGCACCGGGCACGAGCCGAAGAACCGCTACGGCGAGTCCCTCTTCCCGGTGACGGTGGCGGCCGCCCGGCGCTGGGCCGCCGCCCAGGACACCGCCGACGTCGTCGCGGTGCTCCCCCGCTACCACCCCGCCTGGGCCCGCTGGGTGAGCGCCGTGCCCGTGCTCGGCGAGGTCGCGACGTGGAACCTCGCGGTCATCCTGCGGCCCCGATGAGCGACGCCCCCGAGGCGGCGGTCTGGCGATGGCGGCACCTGGCCGTCTGCGCCGCCCTCGTGGCGCTGGCCGTCGTCCAGGACCCGGGCCGGGTCGTCCCCGACACCAAGCTCGACCTGTCGGTCGACCCCGCGGCCTTCCTCGGCCGGGCGACCTCGGTGTGGGACGAGACCGGCTTCGCGGGGCAGCTGCAGAACCAGGCCTACGGCTACCTCGAGCCGATGGGGGCGTTCTTCGTCATCGGCCACGCGGTGGCGCAGCCCTGGCTGGTCCAACGGCTCTGGTGGGGACTCGTCCTCGTCGTCGCCTTCCTCGGCGCCCGCCGGCTCGCCGCCGAGCTCGGGGTCGGCACCCCGGCCACCCGCGTCGTCGCCGGTCTCGCCTTCGCCCTCACCCCGCACGTGCTCTCCGTGCTCGGACCCGTCTCGGCCGAGGCGTGGCCGACGGCCCTCGCCCCGTGGGTGGTCGTGCCGCTGGTCGCGGTCGCCCGCGGCCGGCGGGGGCCGTGGGCGGGCGGGGTGACGGCGGCCGCCCCCGTCGTCCTCATGGGCGGGGTCAACGCGGCGCTCGACCTCGCGGCCGTGGTCCCGGCCGCGGTGTTCCTCGCCGCCCAGGGACTGTCGCCGCGGGTGCGGCGCACCTGGCTCGCCTGGGTCGGGGCGACCGCCCTGGGCACGCTGTGGTGGGTCGTCCCGCTGCTCGTGCTCGGCCGGTACAGCCCCCCGTTCCTCGACTACATCGAGTCGGCATCGACGACGACCCTCGTCACCTCGCTCGCCGACTCGCTGCGCGGGGCGAGCCACTGGGTCGCCTACCTCTCCCCCGGCATCGGCGGGACCTGGCGTCTCGGCCGCGACCTCGTGCTCTCCCCCCCGCTCGTCCTCTACTCGATGCTCGTCGCCGCCGCCGGCGGGGCCGGGCTGGCCGTGCGCGGGCTCCGGGAGCGGGGCTGGCTCCTCGCCTGCCTCGCCGTCTCCCTCGCCGTCCTCGTCGGTGGGCACGCCGCGACCTTCGGCTCACCGGTCGACGGGACGGTCCGGTCGCTGCTCGACGGCGCGCTCGCCCCGCTGCGCAACGTCCACAAGTTCGACGTCGGCGTGCGCATCCCCGTGGTGCTCGGGCTCGCGCACCTGCTCGCGTCCGTCCCGGACCTCGTGCGGGGGCTGCCGGCCCGGCGAGCCCTCGTGGCGGGCGTCGTCGGCACCGCCGTCATCGCCGTCGGCGGCAGCGCCCTGCCCGCGCTGTCCGGCCGGGTGGCGCCGGTCGGCTCGTTCACCGCGCTGCCCGGGTACTGGCAGGAGGCCGCCACCTGGCTGGAGCAGCACCCCCGGGGTCGCACGCTGCTCGCGCCGGAGTCGCGCTTCGCGTCCTACGGCTGGGGACTCCCCGCGGACGAGCCGCTGCAGGCCCTGACCACCGCGCCCTGGGAGGTCCACAACGCGGTCCCGCTGACCCCGCCGGGACACATCCGCCTCCTCGACGGCGTCGACCGGGCCCTCGCGTCGGGCCGCGCGGTCCCCGGCCTGGCCACCACGCTCTCCCGCGCGGGGATCGGCTACGTCCTCGTCCGGGGCGACCTCGACGTCGCCCGCGCCGGGGCGCCGCGGCTCGAGCTCGTCCGGGCGACGCTCGCGGCGTCCGGCGGCCTCACGCCGGTGGCGGGGTTCGGCCCGCGGATCGGGGGGACCGACCCCGCACTCGGGGCGTCGCTCCGCGGCCCCGACGTCCAGGACGCCCCGGTCCTCCAGGTCTGGGCCGTGACCCCCGCACCGGTGGCGGCGGACCTGACCGACACCGCCGACGTCGTCGAGGTGGCGGGCGGGCCGGAGGGCCTCATCGCGGTGTCCGCGGCGGGGCTGCTGCCCGCGACGACGGCCGCCGTCCTCGCCGTCGACCGCACGGGCCCGGCGCCCCGCCGGCTCGTCCTCACCGACTCACTGACCCGGCGGGAGGTCGACGTCGGACGGTCCGACGCCGAGACCTCCGACGTCCTGGAGGCCGGGGACGACGGCGTCCAGGAGCGCCCCGGCCGCGAGTACGCGCTCACCGACGACCCCGCGCAGGAGACGACGGCCACCTGGCTCGGCGCCCGCGCGGTCACGGCCACCTCCAGCGCCGCCTCGGTCGGCAACCCCGGTGGGGCGCGGCCCTGGGAGAGCCCGGCCCAGGCGTTCGACGGGGACGACGCGACCGCGTGGTGGCCCGCACCCGGCGACGACGACCCGGGCCTCACGATCCGGTGGGTCGCGCCCGTGACACCGGGAGAGGTCGTCGTCCGGCTGGACCCCGGGGACGCGGGTGACCTCCCCGCCCGGGTGCGGGTCGTCACCGACGACGCCGTCGCCGACGCACCGGTGACCGGCCGCGTGGCCCGGGTGCGCCTCGCCGGGCCCGTGACGACGCTGGGCGTGGAGACGGCGCCCGGCGGCTCCGGACCCCGCGTCGGCGTCGCCGAGGTCGAGGTCGGCGGGGCACCCGTGCGGGCCGCCCGCCGGACCCCGGCGCTGGACCTCGTGAACCGGGAGGCCGCGGTCGTCCTGCAGACCGACCCCGGGCGCACCGACGGGTGCGTCGGCCGGGCGGCGGCGCCGTTCTGCTCGTCCCTGCTCGTCGGCCACGGGGAGGAGGACGCCGGGATCGTCCGGGTCCTCCCCGTCGAGGGTCGTGACGACTTCGAGGTCGCCGCCACCGCACGGTCGGTCGGTGGACCGGCCCTGGACGGGCTGGCCCAGCGAGCCGCCGGCCTCGCCCTGCGCGCCCGGGCCACGAGCTCCGCCGTCTCCGCCCTCGGGGGGTCGGCCTTCGCGGCCGTCGACGGGAACCCGGACACGGTGTGGAGCCCCGCGGCGGACGACCCCGCGCCGGCGCTGCGCCTGTCGTGGGACGAGCCGGTCCGGGTGCGGACCCTCCTTCTGGTCCCACCCGCCGAGGACCGTGCCGCGACGCCCCGCACGATCCGGGTGACGATCGACGGGACGGACCTCGTGCGGGCCGTGGACCCCGACGGCACCGTCACCGTGCCCGCGACGCCGGCCCGCTCGCTCGAGGTCGGGCTGCTCGACGAGCCGGTCCGCGGTGCGTTCGACCCCGTCACCGGCCTCCAGCAGCGGCTACCGGTGGGAGTCGCGGACGTCGAGGTCGCCGGGGTCCCGGTGTCGGTGGCCGACCTCGCCACCCGCGTCGACCTGCCGTGCGGAGCCGGGCCCCGGCTCCAGGTCGGCGCGCGGACCCTGCGGACCGGCGCGACGGTGCGTCTCGCCGACCTCGCCACCTCCGCGCCGTTCGACCTGCGGGTGTGCGACGCCGGCCCCGTCACGCTCGCCGACGGCGACCACGTCGTCGCGGTGCCGGCGACGGACGCCGTGGCGCCCGACCGGGTCGTGCTCACCGGCTCGCGCTGGTCGGGCCCGGCGGCCGGCACCGCCGTGACCCTGGCCCCGGGCCGAGCGGAGGCGGACTTCAGCGGGCTGCCCGGCACCGCGGGCGTCCTGGCCCGCACGGTCAACGTCAACCCGGGGTGGCGGGCCCGTGACCCGGACGTCCCCGCGGTCGTCGTCGACGGCTGGCGTCAGGCCTACGCCGTCCCGGAGGGCACGACCTCCGTGCGGACGACCTTCCCCGCGGACCGGACCTACCGCAGCGCCCTGGTCGCCGGGCTCGTGCCGGCCGCCCTCGTCGTCCTCGCCGCACTCGTGCTCGCGGCCCGACGCCCGCAGCGGGACGCCGCGGCGGTGCGGACGCCCCGGCCGCCGGTGGCCCTCCGCCTGGCGGGCGCCGGTCTGCTGCTGGCGGTCACGGGTGGTCTCGCCGGCGTCGTGCTCGGGGTCGTGGCCGCGGCGGCGCTGGGCCGGACGCGCGAGCGCCGCGCCGCCGTCGTGCGCCCGCTCGTCGTCGCCGGGAGCTGGACGGTGGCGGGCGTGCTCATGGCCGCCGGGGTGTGGGGGACGTCGACGCACGCGACGCTGGCGCCGGTGGTGCAGCTGCTGACCCTGGCCGGGCTGGCCGCCCTCGTCGTCCCGCGCCCGGCGGGCCGCCCCGCCCGGTCAGCCGTGACAGGAGCCCGTGCAGCCCCGCCGCGAGAAGCAGGCTGACGCCGAGGGTCACGAGGAACACCGTGACGGTGTCGCCCGTGAAGGTCGGGTTCCCGAGGCCGTCCATGACGAACTCGATGACGACCAGGTGCACGAGGAAGAGCTCGTAGGACACCCGGCCGAGCCACAGCAGCGGCGGCCACCGCAGCCAGCCGAGGAGCGCCGAGCCCGACCCCACGACGAGCGGTGCGAGCAGCGCGGCCCCGAAGGCCGCGTAGAGCAGCGACTTCGCGACGGCCGCGCCCGCCGTCGACGGCACGAGGGTGGCCGGGCCGGCGAGCGGGGTCGAGGCCACCGCGAAGACGGCGAGGGCGAGGACCCAGAGCGACCCGGGGGTGGCCGCCACGCCGTCGCCCCGGCGGGTACGACCGCTCTCCCGCCCGACCGCGAGCACGGCCAGCGCCATCCCGACGACGAACCACAGCAGGTGGCCGGGCAGCCAGTACTGCGTGTCCGGTGGCGCCGCCGACCAGGCGGACCGCACGAGCCACCACCACAGCGGGGTGACCGCCCCGAGGACGGCGAGGAGGGCCAGCCGCCGTCGCGGGCCCGCCAGGCGGACCAGCAGCACGGCCACCCCCGGCAGGAGGACGTAGAAGGACACCTCGACCGCGAGGCTCCACATCTGGGTGAGGCCGAGGTGCTGCTCGGCCCCCGGGTAGACCTGGGTCAGGGTGAGCGAGCGCAGCAGCTGGCCCGCCCCGGTGCCGGTGGGCGAGTCGACGAGGAGGTAGGCGGCCAGGACGGTGACCACGTAGCCGGGGACGATGCGCAGCACGCGGTCGCGGGCGTACCGGGAGAGCCGTGGGGGCTCCCCCGCCCCGGCGGCGGACGCGAGCCACGGCCGGACCAGGAGGAAGCCCGAGAGGGCGAAGAAGACCGAGACGCCGATGTCGAGCCGGGCGAGCACCAGCCCCGCCGTCGTCTCCTGGTACCGCCCGGTCCAGTAGGCCGCGTGGGTCCCCACGACGGCCAGGGCCGCGAGCCCGCGCACCGCGGTCAGCTCCGGGTAACGGCCGGTGCCGGGACGGAGGGTCATCGGCTCACCAGGTCACCGGCTGGGGCAGGCCGACCACGCCGCCGGTGACGCACAGGCCGCTGCCGGGGCTCGCCGAGAGGTCGACCCAGCGGATCTCGTCCTCGACCATCACCCACACCCGGCTCTGGTCGGCCGCGACGGGCACCTCGACCCGGCCGCCGTTCGGCGTGCCGAGGGTGAGTGTCCCGTCGCGGTCGGCGGAGAGGTCCAGCTGGACGACCCAGGCCCAGGAGAAGGCGGTGGAGACCGCCTCGACCCGGACCGGCCGCGGTCCGTCCGGGCACACCCGGCCGCCGTCGACGGCCAGCGAGATGCCGGACACCTCCGAGCGGCGAAGCCGCCCGTCGGCGGCGAAGTCGCGCAGGTCCGCCGTGCTGCCGCCGGTGGTCAGCGGGGTGACGGTGGCGCCGGTGGGCGGCAGCAGCCGGGAGGGCAGCGTCGCCGGCCACAGCAGCCTCCAGATGACCCGGTCGGGCACCGGCCCGTCGTAGACCCGGGCCGTCTCCGGGATGTCCCGCGCCGACGGCACCGCCGCGGCGAAGTACGCGCGGCCGGGGTTGGCGGCCCACCGGTCGCGGAAGCCCGAGGCCGACACGAGCGCCCCGAGGCCGAGGAGGACGACGGCCGTCCCCGCGACGGTCCGCAGGACGTCGGGGGTGAGCGTCCACACGCCGAGGACCGTGGGGCCCCGGTCCCGGTGGGCGGGTGGGGTCCTCCCCCGGACGGGCAGGAAGGCCAGGCCCACGCACAGCGCGAGGACGAGCGAGAGGTCGGTGAAGTAGCGGTACTCCAGCAGCACCGGGTCCGCACCGACCCGGGGGACCCGGGTGAGGACGACGAGGGCGACGTCGACGACGACCACCACGACCGCGAGTCCCCAGGCGCGGACCGGCCGGGCCCCGACCCGCAGCGACAGCACGACGACGAGACCGACCGCCACCGCCGCGACGAGCTCCATGAGCCCGGTGGGGTCGGCGAGGGAGTCCGCGACGCCCAGCGGCTGCCAGCGCCACGGTCCGCCGAGGAGGCCGGGCAGGACCGTGCGGCGCAGGGCGAGGCCGACGCCGCCGACCACCTGCCCGAGCGAGGCCCCCTCCCCGACCTGGTCCGGGACGCGCGAGACGTACACGGCGACGTAGGCCGCGCCGAGGACGAGGTAGGCGGCCCAGGTGACCCACGAGCGGCGCAGCGCGGTCACGAGCGCGCGCAGCGGTGGGCCGTCGGTGAGGAACAGCCAGGTGACCGCGGCCACGAGCGGCATGGCGAGGGCGGTCTTCTCGGAGAAGGCCAGCCCGGCGGCGACGGCCGCGGCCGAGGCCAGCCCCCAGCGGTGGTGGCCGGTCCGGACGCACCGCACCTGGGCGAGCAGGGCGAGGGCCGTGAACAGCACCTGCGGCAGCTGGTTGAGCGCCGCCGCCCACCACGTGCTGCCGGGCAGGCTCAGGGTCGACAGGGCGTAGACGGCGACCGGCAGGAGGACCGCCTCGGAGCGACCGAACAGCGAGCGGAACAGGGCGACGACGGCGACCCCGGTGAGGGCCAGGACGGCGAGCATCGAGGTGACGACGAGCCCGTGGCCCAGGGGGTCGAGGGCGGTGGCCAGCCACACCCAGAGCATCGCCCCCGGCATGAGGTGGCCGTTGTAGGGCGTGAACAGCAGGTCGGGGTCCCCCGGGGACATCGACGCCGCCCGGGTGTAGAAGACGTAGTCGTCGAGGCTGAACCAGCCGGCGTAGCCGACCCAGGCGCGCAGGGCGACGCCGGCCGCGACGAGGCCCACCGCGGCCAGCAGCACCCGGCGCTCACGGCGTGGCGCGTCGTCCGTGGGAGGCGCCGCGGGTCGCTCGGCGACGTCGGTGCCGCTCACGCCGGACGCACCGCGAACCACCGGTCGTACACCCAGTGCCCGCCGTAGGTCGGGTCCGGGACCCGGTCGCGCACGGCGAGGCCGGCGCCGGCCAGGACCGCCTCGACGCGGGCGGGCGGGAAGGCGTGCATCCGCATGGGCGCCGGGTAGCGCAGCAGCACCCGCTGGCCGAAGCGGATGAGCGGCCACGGGGCGTACCGGAAGACCAGGCCCTTGAAGGAGGGCAGGACCCGGGTCGTCGTCTGCACGACGAGGGCGCCGCCGGGCCGGACGACCCGGGCCAGCTCGGCGAGCATCGGCCAGGCCAGCGCCGGCGGCAGGTGCTGGAGGACGAGGCTGGAGTACACGAGGTCGAAGGAGCCGTCGGGGAAGCGCGAGAGGTCCTCGCGGTCGGAGAGGACGAACTCGCAGCGGCCGGTGGGGTCCAGGGCCCGCGCCCGCGCGAGCATGCCGGGCGAGACGTCGAGCCCGACGACCCGCCCGAAGGTGCCGGCCAGCGCCACCGCGGTCCGTCCGGCCCCGCAGCCGAAGTCCAGGGCGACGTCCCCGGCGGGCTCGTGGCCCAGGGAGCGCAGGTGGTCCAGGGCGGCGGCGACCTCGGCCCGGCCCGTGGCGAGGAACTCCTCGGCGTCCCAGCCGCCGTCCTTGGTGCCCGGGCGCATGAGGACGGCCCACAGCGGGTCGCGCTCGCCGAGCAGCGCCCAGTCCGCCCGGGCCTCGGCGGCGGCGTCGCGGTGCCCACCAGCGCGCATGCGTCCTGCCTCCACGTCCCGGCCGCCGGCATCCCGCCGCGGCGCTCACCGGACCCTACTCGGCGGTACCATAGCGCGGCCCGTGCCCCTCCACGCCCAGGTCGCCGATGCCCTCCGCCCCGCCCCAGGACCGCCCCCTGCGCGTCCTCTTCCTCAACTGGCGCGACAGCGAGCACCCCGAGGGCGGCGGCTCGGAGGTGTACGCGGAGCAGGTCTGCGACGGCCTGGCCGCGCGCGGGTACTCGGTGACGCTGCTCACCGCCCGGGTCCCCGGCCGGCCGACGTCCCTCGTCCGGCCGAGCGGCGTCCGCCACCACCGCGCCGGCGGGCGGTTCTCCGTGTACCCGGCCGCGGCCTGGGCGGTGCTGCGGCGCCGGGTCGAGCCGCCGGACCTCGTCGTCGAGACCCAGAACGGCGTGCCGTACCTCGCGGCCCTGTGGCGGCGGCGGGCCACCCACGTCGTCCTCGTCCACCACGTCCACCGCGAGCAGTGGGGCGTCGTCTTCGGGCCGGTGCTCGCACGGGTCGGGTGGTTCGTGGAGTCGGTGCTCGCGCCCCGCGTCAACCGGCGCCGCCCGTACGTCGCCGTGTCCGACGTGACCCGCGACGAGCTCGTGGCGCTCGGGGTGGCCCCGGAGCGGGTGCGGGTGGTCCACAACGGCGCCATCCCGCCCCCGCCGCACGACGTCGAGCGCTCCCCCACCCCGCTGCTGCTCGTCCTCGGACGGCTCGTGCCGCACAAGCGCGTCGAGATCGCCCTCGAGGTCCTCGCCCGGCTGGCCCCGGACCACCCCGACCTGCGCCTCGTCGTCGCCGGCCGCGGCTGGTGGGCCGACCACGTGGCCGCGCGGGTCGCCGAGCTCGGGCTCGAGGAGCGGGTCGAGCTCGCCGGGTTCGTCACCGACGCCGAACGGCACCGGCTCTACGCCCGGGCCTGGGCCTCCCTCGTGCCGTCGGTCAAGGAGGGCTGGGGGCTCGTCGTCGTCGAGGCCGGGATGCACGGGACGCCCAGCGTCGCGTTCCACGGCTCCGGCGGCACGGAGGACTCGATCGTCGACGGCGTCACGGGGCTGCTGGCCCGCGCCGACGACGTCGAGGACTTCACCGAGGCGGTGCGCGGCCTCGTCGAGGACCCGCAGCGGCGGGACGCCCTCGGGGCGGCGGCGGAGCGGTTCGCCGCGGGGTTCACCTGGGACGCGGCGATCATCGCGTGGGACGAGGTGCTACGGGCGACGGTCGCGCAGCGGCACCCGGCGCGACGGCCGCGGCTCGGGCCGGGGCGGCCGGAGCCGGCTCAGCGCTGGTCGCCGTAGACGTACATCGGAGCCGGGTCGCTGACCGGGTCCGGAGTCGCCGCGGAGACGATGCCGAGGCTCGCCAGGACGGCGAGCACACCACCGACGACGGCGGTGATGACCGACTCCTTCATGGGGTGGTCCTCCTGACACGGGGCTCCGGACGGGATGATGCTACTGCATGGTAGGTCGGCGTCGGCGCAGGCCGGCGGAGCCCGCTCCGGCCAGCGCGAACACCGCGAGGACGAGGGCCACGGCGTCGGCGGCGAGGACCGGACCGGCCGGCGGGTCGTCCCGCCCCGGCCCGGCGCCGGGGGCCGGGTCCAGCCGGGCCAGGACGACGCCGTCGCCGAGGTCCACGGGTGCCGGCAGCCAGGCGGGCGGCGGTCCGTCGTCGACGAGCACCCAGCCCACGCCGGCCGCCTCGAGGGCGGCCCGGGGGTCCGGGGCGGCCAGGGCCCGTCCCAGCGCCGCGGCGAGGGGGTCCTCGCCCGGGACGACCACCGTGCCGTCGGGCCGCGCCACCCGCAGGTCCGAGCCGCCGACGACCCGGGCGTCGAGCAGCCGCGACCACGGCGTGAGGCTCACCCGCCCGTCGTTCCAGGGGTACGCACGGACCGGGGTGAAGGGCAGGACGAGCACCGTGCGGGGCGACGGGGACGCCGCGACGCGGGCCGCGACGTCGGCGGCCGCCGCCGGCAGGTCGGTGGGGCCCAGCCGGCCCCCCACGCCCCAGGCGGCTCCGGGCAGGGCCGCGACCGGCAGCAGGGCCACGAGGGTGGCGGCCGCCACCGGCAGGCCGTGCCGCAGCCCGCCGCGGACCGCGCGGCCGAGCCCGACGGCGAGGACGAGCACCCAGGGCCCCAGCGAGCGGGTGCCGTCGCGGAGCAGCCCGGCCCCGGGGAGGGTGGCGAGCGCCGGCCCCAGGAAAGTGCCGACGGCGACGAGCGCCAGGGCACCGGCCCCGGCGACGAGCACCACCCGCTCCGCCGGACCGGGCCGGCCCCCGAGCAGCCAGCCCGCGGCGGCGACCGCGAGGACGACGAGGGCCAGCGCCGCACCGAGCGCCGTGTCGCGCCCCGCCGGCACGACCGCGGCGTTCCAGACCCCTCCCCCGGTGAGGACGGACAGCAGCGGGCCGGCGGGCAGGTCCGCCCGCGGGCCGAAGACCTCGAAGCCGAGGGCGTCCGAGCGCGGCGGCACCGGCCGGACCAGGCTCGGGACCAGCCACGGCAGCGCCCCGGCGACGGCGGCGGCGACCGGCGCCCACCAGCCGGCGGGCAGCGGACGCCCCCGGTGCGGCGGGACCGCGACGAGGGCGGCAACCAGCCCGAGGACGACGAGGAGCCAGGCCACCGCACCGCCGAGCGAGCCGGCGAGGACGGCGACGACGACGGGCCGGGCCGGCCCCTCCCCGCGCAGGTGCGCGACGGCGGCGGCGAGCACCCACGGCAGCGCGGCGTACCCGAGCAGCAGCGCCCAGTGCCCCAGGGCGAGCCGCTCGGCGACGTACGGGTTCCACAGGGCGGCGACGGCGGCGGCGCACCGGGCCGGCTGTCGCGGCCCGACGAGGCGCGAGGCGCCCCATCCGGCGAGGAGCAGCGCCCCGAGGAGGAGGACGACCGACGCCGCCCGGGCACCGAGGGCCGTCGCCAGCAGCGCCGCCACGAGGTCGCTCGGGACCCCGCGCGGGGTCTCCTGGCCGAGCCCGAGCAGGCGGGGGGTGAAGGCCGGGTCCGGGACGAGCACGAGGTCGCGCACGAGGGTGGTCCCCGCGAGGCCCGGTCCGAGGAGGGCGAGCGCCGCGAGGAGGCTCGCCAGCAGGGCCGGCGCCTCGCTCCGGGGACCGGTCCGCCACCGGTCCGCGCTCATGGGTCGGCACGGTAGACCATCCCGTACAGTTCCCCGCGTGACTCGCGAGCTGGTGCGACTCGTGCGCCCCGGCCAGTGGGCGAAGAACGCCCTCGTCGCCGCCGCCCCCCTCGCCGCCGGCACCCTCCTCACCCCCGCCGTCGCCGGTCGCACGCTCCTCGCGCTGCTCGCGTTCGTCCTGGCCAGCGGGGCCACCTACGCCCTCAACGACCTGCTCGACGCCCCCGCCGACGCGCTGCACCCGGTGAAGCGGACCCGCCCGGTCGCCTCCGGGGCGCTCTCGCGCCGGACGGCGGCCGTCGTCGCCGCGGTCCTGGCCGTGGCCGCCATGGCGGTGGCCCTGGCCGTCGGCCTCGGCGTCGTGGTCGCCACCTACCTCCTGCTCACCGCCGCCTACTCGGCCGGGCTCAAGCACGAGCCGGTCGTCGAGCTCGCGGTCGTCGCCCTCGGCTTCGTCCTGCGGGCCGTCGGCGGCGGCGTCGCCACCGACACCCCGTTGTCGCAGTGGTTCCTCATCGTCACCGGGTTCGCCTCCCTCCTCGTCGTCGCCGGCAAGCGCGAGTCCGAGCTCGTCCTCGCCGGCCGCGACGGCCGCACGCCCCGGCAGGCGACCACGCGGTACTCGCTGCCGTTCCTGCGCGTCGTCACCGCGACCTCGGCGGCCATGACGGTGGCCGGGTACTCGCTGTGGGCCGCGGACGTCTCGCCCACCGGCCGCGAGCCGTGGATCGCGGTCAGCGTCGTCCCCTTCACCGTCGGGGTGCTGCGCTTCGTCCTCGACGCCGAGAACGCCGACGCCGAGGAACCCGAGCGCACCGTCGTGCGCGACCGGGTGCTGCTCGGGCTCGGCGTGCTGTGGCTCGCGACCTACGGGCTGGGCATGCTGCCGTGAGCGGGCTCGTCACCGGCTGGGGCCGCACCACCGCGACCCGGGCCGACCGGGTCCCGGTGCGCAGCGTCGACGACGTCGTCGCGGCCGTCCGGGCGGCCGGTCCGGACCGTCCGCTCCTGGCCCGCGGGCTCGGCCGGGCCTACGGCGACGCCGCCCTCTGCGCGGGCGGGACGGTGCTCGACGTGCGCCCCCTCGCCGGGCCGCCGGTGCTGGACGCGGACGGCGTCGCCGACGTCGCGGCCGGGACGAGCATCGGCGAGCTGCTCGACGCCGCGCTGCCGCACGGCCTCTTCGTCCCGGTGAGCCCCGGGACCCGGCACGTGACCGTGGGCGGGGCGCTCGCCGCCGACGTGCACGGCAAGAACCACCATCGCGACGGCAGCATCGCGCGCCACCTGGAGTCGGTGACCGTCGTCGACGGGACCGGTACCGTCCGCGAGCTCGCGGCCGGAGACCCGCTGCTCGGCGGGGTCCTCGGCGGCATGGGGCTCGGCGGGGTCGTCGTCTCCGCCCGGGTCCGGCTGCTCCCGGTGGCCAGTGCGTCGATGCTCGTCCGCACCCGCCGGACCGCGGACCTCGAGGAGACGATGGCGGTGCTGGCCGCCGACGACGCCGAGCACCGGTACACCGTCGCCTGGCTGGACCTGCTCGCCGGCGGCCGGCGCACCGGTCGCGGTGTCGTGACGTCCGGTGACCACGCGGGCGCGGACACCCCGGGGGCGCTGGCGCCCGAGCGGCACGACCCCCCGCCGCGCCTGCCGGCCGTCCCGGCGCTGCCGCTCGGGGCGGTCCGGCGCGGGCCCGCCACCGCGTTCAACACGGCGTACTGGCACCGCGCCCCCCGCCGGCCGTCGCGCGGGCTGCAGTCGACGGCCGCGTTCTTCCACCCGCTCGACGTCCTCCCGGGCTGGAACGGCCTCTACGGCCCCCGCGGCTTCGTCCAGTACCAGGTCGTGGTGCCCGACGACGAGAGCCTGCGCCGGCTCGTCGCGGGCCTGCGCGCCGACGGCGTCGCGGTGACCCTCGCCGTGCTCAAGCGGTTCGGTCCGGGCAGCGGGCACCCGCTCTCCTTCCCCTCCCCCGGATGGACCCTGGCCGCCGACCTCGCGGCCGACGCCGCGCTCGGCCCCGCCCTGGACCGCGCCGACGCCCTCGTCGCCGCCGCGGGCGGGCGCACCTACCTCGCCAAGGACGCCCGGGTGCGGCCCGACGTCCTGCAGGCCACCTACCCCGGGCTGGAGCGCTGGCGCGCGCTGCGGGCCACGCTGGACCCGCGCGGGGTGTTCACGTCCGACCTGGCCAGGAGGCTGCACCTGTGATCGACGCCCTCGGCGCCCCCCAGTCCGTCCTCGTCCTCGGCGGCGGGTCCGACATCGCCCTCGCCACGCTCCGCCGCTGGGCCGGGGCGGGCCGGCTGGAACGCGTCGTCCTCGCCGGACGCCCCGGTCCCCGGCGGGACGCCGCCGCGGACCGGGTGCGCGGCTGGGCGCCGGACGCGGCGGTCGAGGTCGTCGACTTCGACGCCGCCCGCCCCGACACCCACGCCGCGGCCCTCGACCCGGTGTTCGCCGGACCCGTCGACGTCGTGCTCCTCGCCTTCGGCGTGCTGCCGGACGGCCCCACCCTGCCCGACCCGGTCGCCGCCGCCGCGGTCGTCACGACGAACTTCACCGGCGCGGTGTCGGCGCTCACCGTCGTCGCCGGACACCTGCGCGCGGCCGGGCACGGCCGGGTCGTCGTACTGTCCTCCGTCGCCGGGGAGCGGGTGCGTCGCTCGAACTACCTCTACGGCGCGAGCAAGGCCGGGCTCGACGGGTTCGCCACCGGGCTCGGCGAGGACCTGCGCGGCTCCGGCGTCGAGGTCCTTATCGTCCGGCCGGGGTTCGTCCGCTCCTCGATGACCGACGGCCTCGAGCCCGCCCCGCTGGCCGTCGACCCCGACGACGTCGCCCGGGTCGTCGTCCGCCGCACGCCCGGCCCCGGCGGGGTGGTCTGGGTCCCCGGCACCCTGCGCGCCGTGATGAGCGTGCTGCGGCACGTGCCCACCCCGGTCTTCCGGCGGCTGCCCCTGTGACCGACCGGGCCCGCGACGCGACGACCCGCGGCGCGACGGTGCGCGGCGGGGCGGGGCTGGCGGTCTCGCTCGTCGTCATGAACGTCGCGAGCTACGTCTTCGCCGTGCTCGCCGCCCGGCGGCTCGGTCCGGCGGACTACAGCGCGCTGGCCGCGATGATGTCGCTGCTCGTCATCGCCAACGTCGTCTCCCTCGGCATCCAGACCGCCGCGGCCCGCCGGGTGGCCGCGGGCTCCGCGGTCCCGGCGGCGCGGATCCGCGGGCTCGCCCGGCGCGCGGCCCTGGTGGTCGCTGCCGTCTGCCTCGTCGGGGCGCCGGTCGCGGCGTCCCTGCTGCGGCTCGACACGGTCCTCACCGCGCTGCTGCTCGCGGTGCCGGCGTCCGCGCTGGCCGTCATCGGCGGCGACGTCGGCATCCTCCAGGGCCTCGAGCGCTGGGGCCCGTTCTCGGCCGTCTTCCTCGGCCTGGGGCTCGCCCGGCTCGGTGTGGGCACCGTGGCCGTCCTCGTGAGCCCCACCCCGCTCGGCGCGATGACCGGGGTCGCGCTCGGCGCGCTCGTGCCGCTCGCCCTCGGGACCGCGCTCGTCCGCCGAGAGGTGCCGGCCACCGCGGCGACGCCCCCCGCCGCCCCGGGCCTGGCCGCCGAGGCGCTGCGCAGCTCGCACACCCTCTTCGCCTTCTTCGTCCTCTCCAGCAGTGACGTCGTCATCGCCCGGGCGGTGCTGCCCGAGGCCGAGGCCGGCACCTACTCCGCCGGGGCGATCCTCGCCAAGTCCGTGCTGTTCCTCCCCTACTTCGTCACCGCGGTGATCTTCCCGGCCCTGGCCCGCGGGGGCCGGCGGCACCTGCACCTGCTCGGGCTCGGGGTCGTGTCGGCCATCGGCGCCGTCGTCGTCCTCGTCGCCGCGGCGCTCCCCGACCTGGCCCTGGTCTTCGTCGGCGGCGACGCCTACCGCGCCGTCGCGCCGTCCCTCTGGGGGTTCGCCCTGCTCGGGACGCTGATGTCGGGCACCCAGCTGCTCGTCTTCACCGCCCTGGCCCGGGGGCACCGGCGGGCCCCGCTCGTCCTCTGGGCCGGGGTGGCCGCGCTCGTCGCCGGCGGCGCGGTGGCGGACACCTCGTCCGGGCTGCTCGCCTGGGCGGTCGGGGTGGGTGCGACGACGCTCGCCGTGCTCGTCGTCCTCACCCGGCACGACGAGCCGCCCGCGACCCCGGCCGGCGGGGCCTGACGCGGGCGGTCAGTGCGCGGCGTCGTGCCAGGAGCGGCCGACCCCGACGCTGACGTCGAGGGGCACGTCGCCGAGGTCGATGGCCGAGCCCATCTCGCGCCGGACCAGCGCCTCGACGTCCTCGCGCTCCCCCGGGGCGACCTCGAGGACGAGCTCGTCGTGCACCTGGAGCAGCATCCGGCTCCGCGCGCCGGACTCGCGCAAGGCGGAGTCGACGCCCTTCATCGCGAGCTTGATGATGTCGGCCGCCGAGCCCTGGATGGGCGCGTTGAGTGCCATCCGCTCGGCGCCCTCGCGGCGCTGGCGGTTGTCCGACAGCAGGTCCGGCAGGTAGCGGCGCCGGCCGAGCATCGTCGCGGTGTAGCCCGTCGCCCGGGCCTCGACGACGATCTCGCGCAGGTAGTCGCGGACCCCGCCGAACCGGGCGAAGTACTCGTCCATGAGGCCCTGCGCCTCGGAGGTCGTGATGGTCAGCTGCTTGGACAGGCCGAAGGCGGACAGCCCGTAGGCCAGGCCGTAGCTCATCGCCTTGACCTTGCTGCGCATCTCGAGGGTGACGTCCTCGGGCGCGACGGAGAACACCCGGGCGCCGACGAAGCGGTGGAGGTCCTCGCCGGAGCGGAAGGCCTCGATGAGGCCGTCGTCACCGGAGAGGTGGGCCATGATCCGCATCTCGATCTGGCTGTAGTCGGCCGACATCAGCGACTCGAACCCGTCGCCGACGACGAAGACGTCGCGGATGCGTCGGCCCTCCTCGGTGCGGATCGGGACGTTCTGGAGGTTCGGGTCGGTGGAGGACAGCCGGCCGGTGGCGGCGATGGTCTGCAGGTAGGTCGTGTGGATGCGGGTGTCGGGGGCGACGGACTTGATGAGCCCCTCGACCGTCACCCGCAGGCGGCTCGTGTCCCGGTGCCGGAGCAGGGCCTCGAGGAACGGGTGCTCGGTCTTGACGAAGAGGTCGGCCAGCGCGTCGGCGTCGGTCGTGTACCCGGTCTTGGTCCGCTTCGTCTTCGGCATGTCGAGCTGGCCGAAGAGCACCTCCTGGAGCTGCTTGGGGCTGCCGAGGTTGACGTCCTCGCGGCCGATGGCGTCGTAGGCGTCCTGCTGGGCCTGGCGCATCTTCGCCGCGAAGTCGGCCTCCAGCGCCGTCAGCGCGTCCTCGTCGACCCCGACGCCGGTGCGCTCCATGACGGCGAGGATGTCGACGAGCGGGAGCTCGAGGTCGTGGAGCAGGCCGGTGCCGCCGGTCTCCTCGACCTTCTCGGCCAGCACGTCGGCGAGCTCGAGGACCGCGCGGGCCCGCACCATCGCGTCCCGGACCGAGGAGTCGTCGTCGGTCTCGAGGTCGAGCATGCCCTGCTGCCCCTGGTCGGACGCGCCGGCGGACTCGGTGCGCAGCTCGCGGGACAGGTGGCGGACGACGAGGTCCTCGAGGTCGTAGGAGCGCTGGTCGGGCCGGACGAGGTAGGCGGCCAGCGCGGTGTCGCTCGTGACGCCGCGCAGGGCCAGGCCGCGGGTCGAGAGGGCCTGCAGCTGGGGCTTGACGTCGTGGAGCACCTTCGGGGCCGCGGGGTCGGCGAGCCACGCCGCGAGGGCCGCCTCGTCGTCCGGGGTCAGCGCGGTGAGGTCGACGTGCGCCGCGACGCCGCCGTCGCCCGCGACCGCCAGCGAGGAGGCGTCGCCGACCCCGCCGCGGAAGTGCCCGCCGACGACGAGCGAGTGCACGGTGGCCGCCCGGGCGGGGTCGGCGAGGCGGGCGAGCAGCGCCGGGGTGTCCAGGACGTGCCCCTCGAGGTCGAAGCCGCCCTCGACCTCGTCGGCCTCCACCTCGAAGGTCTGGAAGAGGCGGTCGCGCAGCACCCGGAACTCCAGGCCGTCGAAGACCCGGTGGACCTCCTCGCGGTCCCACGAGGCGCGCTCGAGGTCCTCGACGCCGAGCGGCAGCGCGAGGTCGTCGACGAGCCGGTTGAGGCGACGGTTGCGCAGGACGTCCTCGAGGTGGGCGCGCAGGTTCTCGCCGGCCTTGCCCTTGATCTCGTCGACGTGGGCGACGACGCCCTGCAGGTCGCCGTACTGGCCGAGCCACTTCGCGGCGGTCTTCGGGCCGACGCCGGGCACGCCGGGCAGGTTGTCGCTGGACTCGCCGACGAGGGCGGCGAGGTCGCTGTAGCGCTCCGGGGGGACGAGGTACTTCTCCTCGACGGCGGCGGGGTCCATCCGCCACACCTCGGACACGCCGCGCACGGGGTAGATGAGGCTGACCTTGTCGGTGACGAGCTGGAAGGCGTCGCGGTCGCCGGTGCACACGACGACCTCGCCGCCGGCGGCGGTGGCCTGGCGGGTGAGGGTGGCGATGACGTCGTCGGCCTCGTAGCCCTCGACCCCGACGTGCCGGATGCGCAGGGCGTCGAGGACCTCGCGCATGAGCGGCAGCTGGCTGGAGAACTCGCTCGGGGTCTTGGAGCGGCCGGCCTTGTACTCGCTGTACTCCTGCAGCCGGAAGGTCTGGCGCGAGACGTCGAAGGCGACGGCGACGTGCGTCGGCGCCTCGTCGCGCAGGACATTGATGAGCATCGAGGTGAAGCCGTAGACGGCGTTGGTGTTCTGGCCGGTGCTCGTGGAGAAGTTCTCGACCGGCAGGGCGAAGAACGCCCGGTAGGCCAGCGAGTGTCCGTCGAGGAGGAGGAGCTTCACGCGTGGCAGCCTAACGACCATGACCGACACCCCGGACCCCACGACGGCGCTCGAGCGGATGATGGCGATGAACCCCGACTCGCTCATGCACCGGATGGGCATCGAGGTGGTCGAGGCGGGGCTCGAGCGCGTCGTCGGCACGATGCCGGTGGCCGGCAACACCCAGCCCTACGGCCTGCTGCACGGCGGGGCCTCGGTCGTCCTCGCCGAGACGCTGGGCTCGATCGGCTCGGCCCTGCACGCCGGCGAGGGCCGGATCGTCGTCGGGCTGGACATCAACGCCACCCACCACCGCGCCGCCCGCTCCGGCGTCGTCACCGGGACCGCCGTCCCCATCAGCGTCGGGCGCACGGTGGTCGCCCACGAGGTCGTCGTCACCGACGAGGAGGGCCGGCGGGTGTGCACCGCGCGGATCACCTGTCTCGTGCGCGACGCCCCGCCCGGCGGGTGACGGGTCAAGCCGCGGCCTCCTGAGCGTCAGGTCCCGGTCGGGCGCGGGTCAAGCGCAGGTCAAGAACGCCGGTCCGCGCCCCTTCGGTGGAGGACGGGCGGGCCGAACGGGCGAGGTCCGCGCCGCCGGCCGCCGGGAGCATCGTGGCCGTGGCACCCATGGACCTCCCGCGGCGCGCGTCGCTCCTCGCGACCCTCTCGGCCGCCGTGTCCGCCCCGGCCGAGGCGGACGCCTCCCCCGCGAAGGCCCGTCGGGCGGCGCGTGCGGCCCGGGCGGCCCGGGCCGGCGTCCCCGAGCCGCTGCCGCCGCGCCTCACGGCACCCACCGCCGACCCGGTGCCGACGGTCGCGCCCCCGAGCCGCACCGTCGACACCGCCTACCCGCGGCGCCGGTCGACGATCCGGCCGTGGTGGCTGACGAGGGAGGCGCCCGCCCTCGGCAGCGAGGACGCCGTCGTGCACCTGGCCCGGCGGGCCAGCTGGGGGGCGACCCCCGAGCTCGTCGCCGAGATCTCGGCCGTCGGCCGGGTCGCGTGGGTGGACGCCCAGCTGAACCCCGCCTCGGTGCCGGACGCCGCGACGACCGACCTCGTGGCGTCGACGTGGCCGCGCCTGCGGCTCGCGACGTGGGAGGTCCACGACACCTACTACCCGAGCTCGACCGGCGACCTCGGCACCGACGTCATCCAGGCCTACCTCGCCCGGGCGCTGTGGTCCAAGCGGCAGCTGCTCGAGGTGCTCGTCGACTTCTGGACCAACCACCTCGTCGTCACGGCGCCGTGGGGCGACGCCTGGGACGCCGTCCACCGCTTCCACGTCGACGTGGTCCGCGCCCACGCCCTCGGCCGCTACGCCGACATGCTCGTGGCGGCGGCCAAGCACCCGGCGATGCTCAACCAGCTGGACAACGGCAGCTCGACCAAGCGCTCCCCCAACGAGAACTTCGGCCGCGAGCTGCTCGAGCTGCACACCGTCGGGCCGGGCGCCTACCCCGAGTCCGACGTCCGCCGCTCCGCGCTCGTGCTCACCGGCCTGTCGACCGACCGCGAGAGCGGCGAGTACTACTACCGGCACATCCGCCACCACACCGGGCCGCTGTCGGTCATGGACTGGTCGGACCCCAACGCCTCGGCCTTCGGCGAGAAGGTCGCCGACTCCTACCTCGTCCACTTGGCCCGGCACCCGCGGACCGCGGCGACGATCGCCCGCAAGCTCGCGGTCCGCTTCGTCTCCGACGACCCGCCGAGCGCCCTCGTCGACCGGCTGGCGCAGGTCTACCTGGCCAACGACACCCGGATCGCCCCGGTGGTGCGCACCCTCCTGCTCTCGAGCGAGTTCGGGGGCAGCGTGGGGCAGAAGGTCAAGCGCCCGCTGGAGAACATGGTGTCGACGGCCCGCGTCCTCGGGGTCCGTCCGGGCCCGGCGACGACCTCCTGGCTCGGTGACCTCGTGTGGAACGCCAAGGTCGCCGGGCAGCAGCCGATGGGCTGGCCGGCCCCGAACGGCTTCCCCGACGTCGCGGGCGCCTGGGCCGGCGCCGGGACGACCCTCGCCGCCTGGAACTGGCACATGGGACAGGGCTGGGAGGCGACGTCCTCGACCCCCCGGGTGGCCTACCCGGCCCTGCGCGGGCTGCTGCCGGCGGTCGTGCCCTCGACCTACGGTGCGCTCGTCGACGCCCTCGCGACGCGGCTGCTGCTCGCGCCACTGCCGACGGCCAAGCGCGACGCCGTGTGCGCCTTCCTCGACAAGACCCCCGAGGCCGCCGTGCGCTCCACCGACGCCGTCCTCGGCTGGCGCCTGCCGTACGTCGTTGCGCTCGTCCTGGACAGCCCCGAGTTCGCGACCCGATGAGGACCCGATGACCGACCCCACGACGACGCCCACCCGGGAGTGCGGCTGCCCCGAGTACGCCGACGCCGGCCTGCGGCTCACCCGCCGCGGCGTGCTCGGCGCGAGCACCGGCCTCGGGGTCCTCGCCGCCGGTGCCGCGCTCGCCCCGAGCGCGGAGGCGACGACGGCCCTCACCTTCGGCGACCCCGGCTACACCGGCGACACCCTCGTCGTGCTGTCCTTCCGCGGCGGGTTCGACGGGCTGTCGGCCGTCGTCCCGGTCACCGAGCAGGCCTACTACACCGCCCGCCCGAACATCGCCGTCCCGAAGGCGGCCACGCTGCCGCTGGACAGCCGTTTCGGCCTCCACCCGGCCCTGGCGCCGCTGCACGCGCTCTACCAGGCGGGGAAGCTGGCCGTCGTCAACGCCGTCGGGCAGCCGAACCCCACCCGCTCGCACTTCCAGGACATGGAGGAGATGGAGCGGGCCGCCCCCGGCTCCTCGATCCGCACCGGCTGGCTGGACCGGATGGTCGGGGCGAGCACCACCCCCGGGACCTTCGCGGGGACCTCGATCGGCGCCACGAGCGCGCCGCGCTCCTTCATCGGCCCGACGCCCGAGCTCGCGCTGCGCTCGGTCGACTCCTTCCAGCTCTCGGGCCCGTGGGACGCCGCGGAGACGACACGCTGGACGACGGCGCTGCGGGCGCTGCACGCCGGCGCGCCGGACCAGTACGCCGTGCCGGCCACGTCCGCGCTCGGCGCCCTGGCCACGACCGCGGCGCTCAAGGCGAGCGGCTACGCCCCGGCGAACGGCGCGTCCTACCCCTCCGGCGCACTCGGTGACGCCCTGCGCGACGTCGCCCGCCTCGTCAAGGCCGGGGTCGGGCTGCGGGCCGTCACCGTCGACTCGGGCAACTGGGACATGCACGCCGACCTCGGGCGCAGCGACAACGGCTGGATGCGCGACCAGCTGAGCGGCGTGGCCAAGGCCCTGGCCGCGTTCATGACCGACCTCGGGACGACCGCGAACCGGGTCACGCTCGTCACCCTGTCCGAGTTCGGCCGCCGCGTCGCCGAGAACGGCTCCGGCGGCCTCGACCACGGCTACGGCAACGTCTCCTTCGTCCTCGGCGGCAACGTCAACGGCGGGACGGTCCACGGGACGTGGCCGGGGCTCGGGCCCGACCAGCTCCAGGCCGGCGACCTCAAGGCGACGACGGACTACCGCTCGGTCCTCGGCGAGATCCTCGAACGGCGCTGCGGCCTGTCCGCCGCCACCGTGCTGCCGGGACTGCCGTCCGCACGGCTCGGGGTGGTGCGGGCCTGAGCCCGACCGGCCTCAGGCCGACCGGGAGGGCGAGAACGCCCGCTGGCGCAGGCTGCGCCGCCGCCGTGTGAGCTCCAGTCCGGTCTCGGCGGTCTCCGGGGCCAGCCGGCGCCGCAGCACCCCCGTCGCGACGACCCGGCGGGTCACGACCGATCCGAAGCCGAGCCGGGCGAAGAAGCGGTTCGCCTCACGGCTCGTCGTGGGGACGTTGGAGACCACCTGCTCGCACCCCGCGCGCTCGGCGGCGGAGAGGACGGCGGCGAGCAGCGACTTGGCCACCCCGTGCCGGCGCGCGTCGGGGACGACGAAGAGCTGCTCGACGGCGATCTCGGGGGTCGGGCTCAGCCCGAACGGGTTGTCGGTCGTGATGGTGTAGCCGACCGGGGTGCCGTCGAGGGTCGCGACGTAGGCCTGGACCCCGGGGCGGCGCAACGCCGCGGCGAACCGGCCGTCGGACAGCGCCCGGGCACAGACCTCGCGGCTGGTGCCGGCATCGACCTTCGCCTCCAGCCACAGCGCGGTGAGCGGCGTGAGGTCGTCACGGACCGGTGAGACCTCGACGGGTCGTCGTCCCACGCAGCCTCCTCGGGTCAGCACGCTCGTCCTGAACGGCACCACCGCACACTATGTCCCTCCGCGACCCGCGACGGAAGTCTCCGGGTGAGGAATCCCTCAGGTGTCGACGGTCGCGGTGCCGACGGTGGTGCGGCTCAGGCCTTGTCCATGCCCGCGACGACGGCCTCGGCGACCTCGCGCATCCCCATCCGGCGGTCCATCGCCGTCTTCTGGATCCACCGGAAGGCGTCGGCCTCGCTGATCTTGAGCCGCTGCATGAGGATCCCCTTGGCCCGGTCGACTGCCTTGCGGGTCTCGAGCCGCTCGCCGAGGTCCGCGACCTCGTGCTCGAGGGTCTTCAGCTCCGCCCAGCGCGAGAGGGCGATGTCCAGCGCCGGCGTGACGTCGCTCGCGGTGAACGGCTTGACGACGTAGGCCATGACCCCGGCGTCCCGGGCCCGCTCGACGAGCTCGGTCTGGCTGAAGGCGGTGAGCATGACGACGGGGCAGATGCGCTCCCCGCCGATGGTCTCGGCCGCGGTGATGCCGTCCATGACGGGCATCTTCACGTCCATGATGACGATGTCCGGCGCGAGGGACCGGGCCATCTCGACGGCCTGCTCGCCGTCGCCGGCCTGGCCGACGACGTCGTAGCCGGCCTCACGGAGCATCTCCGCGAGGTCCAGGCGGATGATCGCCTCGTCCTCGGCGACGAGGACGCGCTTGGGGGTGGCTGCACTCTGGGTCATGTGCCGGGAGCGGGACTCGAACCCGCACGCCCTCGCGGGCAGAGCATTTTGAGTGCTCCGTGTCTGCCGTTCCACCACCCCGGCGGTGGGAGCGCCAGCATATCCAGGCCGGCGCCCCCCGATCAGACTCGTCCCTCGCGGGCGGCGTCGACGTAGGCGGGCGCGACGCGGTTCTTCGCGTCGCCGATCTTGTGGACGCGCAGGGCGTTCGTCGAGCCCGGGATCCCGGGCGGGGAGCCGGCGACGATGATGACGTGGTCGCCCTCCTTGACCCGGCCGAGGGCGAGGAGCATCTCGTCGACCTGCATGGCCATCTCGTCGGTGTGGCGGACCTTGTCGACGAGGAAGGTCTCGACCCCCCAGGTGAGGGCCAGCTGGCTGCGCACCGCCTGGTTCGGGGTGAAGGCGAGCATGGGGATCCGCGGGCGGACCCGGGCCAGCCGGCGGGCGCTCTCGCCGCTCTCGGTGAAGGTGATGAGGTACTTCACCCCGAGCAGCTCGCCGATCTCGGCGGCGGCGGCGGTCACCGCGCCGCCCTTGGAGTTCGGGCGGGTGCCGAGCGGGCGGATCCGGTGCAGGCCGTGGGTCTCGGTGTTCTCGATGATCCGGGCCATCGTCCGCACCGTCGCGAACGGGTTCTTCCCGACGCTCGTCTCGCCGGAAAGCATGAGCGCGTCGGCGCCGTCCAGGACGGCGTTCGCGGCGTCGGAGGCCTCGGCGCGGGTCGGCCGGCTGTTCTCGATCATCGACTCCAGCACCTGGGTGGCGACGATGACCGGCTTGGCCCGGCGGCGGGCGATCTCGCAGGCGCGCTTCTGGACCAGCGGCACCTGCTCGAGCGGCATCTCGACGCCGAGGTCGCCGCGGGCCACCATGACGCCGTCGAAGGCGCGGATGATCTCGTCGAGGTTCTCGACCGCCTGCGGCTTCTCGATCTTCGCGACGACGGGCAGGCGCAGGCCCTCCTCGTCCATGATCTCGTGCACCCGGACAATGTCGTCGGGGCTGCGGACGAAGGACAGCGCGATCATGTCGGCCTTGGTCCGCAGCGCCCAGCGCAGGTCGTCCTCGTCCTTCTCGGACAGGGCCGGCACGGACACGGCGACGCCGGGGAGGTTGATGCCCTTGTTGTTCGACAGCGGGCCGCCCTCGAGCACCTGGCAGACGACGTCGGTGTCGGTGACGTCGGTGGCGATGAGGGCGATCTTGCCGTCGTCGATGAGGATGCGGTCGCCGGCGTGGACGTCGCCCGGGAGGCCGTCGTAGGTCGTCCCGACGGCGTCGACGTCGCCGGGCACGTCGCGGGTGGTGATGGTGAAGTTCGCGCCGCGGACGAGCTCGACGGGGCCGTCGGCGAACCGCGCGGTGCGGATCTTCGGGCCCTGGAGGTCGACGAGCACCCCGACCGCCCGGCCGACGGCGTCGCCCGCCGCGCGGACGTCGCGGTAGACCTGCTCGTGGTCGGCGTGGGTGCCGTGGCTGAGGTTGAGGCGGGCGACGTCCATCCCGGCCTTGACGAGCTCGCGGAGGTTCTCCGCGGACGACGTGGCGGGCCCGAGGGTGCAGACGATCTTGGCGCGGCGCATGGTGGCGAGCCTAGCGGTGCAAGCGGTTCCACCATGACCTGGGTCACAGCCCGGAGACCTCCCCCCGGTCACCCCTCACCCACCCCATCCGCCCCACCCGACGGTCGGTGACATTTCGGGGTGACCCCGAAATGTCCGCGGTGCACCGCTTCGTAACCGGGGTCTCGGTGACATTTCGGGGTGACCCCGAAATGTCCGCGTCCCGTCGGGGTGGTGGGGTTGTGGTGGGGGTGTCTCGGGTCAGGCCATGAGGGGGCGGTCGTGGGGGTTGACGGGGCGGGGCAGGCGGGAGGACTTGTGCATGAGCCAGGCGTCTACCTCATGGGCGACCGAGCGGCCCTCGGCGATGGCCCAGACGATGAGGGACTGGCCGCGCCCGGCGTCGCCGGCGACGAAGACGCCCGGGACGCTGGACATGAACTGACCGTCCCGCGCGACGTTGCTGCGCTCGTCCTTCTCGACGCCCAGCTGCTCCAGCAGCCCCTCGGGCTGCGGGCCGAGGAAGCCCATGGCGAGGAGCACGAGCTGCGCCGGGACCTCCCGGTCCGAGCCCTCGACCTTCTCGAAGCCGTTCTCGCCGCGCTTGACCTCGTGCAGACGCAGCGCCCGCACCCGGCCGTCCTCGTCGCCGACGACCTCGCTCGTCGACGTCGCGTAGACCCGGTCGCCGCCCTCCTCGTGCGCCGAGGCGACGCGGAAGAGCATGGGGAAGGTCGGCCACGGGTGGGCGTCGGCGCGGTCGCGCGGCGGCTGCGGCATGATCTCGAGGCTCGTCACCGACCGGGCGCCCTGGCGGTGCGCGGTGCCGATGCAGTCGGCGCCGGTGTCGCCGCCGCCGATGACGACGACGTCCTTGCCGGCCGCCGTGACCTGGCCCTCGACGGTCTGGCCCAGCGCGACCCGGTTGGCCGGCGGCAGGAAGTCCATGGCCTGCATGACGCCGTCGAGCTCGCGCCCCGGCACCGGTAGGTCCCGCGGGACCGTGGCCCCGACGGCGACGACGACCGCGTCGAACCGCTTCCTCAGGTCGGCCCCGGTGAGGTCGTGCCCGACGTGGACGTTCGTGCGGAAGCGGGTGCCCTCGGACTTCATCTGCGCGATGCGCCGGTCCAGGACGGACTTCTCCATCTTGAACTCGGGGATGCCGTAGCGCAGCAGCCCGCCGGGCTGGTCGGCCCGCTCGTAGACGGCGACGGTGTGGCCGGCGCGGGTCAGCTGCTGGGCGGCGGCGAGCCCGGACGGGCCCGACCCGACGACCGCGACGGTCTTGCCGGACAACCGCTCGGGGGAGACGGGCAGGACGAGGCCGTTCTCGAAGGCGCGGTCGATGATCGAGACCTCGACCTGCTTGATCGTCACCGGCGGCTGGTTGATGCCGAGGACGCACGCGGACTCGCACGGCGCCGGGCAGAGCCGGCCGGTGAACTCGGGGAAGTTGTTCGTCGCGTGGAGGCGCTCGATGGCCTCGCGCCACTCCCCCCGCCGGGCGAGGTCGTTCCACTCGGGGATGAGGTTCCCGAGCGGGCAGCCGCTGTGGCAGAAGGGGATGCCGCAGTCCATGCAGCGGCCGGCCTGGCGCTGGAGCTCGGGGACCGGCTGGTCCTCGTAGACCTCCTTCCAGTCCCGGATCCGCACCGGGACCGGGCGCCGCCGCGGCAGCTCGCGCTCACGCGTCTTGAGAAAGCCCTGGGGGTCAGCCACGGGAGGCCTCCATGATCCGCTCCCACACCTGGGGGCCGTCGGGGTCGAGGCCCTCCGTCTCCGCCGCGGCCCGCACGTCGAGGACGCGCTGGTACTGGCGTGGGAGGACCAGGGTGAAGGCCGACCGGGCACTGCCCCAGTCGGCGAGCAGCCGCGCCGCGACCGCCGAGTCGGTCCACCGCTGGTGGCGCTCGAGCAGGTCGTGGACGGCGAGCTCGTCGTCCGGCCGCAGCGGCCGCAGGTCGACGAGCTCGGGGTTGACCCGCGCGGGGTCGAGGTCGAGGACGTACGCCACACCGCCGGACATGCCGGCCGCGACGTTGCGCCCGGTCGGGCCGAGGACGAGCGCGACGCCGCCCGTCATGTACTCCAGGCCGTGGTCGCCGACCCCCTCGACGACGGCGGTGGCGCCGGAGTTGCGCACGCAGAACCGCTCGCCGACCCGGCCGCGGAGGAACAGCTCGCCCGCCGTGGCGCCGTAGCCGATGACGTTGCCGGCGATGACGTTGTCCTCGGCGACGAGCGCGGAGCCCGGCGCCGGGCGGACGACGACCCGTCCGCCGGACAGGCCCTTGCCGACGTAGTCGTTGGCGTCGCCCTCGAGCCGCAGCGTGATGCCCGCGGGCAGGAACGCGCCGAGGCTCTGACCCGCGGACCCGGTGAGCGCGATGTCGATCGTCCCGTCGGCCAGGCCGTCGGGGTGGCGCTTGGTGACCTCGTGGCCGAGCATCGTCCCGACGGTGCGGTTGACGTTGCGGATCCGGAAGCTCGCGGCGACGGGCTCGCCGTGGTCGATGGCGTCCCGCGCGGCGGAGATCAGCTGGTGGTCCAGCGCCTTCTCCAGGCCGTGGTCCTGGCCGACGCGGTGCCGGATCCCGGAGCCGTCGGGCGTCTCGACGCGGGTGAGCACCGGGGCCAGGTCGAGCCCGGAGGCCTTCCAGTGCTCGATGGCCTTGCGGGTGTCGAGGTGCTGGACCTGCCCGATCGCCTCCTCGAGGCTGCGGAAGCCGAGGGCCGCCAGGTGCTCGCGGACCTCCTCGGCGATGTACTCGAAGAAGGTCTCGACGAACTCCGGCGCCCCGGAGAACCGCTTGCGCAGCTCGGGGTTCTGGGTCGCGATGCCCACCGGGCAGGTGTCGAGGTGGCAGACCCGCATGAGGATGCAGCCGGACACCACGAGCGGCGCGGTGGCGAAGCCGTACTCCTCGGCGCCGAGCAGGGCGGCGATGACGACGTCCCGGCCGGTCTTGATCTGCCCGTCGACCTGGACGACGATCCGGTCGCGCAGCCCGTTGAGGACGAGGGTCTGCTGGGTCTCGGCCAGGCCGAGCTCCCACGGGCCGCCGGCGTGCTTGAGCGAGGTGAGCGGCGAGGCGCCGGTGCCGCCGTCGTGCCCGGAGATGAGGACGACGTCGGCGTGCGCCTTGCTCACCCCGGCGGCGACCGTGCCGACCCCGACCTCGGACACGAGCTTGACGTGCACCCGCGCGTCGGGATTGGCGTTCTTGAGGTCGTGGATGAGCTGGGCCAGGTCCTCGATCGAGTAGATGTCGTGGTGCGGCGGCGGGCTGATGAGCCCGACCCCGGGCGTGGAGTGCCGGGTCTTGGCCACCCACGGGTACACCTTCGGGCCGGGCAGCTGGCCGCCCTCGCCGGGCTTGGCGCCCTGGGCCATCTTGATCTGGATGTCGTCGCTGTGGGTGAGGTAGAGCGAGGTGACACCGAACCGCCCGGAGGCGACCTGCTTGACGGCCGAGCGGCGCTCGGGGTCGACGAGGCGGTCGGGGTCCTCCCCGCCCTCACCGGTGTTGGAGCGCCCGCCGAGGCGGTTCATCGCGACGGCGAGGGTCTCGTGCGCCTCCTTGCTGATCGAGCCGTAGCTCATCGCGCCGGTCGAGAAGCGCTGCACGATGGCCGAGACGGGCTCGACCTCCTCGATCGGCACCGGCTCGCGCGGCTCGAGGCCGCCGAGGCCGAAGAGCCCGCGCAGCGTCATGAGCCGGCCGGACTGCTCGTCGATGCGGCTCGTGTACTGCTTGAAGACGTCGTAGCGGCGCTGGCGCGTGGCGTGCTGCAGCCGGAAGACGGTGTCGGGGTCGAACAGGTGCGGCTCGCCCTCGCGGCGCCACTGGTACTCGCCCCCGGTGACGAGCTTGCGGTGGGCCAGGCGGATGCCGTCCGGCGGGTAGGCCTGGCCGTGGCGGGCCGCGGTCTCCTCGGCGAGCACCGAGAGGCCGACGCCGCCGAGCTGGCTCACGGTGCCGGTGAAGAACTCGTCGACGAGCTCCTGGGAGAGCCCGATCGCCTCGAAGACCTGGGCGCCGCGGTAGGACGCGACGGTGGAGATGCCCATCTTCGACATCACCTTGAGGACGCCCTTGCCGAGCGCCTTGATGAGGTTGCGGACCGCCTGCTCCTCGCTGACGTCGGTGATGTCGCCGCGCCGGACCATGTCCTCGACGCTCTCCATCGCGAGGTAGGGGTTGATGGCGGCGGCGCCGTAGCCGACCAGCAGGGCGACGTGGTGGACCTCGCGGACGTCGCCGGCCTCGACGAGCAGGCCGACCTGGGTGCGGGTCTTCTGCCGGATGAGGTGGTGGTGCACGGCGGAGGTGAGCAGCAGCGACGGGATGGGCGCGGTGTCCCGGTCGGAGTCGCGGTCGGAGAGGACGACGAAGCGCGCCCCGCCCTCGATGGCCCGCGAGACCTCGTCGAAGATCTCGAGCAGCCGGGCCCGCAGGGCCTCCTCGCCGCCGTCGACGTCGTAGGTGCCGCGCACGACGACGGTCTCGAACCCGGGCAGGTCGCCGTCGGCGTTGATGTGGACGATCTTCGCGAGCTCGTCGTTGTCGATGACCGGGAAGGGCAGGACGACCTGGCGGGCGTGCGCCGGGTTGGCGTCCAGGAGGTTCCCCTCCGGGCCCATGGCCGATCCCAGCGAGGTGACGAGCTCCTCGCGGATGGCGTCCAGCGGCGGGTTCGTCACCTGGGCGAAGAGCTGGGTGAAGTAGTCGAAGACGAGCCGGGGCCGGTCCGAGAGCACGGCGATGGGCGTGTCGGTGCCCATCGACCCCAGCGCCTCGGCGCCGGTGCGGGCCATCGGCGCGAGGATGACCTTGAGCTCCTCCTCGGTGTAGCCGAAGGTGCGCTGGCGCCGGGCCACCGAGGCGGCGGTGTGGATGATGTGCTCGCGCTCGGGCAGGTCCTTGAGCGAGATGAGGCCCGCGTGCAGCCACTCCTCGTAGGGGTGCTCGCCGGCGAGTCCGGACTTGACCTCCTCGTCGCTGACGATCCGCCCGGCGGCGGTGTCGACGAGGAACATCCGGCCCGGCTGCAAACGACCGCGCCGGACGACGTTCTCGGGCTCGAGGTCGAGGACGCCGGACTCGGAGGCGAGGACGACGAGCCCGTCGTCGGTCACCCAGTACCGCCCCGGGCGCAGGCCGTTGCGGTCCAGGACCGCGCCGACGAGGGTGCCGTCGGTGAAGCACACCGCGGCGGGCCCGTCCCAGGGCTCCATGAACGTCGAGTGGAACTCGTAGAACGCCCGGCGGGCCGGGTCCATCGAGGCGTGGTTCTCCCAGGCCTCCGGGATCATCATGAGCACCGCGTGGGGCAGCGAGCGACCGCCGAGGTGGATGAGCTCGAGGACCTCGTCGAACGACGCGGAGTCGGAGGCCTCGGGCGTGCAGATCGGGGACAGGCGGGAGAGGTCGCCGGTGAGCACGTCGGAGGCCAGCTGGCTCTCGCGGGCGTGCATCCAGTTCCGGTTGCCCTTCATCGTGTTGATCTCGCCGTTGTGGGCGATGAGCCGGTAGGGGTGGGCCAGCGGCCAGCTCGGGAAGGTGTTGGTCGAGAAGCGGGAGTGCACGAGCGCGAGCTCGGTGGCGAAGCGCTCGTCGGACAGGTCGGGGAAGAACGGCTCCAGCTGGCCGGTGGTGAGCATGCCCTTGTAGACGACCGTGCGCGCCGACAGCGACGGGAAGTAGACGTCGGCCTCGCGCTCGGCGCGCTTGCGCAGGGCGAACGCGACCCGGTCCAGCTCGATGCCGGCGAGGCCGGAGTCGCAGCCGACGAACACCTGCCGGAAGCAGGGCATCGTCGAGCGGGCGGCCTCGCCGACGAGGTCGGGGACGACGGGCACGTCGCGCCAGGCGAGGACGGTGAGGCCCTCGGACTCGGCGATGGCCTCGACCTTGGCCTGGGCAGCGTCCCGCTCGGCCTCGTCGACGGGCAGGTAGGCCATGCCGGCGGCGTACTGCCCGGCAGGCGGGAGGTCGACGTCGAGCACGGCCCGGAAGAAGGCGTCGGGGACCTGGGTGAGGATGCCGGCGCCGTCACCGACGAGCGGGTCGGCGCCGGTGGCACCGCGGTGGTCGAGGTTGCGCAGGGCGTCGAGCGCGTGGACGACGATGTCGTGGCCGGCGGACCCGCGCATCGTCGCGACCATGGCCACACCGCACGCGTCGTGCTCGTGCGCACGACGGTAGAGGCCGACGTCGGCGGGCTGGGCGGAGAAGCTGGCGACGGACACGTCGGATCACCGTCCTCGGGAGTCGTCGGCGCGGGGGCCGGCACGGCAGGGTCAGACGCGGGCGACGATGGCCACGTCCCGGCATCGTAGTCCGGGCCACCGACGTCTTGCGATGCGAGCCGGACTATCCCAGATTCTGGGACGTACGGTCGTCCGCGCCGTCCGGCGCGGGGGCCTCGGCGTCGTCCGCCCGCTCCGCCTGCCGGGCGGCGGCACGCCCCTCGGGCGAGTCCGGCCCACGGTCCTCGGGCGGCTCCCCCGCGGCCTCCCGGCGGCGTGCGCGCCGTCGGGTGTACCAGAGGATCCACAGGCCGAGGAGGAAGACCAGGACCGAGGTCCAGACGTTGAGCCGCTGGCCGAGGACGAGCTCGGCCTCGTCGGTGCGCAGCTTCTCGACGACGATCCGGCCCATCGGGTAGCCCGCGACGTACAGCCCGAGCACCGCCCCCGCCCAGAGCCGCCGGCGGTGGTCCAGGACGAGGAGCGCGACCCCGAGGACGAGGAGGAACAGCGACTCGTAGAGGAAGGTCGGCTGGAAGACGCCGAGGAGCACCGGCTGCCCCGAGGCGTCGGTGACCGCCCGGCCCGCGGCCTGGTCCCACTCGTGGATCTCCAGGCCCCACGGCTGCGTCGTCGGCCCGCCGTGGAGCTCGTTGTTGAACCAGTTGCCCCAGCGGCCGACCGCCTGGGCGAAGACGATCCCCGGCGCGGCGGCGTCGCCGAACGCGAGGAACGGGACGCCCGAGCGCCGGCAGCCGATCCACGCCCCGAGCGCGCCGAGCGAGATGGCGCCCCAGATGCCGAGGCCGCCGTTCCAGATCTTCAGGGCGTCGACGAGGTGGCCGCCCTCGCCGAAGTACGGGCCGGGCGTCGTGATGACGTGGTAGAGCCGGCCGCCGACGATGCCGGCGATGACGGCGTAGGCGGCGACGTCCAGCGAGACGGCGCTGTCGTAGCCCCGGTCCTCGAGCCGGCGACCGGCCATCCAGACGGCGAGGACGATGCCGACGAGGATGCACAGGGCGTAGGCCCGGATGGTCAGCGACCCGAGGTCGAAGGCGGCGACGGTGGGGCTCGGCAGGTACGTCGTCACGTCGGCCACCCGGCCCGGGTCGCGAGCGAGCGGGACGGCGACCAGGAGGTCACGTCGTCGCGTCCTCGACGGCCTTGGTGAAGCCCTGGGGGGTGGCGACGGTGCCGAGGTCCTGCATCTTCCCGTCGATCATCACGGTGGGCGTGCCGGAGAAGCCGGAGATCTTGAAGGCGGCGTCGTTCACCGAGGCGATGTACTTCGTGTACGTGCCGTCGGCGACACAGGACTTCCATGTCGTGAGGGCGTCCCCCGTGATGCCGGCCTGCTGGGCCCAGGCGTCGAGCTCGGTGTCGGTGACGTCGGTGCCCTCGTCGGCCTGCGCGCCGTACACGGCGTCGTGGAACGCCTGGAACTTGCCGTCCGCGGCGGCGCAGAACGCGCCGTTGCCGGCGGGGGTGGAGTTCTTGGCCCCGGTCTTGTCGTCGAGGAAGTTCAGCACGTGGTAGACGAGCTTGATCTTCCCCTCCTTCGCCAGCTCGTCGACGGTCGGGCCCACCGCGGCCTCGAACTGCCCGCAGACGGGGCACTGGAAGTCCTCGTACAGGTCGACGGTGGGGGCGCCCGGCTTGAGGGTGACGTCGGCGAAGGACCGGTAGCCCTCCCCCATCGTCGCGCCGGCCGGCGTCGCGGTGCTCGTGCCGATGGCGGACTGGCGCTGGTTCTCCGACCACACGACCCCGGCGACGACGGCGACGATCGCGACGACGAGGACCACCGTGGCGACGACGATCTTGTTGGCGCCCCCACCGCCGCTCTTCTGCGCCGCCTGGATCTTCGCCTGGCGGGCGTTGGCGGGGCCCGTGCCCTTCGTCGTCTTCTTGGCCATGGTCGGAGGTGGTGCCTTTCAGTGTCCGAAGAGGTAGCGGTCCAGCGCGGCGAGCGTCCGTGGGCGCCACCACAGCCAGGCGCCCGCGGCGGCGAACGACGCGTCGCGGGCGATCTCCTGAGGGTACTTCGTCTCGTTGGCGCCGATCTGGCCGCCGCCGCCGAAGCAGCCGCAGTCGATGGTGAGGCCCCGGGCCCAGGCCTGCGAGATGCCGATGACGAACGCGACCATGAGCAGCGTGGAGACGACCGCCACCGGGCGGGTGAACAAGCCGAGCACGAGCATGGCGCCGAGCACGATCTCGAGGAAGGGCAGGGCCAGGCCCACCCAGCCGGCGACGCCGTTCGGCAGCAGCTCGTAGGCCTGCACGGCCCGCTGCGAGGTGAGCGGGTGACCGACCTTCGCGGCGCCCGCGACGACGAGGACGACGCCGAGGAACAGCCGGGCCAGGAGGCCGACGACGTCGAGGACGCGCTCGCGCCGCCGGTCGGGGGCCTCCGTGCCGACCTCGTCGACGTCTGCGGTCATCGCGGCGACCTTTCGGGGGTGGAGAGCGGTGCGGGGGCCAGGACGGAGAACGACCGGGCCCCGGCGCGGGGTTCCCCGGCGGCGTCGGGCCTCGGGGGCCCGGACGTCACGAGACCCCCGGGGCCGCCCCGGCCGCGACGATGGCGGCCGCGGCGCCCCGCGGGTCGCCGGTGCGCACGAGGGCCTCGCCGACGAGGACGACGTCCGCCCCCTGGGCCGCGTAGGACGCGGCGTCCTGCGGGCCGGTGATCCCGGACTCGGCGACCGTGACGACCCCGGACGGCACGAGCGGGCGCAGCCGCGAGAACGTGTCGGGGTGGACCTGGAGGGTCTTGAGGTCGCGGGCGTTGACGCCGACGACGGAGGCGCCGGCGTCCAGGGCGCGCTGGGTCTCGTCCTCGTCGTGCACCTCGACCAGGGCGGTCATCCCGAGGCCGCGCACCGTGGCGAGCAGGTCGCGCAGGAGGGGGTCCTCCAGGGCGGCGACGATGAGCAGGACGATGTCGGCGCCGTGGGCCCGGGCCTCCCAGACCTGGTACTCGGTGACGACGAAGTCCTTGCGCAGCACCGGCACGTCGACCGCCGCGCGGACCTGGTCGAGGTCGGCGAGGCTGCCGCCGAAGCGGCGCCGCTCGGTGAGGACGGAGATGGCGCTCGCGCCCCCGTCGGCGTAGGCGAGCGCCAGGGCGGCGGGGTCGGGGATGTCGGAGAGGGCGCCCTTGCTCGGGCTCGACCGCTTCACCTCGGCGACGAGCGAGAGCCCGGGTCGGCGCAGCACCGCCTCGGCGTCCAGGGCCGGCGGGGTCGAGTCCGCGACGACCCGGCGCAGCGCGTCCAGGGGGACGGAGCGCTCGCGGTCGGCGAGGTCCTCGCGGACGCCCGCGACGATCTCCTCCAGGACGGTGCTCACCGGTGGGCGGTCAGCGGATCGAGGGCTCGTGGTCGGTGTCGCGACCGGCGGTGCCGTAGCCCGCCATCGACAGGACCTTGCCCGCGACGCCCCCGACGACGGCGAGCACGGCGCCGCCGACGAAGAGCCAGACGTTGGGGAAGATGACGGCCAGCGACATGATCGCCGACGCGACGATGATGACGATGACCGCCGTCCACGCCGCGACGCTGTGGCCGTGGTCCTCGTGCTCGTCCATGGCTCCTCCTGGATGTCGTGCCGCGACCCACGGCCGCGCCTTCCGAGCGCAGATTCTGTCAGGTCCGCCCGTCCTCGCCCACGTCGGTCGGGTCGCGCCCGGCCGAGAGGTCGTCCCACGCGGTGCCGACCCGCTCGCCGCGCGAGCCCGCGGTGTGCCCGTCCGCGGCGCCCGGCGCCTCGTAGCGGCGGGCCGGGGCCGGCCAGGAGCGCCGGCCGACGACGGCGAGGACGAGCGCGACGGCGGCGAGCACCACCCCGGCCAGGGCCACCCAGGGCCAGGCGGTGGGGCCGGCGGTCGCCGGCACCGTGCCGGTGCGGCCGACGCGGCTCGCGGCCACCGGCCCGAGGACGGCGGAGGGGTCGGCGAGGACCCGGACGACGAGGACGCCTGCTCCGGCGACGCACCCGGCCCACAGGACGAGGCCGACGAGCCGGCCCACCCGCCCGGTGGCGACGACGGCCACGGCGGCGGCCGCCACGGCGAGCGCGACGGCGGACAGCCCGGGAGCGACCTCGGAGCCGCCGGCCGTGACCCGGCTGCCGCCGAGGACGGCGTCGCCGACGGTTCCGGACACCCAGGGCCGCAGGCCGGCGAGGAGGACCGTGCCGGCGCCGGCGAGCGCGAGGAGCGCCACCGGGGCCTTGCGGGTCAGGCGGGTGGTGCGGCTCGTGCGGCGGGGGTCGGTCACGACCGGGCGGGGGCCGGACCGGACGCCGGGGTCACTCCGGTCCCCCGACGACGGCGCCGAGGTCGCCGGCCTCGAAGCACGTGCGGTCACCGGTGTGGCAGGCGGCGCCGACCTGGTCGACCCGGACGAGCAGGGCGTCGCCGTCGCAGTCCAGCGCCACCGAGCGCACGTACTGGACGTGTCCGGAGGTGTCGCCCTTGCGCCAGTACTCCCGACGGCTGCGCGACCAGAAGGTCACCCGGCCCTCGGAGAGCGTGCGGCGCACCGCCTCGTCGTCCATCCACCCGAGCATGAGCACCTCGCCGGTGTCGTGCTGCTGGACGACCGCGGCGACGAGGCCGGCGGCGTCGCGGGTGAGGCGCGCGGCGACGGCGGGGTCCAGGACGGGGTCGGCGGAGGTCTGCACCCGCGTCATTCTGCCGGGTCGGACCGGAGGGCCGGCCGGGCGGGCGTCCGCCGGCGCCCGATGCGGCCGGTCAGAGCTTGTGGAGCTTGGCGAACGGGCTGACGAGCCGCACCCGCTGATCCCCGAACTCGACGACGACCGCCGCCTCGTTCCCGGAGACCACCCGCCCGAGTCCGAAGCGGTCGTGGGTGACCCGGTCGTCGACCGCGAACTGCTCGACGACGGGGGCCGGGCGGGCCCGGAACGGACTGCCGGCGGAGTACGTCGGCTCGGACCTCTGGCGCGGTGTCATCACCTCGAGTATGCGCCCTCGCCGGTCCGGTGGACAGCGAGCGCCGGCCGCGGGGTCAGCGGACGGGTAGGTCTTCGGCCCGCAGCGCGTCCTTCACCTGCGAGATCGTCAGGTCACCGAAGTGGAAGACGCTCGCTGCGAGGACCGCGTCGGCGCCCGCCCGCACGGCCGGGGCGAAGTGGTCGGCCGCGCCCGCTCCCCCGCTGGCGACCACCGGGACCCGCACCGCGGCCCGGACGAGCCGGATGAGCTCGAGGTCGAAGCCGTCCTTGGTGCCGTCGGCGTCCATCGAGTTGAGGAGGATCTCGCCGGCGCCGAGGGCCTCGGCGCGGGCGCACCACTCGACGGCGTCGGTGCCGGTGCCGGTGCGGCCGCCGTGGGTCGTCACCTCGAACCCGCCGGCGAGGCGGCCGTCGTCGCCGCGGCGCCGGCGCACGTCCGCGGAGAGGACGAGCACCTGGGCGCCGAACCGGTCGGCGGTCTCGGCGATGAGCTCGGGCCGGGCGATGGCGGCGGTGTTGACGCCGACCTTGTCCGCGCCCGCCCGCAGGAGGCGGTCGACGTCGGCGACCGTGCGCACCCCGCCGCCCACGGTGAGGGGGATGAACACCTCCTCGGCGGTGCGGGCGACGACGTCGTACATCGTGGCCCGGTCGCCGCTGCTCGCGGTGACGTCGAGGAAGGTGAGCTCGTCGGCGCCCTGCTCGCCGTAGCGGCGGGCGAGCTCGACGGGGTCGCCGGCGTCCCGGAGCCCCTGGAAGTTCACGCCCTTGACGACCCGCCCGGCGTCGACGTCGAGGCACGGGATGACACGGACGGCGAGCGACACGCGGCCAGCGTAGTGGGGGTCGTCGGGGTGGGTGCGGGGTGGGACTAGGGGCGTCAAGGGTGGGTCTCGTGGCCGCGTTTCGGGGTCGGCGGACCTCTGTGGGTCGTTCCGGTGAGGCAGCCTGGACGGATGTGTTCGGCGCGCGGGTCTCGTGCCCGGCGCCCCTTCGCCGGTGGTTCTGAAAGGCAGCCTGGGACGGGCTCCCGCTGGGGGTCGGGTCACGTGGCCGGCGCACCTCTGTGAGTCGTTCGGGGACGGGCAACCGGGTACGGGCTCTCGCTGGCCGCAGGTCTCGGGGTCGGCGCACCGTCCGTCGGCGGGTCTCGTCACCACTTGTCGATGGCTCTCGATTTTGCGTGTATATCGTTGATGCACAATGCTTCTCAGGTGTTCTAGGGCTTGTCTGATCGGATGCCGGGGAGTAGAATTCGAGGACGAGGGGAGGGGGGTCCGATGCACCGAACGGCTGGTCCGCAGGACGTCGTCGTCGCTGCCCGTGCGGCCCGTGAACGGCTCCATTCCGTGGGGCGGCTGGGCGAGTCGTCCGGGTCCCGGGACGAGTGGGCAGACGCCCTCCGAGAGCTCCAGTCCCTCGTCGACACCGCCTCCGCCGCCCAGGACGCGGCGATGGTCCGGCTGGCCGCCGTCGAGCCCGAGGTCCTCGAGACCGGCGAGGTCGTCGAGACCCATCGCGCGCCGGGGCACGTCGCCCTCGACGCCCCCGCGATCGTCTCCGGCGTCCTCTGCCTCACCGCGGTGACCGCGGAGCGTCGCGTCCGCGCGGCGGCACGGCTCGCCGCCGACGGCCCCCCGGGGACCGCCACCGCCACCGGCCTCGGCGGACTGCACGACGCCATGGCCGCCGGCCGGCTCGACGGGTACCGCGCCGGGGTCGTGGCGTACGAGCTCGAGGAGGTCCCGGCCGAGGTCGCCGCCACCGTCGTCGCGGGGCTCGCCGACCGGTTCCCGCGCGAGGACGCGTCCCGGCTGCGACGACGGGTCCGCCGCCTGCTCGGCGCCATCTCGCCGGACCTCGTGCGACAGCGAGCCGTCCGCACCCGCGCCGGGTGCCGCCTCGAGCGGTGGGTGGGCGAGCCCGGCGTCGACACCTGGCACGGCACCTTCCCCTCGGAGGACGCGGCCGCCGCCTGGTCGCTCGTCGACGACCTCGCCCGGCAGTACGTGGCCGACGGCGTGCGCGACGACCTCGGCCGGGCCCGCGCCAAGGCCCTCACCGACCTTGTCACCAGGAACGCCCGCGTCGACATTCAGGTCATCACCGTCACCCCGCTGTCCGAGCCGGGCGTCCCGTCCTCGCCGCCCTTCCGGACGCCGGCCCACCCCGACGACCTCGTCGAGGTGCACGGGCTGCGTCCCGGCGAGCCGTCCCTCGTGGCGCGGTCCTGGCTGACCGCCGCGGCGGAGGCGAGCCGGACGGGCAACCGTTCGACGGACCCCACCCCGGCCGTCGTCCACCCCGGCACCGGCGCGCTGCTCGACCCCGACGACGAGCTCGCCACCGACGCCTACCGGCCCGGGAGACGGCTCGCCGCCCTGGTCCGCGCCCGCGACGGTCGGTGCCGCTTCCCCGGATGCCACGTCGCGGCCCGGTTCTGCGACCTCGACCACGCCCGGCCCTGGCCCGCCGGTCCCACCTCCGCCGCCAACCTCGTGTGCCTCTGCCGCCGCCACCACCGCGTGAAGCAGCGACCCGGCTGGCGGGTACGCCTCGACCCCGACGGCACCGCGACCTGGACCGACCCCACCGGGCTGGTGCGCAGCACGCTGCCCGTCGACCTCGGAGCGCTCACCGTGCTGCCGCACCGCGACGACGAACCGCCACCACCCCCGCCCGGCAACCCGCGCCTCGTCCTCCCGGACGGCCCGCACTCCCGGCTCGAGCACGCCCTCGAGCACCTGCCCGGGTGCCGGACGGCGGTCCTGGCCGACCTGCGCCGCCACGGCGTCCAGGTGCAGCCGGTCGCGCGCCCGCTCCGGTACGACGGCGGCTGCCGGACGCGGGCCCAGCGCCCCCCTCCCCCGGACCTCCCCCCGTTCTGACCGGGCGGTGACCGACCGGTCGTGACGTCGGCACGCCCTAGAGTCCTCCCCGTGTGGTTCCAGGTGACCGAGCCCGCGGACCCGGCCCACGTCGAGGCCGTGCTCACGGCCCTGAGGTCGGCGTCGCCCCGGTGCGGCGCGACGGCCGTCGTCGCCGTCGACGGGCCGAGCGGCTCGGGCAAGACCACCCTGGCAAAGGGCCTCGTCGACGCCCTGGACGCGCCCGTCGTCCACATGGACGAGATCTTCCCCGGCTGGGACGGCCTGGCCGCCGCCGTGCCCCTGCTCGTCGACCAGGTGCTGACCCCCCTCTCCCGGGGCGACGACGCGCGCTACCGGGTCTGGGACTGGGACGCCGGCACGTGGGGCGAGGAACGGACCGTCGCCGCCGGTCCCCTGCTCGTCGTCGAGGGCTGCGCGTCCAGCGTCGGGCCGGCCGGGACCTTCGCCGCCGTCCGGGTCTGGGTCGAGGCCCCGCGGGCGGAACGGATGCGCCGCGGCATCGCCCGCGACGGCGAGACCTTCCGACCGCACTGGGAGCGGTGGGCCGAGCAGGAGCGGGCGCTGTTCGCGGCCGACCGGACGCGGGAGCACGCCGACGTCGTCGTCTCGACGGAGGGACGATGAGCGCCGGCGCGCGGGTCCGCGGCGCCGCGAGCGACCTGCGCGCGGGCCTGGAGCGGGGGCTGCGCCGGCTGCGGGACCGCACCGTCTTCCTGGCCCAGATCGGCGTCGCCGTCCTCCTCGCCTGGACGGTCGCCCGCCACGGCCTCGGCCACACCCAGCCGTTCTTCGCACCGGTGACGGCGATCCTCTGCCTCGGGCTGACCTACGGCCAGCGGCTGCGGCGCATCGTCGAGGTGACCCTCGGCGTCGCCATCGGCGTGCTCGTCGGCGACGTCATCGTCATCCTCCTGGGCAGCGGCGGCTGGCAGATGGCGTTCGTCGTCGTCGCCGCCATGGCCACCGCCGTCGTCGTGTCCTCCGGCCAGCTCGTCGTCATCCAGGCCGGCGTCCAGTCCGTCTTCATCGTCGCCTTCGTCGCCTCCACCGGGGAGGGGGTCTCGCGCTGGCTCGACGCCGTCGTCGGCGGAGTCGTCGCCCTCGTCATCGGTGCCGTGGCGCCGACGACCCCGGTGCGGCGCCCGCGGGCCGAGGCCGCGCGTACCGTGCGGGCCGTGGCCGAGGTCCTCGCCGACGTCGCCGACGCCCTGCGCACGCGCGACCCGCTCCGCACCGCCGCCGCCCTGGAGCAGGCCCGCGCCCTGGAGCCGCTGCTCGCCGACCTGCGCACCGCCGCCGCCGAGGGCGTCGCCGTCGTCCGCCAGTCCCCGCTGCTGCGCTCCCAGCGCCCGCTCGCGGTCGCGGCGTCCGCGCTCGTCCTCCCGCTGGACCGCTGCGTCCGCAACCTGCGCGTCCTCGCGCGCCGTGCCGACGTCGCCGTCCGCGGCGGCGAGCCCGTGCCCGACCGCTACGTCGACCTCGTCGCCGAGCTCGCCCGCGCCGCCGACGACCTCGCCCGGGTCCTCGACGAGCACACCCGCCCCGAGGCCGGCCGCCGCGTCCTCGAACGGGTCGCCGGGCTCTCCGCCCGCAGCGAGGCCGCCACCGGGCTGTCGGCGGAGATGATCCGCGGCCAGGTGCGCTCGATGGTCGTCGACCTGCTCGTCGTCGCCGGCATGGACGACGACGAGGCGCTGCGGCTGTTCCCCGAGTCCCACCTGCCCTGATCCCCGCGCCCGTCACGAGCCCTCCCGGGTGGCACGATGCGGCGGTGAGCACGCCGTCGTCCGCCGCCCTGCCGCGGTGGGTCGTCCTCGGCGGGCTGGTCCTCGTCGCCGCCAACCTGCGCACCCTCATGACGAGCCTGCCGCCCCTCGCCGAGACGGTGCGCGCCGACCTCGGTCTCTCGAACACGGCGATGGGCGTCCTCACCACCCTGCCCGTGCTGTGCATGGGCCTGCTCGCGCCGGCGGCCAACCAGGTGTCGCGGCGGCTCGGTCCGCGCACGGCGGTCGGCGTCGGCGCCGCGCTCGTGACCGCCGGGGTGGTGCTGCGCGGGCTCGGCCCCGGCACCGTGCCGACCCTCTACCTCGGCACGCTCGTCGCAGGCGCCGGCATCGCCGTGGCCGGCACGCTGCTGCCCGGCGTCGTCAAGTCGGTCTTCCCCGCACACCGGTCGGGGTTCGGCACCGGGCTGACCATGGTCGCGATGATGGGGCTCGCCGGCGTGGCCTCGGCGACCGCGGTGCCGCTGGCACGGCTGCTCGGCGGCTGGCCGTCGTCGCTGCTGTTCTGGGGCCTGCTGGCCCTCGCCGGACTCCTGGCCTGGCTCCCGGTGGTGCGCGCCGAACGCCGTGACCGTCCGGCCGCCGACGTGCCCGACGGGTCGCACGCCCTGCCGTGGCGCAGCACCACCGCCTGGGCGCTCGCGGGCTTCCTCGCCGGACAGTCCTGGCAGTTCTACTCCTCGCTGGCCTGGCTGGCCCCGACCTACGAGGCGCGCGGCTGGAGCGCCGGGGCGGCCGGCGTGCTCATGGCGGTCTTCACCGCCGTCCAGCTGCTGTCCGGGCTGCTCGCCCCGACCCTGCTGGACCGCGTCCGCGACCCGCGGGTGCTGCTGCTCACCGCGACGGGGCTCAGCGCGCTCGGCGAGCTGGGTGTGGCGATCGCCCCCGACCTGGCCCCGTGGCTCTGGGCGCTGCTGCTCGGCGCGGGCCAGGGCGCGTGCTTCGCCCTGGGCCTGGGGCTGCTCGTCCGCTTCGCGGTGACCTCCCGCGACAGCGCCCGGCTCACGGCCATGGCCTTCCTCGTCAGCTACACCCTGGCGTCCGTCGGCCCGGCCGCCACCGGGGCGCTGCGCGACCTCACCGGCTCGGCCACCGCCGTCTGGACCCTGCTGCTCGTCGTCGCCGTCCCCCAGACGCTCTCGGCGCTGCGGCTGCGGGCGGACGCGCCGCGCGTCGGCGAGGAGCCGCGACCCGCGACGGTCCGCGCCTGAGCCGCGCCGGTCCGCGCTTGAGCCGCGTCGGTCAGGACGCCGTCCGGCGGCCCTCGACGAGCCGCACCAGGCGCTCGGCCTCGGCCCGCCCGTGCGGCCCGTCGACCCGCTGCACCGCCATCACCGCGACGTCGTCGCCGTCCTCGAGCATGAGCGTCGGCCACGGGTCGCCGTCGACGAAGCGGACCGCCTCGACCTCGTCCCAGCCGACGGTGCGGGTGACGACGAGGTTGCGCACGGTGAGCCCGTCCGGCCCGGGGACGGCGCGGATCTGCGAGTAGCGCCATACGAAGCCGCCGACGACGAGCGCGAAGACGACGAGCACCACCTGGTCCGACGGCGACCAGCCGCCGAGCACCCCCATGCCGACGGCGACCGCGGTGAACACGGCGACGAACGTCACGGCGACGACCTGCGGCACGACCCGCCCACGGCGGGGCCGGAACGGCGCGTCGGCCGCCGGGTCGGGGGTCACAGGCGGCAGGCGGTGATGTCGGTGACGAGGATGGCCCGCGCCCCGAGCTCGTACAGCTCGTCCATCACGGTGTTCGTCACCACCCGCGGCACCATGGCCCGCACCGCGCACCAGTCCCGGTTCTGCAGCGACGACACGGTGGGGCTCTCCAGGCCGGGGGTCAGCGCGCACGCGTCGTCGACGAGCGAGGCCGGGACGTCGTAGTCGAGCATCACGTAGTGCCGCGCGGTGACGACGCCGAGGAGCCGGCGGCGCAGGACCTCGATGCCGGCCTGGTCGGCGGCGGTCTCGTCCCGGACGAGCACGGCCTCGCTGCGCAGGATGGGGTCGCCGAACACCTCGAGGCCCTGGCTGCGCAGGGTGGCGCCGGTCTCGACGACGTCGGCGATGACGTCGGCGACCCCGAGGGTGATGGCGGTCTCGACGGCGCCGTCGAGCCGGACGACCTCGGCCTGGACGCCGTGGTCGGCAAGGGCCTTCTCGACGAGGCCCTGGTAGCTCGTGGCGACCCGGCGGCCGGCGACGTCCTCGAGCCGCGTGGCCGTGCCCGCGCGGGCGGCGTACCGGAAGGTGGACGCGCCGAAGCCCAGCGTCATCACCTCGATGGCGGCCGAGCCGGAGTCCAGCAGCAGGTCGCGGCCGGTGATGCCGCAGTCGACGGTGCCGGAGCCGACGTACACGGCGATGTCACGCGGCCGCAGGTAGAAGAGCTCGACGTCGCCGGCCTCGTCGCGGACGACGAGCTCCTTGGCGTCGCGGCGGGTGCGGTAGCCGGCCTCGCGGAGCATGGCGGCGGCGGGCTCGGACAGCGACCCCTTGTTGGGGACGGCGATGCGCAGCATGGCGGGAGGGTCCTGGGGTCTCAGAGGTGGGAGTAGACGTCGTCGAGGGTGAGGTCGCTCGCGAGCATGAGCACCTGGAGGTGGTACAGCAGCTGGCTGATCTCCTCGGCGGTGCGCTCGCGACCCTCGTGCTCCGCGGCCATCCACACCTCGGCGGCCTCCTCGACGACCTTCTTGCCGATGGCGTGGACCCCGGCGTCGAGGGCGGCGACGGTGCCGGAGCCCTTCGGTCGGGTCCTGGCCTTGGCCTCGAGCTCGGCGAACAGCGCGTCGAACGTCTTCACGAGCGACAAGAGTACGGCGCGGGCCCCGGCGCTCCCGCCGGGGCACCGGCATCCGGACCCGACGCCCGCGGGCCGACGACACGCTCGGCGTGGGGCCGGCGTGTCCCGCCCGGTGGGTGGACCGGCCGGGCGAGCGTGTCGTCCGCCCGTCGCGCCGCCGGCACCTCCGGCGCGACCCGCCCGGGCGCGCGCCGTCCCGCCCGTGGTTCGGGAGCGGGCGGGACGGCGCGGGCCGACGACACGCTCGGCGCGGGGCCGGCGTGTCCAGCCTTGGGCGTGGCCCGGCCGGGCGAGCGTGTCGTCCGCCCGTCGCGCGGCCGGCACCTCCGGCGCGGGCGGGCGCCCGGACGTCAGCCGACGGGGGCCGTCTGGGCGGGCTCGCCGGCCCGCTCCGCGGACTCCTCGCGGGTCACCTTGACCCACTGCGAGAAGCCGTAGATGACGAAGATGCCGTAGAAGATGTACATCACCGAGGTCGGGACGTACCCGGTGGCGAAGCCCAGCGGGACACCGACCAGGTCGACGCCGATCCAGGCCAGCCAGAACTCGTTCCAGCCGCGGGCCATCGCGTAGGTGGCGACGATGGAGCCGACGAAGATCCAGGCGTCGCACCAGGCGAACCACCACTGCGGGGTCCAGTACGGGTTGGGGTTGGCGTCGAGGATGGCCTGGAAGACGGCGTGCGCCGCGACCGTGCCGACGACCCACGCGACGCCGATGGCGACCCGCTCGGTCATCGTCATCCACCGCGGGTGCACCGCCGGGGCGTTGGCACCGCTGCGCTTGCGCAGCGCGGCCCAGGTGACCCAGCCGTAGATGCTGACGATGATGAAGAAGACCTGCCGGCCGGCCTGGCCGAACAGGGGGATGCGCTGGTCGGCGCCGAGGGTGGCGCCGATGTAGACGAAGAACAGGATGATGTTGGCGAGGATGCCGACCGGCCAGGCCCACACCTTGCGGCGCATGCCGTAGAAGGCGGACACGATGCCGATGAGGACGCCGAGGACCTCGAGGTAGTGCAGCTGGTACTGCCCGATCGGGATGCTCGCGTCGATGAGGGCCTGGAAGACGTTCGGCGATGCGCCGGTGGCCGCGACGAGGGAGGTCATGTGAGGTGTTCGTCCTTCGGTTCGTAGTGCTTCTCGGACGAACTCCGGGGACTGCACCGCACCGGTGCGACGGCGCCCGAAGGCGCGGCCCACCGGCCGTACGTGCTTCCTACCATCCGGACTTTCACCGTCGGTCGAGGGATTCCACCTCGTCAACCGGCCGCTGGCTGCGGTCGGGTCGCGGACTGTCACCGCCGGCTCGGAGTTTCACCGACCCCGGAGCACGTGGGCTCATTATGCAACGCGGACGTCTGCCCCGTCACCGTCCCCGCGGTGTGGGCGCCGCCACGACCCCGCCGGCCCCCGGAGGCGCGATCGAACGGGCGACTGGACGGAGCCGCCGGAGGATCCGCCGCGCGGCGCGCCGGTCAGTCCTCGACGACGAGGCCCAGGGCGCGCAGCACCCCGCTGGCGCCGTGGGTGTCGACCCGCAGCCCGCGGACCCGGTTCTCGTGCGGGTCGAGTAGGTAGCCGGAGGACCCGACGAGCGAGGCCTCGCGCAGGTCGGTGGCGGCGAAGGTCGCGCCGTCGAGGTCACAGCCCGTGAGGACGGCGCGGCGCAGGTCGGCGCCGCCGAGGTCGACCTCGCGCAGCGAGCAGTCGACGAAGCGGGCCGAGACGGCGACGGCGTCGCGGAAGGAGCCGAGGTCGAGGCGGCAGCGCTCGAAGTCCCACGGCCGCGTGGCCAGCGGCGCCTCGTCGGCCCGGCCCCAGGCGACGGCCAGCGCCTTGCAGTCGACGAACCGGCAGTCGGTGAGCTGTGACCCGGTGAGGTCGGCCATCGTGAGGTTGCACCCGGTGAAGAGGCAGTCGACGAAGCGGCAGTCGCGCAGCACCGCCTTCTCCAGGACGCACTGGTCGAGCCGGCAGCCCTCGAGCTCGACGCCGGCGAGCACCTCGCCGGGCTCCAGGCCCTCGGTGAGGTCGAGGTCGGCCGCGTAGCCGCCGCTGCCGGCGAGCCGGTCCGCGAGCGAGGCCATCGTCAGTGCGCGTGCCGGCGGGCAAGGTCGCGCAGGTGCCCGACGGCGTCGGCGGCCGACTCGGCGCCGTAGACCGCGGAGCCGGCGACGAAGACGTCGGCGCCGGCCTGCGCGCACTGCTCGATGGTGTCGGCGGCGACCCCGCCGTCGACCTGCACCCAGATCTCACCGCCGTGCCGCCGGACGGCCTCGCGGACCTGCGCCACCTTGGCCATCTGGTCGGCCATGAAGGACTGCCCGCCGAACCCGGGCTCGACGGTCATGACGAGCACCATGTCGACCTCGGCCAGCAGGTGCTCGTAGGGCGCGAACTCCGTGCCCGGCTTGAGGGCGACGGCGGCCCGGGCGCCGGCCGCCCGGATCGCCCGGGCGGTGCCCACGGGGTCGGTCGCGGCCTCGACGTGGAAGGTCACCGACCGCGCGCCGGCCTCGGCGTACGACGCGGCCCAGCGGTCGGGGTCCTCGATCATGAGGTGGCAGTCGAGGGGCACCGGCGTCACCGCGGCGAGGGCCTCGACGACCGGGAGTCCGAGGGTGAGGTTGGGGACGAAGTGGTAGTCCATGACGTCGACGTGGGCCCAGTCGGCGGTCGCGATCGCCTCGAGCTCGGACTGGAGGTTGGCGAAGTCGGCGGCGAGGATCGAGGGCGAGATCTGCACGCCGGTCACCCTAGCGAGGCGGCGCGGCTGGCTAGGGTCGAGGCCGTGACCGCCACCCCCGCCGACGAGCCCATCCGGGTGAGCGCCGTCGTCCTGCGGGACGGCGCGGGGCGCGTCCTCACCGTCCGCAAGCGGGGCACCGCGCGCTTCATGCTCGTCGGCGGCAAGCACGAGCCCGGCGAGTCGCCCGAGCGCACCGCCGTCCGGGAGGCGGCCGAGGAGGTCGGGGCCGTCCTCGACGAGGCGCGGCTGACGCGGGTCGGCCGGTTCACGGCGGCCGCCGCCAACGAGGAGGGCCGGCTCGTGGAGTCGGTCGTCTTCACCCACCCGCCGGTGCCGCTCGGCGCCCCGCCGGAGTCCGAGATCGAGGAGCAGCGCTGGCTCGACGCGCGCGAGCGCCCCTGGCCGGACGACCTCGCCCCGCTGCTGCGCGAGCACGTCCTGCCCGCGCTCGGCACCGACGCCGGCTGAGCCCCGCCTCCCGTCGGCGGGGCGGGCGGTCCGAACGGCTCGTCGGCGTCGCCTTTCGGACCGTGACGAATTGACGCCGCCGCTCGCGGGCCACGACGACCTCCACGCTGCGGTCATGCCCCGCATCCACCGCTCCGTGCGGCGCGCCCTCGTCGCCGCCGCCGTCTGCGCCCTCTCCGTCCCCGCCCTGCCCCCGGCCGGGGCCGCCGTCCACACCGACCCGCGTCCCGAGCGGACCTGGATGGTCGACGGCCCGGTCTACGCCTCGACCGCCGTCGGCGACACCGTCTACCTCGGCGGCCGGTCCGCGCACGCCGTCTCCCCCACCGGCGCCCTGCTGCCCCGCTCCGGCCTGGCCGCCTTCCGCGTCTCCACCGGAGAGCCGGTCGCGTGGAGCCCCCGCGCCGACGGCACCGTCTGGGCGCTGGAGACCGACGGCAGAAGCATCTGGGCCGGCGGTGAGTTCACCGCGGTCGACGGCGTACCCCGCGGCCGCCTGGCGCGCCTCGACGCCACGACCGGCGCCCTGGACCGCCGCTTCGACGTCGGCGTCGACGACACCGTCCGCGCGCTCGAGCTCGACCACGGGCTGCTCTACGTCGGCGGCCTGTTCACGACGGTCGGCACCCGCGCGCAGGCCCACCTGGCGAAGGTCAACGCGACGTCCGGCGCGGTCCCCGGCGGGTTTACCCCGACGGTCGACGTCAACGTCCGGGCGGTCGTCGCGCCGCCGAACGGCACGGGCAACGACGTCTACATCGCCGGCAACTTCCGTGGGGTGAACGGCGAGGTCCGGGCCCGGGCCGCTCTGGTCAGCGGCGCCACCGGCACGGTGAAGCCGCTGCGGTTCTCCGGCCCGGTCGACGCCACCGTGCGGGCCCTGGACATCAGCCCGGACGGCTCCCTGCTCTACGCCGGCGTCGGCGGCGGCTACGACTCCGCGCTCGCGTGGTCGACGGCGACCGGCCGGCTCGTCTTCCGCCACGAGGTCACCGGCGACGTGCACACCGTCCGGTACCACGACGGCACGCTGTGGATGGGCTTCGCCGGTGGCGCGACGGACGACCCCGACTCCCGGGTGCGGGCCCTGGACGCGGGCACGGGCGCCGTCGAGCGCGGCTTCGCCCCGAGCACGAACAGCGACTGGGGCGTGCGGACGATCGCCGTCACCGACCGGGGCGTCGTCATCGGCGGCAACTTCACCCGGGTCGCCGGGCAGGTGCACCGCTTCCTCGCCGTGTTCGCGGCCGACCTGCCGCGCTGACGCCCGTCAGCCGGTGCGCCGCAGCAGCGCGAGGAACATCGCGTCGGTGCCGTGCACGTGCGGCCACAGCTGGACGGCCGGGCCGTCGCCGAGGTCGGCCAGCGGCTCGCCGGCGGCGTCGCGCAGCAGCGGCCGGACGTCGACCTGCTCGACGTCGCGGCGCCGCTTGAGGACGTCGGAGACGACGAAGCGGGTCTCGGCGACGTGCGGGCTGCACGTCGCGTAGGCCACGACCCCGCCCGGCGCCACGGCGTCGAGCGCGGAGGTGAGCAGGGCCCGCTGCAGCGGCCCGAGCGTCGCGAGGTCCGAGGGCCGACGGCGCCACCGGGCCTCCGGGCGGCGGCGCAGGGCCCCGAGCCCGGTGCACGGGGCGTCGACGAGCACGCGGGCGTAGGACGCGGGCTCCTCGGCGCCCACCTCGCGGCCGTCGGCGGTGCGGATCTCCACCGAGCGCCCGGCGTCGGCGGCGTGGGCCACGAGCGTGGCGAGACCGCGGCGGACGAGGTCGGCGCGGTGCTCGCTGACCTCGACGGCGACGAGGTCGGCGCCCTGCTGCACGGCGAGCCCGCCGAGCACCCCGGCCTTGCCGCCGGGCCCGGCGCACAGGTCGAGCCAGCGGTCCGGCAGCCCGCCCGGGACCTCGGCCGCGGCCAGCGCCAGGGCCAGCAGCTGGGACCCCTCGTCCTGCACGGCCGCCCGACCGTCCCGGAGGGCCGCGATGCCCCCGGGGTCGCCCCCGCGCAGCACGGCCCCGACCGGGCTCGTCGGGCTCGGCTCGGCGTCGGCGGCCGCGACGAGCTCCTCGACGGTGGCGAGGCCCGGACGGGCGACGAGGTGCACCCGCGGGGGCTCGTTGTCGGCGACGAGCAGCGCCTCGAGCTCGGCGTCCACCGTCTCCGGGGTGGCCCGGCCGTGGCCGAGCAGCGCCGCCCGCAGCGCCGTGACGACCCACTCCGGGTGGGAGTGGCGCACGGCGAGCGCGGGCGTGCCGCCGCCCTCGGGCGTCACGAGCGCGGTCCACTCCTCGAGGTCGCGCTCCCCCACCCGCCGCAGCACGGCGTTGACGAGCCCCGCGGCCCCGGCGCCGACGACGCTGCGGGCCAGGCCGACGGTCTGGTCGGCGGCCGCGTGCGCGGGGACGCGCATCCCGAGCAGCTGGTGGCACCCGAGCCGCAGCACGTCCAGCACCGCGCCGTCGATGCGGTCCGTCGGCCGGTCGGCCGCGACGGCGACCACGGCGTCGTAGAGGCCCTGCCGGCGGACGGTCCCGAACGCGAGCTCGGTGGCGAAGGCCGCGTCACGCCCCTCCAGCCGGTGCCGGCGGAGCACCTGCGGCATCTCGAGGTTGGCGTAGGCGCCCTCGTCCACCGCCCGCAGCAGGGTGTAGGCGGCGAAGCGGGTGGGCTCGGCGCGGCGGGTGCGCTGGGCGGGGGCGGTCCGGGAGCGCTGCCGCGGGCCGCGGCGGCCGCCGGGGGGTCGGTCGGGCACGACAGGGAGGCTATCCGGCGGCCGGTGGCGGCCCGGTTGCGGACGCCGACCGTCCGCAACCCTCGCTACGCTCCCCGGCCATGAGCGAGGACGGGATGACCCACCGCGACGACACCCGGCTGGAGGAGCATCGGCTGCACGGCGGCCGGGTGCGCGACGTCCTCGCCGAGGACTTCGCCGCCGAGGACGTCGTCCTCGAGCGCACCACGGTGCGCGAGGCGCTGCTGCGCGACGTCCGGCTGCGGGGGGTGCAAGTGCAGCGGATGGAGATCGACGGCGACGTCGAGGACCTCGTCGTCAACGGGGTCGAGGTCATGCCGCTCGTCGAGGCCGAGCTCGCCCGCCGCTTCCCCGACTACCCCGCGATGAGACCGACCGACGCGGACGGCTTCCGGCACGCGTGGGATGTCGTCGAGCGGCTGTGGGCGGGCACCGTGGAGCGGGCCCGCGGCCTGGAGCCGGACCGGCTGCACGAGTCCGTCGACGACGAGTACACCTTCGTCGAGACGCTGCGCCACCTCGTCTTCGCCACGGAGAGCTGGGTCGGGCGGGTGCTGCGGCAGGACCCCTCGCCCTGGCACCCCCTCTCCCTCCCCTGGGACGGCATGCCGGACACGCCCGGCGTTCCCCGCGACCGCACCGCCCGTCCGGACCTCGACACCGTCCTCGCGCTGCGTCAGGACCGGATGGCCCTGGTGCGCGAGGTCGTGGACGGGCTTACCGACGACGACCTCGACCGCGAGGTCGTCGTCCCGGACGGTCCCGGGTGGCCGCCCGCCGGCAGGACGATGCCGGTGCGCCACCCGCTGCTCGTCGTCCTCGACGAGGAGTGGTCGCACCGCCGGTTCGCCGAGCGCGACCTCGACGCCCTCACCGCGCGGGAGTGACGGTCGCCCGGCGCGGTGTGCTGGGATGAACGCCATGAGCACCGACCCCCTCGCGGAGTGGCAGCAGGCGCACGAGCGCGTCTGCGACCTCGTCCTCGCCGCCGACGACGCCGCGATGGACCGGCCCGTCCCGGCCACGCCGGACTGGTCCGCGCGCGACCTGCTGTCGCACATGGTCGGCCTGGGGGCCGACGTCCTCGCCGGCGACGAGCCGGACGACCACAACGAGCGCTGGACCCGGGCCCAGGTCGAGGCCCGCCGGGACAGGTCCACCGCCGACCTCGTCGCCGAGTGGCGGGCCCTGGCGCCGGACCTCGTCGGCTGGATGCGCGAGAACGGACCCCGGCCGCTCGGCGACGTCGTCATCCACGAGCAGGACCTGCGCGGCGCGCTCGGCGTCCCCGGGGCCCGCGACACCGCCGGGCTGGCGGCGGTCCGCGAGCGGATGGCCGGCCGGGTCGCCGACGCCGCGGGCGACCTGCCGCCGCTGCTGCTCGACGGCGGATCCTGGACCCACGTGACCTCCGGCGACCCCGCCGAGGCGGTGACGGTCGTGCGGGCGGACGGGTTCGACCTCTTCCGCGCCCTCACCTCGCGGCGCACCGCCGACCAGCTGCGCGCCTGGACCGTGCGGGGCGACGTCGCCCCCTACCTCGACGCGTTCGCGGCCCTCGGCCCGCTGCCGGAGCGCCCGCTCGCGGGCGAGTGAGGCCCGGGGCTCAGCCCCGCTCGCCGAAGCCCAGCGGCGCCCGGGTCATCCGGTAGGTCGCCCAGCGCAGCCCGTCGACCCCGCCGTCGTCGCCGCGCACCACCCGCAGCAGCTCGCCGCGCTCCCCGCCCGACGTCGTGCGCAGGGTGTCGTCGTCGAGCCGCTCGAACGTCCACGACGGCCGGTGCTCCGGCCAGGCCGGCGAGCGCGCCTCCAGCTCGCCGCGGCGGACGACGAGGTCCCACGGCGAGCCCTCGGCGTACCAGCGGCCGAGCAGGGGGGCGAGGGCCTCCGGCACCTCGGTGCCCGGCCGCCACGGCTCGTCCTCGGGCGGGTCGCGGTCGAGGACGAGGTCGACGAGCTCCGCGGCGAAGGCGGCGGGGTCCGGCGGGGTCGAGGCGTTCATGAGCACGACGGCGCCGACCCCGGACTCGCGGTCGGTGAACACGCCGGTGACGTGCCCGGGCATGCCGCCGGTGTGGCCGACGAGGACGCGGCCGCCGGGCGAGCGGACGAGGAAGAAGCCCAGGCCCATCGTCCGCTGCCACCCCTCGGCGTCGACGACCGCCCGGGGCCGGGCCATCTCGGCCATCGTCGCGGGGTCGAGGACGTCGGGATCCGGCCCGGCGACGAAGCCGGACCAGCGGGCGAGGTCGGTGGCGGTCGAGGCGAGGGCGCCGGCCGGGCCGGTGGCCCGCAGGTCCAGGACCGGCTCGGGCACGGGGACGTCGTGCCACGGCGGGACGTAGTAGCCGTGCGCCTGCGGCCCGCCGTCGAAGCCCACCGTCGTGCGGGTGAGGCCGAGCGGGTCCAGCAGCCGGGCGCGCAGCGACTGCTCCCACGGCCGGCCGTCGAGCCGGGCCACGACCTGGCCGAGCAGGGCGAAGACGAGGTTGGAGTAGTGCCACTGCTCCCCCGGGCGCAGCACCCGCTCGGCGTCCCCGGCGCCGGCCAGCAGCGCGTCGGCGTCGGGGTGCTCGAGGGTGACCCAGACCTCGCCCACCGGCTCGCGCTGGAGACCGCTGACGTGCGAGAGCCCGTCGCGCACGGTGAGGTCGTGGGCGAGCCCCGGCAGGTGGTCGGCGATGCGGTCCTGGAGGTCCAGCCGCCCCTCGTCGCGCAGCTGCAGGACCATCGTCGCGACGAACGTCTTGGTGTTCGACGCGACGAGGAACTGGTCGTCGGCGGTCGGCGGGCGGTCGGTGCCGACCTCGGCCGTCCCGACGCCGGCCTCCCAGAGCA
>NZ_SAYU02000079.1 GCF_004025965.2 Phycicoccus flavus | reverse complement strand
GACGCCGCCGCCCTGGCCCGGATGAAGCCGACCGCCTACCTCGTCAACACCGCCCGCGGCCCGGTGGTCGACGAGGCCGCCCTGGCCGAGGCCCTGGAGGCCGGGACGATCGCCGGCGCCGGGCTCGACGTCTTCGAGGACGAGCCGCGCGTCCACCCCGGGCTGCTGAGGCGCGACGACGTCGTCCTCCTGCCGCACATCGGCTCGGCGACCGTCGAGACCCGGGCCGCGATGGCCGGCCTCGCCGCCGACAACGTGCTCGCCGTGCTCGGCGGCGACGAGCCGCTCACCCCGGTGGGCTGAGCCGGCCCACCCGCTCCCGCGCCAGCCGGGCCCCCACCCGGCGCAGCAGCGCGGCCGCGTAACGCACCGAGCGGTCGACGTCCGGCTCCAGCGCGCTCAGCGGGTACACGCCGGCCAGGCCCAGCGACCGCACCCCGTCCGGGTCCAGGGTCGAGCGCCCGCACACCGCGACGACCGGCACCCCGGCGGCCGCGGCGCGGGCGACGACGCCGGTGACCGCCTTGCCCGACGCCGTCTGGGCGTCCAGCGAGCCCTCGCCGGTGACGACGAGGTCGGCGCCGCGCACGGCCGCGTCGAGCCCCACGACGTCGAGGACCACCTCGACCCCGGACGCCCGCTCGGCGCCGAGCACGGCCAGTGCCGCGAACCCCACCCCGCCCGCGGCCCCGGCGCCCGGCCGGCCGGCGGCGCCCGGGTCGACGACCGCGGCCCAGCGGGCCAGCGCCGCGTCGAGGCGGACGACGTCCGCGGGGGACGCCCCCTTCTGCGGCCCGTAGACCGCGGCCGCGCCGTCCGGCCCGAGCAGGGGGTTGACGACGTCGGCGGCGAGGACGAGACGCACGCCGGCCAGCCGCGGGTCGAGCCCAGAGCGGTCAAGGGCGGCGACCCGCTCCAGCGCGCCCCCGCCGCCGGGCAGGTCGCGTCCGTCCGCGTCCAGCACCCGGGCCCCGAGACCGGCGAGCATGCCCGCCCCGCCGTCCGTGCTCGCCGAGCCGCCGACCCCGACGACGATCGTGCCGGGCCGCAGGTCCAGCGCGGCCCGGATCGCCACCCCGAGCCCCCGGCTGGACGCCGTGAGCGGCCGCGGCACCCCGCCGGGCAGACGCCCGAGGCCGCAGGCGTCGGCCAGCTCGACGACGACGGTGCCGTCCCGCGCGGCGAGCGTCGTCGTGACCCCCTCGCCGGTCGGCCCGGGCACCTCGACCGTCGTCGGGGCGAAGCCCGCGGCCAGGACGGCGTCCACCGTGCCCTCGCCGCCGTCGGCGACCGGCAGCACGGTGACGACGGCGTCCGGCCGGACGTCGAGCACCCCGGCGCGGACGGCCTCGCCGACGGCGGTGGAGGCCAGCGAGCCCTTGAAGGAGTCCGCGGCCACGACGACGCGCGGCGGCCGGGTCGTCACTGCGCCCACGTCGGCGGGTCAGTCCGGCAGGCGCTCGACGTCGAGGGTGAAGCCGTGCGCGCGCAGCCGGTGCACGAGCGGCATCCCCAGCGCGGTGGCCGGGGTGAGCACACCGGCGGCGTCCGGCAGCCCCTCGTCGCCCGTGGCCAGGGCCAGCGCGGCCTGCCCGAGCATGATCGCCGTCCCCGAGTACCCGGGGTCGTAGGGGGCCGCGACGACCGAGCGGTAGCGCGCGCCGGTGCTCGCCCGGGCCGTGACCTCGAAGCGGAAGCGGCCCTTGGCCATCGTCTCCGCGCTCGGCCCCTCGCCCGGGGCCGGCAGCACCCTGCCGAGCAGGGCCCGGGTCGGGGAGAAGCCGAAGCCCGCGACCGCGCCGAGCAGCCCGGCGGAGACGACGCCGGCGGTGACGGCGCCACGGGGACCGGACCCGTAGTCGGAGTACTCGACGTAGCGGAAACCGTCGCCGTACCCGAGCAGCGAGGCCGACCGGGCGACGACCCGGGTGTTGAACGCGGCCATGACGAACGGCCCGGTGAAGTGCCCGTTGTCGGGGTCGCGGCGCACCGGCGAGGCCTTGGCGACCCGGGTGACCCGGTCGAGCACGCCGGGCGTCGGACGCGGGGTGCGCGGCGGGCGTCCGCCCTCGGCCAGCGCCCACGGGTCGGCGACGACGCGGCGGGTGGAGGGGTCGGTGCGCATCTCCATCGCCTGGGTGCGCATCGAGTCGACGGTGCCGCCGCTGAAGCCGCCGCGCATCGAGCGGACGGCGAGCCGCGTCGTGCCCAGCTCCGCGCCGTCGGCCCGCGCGGCGTCGGCGCAGAGCATGACGCCGAGGTCGCTCGGGATCGAGTCGAAGCCGCAGGCGTGGACGACCCGCGCCCCGGACGCCCGCGCGGCGTCGTGGTTGGCGGCGATGCTGCGGTGGACGAAGAGCACCTCGCCGGTGAGGTCGAGGTAGTCGGTGCCGGCGGCGGCACAGGCGTCGACCAGCGGCGCGCCGAGCCGGGCGTACGGCCCGACGGTGGTGACGACGGTCCGGGTGCGGGCCACGAGGTCGGCGACCGCGGCCTCGTCCAGGGCGTCGACGACGAGCACGGACCAGTCGGCGGCGGACCAGCCCAGGCCGGTACGGACGTCCTCGAGCCGCTCCCGGGAGCGCCCGGCGATGCCGATGCGCAGCCGTTCGGGGGCGTGCTCGGCCAGGTGCGCCGCGACGAGGCGGCCGGCGAAGCCCGTGGCACCGAACAGGACGATGTCCAGCTCGCGGTCGGCGTCGGTCATGGGGGCAAACCTACCCGCCGGTCACCTCCGGCGACGGGGGTCAGGTGGTGGCGCCGGGGTAGAGGGTCGCGAGCACCTCGGCGTAGCGGGCGCGGACCTCGCCGCCCCGCTCGGCGTCCGAGGGGTCGACGGTGGCGTCGACGGCGACGTCCCACCGCGGCGGGGCGTCGTCACCGGAGAAGGCCCAGGCCGCCTGCCGGGCCGCGCCGACGGCGACGTACTCGCCGGGTGCGGGGACCGCGACCGGGGCGCCGAGCACGTCCGGCGCGATGGTCTGCACCGCGCGTGACTGCGCGGCGCCGCCGATGAGCAGCACCCGCTCGACGGGGCAGCCGGCCCGGTCGCGGACCGCGTCGACCGCGCCCGCCATCCCGAGCAGCATGCCCTCGACGACGGCCCGGGCCAGGTTCTCCGGGGTGGTGTTCCCGCGGGTCAGGCCGTGGAGCGAGCCGGTGGCGGTCGGCAGGTTCGGGGTGCGCTCGCCGTCGAGGAACGGGACGAGGGTGAGCCCGCCCGCCCCGGGCTCGGCGGCCAGGGCGAGCTCGTCGAGCCCGGCGAGGTCGGTCCCGAGCATCGCCGCGCCCGAGGTGAGGACCCGTGCGGCGTTGAGCGTGCAGACCAGCGGCAGGAACCCGCCCTCGGCGTCCGCGAAGGACTGGACGAACCCGCTCGGGTCCGCCGTCGGGCGGTCGTGGCGGGCGAAGGCGGTGCCGCTCGTCCCGAGGGAGACCACGACGTCCCCGGGGCGCAGGCCGAGCCCGAGCGCGGCGCCCATGTTGTCGCCGGTGCCGGGGGCGACGGCCAGGCCGCCGCGCGTCCGGCCGACGACCTCGGCCGGCCCGGCGACCCGGGGGACGGCGAGGTCGCGCCCGGCGGCCAGGCGCAGCAGGTCGGGGCGGTACTCGCGGGCGCCGGCGTCGAAGTAGCCGGTGCCCGAGGCGTCGCCGGCGTCGGTGGTCCACTCGGTGAACGCGCCGTCGGCGGCGAGGATGCGCCCGGTCAGCCAGTCGTGCGGGAGGACCACGGTCGCGGCCCGCTCCATCGACGCCGGCTCCTCGTCGTGGACCCAGCGCAGCTTGGCGGCGGTGATGGCGGCCAGCGGCACGATGCCGACGGCGTCGGCCCAGGCCTGCGCCCCGCCGAACCCGTCGACGATGTCGCGCGCCGTACCGGCCGAGCGGGTGTCGTTCCACAGCAGCGCCGGCCGGACGACCTCGCCGGCGTCGTCGAGGAGGACCATGCCGTGCTGCTGCCCGCCGACCGCGACGGCGGACACCCCGTCGAGCAGCCCGCCGGAGGTGGCGGCCTCCCAGGCCTCCCACCAGTGGCGCGGGTCGACCTCGGTGGCGTCGGGGTGGGTGCCGCGGCCGGTGCGCACGACCTCCCCGGTGGCGACGTCGACCACCACCACCTTGCACGACTGGGTCGAGGTGTCGACCCCGGCGACGAGCGTCCGGTCGGTCATGGGGGGATCCTCCATCGGAACCTGAGGCGACGGTGCGCGACCCATCCTGTCAGGGTCGCCGGCGCGTCCTACGTCCCGGCCTCCCAGCGCTCCAGCGTCGCGCGGGCACCGACCTCGTGCAGTGACTCCAGCGCCCGCAGGTACGGACCGGTGAAGCGCTCGTCGTCGGCAAGTCCGCCGAACAGGTCGCGGTCGCGCAGGAAGGCCAGCGGGTCCTCGGACCGCGCCGCGGCGGCCGCCATGACGCTGTCCGCCCTCCGGTCGACGACCTCGATCGGCTCGCCGGCCTCGTCGGTGCCCTCCGCGTAGCGGGCCCAGGACGCGACGACGAGCGCCGAGCGCTCGACCCGGCCGCCGTGCTCGAGGTTGTGGTCGATGACCGGGACGAGCCACTTGGGGATGCGGTCGGAGGACTCGGCGCAGAGCCGGGCCAGGGTGTCGCGCACCTCGGGGTTGGCGAACCGCTCGACGAGCTCGTGGCGGTAGGCGTCGAGGTCGACGCCGGGCACCTCGGGCAGCGTCGGGCTGCCCTCGTCCTCCATGTAGCCGAGCAGGAAGCCGGCGAACAGCGGGTCCTGGCACACCTCGTGGGCGTACCGGTACCCGGCGAGGTAGCCGAGGTAGCACAGGGCCTGATGGCTCGCGTTGAGCAGCCGCAGCTTCATCAGCTCGTAGGGCACGACGTCGTCGACCACCTGCACCCCGACGTCCTCGAGGGCCGGCCGCCCGGTGGGGAAGTGGTCCTCGAGCACCCACTGGGTGAAGGGCTCGCAGACCACCGGCCACGCGTCCTCGACGCCCTCCTCGCGCAGCGCCTCGACGTCCTCGGGGGAGGTCACCGGCGTGATCCGGTCGACCATGGCGTTGGGGAAGGCGACCTCGGCCTCGAGCCGGTCCGCGAGCGCGGGGTCGGCCAGCCGGGCGAACGCGGTGATCATCCGCCGCGCGACGTCGCCGTTGCCCGGCAGGTTGTCGCACGACATCACCGTGAACGGCGCGGTGCCGGCGGCGAAGCGTCGCCGCAGGGCCTCCACGACGAAGCCGAACACGCTGCGCGGGGCGGTCATGTCGGCGAGGTCGGCCTGCAGCGCCTCGTCGCTCGCGTCGAGCTCGCCCGTCACCTGGCCGACGTGGTAGCCGCCCTCGGTCACCGTCAGCGAGACGATCCGGGTGGCGGGGTCGCACATCCGCTCCAGGACGGCCTCGGGGTCGTCCGGCGCGTAGAGGTAGCCGACGAGCGACCCGACGACCCGGGCCTCGCGCCGGCCGTCCGGGTGCTTGACGACGAGGGTGTAGAGGTGGTCCTGGCCGGCCAGCGCGTCGCGCATCCGCCGGTCGCCCGGCATCGTCCCGACGCCGACGACGCCCCAGTCCAGCGCCTCGCCCCGGTTCATCAGGGCGTCGAGGTACATCGCCTGGTGCGCCCGGTGGAAGCCGCCCACCCCGACGTGCACGATGCCCGGCGTGACCGCCGACCGGTCGTAGGACGGCCGGTCGACCGAGGACGGCAGGTCGCCGAGCCGGTCGGCCCGCAGGGGGACGACGGTGGTCGCGTCGGTCACTTGACCGCCCCCATGGACAGGCCCTGGACGAGCTTGTCCTGCGCGGCGAACCCGGCGGCGAGCACCGGCAGCGAGACGACGAACGAGGCCGCGCACACCTTGGCGAGGAAGAGCCCCTGGCTGGTGACGAAGCCGGTGAGGAAGACCGGCGCGGTCTGGGCGACGGTGGAGGTGAGGACCCGCGCGAGCAGCAGCTCGTTCCAGCTGAAGATGAAGCAGATGAGCGCGGCCGAGGCGATGCCGGGCATGACGACCGGCGCGATGATCCGGCGCAGCGTCGTCATGAGGTTGGCGCCGTCGACCTGGGCGGCCTCGAGCATCTCGACGGGGACCTCGGCGAGGAACGAGCGCAGCATCCACACCGCGATCGGCATGTTCATCGAGGTGTACAGGATGATGAGCAGCCAGATGTTGTCGAGCAGGCCCGTGGTCTGCGCGAAGAGGTAGATCGGCAGGATGCCCGCGACGATCGGCAGCATCTTCGTCGAGAGGAAGAAGAACAGGACGTCGGTCCACTTCTTCACCGGCCGGATCGACAGGGCGTACGCCGCCGGGAAGGCCAGGACGATGACGAGCGCGGTCGACACGATGCTCGCGGTCAGCGAGTTGAGCAGCGGCGGCCACGGCCCGGCGTCGAAGAAGGTGCGGTAGCCCTCGAGCGAGAGGGGCGCGAAGAGGTCCGGCGGGTTCTTCGCCGCGTCGGTCTCGCTGTGGAACGAGGTGAGGATCATCCACACCACCGGCAGCGCGAAGAGGATGCCGATGACCCACGCGGCCGCGGTGAGCAGCATCGCCGAGCGCGGCTCCTTGCGGTGGCGGACGTCCTGCACCCGCTGGCGGGCGCTGGGACCCTCGCCGCGGGGCGCGGTGCGGGCCTCGTCCTTGACGCTGTCGATCCGCTGCTCGGTGCTCATCGCGACTCCTCCTTGAAGAGGCTGAAGGCCGTGCGCAGGGCGAGGGTGGCGATGATGATCGTCCCGATGACGACGACGACGCCGGCCGCCGAGGCCCGCCCGTAGTCCTGCGCGGTGTAGAAGGTCTGGTAGATGAAGTACGGCAGGTTGGCCGTGCCGAGCCCGCCGCTCGTGATGGTGAAGACGTGGTCGAAGTTCTGCACGACGTAGATCGCGCCGAGCAGCCCCGACAGCTCGATGTACTGGCGCAGGTGCGGCAGCGTCATGTTCGTGAAGATCTGCCACGAGCTCGCGCCGTCGATCTTCGCCGCCTCGACGACGTCCATCGGCCGGCTCTGCAGCCCGGCCAGGAGGATGAGCATCATGAACGGCGTCCACTGCCAGACCAGCGCCGCGACGATCGAGATGAGCGGGTTGTTGCTGATCCAGTCCGGCTGCGGCGCGCCCTCGCCGAAGACCCAGGTGAGGATCCCGTTGAGGAGGCCGTACTCCGGGTTGTAGAGGGCGTGCTTCCACAGCAGCGCCGCCGCGACCGGCACGACGAGGAACGGGGTGATCATCAGCGTCCGCACCACCCCGCGGCCGCGGAACTTGCGGTCCAGCAGCAGCGCGATGAGCAGCCCGAGCACGAGGCTCACGAGCACGACGGAGACGGTGAGCACGATCGTCACGACGACCGCCGAGCGCGCGTTGTCGTCGGTGAAGACGCGCACGAAGTTGTCGAAGCCGGTGAACCCGCGCTCGTCGGGGTAGTACGCGTTCCAGTTCATGAACGAGACGACGATCGTCCCGAGGAACGGCAGCTGGGTGAGGACGATGACGAAGACCAGCGCCGGCAGCAGCGGGGCCCGCCGGGCCCAGGCGCCGCTCTTGGCGAGCCGGTCGGAGCGGCCGTCGTCCGGGGGCCGGGTGGCGGTGTCGTCGACGGGGACCTCGGTGGCGGACGTCGTCATTGCTGGCCTGCCTTCTGGTAGCGCTCCGCGACGTCCTCGGCGAGGCCCTGCCCCTGTCTCAGGGCGTCGTCGACGGTCATCTGACCGGCGATGGCGGAGCTGACGTACTGGCTCACCTGCGTTCCCAGGGAGGGGAACTCGGGGATGTCGACGAACTGGATGCCGATCGCGGGTCGCGGCTGGACCCCCGGGTTCTCCGGGTCGGCGGCCTCGATGGCGGCCTTGGTCGGGTCGGCGAAGGCGGACGCGACGTCGAGGTAGTCGGTGTTCTCGTAGAGGGAGGCGCGCTTGCCGCTCGGGACCTTGGCCCAGCCGAGCTCCTGGCCGACGAGCTCCTCGTACTCCTTGCTGGACGCCCAGGAGACGAACTTCCAGGCGTTGTCCTTCTTCGTGCTCGCCTCCTGGATGGCCCAGGCCCAGGTGTAGAGCCACCCGGAGCTGTCGGTCTCCTTGACCGGCGCCGGCGCGTAGCCGATCTTGCCCTTGACCGGCGACCCCTCGGCCTCGAGCGAGCCGGCCGCCGACGTGGCGTCGTACCACATGGCGACGTTGCCCTGGGTGAGGTTGTTGAGGCACTCGACGAACCCGGCCTGCGGGGCGCCGTTCTCGCCGTGCTGCTGGACGAGGTCGACGTAGAACTGGACCGCCGCCCTGAACTCGGGGGAGTCGACCTGGGGGTTCCAGTCCTCGTCGAACCAGGTGCCGCCGAAGGTGTTCACGACGGTGGTGAGCGGGGCGAAGATCTGCCCCCAGCCGGGCTGGCCGCGCAGGCAGATGCCCTTCATGCCGGGCCGGGCGCCGTCGACCTGGGCCGCGATCTTCGCGACGTCGTCCCAGGTCGGCTTCTCCGGCATCGTGACGTCCTTCTCCTGGAGGACGTCCTTGCGGTACATGAGGAAGCTGGACTCGCCGTAGAACGGCTCCCCGTAGACCTGGCCGTCGCTGGAGAGCGAGGTCGTCATGGACTTCAGGATGTCGCCCTGGTCGAAGGCGCTGTCCTTCGCGATGTAGTCGTCCAGGGGGGTGATCCACTTCGCCTTGGCGTAGATCGGGACCTCGAAGTTCGACAGCGACGCGACGTCGTACTGGCCGGCCTGGCTGGAGAACTCCTGGCTGATCTTGTCGCGGACGTCGTTCTCGGGCAGCACGGTGAAGTTCACCCGGATGCCCGTCTCCTTCGTGAAGTTGGCGGCCGTGAGGTTCTGCAGGTCGATCATCTGCGGGTTGTTGACCATGAGGACGTTGATGGAGTCGCCGCCGCCGCCGACCGCGCCCCCACCCCATCCCGCACAGCCGCTGAGCGCCACGGTCAGGGCGGCGGCTGCGGCCACCCCGGCTCGGCGTCGTGTCCTGGGCGTCATTGCCCCTCCTCGCTCATCTGAGCCATAATCCGCTCACTTGATTAGAGTGCCGCGGGAGGCAGGTGTCAACCGGAGGCGCCGGGACGGGAAAGCCCGCGACGGGGCCCCCATCCGGCCTGCGCCGCGAGAGGATGGACGTCGTGACCGAGACGGTGCCCGAGCGCGCGCCGCTGCGCGCCCCGGACGCCGTGCTGGCCGCCGAGGTGGCCCGGCGCCACTACCTGGGCGGGGAGAGCAAGGTCGACATCGCCTCCGCACTGGGGCTCAGCCGGTTCAAGGTGGCGCGGCTGCTGGAGTCGGCGCGCGCCAGCGGCATCGTCCGCATCGAGATCGTCGACCGGGGCGGGGTCGACAGCGAGCTGTCGGCCGAGCTGCGCGACGCCTACGGGCTCGCCCGCTGCGTCGTCGTCGACTGCGCCGACGAGCCCGCGCTGCGTCGGACCCGGGTGGGGACGGCCGGCGCCGAGCTGCTGCTCGACGTCGTCGGCCCGGGGGACGTGCTCGGCCTGCCCTGGGCCCGCACGCTGAGCGCCCTCGTCGAGGCCCTGCCCGCCCTGCCGGCGGTGCCGGTCGTCCAGCTGAGCGGCTCGATGGTCATCCCCGGCGAGCACACCCCGGTCGACGTCGTCCGCGCGGCGGCGGCGCTGGCCGGCGCCGAGGCGCACGTCTACTACGCGCCCTTCATCCTCGACGACGCCTCCAGCGCGGCGGCGATGCGCCGCCAGCCCGCCGTCGCCAGCGCGCTGGCGCGGGTCGCCGAGGTCACCGTCGCCGTCGTGAGCATCGGCGCCTGGCGGGACGGGCACTCCTCGATCCACGACGCACTCCCGCCGGAGACCCGCGCCGAGGTCGCGGCCACCGGTGCCGTGGGCGAGGCGCTCGGGGTGTTCTTCGACGAGGACGGCCGCGAGCTGCACCCCGAGCTCGTCGACCGGATGGTGACGGTCGACGGCGCCGGGCTGCGAGGCGTCCGTGAGGTGCTGGCCCTGGCCACCGGCCCCGAGAAGGCGACGGCGGTCCGGGCCTTCCTCCTCGGGGGCTGGGGGCGCTCCCTCGTCGTCGACCGGGCCCTCGGCCGCGCCCTCGCCCGCCGCGCCTGAGGGCCCGCCCCCGACCCGTCAGCCGTCGCCGCGGGCGGAGAGCCGGTCCGCCTGGCGCGCGCTGTAGCGGCGGTCGGCGGCGTCCACGCTGCGGCGGTCGTCGACGTCGACGCCGGCCCGGCGCGCCGCGGCCAGGGCCTCGGGCGAGTGCAGGTCCGGGACGCGCACGGTCTCCGCCCGGATCGAGGCGTCGAGCGCCGCGTAGCCGCGCTGCTGCTCGGCGAGCCGCTGCTCCGAGGCGCGGGCCTGGCGGCGGACCGCGGCGGTGACGGTGACGGTCGAGCCGGTGAGGTAGGGACTGACCGTCGGGGTGTAGCCGGACGCGTGGCCGCTCTTCTTCGGGTGGTAGGACTCGACGATCGGGTTGGAGAGGCCGTTGATCCACTCGGCGTCGTCGCAGACGGCGTGGCCGACGAAGCGCGAGGTCGGGTCCGCGAAGGAGAAGCCCGCGGCGGACGCGCGCTGCGAGGTCACGGAGTTGATGAGGTCCGCCGTCGCGTTGAGGCGGCTCTCCTCGGTCGGCGAGAACCACGTGAACGCGTTGCAGTCCTCGCCGTTGAAGATGCGCGGGTAGCCGACGACGGTGACCTTCGCGTTCGGCGCCGCGCTGCGGATGCGGGCGTAGAGCGTGTCGAGGCGGGCGGGCAGGGTGGAGCGGATGAAGGAGCGGGCGCCGTCGACGGCGCCGGTGCAGTTGCTCATCCACGCCGGCTTGGCGCACTCGGTGAGCACGTCGGCGAACCCGGCGTCGTTGCCCCCGACCGAGATCGACACGTACGCGGTCGAGGCCGAGAGGGCGCCGAGCTGGCTGTTCGCGACGTCCGCGACCCGCGCTCCCGAGCAGGCGCGGAAGTTCAGCGCGTAGCCCTTGGCCGAGGCGATGAGCGAGGGGTAGGCGGCGACCGAGCGCAGGCACGAGGTGCCGTCGGCGATGTAGTCCCGCGTGCCGGTGCCCGAGGAGTAGCTGTCGCCGAGCGCGACGTAGGACGCACCCGCGGCGGAGGCCGGGGCGAGGGGGAGCGCGAGCGCGGCGGCAGCAGCGGCGGCGCCGAGGACCATGGCACGTCGTCGGGACACGGGTGACCTCCTGGGGGTGGCGGAACGGGCCCGCCACACGGTAGGGCCGCCGCGGCGGATCCGCGCGTCGAGCGGGTCGCGTCGTCGCCGTGCCTTCCCAGCGGGCGTCCCCGTCCTTTATCTTTACCGCGTGAACTCAACGAGCGCGGCGCCGGGCTCGCAGGCCTCCCTCCGGGAGATGAACCGCCTGCGGGTCCTCGACGCGGTGCGGGAGCACGGGGCGCTCACCCAGGTGGAGATCGCCGGGGTCACCGGGCTGTCGGCGGCCACCGTCTCCAACCTCGTCAAGGAGCTGGACGTCGCGGGCGCCGTGCGGCTGCGGCCGAGCATCCGCAACGGCCGGCGCGCGACGCAGGTGTCCATCGCCTCCTCGCTCGGGCTCGTCGCGGCCGCCGTGTTCGGCGACCGGGACATCCGGGTGGCGATCGGGGCCTCCGCGGACGAGGTGATGAGCCAGAAGCGGATGCCCCTGCCGGCGAACCACGCCGCGGACGAGGGCATGCAGCGCGCCGCCCGGCTCGTCGCCGAGCTCGCGGAGCAGGCCGGTCACACGGCCGGCGACCTGCGCGCCCTCGTCGTCGGGCTGCCGGCGCCGATCGACACCGTCTCCGGCGAGGTCGGGTCCGAGGGGATCATGCCGGGCTGGCGGGGGGTGCCCGTCGGTCGGGCCATGGCCGACTCGGTCCGGGTCCCCGTCCGGATCGACAACACGGCGAACCTGGCCGCCCTCGGTGAGTTCAAATTCGGTGCGCTGCAGGGGGTCTCGACGGGAGTCTTCCTCAAGGTGTCCTACGGCGTCGGCGCCGGCCTCATCCTCGGGGGCGAGCTCTTCCGGGGGAGCGCGGGCACGGCCGGTGAGATCGGCCACGTGACCATCGACGAGCACGGCCCGGTCTGTCGCTGCGGCAACCGCGGCTGCCTCGACACCTACGTCGGGGCCGGGCCGGTGCTCTCGGCGCTCCGGCCGAGCCACGGCGCGCTGACCCTGCGCGACGTCATCTCCCGGGCCCTGGACGGCGACCACGGCTGTCGCCGCGTCCTCGAGGACGCCGGCCGGCACCTCGGCATCGCGGTGGCGGGAGTCGTCAACCTCCTCAACCCGGAGGTCGTCGCGCTCGGCGGCCAGGTGGCGCGGACCGGCGAGATCGTGCTCGGCCCGATGCGCGACGCCATCGAGCGGTGCGCCATCCCGAGCGCCGCGGCCACGGTCGAGGTGCGCACCGGTGCCCTCGCGCCGGAGGAGGCCGACGTCCTCGGCGCGCTGACGCTGGCCGACCAGGTCCGCGAGGAGGCCGACCGCGCCGCGCTCGTCACCGGCTGACCCTCCACCCCGGAGAGGTCTCGGTTCGATGACGGAATCGACCAACCTTGACTTCACGTCTTGACGTCAAGACCTGAAGCGAGTTGAATCCGGGGGAGCCCGCACCAAGGTGGCTGCGGACGTCATGCGAGGAGAGAACACACATGACCACTCGGTTCACCCGGATCGCCGGCGCGGCCCTCGCGCTCGGCCTCACCGCGACGGGCCTGGCGGCCTGCGGCAGCGACGACTCGGGCGGGGGTGCGAGCGGCTCGGCCTCCGGCGACTCCGGTTCCGGCTCCGGCGGCAAGAAGATCGCGCTCCTCCTCCCCGAGAACAAGACCGCCCGCTACGAGGCCTTCGACAAGCCGCTGTTCGAGGCCGCCGTCAAGGCCGCCTGCTCCGACTGCGAGGTCGTCTACAGCAACGCCGAGCAGGACGCGGCCAAGCAGCAGCAGCAGGCCGAGGCCGCCGTCACGCAGGGCGTCGACGTCCTCGTGCTCGACGCCGTCGACGGCAAGTCCGCCGCGACGATCGTCAACAGCGCCAAGTCCCAGGGCGTGCCCGTCGTCGCCTACGACCGGTTCGTCACCGGCTCGGACTACTACGTCTCATTCGACAACCAGAAGGTCGGTGAGCTGCAGGGCCAGGGTCTCGTCGACGCGATGAAGGCCGAGGGCAACGACAGCGGCGACATCGTCATGATCAACGGCTCGCCCACCGACGCCAACGCCGCCGACTTCAAGAAGGGCGCGCACAGCGTCCTCGACAGCAGCGGCTACACGATCAAGGCCGAGTACGACACCCCGGACTGGAGCCCGGACAAGGCCCAGGCGTGGATGGAGGGCCAGGTCGGCTCCCTCAAGGGCAACCTCGTCGGCGTCTACGCCGCGAACGACGGCACCGCCGGTGGCGCCATCGCGGCCCTCAAGGGCGGCGGCGTCAAGCCCCTGCCGCCGGTGACCGGCCAGGACGCCGAGCTCGCCGCCATCCAGCGGATCATCGCGGGCGACCAGGCCCTGACGATCTACAAGGCGATCAAGCCCGAGGCCGAGGACGCCGCCAAGGCCGCCATCGCGCTCGCCGACGGCGGCAAGCCGGAGGCGTCCGCCGACAAGGAGGGCGTCCCCGCGACCCTGCTCGACCCGGTGGTCGTCACCAAGGACAACATCAAGGACACGATCATCGCCGACGGCTTCTACAAGGCCGCCGACGTCTGCACCGGCCAGTACAAGGACGCCTGCGCCAAGCTCGGCATCGAGTGACGTCCGACCTCCCCGCACTCACGAAGGAGTGAGCAGTACGTGAGCACCACCACCACCCCGGCGCCCGTCTTGTCGATGACCGGTGTGTCCAAGCGCTTCGGCGCCGTCCAGGCCCTCAAGGACATCGAGTTCGACGTGGCAGCCGGGGAGGTGGTGGCTCTCGTCGGGGACAACGGCGCGGGCAAGTCCACCCTGGTGAAGACCATCGCCGGCGTGTACGCCCCCGACGGCGGGGAGGTCGTCTTCGACGGCAACCCCGTCACCATCACCTCGCCGTCCGAGGCGCAGAACCTCGGCATCGCGACCGTCTTCCAGGACCTCGCGCTCTGCGACAACCTCGACGTCGTCGGCAACCTCTTCCTCGGCAACGAGCGCAAGCACGCCGGCGCCCTCGACGAGGTGACGATGGAGAAGGAGTCCTGGCGGCTCCTGCGCGAGCTCAGCGCGAAGATCCCCAGCGTGCGGATCCCCGTGGCCAGCCTCTCCGGCGGTCAGCGGCAGACCGTCGCCATCGCCCGCTCCCTGCTCGGGGAGCCCAAGGTCGTCATGCTCGACGAGCCGACGGCCGCCCTGGGCGTCGCCCAGACCGCCGAGGTGCTGAACCTCGTCGAGCGGCTGCGCGAGCGCGGGCTCGGGGTCATCCTCATCAGCCACAACATGAGCGACGTCATGGCCGTCGCCGACCGGGTCGCCGTCCTGCGGCTCGGGCGCAACAACGGCGTCTACCGCGTCGCGGACACCAGCAGCCAGGAGATCATCGCCGCCATCACCGGCGCGACGACCAACGCCGTCACCGCCCGCGCCGCCCGCCGGGCCCCGCAGGAGGAGCAGTCGTGACCACCTCGCAGACCCCGCCCCCGGCCGAGCCGACCGACGTCGCGGACTCGGTCCCGGCCGACCTCCAGGACGAGCGCCTCATCGCGAGCCAGGGCGTCGGCGGCTGGGCCAGCGCGACGTGGCAGCGGATCAAGTCCGGCGACCTCGGCTCGCTGCCGGTGGTCATCGGCCTCGTCATCATCTGGGCCGTCTTCTACGGCCTCAACCCGGCCTTCATCAGCAGCCGCAACCTCGTCAACCTCACCCTGCAGATGGTGCCGATCGGCACCCTGGCCATCGGGGTCGTCCTCGTCCTCCTGCTCGGCGAGATCGACCTGTCGATCGGCTCGATGTCGGGTCTGTCCGGCGCCATCCTCGCCGTCCTCTTCGTCAACCAGGGCATGAGCATCTGGCTCGCGGTCGTCATCGCGCTCGCCGCCGGGGCCGTCGTCGGCCTCGTCTACGGGCTGTTGTTCAACCGCTTCGGGGTGCCGAGCTTCGTCATCACCCTCGCCGGCCTGCTCGCGCTGCTCGGCTTCCAGCTGCGCGTGCTCGGCACCGACGGCACGGTGAACATCCCGTTCCAGTCCGGGCTCGTGCAGTTCGCCTCGCAGCTGTTCCTGCCCGAGTGGCTCGCCTACGTCGTCGCGGTCGCCGTCCCGGTCGTGTACCTGCTGGCCCGGCTGCGCACCGACCAGCGCCGCAAGGCCGCCGGACTCTCGGCGCCCGCCCTCACGACCGTCGCCGTCCGGGCCGCCATCGTCGCGGTGCTGCTGCTCGTGGTCGTGTCCGTCCTCAACCGCGACCGCGGCCTGTCCTACATGGTCGTGCTCTTCGTCGCGCTCGTCGTCGTCATGGACCTGCTCATCCGGCGCACGACGTGGGGCCGGTCGGTGCTCGCCATCGGCGGCAACGTCGAGGCCGCCCGCCGCGCCGGCATCAACGTCAAGCGCATCTACCTCACGGTCTTCACCCTGTGCTCGACCTTCGCGGCCCTCGGCGGCATCTTCGCCGCGGCCCGCCTGGCCTCGGCCAACCAGAGCAGCGGCGGCGCGGACACCAACCTCAACGCCATCGCGGCGGCGGTCATCGGCGGCACCTCGCTCTTCGGTGGACGCGGGTCGGCGTACTCGGCCCTGCTCGGCATCCTCGTGATCTTCTCGATCAGCAACGGCCTGGCCCTGCTGTCGGTGTCGGCGGACATCCGCTACATCGTCACCGGTGCGGTCCTGCTGCTCGCGGTGGTCATCGACAGCCTGAGCCGGCGCAGCCGCGCGGCCCACGGTCGCGCCTGACCGGAACCACCCGGGGTCCGTCCCCGTCGTCCCAGGGCCACCCGCGTAGCATCGCGCGGGTGGCCCTGACCGATCTCTCCCGCTGCTCCGCCGCGGCCCGGCACCGGGGTGACTCCCTCGCGGGGTCGGCCCCGGTGGCCTCGCGCTGGCTCCTCGTCGAGCACCCCGGCCCGTGGTCCAAGCAGCCGCTGGACACCCCGCCGATGACCGGCCGGATCGGCGCCGAGATCGAGTCGACGTGCGCGTCCTTCGGGGGGCGGGCGCTGCTCATCCGCCGTCAGGGCCGACGGGCCGCCGACCCCGGTGACCCGTCGTGGTTCGCCGTCGACACCGTGCGCGGGACGTGGGTGCGCGGCACCTGGCGCACCGGCGAGGACCTGCTCAAGGCCGCCCGGGCCCTGGGGCTGCAGCTCAGCGCCAGCGACACCGACGCCGACCCGATGATCCTCGTGTGCACCCAGGGCACCCGCGACGCCTGCTGCGCGGTGCGCGGCCGGCCCATCGTCGCCCGGCTCGTGCGCGAGTGGGAGGACGAGGTCTGGGAGTGCACCCACCTCGGCGGGCACCGGTTCGCCGGCACGCTGCTCACCCTCCCCGACGGGGTCTGCTACGGCTACCTCGACACCGAGATCGCCGCCGACGTCGTGCGCGCCCACCTGTCCGGGATCGTCGCGGCCAAGCTGCTGCGCGGCGTCACCCGCTGGGAGCCCGAGGTCCAGGCCGCCGTCGCCGCCGTGCTCGCCGAGTACGGGCCCGCCGGCCTCGACGACGCCGTGCCCGGGCAGGTCGAGCCCGCGCGCAACGGGGCCCCCGCCCGCGTGCAGGTCTTCGGCGACGGTCCCGTCCCGGACCGCCTCACCGTCGAGGTCGAGGTCGAGGAGCGGCCGTTCGAGCCGCTCAGCTGCGGCGCCGGCCCCAAGCCGCACGTCGAGTACCGCACCCGCACCACCGTCACCCCCTCCTGACCCCCTCCGGGCGTTCCCACTTCCTCGCCTGATCCCGCAACCTTCGGGTTCGCACCCCCTCCGTTCCCCGGCGAACCCGAAGGTCCCGGGGTCAGGCCTCGCCGTCCGGACGGCGGAGGTGGAGCGCGCGCATGGCCTCGGCGAAGCGCGGGACCGGACCGACGGTGGGGACGCCGGGGGCGACCTCGGCCACGGGCAGGGGCAGCACGGGGGAGGGGGCGGCGCCGCGCTCGGCGGACCAGCGGCTCGTCTGCCCGGCCGAGGTCGCGAAGACGATCCGGCCGAGGCCGACCCAGGCGTGCGCGGCGGCGCACATCGGGCAGTGCTCGCCGGAGGTGTAGACCGTGGCCGACGCCCGGTCCTGCGGCGCGAGGTGACGGGCGGCCCACTGCACGAGGGCGAGCTCGGGGTGGCGGGTGGCGTCGCCTCCGCCCTCGCGGTTGCGCTCCTCGAGCAGCACCCGCCCGGACGCGTCCACGAGGACGGACCCGAACGGCTGGTCGCCGGCGTCGAGGGCCTCCTCGGCCAGCGCGACGCAGCGCGCGAGGTGCCGCAGGTCCTCGTCGGTCAGCCCGGACGGGTCGGTCGTCATCCGGGCGAGCCTACGGCGCACCGGGCCCGGCCGGAGCCGTCACCGCCTCCTGCTCCAGCGCCCCGCCGGGCGTGCACGTGCGCCCCGGGTCCGCCGGCCGGGTGTCGATGCCGCTGCCGTTGACGATCGAGACGTCGTCGTAGGACGGGCGGCCCTCGAGGACGTCGTGGAAGCGGTAGCGGGTGAGCGAGGACAGCCGGCAGTCGGTGCCGAAGGTGAGGACGTCGAACGCACTGCCCTGTCCCTCGAGCTCGCCGCTCGTGGTCGCGTCGTCCGCGACGAAGTGCGAGAAGGGCCCGCCGCCGGTGAAGGTGCCGACCTGGATCCGGTTGCCCTCGAGGTCGCTGACGTGCATGTGCCCGTTGAGCAGTACCCCGCCCTCGACGCCCGCCAGCGCCCACGGCTCGTGCGAGGCGACGACGTCCGGCGGGGTGCGGCCGGCGAACGCGGCCCGGAAGGCGTCGCGGGCCGGGAGCTGCGCGGCCCGGGTGCCGGTGCCGGAGTCGCCGAACCAGCGCGGGTCGTCGAACCCGGCGATCCGTACGCCGCCGACCGTCACCTCGGTGTACCCGCCGCCCGGGGGCTGGAGGAGCACGACGTTCGGGACGCGGGCCATCCGGCGCAGCAGCGCGGTGTCGCCGGCGCTCGTCGCGTCATGGTTGCCGCGGACGAAGAGGTAGGGGACGCCGAGCGAGGCGATGCCGTCGAAGACGCCGGCGGCCTCGCCCTCCTCGGCCGTCCCGAAGTTCACGAGGTCGCCGGTGTCGACGACGACGTCGATGCTCTGGTCCCGCACGACCGTCCGCATCAGCGGGTACTGGTTGCCGCCGTGGACGTCGCTGACCAGCAGGACCCGCAGCGCGGGGTCGGACTCCAGCGCCCCCGCGGCGTACTTCTGCTGCAGGGCGGTCGAGAGGGCCAGGAGGTTGCGCAGGTACGGCGTCACCTGGGTGGCGCGGGTCTCGACGTCGCCGAGCAGCCCCTGGTTGCGCTGCAGGGTGCCGAGCACCTCCGTGGCGGTGAACGACTGCTGCCGGCTCGGCTGGTAGGTCGTGTAGATCGCCGCCGACGTCCCGACGGTCGCGACGAGCCACGACGCCGCGGCCGCGCCGACGAGCCAGCGCGGCGGGCGGCGACGGCGCGCGCCGCCCGCCACCGCGAGGACGACGACGACGAGCAGCAGCGCCCCGAGCGCGAACCGGCCGAGCAGCCGGGTGGCGACCTCGCGGACCGCGGCGTCGAGCTCGCCCGGGCCCGGGCGCAGGCTCGCCAGGCTCAGCTGCGGCCGGGCGAGGACGTCGGCGATGCTCGCCCGAACCTGCGGGACGGCGCGGATGCCGGGGGCGAGCCCGGAGAAGCCGACGCGCGCGTCGCCGAAGGTCGTCTCGGCCACGATCCGGCCGACGTGCGCGGGGTCGGCGTCCAGCGACACCGTCGCCTGGTAGGTGCGGGTGTGCGCGGTGGCGGGCGCGAGCGCCGTGGCCGCCACTCCCGCGAGGACGCACCCCACGACGAGCACGAGGGCGGCCAGCCCGTGGCGCAGCCGCCGCGAACCGACCCGGTGCCCGCCCGACCACCAGACCCCGACGGCCACGGCGAACGGGCCCAGCGCGGTGAGCGCGGCGACGACCCGCTCGTGCAGGCCGAACGAGCCGCCGGAGAGCCCGACGCCGAGCGAGGCCACCGCCGCCAGCAG
>NZ_SAYU02000078.1 GCF_004025965.2 Phycicoccus flavus | reverse complement strand
AGGGCCATCGGTGAGGCTCCTTCTCGACGAGTACTTGGCGGTACACATCGAGAATCTCGCCGGTGGCCCCCTTCAGTCAGAGAGCCGCGCCGTCACCCCAAACCCCACCACTCCACGGGACGCTGTCGGTTCAGGTTCGCCGGCCTTCGGAAGTGGGGCGAAGGTGAAGGTTCCGGGATCAAGCGTGAAGGTTCCGGGGTCAGGCGAGAAAGTTGGGACGCACCGGGAGCGACAGCCGATCGGTGGCGAGCCGGGATGCTCGCCGGCGGGGTTCGCCGGACGAGGTTCAGGTTCGCCGGCCTTCGGTGGTGGGGCGAAGGTGAACGTTTCGGGATCAGGCGAGAAAGTTGACGCGGGGAGGGGGCAGGCGGGGAGGGGGCAGGCGAGGAAGTGGGGGCCGGGAGGGGGCGGGCGAGGACGTTGCGTCGCCAGGGGTCAGCGGCGGACGGCGACGAGGAGGCCGTCGCTCACCGGCAGCAGGGCGGTGACGAGCTCGTCGTGGTCGCGCAGGGTCTTGCCGAGGTCGCGCAGCGCCACCGTCGTCGCGTCCCGGGAGGCCGGGTCGGCGACCTGGTCGTGCCAGAGCATGTTGTCGACCGCGAGGATGCCGCCGGGCCGCAGCAGCCGGACCGCGTGCTCGACGTAGCCGGGGTAGCCGTCCTTGTCGGCGTCGACGAGGACCATGTCGTAGGCGCCATCGGTCATCCGGGGCAGCACGTCGCGCGCGGCACCGGTGATGACGCGGGTGCGCTGCGGGGCGTAGCCGGCGGAGGCGTAGGCCTCCCGGGCGGCCCGCTGGTGCTCGGCGGAGCGGTCGATCGTCGTGAGCACCCCGTCCTCGGGCATGCCGGCCAGCAGCCAGAGCCCGGACGTGCCGGCCCCGGTCCCGACCTCGACGACGTGCCGCGCCTGGACGGACGCGGCGAGCAGCCGCAGCACCGCGCCGGCCCCCGTGCCGACGGGCGTCGCGTGCCCGAACTCGACGCCGCGGCGCCGTGCGGCCTCGACGACCTCGGGCTCCGGCACGAACTCCTCGGCGTAGGACCAGCTCGCCGGCTTCAACCCGCTCATGCCGTCCACCCTACGGCGCCGAGGGCGATGTCCAGGGACCGGCGCGGCTCACAGGCGGCGTCCAGGGAGCCAGGGAACAATTCCCGGTCCGGACGCGTATCGATGGGTGACATGAGCATGGTGAGGGACGAGACGATGACGACACACGACACCGCCGCCGCGGGTGCCTGGGTGCCGCCGACGTGGGAGGAGATCGTCGAGCAGCACTCCGCCCGCGTCTACCGCCTCGCCTACCGCCTCACCGGTAACGTCCACGACGCCGAGGACCTCACCCAGGACGTCTTCGTCCGGGTGTTCCGCTCGCTGCACACCTACCAGCCGGGCACCTTCGAGGGCTGGCTGCACCGCATCACGACGAACGTCTTCCTCGACAAGATGCGCCGCAAGCAGCGGATCCGCTTCGACGCCCTCTCCGAGGAGTCCGCCGCCCGGCTGCCGAGCCGCGACCGGGGCCCCGAGCAGACCTTCGAGGACACCCACCTGGACGACGACGTGCAGCGGGCCCTGGACGCGCTGTCCCCGGACTTCCGCGCCGCCGTCGTCCTCTGCGACATCGAGGGCCTCTCCTACGAGGAGGTCGCCGCGACCCTCGGCATCAAGCTCGGCACGGTCCGCTCCCGCATCCACCGCGGCCGCGCCCAGCTGCGCGAGGCCCTGGCCCACCGCGCCCCCGCGCCGCGGCCCGTCACGACCACCCCGGGCCCGCGCCGTCCCGTCGTGCGCCGGCCCGCCGCGGGAGCCGTATGACCCTGCGCCGCCCCGTCCGCTGCTCCGGCACCGAGCTCTCCGAGTACGCCGCCGGGCGGCTCGGCGACGACCGCACCCGGGACTGGGACCGCCACCTCGTCGCGTGCGAGTGCTGCCGCCGCGAGGTCGCCGAGGAGCGGCGCCTCCGCGCCGCCCTGGCCGGCGGGCCGACCATGCCGGGTGACCTGCGGGTCACCCTCCTGGCCATGGCGCGGGACCTCGAGGACGTCCCGCTCGCGCCGGCCCCCCGAGGCCCGGAGCCCCTGCCGCTGCTCGCTCCCGGCGCCCCTGCGTGTCACCGCAGCCCGCTGCGCGCCACCGTCGTCGCCGCGGCGGCCGCGGGCGTGTCGGCGGCGGCCGCGTGGAGCCTCACCGTCGTCGGCGTCCCCGCCCCGCGGACCGGGGTGGTCTCCGGCCCCTCGCTCCCGGTCGTGTCCCCGGCCGCCGGCCGGCCCGGCACCTCGGCCTCCCTCGTCTCGGTGCGGTGGACCACCGGCACCTCTGCGACGCAGCGGTCGACCCGGCAGGCAGAATCCTCCCCATGAGCGATCGGCAGTCCGGGACCGGCGACTGGTTCCCGTGGGACCGCGGCCGCCGCGACGACGACGTTCCGGCCTCCGGCTCCCCGGCACCGGGACGCGACGACGGCGGCGACCGGCCGACCGACGCGGCACCCACCCAGCCCCTCTCGACGACGCCGTCGGCCGGCGGGTCGGCGGGCACGTCCGAGCCGACCTGGGCGCGGGACACCTCCGGCGCGACGAGCTCCTACCCGCCCATCAGCGGCTCCTGGTCGGCGATGCCGGTCGGCGGGCCCCCCGTGGACACCCCGAAGCCCGCCGACCGTGACTCCGGACGTCGCCGCGGCCCCGGCTGGGGCGCCCTCGTCGGCGCCACGGTCGCCGTCGGCCTGCTGGCCGGTATCGGCGGCGGGGTCATCGGCTCCTCGCTGACCGACGCCGGCGGCACCGGCGCCGCCGGCAGCCGGAACGCCCCCACCGCCGCCGCGCCGAGCCCCGGCGCGGGCGCCACCGCCCGGCCCGAGGGGTCGATCGCCAACATCGCCGCCACCGCGCTGCCGAGCGTCGTCACCCTCCGCGTCGAGGGGGCCGACGGCGATGCCACCGGCTCCGGCTGGGTCTACGACGACTCCGGGCACGTCGTGACCAACAACCACGTCGTCTCCGGCGTCGGTGACGACGGCGAGGTCACCATCGTCCTCTCCAACGGCAAGCGGGTGCAGGGCAAGGTCATCGGCACCGACTCCTCCTACGACCTCGCCGTCATCGAGGTCACCGGCGCCGACCTCGCCGCCCTGCCGCTCGGCCGGTCGGCCGACGTCGTCGTCGGCGACCAGGTCATCGCGGTCGGCGCCCCCCTGGGGCTGGACTCGACCGTGACCACGGGGATCGTCAGCGCGCTCGACCGGCCGGTGACGCCCGGCGGCGAGGACTCGCAGAGCTTCATCAACGCCATCCAGACCGACGCGGCCATCAACCCGGGCAACTCCGGGGGACCGCTGCTGGACATGTCCGGCAACGTCATCGGCGTGAACTCCGCCATCGCCGCCATCCCCGGCAGCTCGATCGGCGGCGGCCAGAGCGGCAACATCGGCGTCGGCTTCGCCATCCCGAGCGACCAGGTGGCGACGACCGTCGAGCAGCTCATCACCTCCGGCAAGGCCGTGCACCCGATCATCGGGGTGTACCTCGACAGCGAGTACGACGGCGAGGGCGTGAAGATCGCCGACACCGGCCCGAACGGCGACCCGGCCGTCAACCCCGACGGGCCGGCCGCGAAGGCGGGCCTGAAGGCAGGGGACGTCATCACCGCCTTCGAGGGTGCGCCCGTCTCCGACGGCGGAGAGCTCGTCGTGAAGATCCGCTCGCGCAAGGTCGGCGACTCGGTCACCCTGACCGTCCGGCGCGACGGCGGCGAGCAAGATGTCACCATGGTCCTCGAGGGCTCGGAGTGACCGGGCCGGGACGAGAACCGGAAGGGGGCTGAGCGCGTGGGCATCAACGGGTGGGAGTTCGTCCTGCTGGCGCTCATCGCCGTGTTCGTCCTCGGGCCGGACCGGATGCCGGAGTACGCGGCCAAGCTGGCCCGCGGCATCCGCAAGCTGCGGGTCATGGCCGAGGGGGCGAAGGACCAGCTGCGCGACCAGCTGGGCCCGGAGTACGAGGACATCAACTGGCGCCAGTACGACCCGCGCCAGTACGACCCGCGCCGGATCGTCCGCGAGGCGCTGCTGGACCCGCTCGACGACGCCGTGTCACCCGTCCGTGACGAGATCACCTCGGTGCGCTCGGCGGCACGGCTGCGGGACGGGGACGCGGCCTCGAACGGCGGTGCGGCCGTGGCCGCGGGCGCCGGGGCCGCGGCGGCCGGTGCCGTCACCGCGCGGACGTCGAGGTCGCGGGACGGCGAGATCGACGTCGCCGACGACGTGCCCGGCGGTCGTCCCTGGGGCGGGCCGCAGGCCTACGACCCCGGGCGCCCGGTGCCCTACGACGTCGAGGCCACCTGAGTCCTCCGACGGACCGGGTCCCCGGCGGACCCCGACGGGTTCAGCGCCCGACGGGTGACAGCCCCAGGGAGCGGCCCGCGAGCCCGCGCGAGCGCGTGGTCAGCCCCTTGGCGATGCCGTTGAGCGCGACCGCCGCCGGCGAGTCCGGCTCACCGAGGACGACGGGCATCCCCTGGTCGGCGCCGATCCGCAGCCGGGTGTCGAGCGGGATCTGACCCAGCAGCGGCACGTCGGCGCCGATCGAGCGGGACAGCGACTCCGCGACCTCCCGGCCGCCGCCGGAGCCGAAGATCTCCTCGCGCGAGCCGTCCGGCAGCTCGAGCCACGACATGTTCTCGATGACGCCGGCCAGGCGCTGGTGGGTCTGGAGGGCGATCGACCCGGCCCGCTCCGCGACCTCGGCGGCCGCCTGCTGCGGGGTGGTGACGACGAGGATCTCGGCGCCGGGGACGAGCTGGGCCACGGAGATGGCGATGTCGCCGGTGCCGGGCGGCAGGTCGAGCAGCAGGACGTCGAGGTCGCCCCAGAAGACGTCGGCGAGGAACTGCTGCAGCGCCCGGTGCAGCATCGGGCCGCGCCACACGACCGGCTGGTTGCCGGGGACGAACATGCCGATGGAGATGACCCGCACGTCGTGGCTCGTCGGCGGCATGATCATGTCGTCGACCTGGGTGGGCCGGTGCTCGACCCCGAGCATGCGGGGGATCGAGAAGCCGTAGATGTCGGCGTCGACGACCCCGACCGACAGGCCCTGGGCCGCCATCGACGCCGCGAGGTTGGCGGTGACCGAGGACTTGCCGACACCGCCCTTGCCGGACGCGACGGCGTAGACCCGGGTCAGCGAGCCGGGCTTGGCGAACGGGACCTCGCGCTCGGCGACCCCGCCGCGCAGCTGCTCCTTGAGGGCGCCGCGCTGCTCCTCGGTCATCACCCCGAGCGTGACGTCGACGGCGGTGACGCCCTCGACGCGCAGGAGCGCCTCGGTCGTGTCCTTGGTCAGGGTGTCCTTGAGCGGGCAGGCGGCGACGGTGAGGAGGATGGTGACGGCCACCCGGCCGTCGTCGTCGCACGCGAGGTCGCCGACCATCCCCAGCTCCGTGACGGGCTTGCGGATCTCGGGGTCGATGACCGTCCCGAGGGCGGTCTGGAGGGCGTCGGTGCTGACCTGCGGCATACCCGCGAGTCTAGGTCCGCGCGGAGCCGGCGCCGTCCTCGGCCCCGTCGGGCGCGGGGGCCTCCTTGACGACGGCGAGGCCGCGCTCCTCCATCTCGTCGAGCAGGTCGCGCAGCTCGCTGCGGACGAAGTCGCGGGTCGCGGTGTCGCGCATCGCGAGCCGCAGCGCGGCGACCTCGCGGGTGAGGAACTCGGTGTCGGCGAGGTTGCGCTCGTCGCGGGAGCGGTCCTGCTCCAGGGCCACCCGGTCGCGGTCGGCCTGGCGGTTCTGCGCGAGGAGGATGAGCGGCGCCGCGTAGGACGCCTGGAGGCTCAGCATGAGGGTGAGGAAGATGAAGGCGTAGGGGTCGAAGCGCAGGTCGCCCGGGGCGAGGGTGTTCCACAGCAGCCAGATCAGGACGAACAGCGTCATCCCGATGAGGAACGTGGCCGTCCCCATGAAGCGGGCGAACTTCTCGGAGAAGTCGCCGAAGGACTCCTCGGTGAGGGCGACCGGCAGGGTGAGCCGCCGGCGCCGGGCGTCCCGCGGCTGGTCGATGCGCGGGCGACGCTCAGCCACTGCCGACCTCCGCGCGGGGGAGCACGTCGTGGCGGTCCTCGCGCCAGTCGTCGGGGAGGATGTGGTCGAGCACGTCGTCGACCGTGACCGCGCCGAGCAGGTGCCCGTCCTCGTCGGCCACGGGCATCCCCACGAGGTCGTAGGTGGCGAGCATCCGGGTCACGTGCCCGAGCGAGGCCGTGGGCAGCACCGGCTCGACGTCCTTGTCGAGGATGCCGCCGACCGGGTTGTGCGGCGGCTCCCGGAGCAGCCGCTGGAGGTGGACGATGCCGAGGAACTTGCCGGTGGGGGTCTCCAGGGGCGGCCGGCAGACGAAGACGGTGCAGGCCAGCGCGGTCGAGAGCTCCTTGCGGCGCACGACGGCCAGGGCCTCGGCGATCGAGGCCTCGGGCCCGAGGATGACCGGCTCGGTCGTCATGAGCCCGCCGGCGGTGTTGTCCTCGTAGGTGAGGAGGCGGCGCAGGTCGGCGGCGTCGTCGGGCTGCATCTTCTGCAGCAGCTCCTCCTGCCGGTCGGCGGGCAGGTCCGACAGCAGGTCGGCGGCGTCGTCGGGCTCCATCGCCTCGAGGACGTCGGCGGCGCGCGAGACGTCGAGGCCGACGAGGATCTCGACCTGGTCGTCCTCGGGCAGCTCCTCGATGACGTCGGCCAGCCGCTCGTCGGTGAGGGCGGCGGCGACCTCGGCGCGGCGCTGGGGGCTGAGGTCGTGGATGACCTCGGCGAGGTCGGCGGGCTTGAGGTCCTCGTAGGTCTCCAGCAGCTTGGCGGCGCCCTGGCCCTCACTGGGGTCGCGCAGGCCCTTGACGTCCTCGACGTGCGCCACCTCGGTCTCGCCGCGGCGGCGCCCGAGCCGCCCGAGCCGGCTGGGGCGGGAGGCGGTGAGCTGCACCGCGACCCGCGCCACGGCCCACCCCCGCGGGCCGGACTGCTCGATACCGATGTCCTGGACGACGGCGGGCACGGTGTCGCCGGAGTCGGTGCGCACCTGGACCGGCCGCTCGAAGAGCTCGGCGACGACGAGGGTCTCGTTCGGGCGCTGCTCGAAGCGGCGCATGTTGACCAGGCCGGTCGTGATGACCTGGCCGCCCTCGACCGAGGTGACACGGGTCATCGGGACGAACACCCGGCGGCGGCCCGGGACCTCGACGACGAGGCCGATGGCGCGGGGCCGGGCCCGGGAGGCGCTGAAGGTGACGACGACGTCGCGGACGCGGCCCACCTTGTCGCCGAGCGGGTCGAAGACGTCCAGCTCGGACAGGCGGCCGACGAAGGCGCGGGTCGGCGTGCTCACGAGCGACAGGCTAGCCGTCGGTGCCGGTGGGCGGCCGCGTCACCGGTCCGTGTTGCGGCGGGCCCCGGCGCGCCCGCGCCAGTGCCAGGGGCGGCGACCGACGGTTGCGGGCGCGGCGGGACGGACCGGGGTGGCGCCGTCGCCGGTGTCGTGGTGGCCGGGTGACTCCAGGGCGGGGCCGTGCGGGCGCAGCGCGTGGACCGTCGCCCGTTCCCGCCAGCGTGCGACGACGTCGCCGGTCGCGTTGAGACGTTCCGGGCGCAGCACCTCGACGGCGGTGTCCCACGCGGGGCTGCCGGGGTCGAGGACCGTGGCCGTCGCCGGGACGGTGAGCAGCCGGCCGCCGCTGTCCTTGCTGCGCAGGACCAGCTCGACCTCGTCGGGCAGCCACGGCAGGTGCTGCTCGCCCGGACCGGAGACGACGTAGGCGCGCGGGCCGTCCCCGGGGTCGTGCCACACGTGCCAGACGGCGTGCGCGGTGCCCGGGCCGCCGTCGTCGCGGACGCGTACCCACAGAAGCCCCGACCTCGTCATCGCCTCGGCCAGCAGCCGCGCCGAGCCGTCCGGCAACGGGTCGCGGTCGGCGCCCGCCGGGTCGGCCCGGGGGAGCGGGGCCGTCGCGGCGTGCTCGTCCGGCGCGGGCGCACCCGCCGCGGCCCCGCCGTCCGAGCTCATGACGGCACTCTGGCACAGCGCGCCGGCGGGGGCGCCGGATGCGGGCGCCCCCGCCGGTGTCAGCGACCGTACGTGAGGGTGGCCCTCTGCAGCGCGGTGAAGGCCGGCTTGCGGCTCCAGTCGCGGCGGATCAAGCCGTAGCCGTCCTGCTGGACGTTGCCGAGGTCGGTGTCGCGGGCGGTGTACCAGAACAGGCCGGACACCCGCGGGTACTTGCGCGACACGAGGTCGAACATCTCGGTGACGTACTGGGCCTGCTGGGCGTCGGTGACGCCACGGTTCCAGTTCTCGACGCCGCTCCAGTTGGCGTGCGTCGACCAGCCGGCCTCGGTGAGCCAGACCCGCCTGGTGTCACCGTTGGCCGCGCTGACCCGCATCCACGTGGCCATGTTCGCCACGGTCCACTTGGTGCCGTCCCACGGCGCGAGCGGCGACTGGTCGGCGATCGCGGGGTAGGGGTGGAAGGCGCTCACGTCGTAGCTGCCCTTGACGCCGGCGTCGTACATCTTCTGCAGCCACGCGGTGTCGGAGTACTCCAGGCCGCCCATGACGACGATGCACCGCGGGTTCCCGGCCTTGATGGCGGGGTAGGCCTTCTTGAGCAGGTTCGTGTACGTCACCGGGTCGGTCGGGTTCCAGAACCGGGAGCCGTTCTGCTCGTTCCACACCTCGATGGCGCCGACCTTGCCGGCGTACCGGGCCGCGACCCACTTCGCGGCGCGCGCGTAGGCGTCGGGGTCGGGGTGGGCGGCCTTGCCGGTGCCCACCGTGGCCCACTCCGGCGCCCAGTACAGGGTGAGCAGCACCTTGAGGCCCTGGTCGGTGGCGTTCTGGATGGCGCGGTCGACCTTGGGGACCCCCCAGCCCATGTCGTAGGAGTTCGGGCCGCTGGGCTGCAGCGTCGCCCAGGCGACGTCGAGCCGGACCCAGCGCGAGCCGCTCTGCTTGATGGCGGCGGCCATCCGCTTCTGGTCGGCGTCGGACACGTTCTGCCACATCGCCGTGTACTGCACGCCGACCTTGAAGCGGCGCTCGGTCTTGGCGGCCGTCGTCGTGGCCCGCGTCGGCGTCGACGCCTGGAGCCGGGGGGCCGAGGCGAGTCGGGTCTGGGTCGTGGACGTGGACGGCGCCGAGCCGGCGGACCGGGCGGAGGCGGGGATGGATGCGAGGGGCAGGAGCAGGCAGAGCGACAGCGTCGCAGCCAGCCAGTGGATGGCCTTCATCGTGGTTCTTCCGGTTGGACCGACAGTCTGTGGCCCCTGCCCCGCCAGTCTCATCGGCACCGTGCGACTCACCAACCGAACCGGCCGGTGTCGTCCGTTCGGACGATGCGAAAGCGGCCGTCCGGCCGGGGGGGGGGGGGGGGGGGGGGGGGGGGCGGGGGGGGGGGGGCACCAACAAAACAGTGTGCCGCACCCCGCCCCCCCGCCCCCCCCCCCCCCCCCCCCCGCCCCCCCCCGCCCCCCCCCCCCCCCCCCCCCCCCCCCCCCCCCCGTCGGCGGGCGGCGTCCGTCACACCGTGAGGTCGCTCACGGGCCGGTGCACCACCCCGCTGCTAGCGTCCGCAGCGACCCTGCCGCCGCCCGTGAGGAGCCGCCTGTGCGCAGTGCCAAGGACTTCTTCGCCCCGCTCGCCGTCGGCGCCCCGACCCCGCTGCGCGAGGTCCCGGTGCGGCCGTCGCGGATGATCCACTTCTTCGACCCGAGCAACCCGAAGATGGCCGCGAAGGTCCCCGCGCTCGTCGGGGAGGTCGACGTCCTCCTCGGCAACCTCGAGGACGCCGTCAAGGCCGAGAACAAGGAGGCCGCGCGGCAGGGGCTCGTCGACATCGCCCGGGCCACCGACCTGGGGGAGCACACCCAGCTGTGGACCCGGGTCAACGCCCTGGACAGCCCGTGGGCCCTGGACGACCTCACGACGCTCGTCACCGAGATCGGCGACCGGCTCGACGTCGTCATGGTCCCCAAGGTGCAGGGGCCCGAGGACATCCACTACGTCGACCGGCTGCTCGCCCAGCTCGAGGCGAGGGCCGGCCTCACCCGCCCGGTGCTCGTCCACGCCATCCTCGAGACCGCCCGGGGCATGGCGAACGTCGAGGCCATCGCCGGCGCGAGCCCGCGGATGCAGGGCATCAGCCTGGGCCCGGCCGACCTCGCCGCCGACCGCCGGATGAAGACGACCCGGGTGGGCGGCGGGCACCCGGGCTACCTCGTGCGCCGCGACCCGGTGGACGGCGACGTCGGCGGGGACCGCCCGACCTACCAGCAGGACCTCTGGCACTACACGATCGCCCGGATGGTCGACGCCTGCGCGATGCACGGGATCCTCCCGTACTACGGCCCGTTCGGGGACATCGCCGACGTCGTCGCCTGCGAGGACCAGTTCCGCAACGCCTTCCTCCTCGGCTGCGTCGGCGCCTGGACGCTGCACCCGCGCCAGATCGACGTCGCCCGCAGCGTGTTCAGCCCCAGCGCCGAGGACGTCGCGCACGCCTGGCGGGTCAAGGAGGCGATGGGCGACGGCACCGGCGCCGTCATGCTCGACGGGAGGATGGAGGACGACGCCAGCCTCAAGCAGTGCCTCGTCGTCCTCGAGCTCGCCGAGCGGCTGGCCGCGACCGATCCCGCGCTCGCCGAGCTGTACGGAGCGGGGGAGCGGGCGTGAGCGCGGCGTACGTCCCGCGGCGGTCGGTGCTCTACATGCCGGCCAGCAACGCCCGCGCCCTGGAGAAGGCGAAGGACCTGCCGGTCGACGGCCTCATCCTCGACCTCGAGGACGCCGTCGGTCCCGCCGACAAGGCCACCGCCCGCGAGCAGGCGTGCGCCGCCGCGGCGTCGGGGGAGTACGGCCACCGCGAGGTGACGATCCGCGTCAACGCCCTCGGCACCGAGTGGCACGACGCCGACCTCGCCGCCGCCTGCGCCGCGGGACCGGACGGCGTCGTCGTACCCAAGGTGGGGTCGGCGCGCGAGGTGCGCGGCCTCGTCGAGGCCCTGGAGCGGCACGGCGCACCGGACCGCACCCGGCTGTGGGCCATGGTCGAGACGCCACGGGCGGTGCTCGACGCCCGGGAGATCGCCGCGGCCTCGGACCGGCTGGCCGTGCTCGTCCTCGGCACCAACGACCTCGTCAAGGAGCTCGGGGCGCGCTTCGTGCCGGGGCGGGCGCCACTGCTCACCGCCCTGTCGACCGTCGTGCTCGCCGCCCGGGCGGCCGGGGTCGCCGTCCTCGACGGGGTCTTCAACGACACCCGCGACGCCGAGGGCCTCGTGGCCGAGTGCCGGCAGGGCCGCGACTGGGGCTGCGACGGCAAGACCCTCATCCACCCCGCGCAGGTCGACCCCTGCAACACCGCCTTCGCGCCGTCGGAGGAGGAGGTGCAGGACGCCCGCGCCCTCCTCGCCGCCTGGGAGGAGGGCGCCGGACGGGGCGTCGTCACCCACGAGGGGCGGATGGTCGAGAACCTCCACGTCGAGGTCGCGCGTCGCGTCCTCGCCGTCGACGAGGCGGTGCGCGCCCGGGGCTGAGCCGCCGCGTCGACCGCCCGTGACCTGCGGATCCTTGCGCAACGATGCGGTCACGAAAGGTGAGTCGGTTTGCGTGTGCCCGCGGGATGGCGTGTGGTGGAGGGACGCCCGAGCATTCGACGAGGGAGGCGCGCACGATGACGAGGACCCCACGGACGGCCGCGCTCGCCGTCCTCGCCCTCGCGGCGACCACCGCGCTGGCCGGCTGCTCGCAGGTCGAGCAGTGGACCGAAGCCGACGAGACCGCGCCACCGGCCGCCGCCGGAGGGGTGGGGGCGGCCCCGGCCGCGCCGGCCGCCGCGCCACCGGTCGGCGTCACCGCCCCCGCGCGCCCCACCCCGACCCCCTCGGGCAGCTCCTCCGCCACCGGCGCGGAGCCGGACGCCGCCTCGACCCCCCTCGTCACCGCCGTCCCCGTCCCGCCCCCGCCGCCGAGGAAGACGGCGAAGGAGAAGCGGGCCGAGCGCCAGGCGGCCGCCCGCGCGGCGGCGGCCGAGAAGGAGGCGGCTCGCGAGGCGGCCGCGAAGAAGGCCCGCACGCTCGGTGACGTCACGCTGCGCTACGGGGACTCCGGGCGTGACGTGCGGGCCCTCCAGTACCGCCTCACCGACCTCGGCTTCTGGCTCTCCCACCGCGACAGCAGCTTCGGCCAGCTGACCCAGCAGGCCGTCTACGCCTTCCAGAAGTCGGCCGGCCTCACGCCCGACGGCGTCGTCGGCCCCAAGACGCGCAGGGCCCTCGAACGGGGGGTCACCCCGAAGGCGCGGCTCGAGGGCACCGGCGTCGAGATCGACCTGAGCAGGCAGGTGCTCATGCTCGTGCGCGGCGGAACGGTCTGGCGCACGCTCAACACCTCGACCGGAAGTGGCGAGCAGTACGAGTCCAACGGCCACACCTCGACGGCGTACACGCCCACCGGCACCTTCTCGGTCTTCCGCGACGTCGACGGGCAGGACGACAGCGACCTCGGCGAGCTGTGGCGGCCGAAGTACTTCCACCGCGGGTGGGCGGTGCACGGGTCGCCGAGCATCCCGCCGTACCCGGCGTCCCACGGCTGCGCCCGCCTCAGCGACGCCGCCATCGACATGATCTGGGACCGCGGGGCCATGTCGATCGGCACCACCGTCCTCGTCCACGACTGAGGTCGCCGCTCGCGGACCCCGTCGGCGACGGACGGCTCTCGCCGGCCGGTCAGCCGCGCCGGGCCTGCGCGTCGTCGTACGCCTGCCGGGCCGCGTGCCACGGCCCGCGCCGGCCGGCCAGCTGCGGCACGAGGGGGACGAGGTCGGCCGAGAACGCCGTGCTCGCCTCGCGCGGCAGCAGCGAGGGCAGGTTGTCGATGGCGACGACGTCCAGCGGCGGGTCCTCCGCCACCCGGCGCACCGGCTCCGCCCACGAGGTGACGGCCGTGTTCACCGGGATGAGGTTGTGGACGGAGGTGACGAGGCAGGTGACGTCGGCGACGACGCGCAGCCGCCGGCCGGGGTCGGCGGCGTCGTCCGGGCCCACGAACGGCGGTCGGGGCTCGCGCGACAGGACGCAGTTGACGAGCAGGTCGTGGGCGCGCAGGGAGCCCCGGTCCAGGTCGGCGGTCTCGGCGACGTCCCACGCGGTGGCCTGCACCCCGGCGACGGTCAGGGCCTCGTGCGCGCCCCGGCCGCTGCGCCCGAGCGCCCCGACGACGAGCCCGCGCAGGTCGCGCGCGCCGGCGGCGACGAGCAGGGCGTCGAGCTCGGCCCGCTCCAACGGCTGCAGCGGCGCGGACAGCCGGCCGCGGGCGGCCAGCACCCCGAGGGCGGCGCCGACGTACCCGGCCCAGAAGCCGAAGGCGATGACCCGGCGGCCGTCGACGGTGAGGTACTCCAGGTCCAGGAGCTCGCCCCCGCCGTCGGCGAAGCGGCGGAGGAGGTCCTCGGCGCCGTCCTGGCCCTTGTAGGCATGCCCGAAGAACACGTGGGTGTGGCGCAGCGGGTCCGGCTGCGCGGGCAGCTCCTTGATGCCGAGGACGAGCGCGTCCGCCGGGGCGTCCGGCCACGACCCCGCCGGCGCGACGTCGCAGCCGCCGGTGCGGTAGGCCTCGACGTCGAAGACCCGCTGGGGCGACTCCTCGACCGTCACCCGCACGCCGTCCGCGACGAGCCGGGCGGCGTCGCTGGGCACCAACGGGGCCCGGCGCTCGGTGTCGCGCGTCTCGTGCCGCATCCACAGGTGCAGGTGTCGCATGCGCAGCATTGTGGCCGGGCGACCATGGGCGAGGTGACCCGGGGGCTCGGGCCAGGCGTTCGGGGCGTGGGCCTGGCGTGCGGGCGTCGGGTCTCAGGCCGGGCGCCGGGCGCGCAGCAGGTGCCGGGTGGAGTGCGCCACGACCGGGGTGCCCGTGCGCATCCGGGCGTCGAGCCGCCGCAGGACCTCCTCGTCGCGCTCGACGTCGAACCCCGGGACCCACCAGGGGCACTTGCGCAGCAGCCACACGACCGCGCCGACGTCGTGGATCTCGGCGCGGCAGCGCGCGGTCCGGACCTCGACGACCTCGAGCCCGGCGGACTCGGCCTCGGCCGACTCCCGCTCGGGGGAGCGCCCGCGACGCTGCTCGGGTGTGACCTCGACGAACTCCTCGATGAGGGCGAACATCGACCCCGGGCCGACGTGCTGGGCCAGGTACTCCCCGCCGGGCCGCAGGACGCGCGAGATCTCGGCCCAGGGCGGCCGCACGGGGTGGCGGGCGGAGACGAGGTCGACGGACGCGTCCGGCAGGGGCAGCGGGTCGCCCGGTGCGACGTCGAGGACCTGCACGCCGCGCTGCCCGAGCAGGGTGCGCGCCCGCTCGGCGTTCGGGGGCCAGCCCTCGGTGACGACCGTGTGCGCAGGCAGGACCGGGGCCTCGCCGACCACCTCGCCGCCGCCGGTGTCGAGGTCGAGGGCGCTGTCCACCTCGGCCAGCCGGGCGGCCAGCAACCGCGCGTACCCCCACGGCGGTCGCTCCTCGGTGGCGCGGCCGTCGAGCCAGCCGAAGCCCCAGCCGGTGACGTCGGCGCGCAGGGCCTCCGCGACGAGCTCGTCGTAGGGGCGCACCGCGGTCACTCGCCGGGGTAGGAGACCCCGACCTGGCGGCGCACCTCGTCCATGACGGTCATGACGCGGCGGGTCGCGTCCCACGGCATCGCGTCGGTCTCGGTCCGCCCCTCGGCGACGGCCCGCGCGACCGCAGCGATCTCGTACCGGAAGCCGTGGTCGTCGTGCTCGGGCACGAACTCGTCGAGCAGGGTGCCGTCGGGTCCGACGAGCCGGACCGTCGTCGCGGCGCTGTAGAAGTAGCCGGGACCGGAGAGCTCCAGCCGGCCGGCGCTCCCGGCGACGAGCGCGTGGCAGGGGGTCGAGGCCGCCATGGTCGAGGTCATCCGCGCCAGCGCCGAGCTCGAGCGCCCCGTGACCCCGATCGTGGCGTCGACACCCTCGTCGGTGAGGATCCCGCGGGCGGCGACGTCATCGAGCCGGCCGAGGACGTGGTCGGCGAACGAGACCGGGTAGACGCCGAGGTCCAGCAGCGAGCCGCCGGCCAGCGCCGGGTCGGCGAGCCGCTGCGGCCCGTCCGGCCACAGGTGCTGGCCGTGGTCGGCCTGGACGAGGGCGAGCTCGCCGAGCGTCCCGGCGTCGACGGTGCGGCGCACGACGTCGTACTGCGGGAGGTAGCGGCTCCACATCGCCTCGGCGACGAGCACGCCGGCCGCGCGGGCGGCGTCGAGGACCTCGTCGGTCTCGGCGAGGCTGCGGGCGAAGGACTTCTCGACCAGGACGTGCTTGCCGGCGGCGACGGCGAGGAGGGCGTGCTCCCGGTGCTCGCTGTGCGGGGTCGCGACGTAGACGGCCTCGACGGCGTCGTCGGCGACGAGGGCCTCGTAGGACCCGTGGCTGCGGGCGACGCCGTGCTCGTCGGCGAACGCGCCCGCCCGCTCGGCCGAGCGCGACCCGACGGCGACGACCTCCGCGCGGGTGCCGGCCCGGGCGGCGGCGGCGAAGGTGTGCGCGATGCCGCCGGGGCCCAGCACGCCCCAGCGCAGCGGCGGGGCGTCCGCGGGCTCCGGGACTGCGGGTGCGGCGAGGGCGGGGGTCGTCGGGGGCATGACCGGAACCCTATGCGCTCGCCGCGGCGTCGGTCCGGGCCCGCAGCCACTCCAGCTGCGGGCCGCCGTGGCTGCGCCAGTAGTCACCGGTGTGGGCGCCGGGGTCGACGGTGAGCCCGGCGCTCGGGAGGGCCGCCGCGAAAGCGCGGTTGGCGGCGACGAAGGGGTCGTCGGCGCCGCAGTCCAGCCGCACCGGGAGGCGGGCGAGGGTCGCGAGGCGCCGCCGGGCGAAGACGTCGTGGGCCAGGAAGTCCTCGCGGTCGTCGAAGGCCCCCGGCGCGGAGAGGCCGGGGTCGGTCCAGAGCGCGGCGCTCTCGGCGACGACGGCGACGACCCGGTCCGGGCCGAGACGGCTCGCGAGCAGCAGCGACCCGTAGCCGCCCATCGACCAGCCGAGCAGCGAGACGCGGTCGGTCTCGCCGTACTCGCGGGCGAGGAGCGGCAGGAAGTCCTCGAGCACCATGGCGCCGGAGTCCGTGCCGTCCGCGCGGGCGTGCCAGTAGCCGTCCCCGCCGTCGACCGCGGCGACGGCCAGGCCCGTGGCGGCGACGTGGTCCTGGAGGTGGAGGGTGTCCAGCGTCGACCGGGCGCTGCCGCCCTTGCCGTGCAGGACGACGACGGGGGCGCGCCGGACGTCCGCGTCGTCGGGGGCGGCGAGCACCCAGGCGAGGTCGCGGCCCGGGAGGTGCGCCGAGCGCAGCGTGCCCGAGCTCACGGTGACGCCCGGCGGGTCGTCGGTGCCGCAGCCGGTGAGCCCGGTGACGAACGCCGCCAGACCCCCGGCGAGGACGGCACGCCGCCGCGGTCGGGTCATGCCGACCAGGCTAGGTGCCGGGCGTCCCCGGGGGTCCCCGGCGAGGCCGGGAGGCCGGCGACCGGACCGGTCAGAACCGGGCGGTCGCCGCGGCGACGAGGTCCGCCACGAGCTCCCCGGGGTCGACATCGAGGCCCTTGCGGACGAACCACGTCGCCATCGTCGTCGCGTCGCGCTCGAGGAACTCGAACCCCTGGGGGTTGCCGATGACGTCGACGATCTGCGGCCAGTCGATGACGACGAGCCGTCCGTCGTGGACGAGCACGTTGTACGGGCTGAGGTCGCCGTGGGTCCAGCCGTGGTGGGCGAGGGTGAGCATCGTCGCGCGGGCCTGCTCGAACAGGTCGGCCAGCAGGTCCGGGTCCGGCCGGGTCTGCACGAGCCGGGGCGCGGCGACGGGGGTCTCGCCGGAGGTGCCCCCGACGAACTCCATGAGCATCTCGGACTCGTCGAGCTGCACGGGGTAGGGCACCGGCAGCCCGAGCGTCCAGAGCTTCCCGAGGGCGTCGAACTCGGCCGCCGCCCACTGCCCGGCGATCATCTGCTTGCCGAAGTCGGTGCGGCGGGCCATGGCCCGCGCCTCGCGGGACTTGCGGACCCGCCGGCCCTCGAGGTAGCCGGAGTCGCGGTGGAAGAGACGGTGCTCGCCGCTGCGGTAGCGCTTGGCGGCCATCGTCACCGTGCGGCCGGTGCCCGGCACCCAGCGGCGCAGGACGTGGACGTCCGCCTCCTTGCCGGTCTTGAGGACGCCGAGGTCGGCGTCGACGGCTCCGAGTGCGGTGATGACCCAGTCGGGTCGGGGCTTGGGCCCCCGGGTGGCGCCGTCCCAGGAGGACCAGCGCTCACCCTCGGGCGGGGCGTCGGGGGAGGTGTCGGTGGAGAAGGATGCCTGTTTCTCCGGCAGGTGGAACGGCAGGTGTGCCAACGGAGTGGCCTTTCGCGAAGGGGAGGTGGGGGGCCGCGGGACGGCCCGGGACGGTCGTGGACATCTCGGCCTCCTCCTTCGCTGCTGCGGGCGCGCGGACACGCGCTCGGGGATCGGGACCCAGGGTGGCGCACGGGCGCGGTCCGGTGCCACGCATTTACCGCGTGGTCCGGGGGCGTCGGGCCGCCCGCCCGTGGCCGGTCAGGGCCGGCGCTGCAGCCGGGCGCGCACCGGCACGGTCGGGAAGAGGGTGATGAGCGAGTCCACCGGGACGTGGTCGGTCTCCAGCAGCGAGGTCACCCGGCGCTCGCGCAGCACGTGCGCCAGGGCCAGGACGGCCTCGACGAGCGCGAAGTGCTGCCCGATGCAGGCCCGCGGGCCCCCGCCGAAGGGCATCCAGGCGTACCGGTGCCGTCGGGGCACGCCGGGGGCGAAGCGCGAGGGGTCGAAAACGAGTGGGTCGGTCCAGAACTCGGGGTGGCGGTGGATGTTCCACGGGGCGAGGACCACCGTGACGCCGGGCCGGACCGGGTGACCCATCACCGTGTCGTCGCGGACGACGAGGCGGCTCGTGAAGGGCGCCGACGGGTAGAGGCGCATCGTCTCCTCGACCACGGCCCGGGTCATCGGCAGGTCCGCGGCGACGGCCGACGCGGGGCGCTCGACGGCCAGGGCGCCCCTCGCCTCGGCGCGCACGGCGTCCTGGACCTCCCGGTGCCGGCCGAGCAGGTGGAGCGCGAAGGTCAGTGCGGTCGCCGTCGTCTCGTGGCCGGCGAGGAGGAACACGAGCACCTGGTCGCGGACCTCGGCGTCGGTGAGGCCGGCGTCCCCGTCGCGGGCGGCGAGCAGACGGCTCAGCAGGTCGGTGCCCCCGGTCGCGCCCGAGGCGCGGCGCGCGGCGATGATCTCCTCGCACACCCCGAACAGCTCGGAGCGGCCACGGCGGCCGCGCACCACCCGCGGCGTCGGCACCGTCGGCGGCAGCCGGAGGACCCCGACCCCGCGGCGCACCACGGTGTCGGCGACGACGGGGAAGGAGCGGCGTACCCGGGCGACGACGTCCTCCTCGGCCGCGCCGAACAGGGCCCGGACGACGACCCGCAGCGTGAGCCGCTGCATCCACGCCCCGAGGTCGACGACGTCCTCACCGGTGGCGTCCTGCTCGGCGACGACGGCGGCGATCTCCTCGCCCATGAGGTCGGCGTACCCGTCGACCGCCTGCTTGGTGAACACCGGCTGGACGAAGCGCTTCTGCCGGGTCCACTCCTCGCCCTCGGCGGTGAGGATCCCGTGCCCGAGCCAGTACCCGGTCTCGGTGTAGACGGGGTCGCGCTTGACGAACGAGGCGGCCGAGCTGCCGGACAGCACCCGGGCGGCGGCGTCGGGATGGCCGAGCAGCCAGACCTCACGGTCGAACCCCGGCGGACCGAGGACGGTGCGCACGACGTCGCCGCGCCGCCGCCAGACGTCCTCGACGTAGCCGACGAGGTTGCGGCGCATGGCCAGGACGGGCCGGTACCGGCCTCCGACGACGGGCAGGGGGGCGGGCGTGGTGGGTGCGGTGACGGAGGTCACGCGCCCCATCCTGGGGGAGATCCCCCGTGCTGTCGATGGCCCGGACGGGCCGTGGGAGGGCTCACACGGCGACGACGTTCCTGCGGTCGCACGCCCCCGGCATACTCGCGGACAGTGACCGACACCCACGACGAAGGCGGCGACGACGCGTGTCCCGACTCCAGACCACCGACGGCCTCACCGAGGACCAGCAGGACCTCCTGA
>NZ_SAYU02000077.1 GCF_004025965.2 Phycicoccus flavus | reverse complement strand
ACCCGTCGACCGGGAAGAAGTGTCCCCAGTCGATGGTGTGACCGGCGGGAAGGCGGCGGAACCCCTGCATGTCGTTCGCGCCGCCGAAGAACGGGACGTCCGGGTTCGCGGCATTGAGGGGATAGGAGGCGCGCACCATGGAATGCCCGAACCGGTACGCGGCCACGGAGAACTCGACGGGCATGACGATGCGCTTCCTCCAGTCGAAGAGCTTCGTCCGCACCGGATCCTGGCCGTGGCGGCGGAAGACGTCGTCGACGACCGCCCTTCCGGCGATCCTCGGGAGGAAGTCGTGGACGACCGCCCACTGGTAGAGCCAGCGGGTGAGGCGCCGGGCGGCCTCGAAGTCGCTCTCACCGCCGCGCCGGAGCTCCGGGGACGACTGCACCCGGTCGAGCACGGCGTTGTGCAGTCGGAGGAACGCGAGCTGCAATTGCGAGACGGCCGTGTTCTCGTCGTTGCGCGGGTCGCCGATGAGGGCCAGGTCCGCGTCGTCCCGGGGCAGGTCGTCGGCCCCGTCGTGGTGGTCGATCCGCAGCCGGTCGCCGTCGTAGATCACCGGGGAGCCCTGCTTGCCCAGGCCGTACACGCAGTCGAGGTCGAACCGCGGGGTACGGATGTCGACGACGTCGTCGGGGTCGGCGGTCGACCCGAGGATCGAGGTCTCGTCCAGGGTGAGGTCGTGATCGACGAACTGGCCGAAGAAGGTGTAGCCGGCCGGGATGCCGGAGTCGCCCTCCGCGCCGACGGTGGCGGGGTCGGTCATCTGCGCCGCCAGGTCCGCGGCCTGCTGCTCGCTGACCAGAAGCGGCTTCACGTTCCCCCTGATCTCGACGAGCCGCCCGAAGTGGTGCCGGCCGTCGTCGACCATCTCCCTGGTGATCTTCTCGTCGAGCCTGCCGTGGCCGATCTTCCTGCCCTTGTTCGCCATGCCGAAATGCTCCTGTCGAGGATTTCCGCGGGTCCGTCGAGAGCATTTAGGACCTCGCACGGGTTCGCCGGTGGAAACACCACGGTAGGGAGGTCGCAAAGGGCTGTACATGAGCATTCCGGGCCATTCCGGAAATGCGCACCTGGCCCCATCGGGCCATGGCCGACCCCCGGCGGAGCCGCACCGGCGGCCCCGACCTGGCAGCCCCCGGGCACGGCGTGGTCGCCGGCCGCACGGCGGGAGAGGAGAACCGTGCGGTATGCGCGCCGGCTGTCGGGCGGGAGGCGGGTCAGGCGGGGCGCTCGAAGGTGACGAGCAGCCCCTCGACGCCACCGGGGCCGACGCGACCCTTGACGTCGGCGGAGGTGATGGCCTTCAGCTGCCAGCCGTCGCGCGCCTGCTCGTTGAGGACCTTCTCGAGACGGTCGCCGGACATCTTGCCGCCGATCATCTTCTCCCGGAGCTCGACGACCTTGTACTGGTAGGCCACGGCGGCCTCCTTCGCATCGGGGACGGTGATCCGACGGTAGCCGCCCGTGCCGTCCCCAGCCCAGCAGCCGGTCACCCGGCCGGCCCGGCGGAGGGCCGACCACGGCGAGGACGTCGACGTCAGGACGCGGCCACCGCGCTGAGGAGCGCGTAGGCGACCTGGACGCCCCGCACGTCGCCGTGGTCGTGGACGTAGGTGTCGGCGAGGAGGTTGTAGACCTTGGCGGGCGCGAACCCGTACGCGTGCCCGACCTGCTCCAGCACGGCCGCCCGGCCGTCGACCTCGGTCGTGTGCTGCGCCCCGTTGCGGCCCATGCCGCCGTAGGGGTCGTCGGCGTCGCCGAGGGACGCCGCGTTCTGACCGGCGATGCGCGAGGCCAGCGGGTAGGCGACGCCCACGGCCCGGTCGTTCTTCGTGTGGGTGACGACCACCGGACCGGTCACCCGCTGCCGGGCGAGGACTGCGCGGAAGGCGCCCTCCTGCCCTTCGCCGAAGCGGCCGGAGAGGCCGTTGTGCGAGAACGCGGCCTGCAACAGGGTCAGCGTCGAGGCCCGGGCGTCGTCGGGCAGCGCGTTGGCGGCGGCGGTGACGAGCCGTCCGCCGAAGCTGTGTCCGACGAGGTGGACGCGCAGGTCCTCGTGCGGGGTCGCCCGGCACCGTGCCAGCACCGGGGCCAGCCCCTGGACCCCGACCGTGCCCGCGCGCGCCTTCATCCGGTAGTACGTCGTGAGGTTCGCCAGGCGGCGGGCCGCGGCGCCGATCCCGCTCAGCAGGTCGCCGAGCCCCGCGGCGCCGCCGTCGGCACCGACCGCGGTGGCACCCTGCCGGCCGGGCCCCGCGGGGGCGGTGACGGGGTCGCTCATCCCGGCGAAGAGGTCCTCGGGGTCGGCGGTCGCGAAGGCCTCGTAGCCGTCGTCGTCGACCGCGTCGTCGGACCCGGTGAGGGAGCGCAGGGCCTCGACGAACTCCGCGCGGGCACCGGGGTCGGTCTCCAGCCGTGGGACGAGCGCCTTGGCCCTCTCGACCTGCTCGACCCGGGCTTCGGGACGGTCCTGCTCGCCGAGCCGCTCGGGGTCCTCGGCCAGCGCGTCGAGCGTGCGCAACAGCGCCTCGTGGTCCTCCGTCGTCGCGCTCGCGGCACCGCCCCCGGGGATGAGGTCGGCCTCGGCGAAGCGCTTGCTCGGCCAGAACACCTGGCAGACCGTGAGCTCCCGGCCGGACAGTGAGCGCAACGCCTCCGGGGCGTCCGGCAGGTCCCGGATGTCGAGCAGCCGCTGGAGGTTGCCGACGAGCTCGTCGTAGAGGCCCCGCGCCTCGGCGAGGTCGTTGTTCCACCCGTGCGAGAGGACGAGCAGGTCCGAGGTCGACAGCCCCTCGACCAGCGCCTGCACCTGCGCGTCGTCGAAGACCGCGCCGTCCTGGGTGAACTCGATGTCGAACCGCTGCATCGTGGTGCTCCTCTCAGACCGACTGGATGGCTCGGATGAGGTCCACGAGCCCGTGCCCCTCGAAGTAGCGCTCCCGGCCGAGCGGGGAGGCCGTCGTCGTGAAGATGCGCTTGACGTCCTGCGGTCGACCGATGAACTCGCGCCGGATCGACAGGAAGGCCGCGACGGCGCCCGAGACGTGCGGAGCCGCCATGCTCGTCCCGCTGTCCTCGACGTAGTCGGCGAACCGGGCCGACCCGGTGCCCCGCTCCGCGTCGGTGTCCGCGACGGCGGCGTCGAGCCGCTTGCCCGCCGCGCACGAGGTGATCCGCTCGCCGGGGGCCACGAGGTCCGGCTTGAGCCGTCCGTCGCCGGTCGGGCCCTTGGACGAGAAGTAGGAGACGCCGTACATGTAGGGCGCGTCCCGGTGCGTGGAGCCGACGGTGATGGCGAGGTCGGCGTTGCCGGGGTCGTTGATGGTGTTCGACAGCCCGACGTGCGTGGTGCGCTCGCTGGCGGCGACCTGCCCGTACCCGGTGTTCCCGGCGGCCGCCACGACGACGACGCCGGCCTTGACGAGCCGGTCGACCTCGGCGCAGATGGGGCTCTGCCCGCACGCGAACATCTCGGCGTCGAACTCGTAGCCCACGCTGAGATTCACCCCGTGCACCCGCAGCATCTTCGGGTTGTCGTTGAGCCGCTCGCGGATGTAGACCAGCGCGCGGATGACGTCGCTGGAGCGCCCCACGCCGTCGTCGTCGAGCACCTTGAGGCTGACGAGCCGGCACTTCGGGGCGGCGCCGTGCAGGTGGACGGCGTCGTCGAAGGTCCGCGAGACGCTGGACCGCTCCGGCTCGTCGGGCCGACGGCCGGTGCGCTCGACCCGTTCGAACAGGCGCACCGTGACGTCCGGCCCGGTCGGTGCCGCCCCGGCGACGATCCCCGCGACGTGCGTGCCGTGCCCGAAGCCGTCCCGCAGCGCCGCCGCGCGGTGGGCGGCGACCCGGCGCGCCCGCTCGTCGGGGTCGAGGCCGGCCTCGTCGGGGTCGGCCAGCGGCGCGGCCTCGCGCGGCACCCCCGGCGCGTACTCCCCACCGACGTCGACGAAGGTGCGGTGCAGGTCCGTCACCTCGTCCGCGGTGAGGGTGCGGTGGGTGTCGAAGTGCGGGTGGGAGGCGTCGACCCCGGAGTCGACGACGGCCCAGACGACCCCGGCGCCCTCGGCCTCGAAGGAGCGCTGGGCGGCGTTGGCCTTGATCGTCGGAAGGGACCGGTAGATCTGGCTGCGCACCGGGAAGTCCGGCCACAGCTTGTAGACGGAGCGGTGGCGCATCTCGCGGCCCGGGGAGCCCTCCGACCGCTCCTGGGCCCGGCGCTCGTCCTCGCGCAGGAGCCGCCGGCACTCGCTCCAGGTGAGGCGGCAGACCAGGTAGGTGCGCGAGATCGTCGCCGGCTCCGGGGTCCGGCTCGACGCGATCGCCGCGTGGCACTGGAGGAACGCGGCGTGCGCTCCCGCCAGGCCCTCGGCGTGCTGGACGTTGAGCTCGACGATGTACGGCCCGCGCCGGTCCCGTCCGGTCTCGAGCTGCCACTCGTCGCGCTTGGCCTTGTCGTAGAGCGGTGCCGGGGCGAAGGTGCGCGCGAAGGTCCGGCCGACCTCGTGCGGGGCGGGCCGTCCGCCGGGTCGCGCAGCGCCGCGTCGGCGCCGACGCCGCCCACCCGCGGCCGACGCACCGCCCACGTCGTCCGCGCCCTGCGCGCCTCCCGCGTCGTCGTCCCGCGAGTCCGCCATGCCTGACGCTCCCCTCGAGCCGGTCGTCCGCTCCGCGCGCCGTGGCCGGGACCTCGCGGCAGCGTTCCGGCGACGAGGCCGGAGAGACCATGGTTCCGTCGTGCGGGTGGCCCGGCAATAGTCCGGGTTGGGGATGCGCGGGCCCGGCGGCGCCGGTCCCGCTGCCCGGGCGTCAGCAGGAGTAGCCGGGGCGGTCGGCGAGGACGGTGACGACGTCGGCCGTCAGCAGGTCGAGGTCCGCGACGCCGTCGGCGAACACACCGGAGTCCGCCCGGGCGGCCAGCGCGACGGCCACCCGGTGCCCACCCCGGCCGACGACCCCGAGCTGCCGGACGAGGTAGCGACCGTCGGCGCCCGGACCCCAGCCGCCCTTGAAGCGCGCACCCTCGACGCCGCCGAGGCCCCAGCGCTGTCCCGGCTCGACCTGCGCCATCTCCTCGAGCACCTCCCGGACGACCGGGTCGCGCGGCGCCCGGCAGGTGAGCGCGCGCGCGAAGCGGGCCTGGTCGGTCAGCGACCACCGGGTCTGCCCGTAGGGGCTGAACGGGGGCTCGGACACGCTGCTGGAGGTCCGGGTCTCCGCCGAGTCCAGCCGGTCGAGGACGACGTCGACCCGCCGCGCGGCCTGCGCTCCGCCGCCGAGGCCGGTCCACAGCGCGAGGGCGGCGTCGTTGTCGGACCGCCGCAGGGCCCGCGTCACGAGGTCGCGGGTGTCGCCCTGCGGACGGCGCAGCGCGGCCACCGACATCGGCACCTTGACCGTCGACCACGCGGCCCCCGTCCGCAGCCCGCCGAGCCGGTGGATCCCGTCGGCGTCCACCCAGGCCAGGCCCACCTCGCCGTGCAGGCGGCCCCGGACCGCCGCGAACGCGCGGGCCGTCGCGGGGTCGGGGTCGACCAGGGCCGGCCGCGGCGGCTCCGGGCGTGGCGCGGTCGGCGTCGGCGGGGCGGTCGCGACGGGCGGGGTCGGCGGCCCGGCGCTGGGCCCGCCCGGACCGCCGGTCCCGAGCCACACCGCCGACGGCACGGCGGCGAGGACGACGACGCCCGCCAGCAGGGCGACCCGCCGCGGCACGGGGCGTCGGCCGGCCCGTCGGTGCTCCGCCGGGCGGCGCCACGAGGCCCCGCCCGGCGTCACCACGCGGTGAAGCCGCCGTCGACGAGCAGGTCGGTGCCGGTGACGAACGACGCGCGCCCGCCGAGGAGGAAGACGACCGGCTCGGCGATCTCCTCCACCTCGGCCAGCCGCGCCATCGGGGTCTGGTCGGCGAAGGCGGCGTTGACCTCGGGCGGGTTGTCCCGGGTCATCGCCGTCATCGTGTAGCCGGGACTCACGGAGTTGACCCGGAGCCCCTCCGGTGCCCACTCGACGGCCAGCGCCTTGGACAGCTGGATGACGCCCGCCTTCGCGGCGCTGTAGGCGGCGTGCGTGACGCCGCGGTTCACGACGTGCCCGGACATCGACGCGATGTTGACGATCGACCCGCCCCCGGCCATGACGGCGTGCTCGGCCTGGCAGGCGAACATCACCCCGTCGAGGTCGACGTCGAGCACACGGGACCACGACGCGGCGTCGACCCCGGCGGACGGCTCGAGCGCGTCGACGCCCGCGCAGTTGACGGCGTACGACACCCGCCCGAGGTCGCCGGCGGACGACACCGCCGTCCGGACCGCGGCCTGGTCACGCACGTCGACGCCGACGAGCTCACCGCTCACCCCCGCGTCGGCGCACACGGCGTCGAAGGCGGAGCGGTCCGCGGACGGGTGGTCGAGGCACAGCACGTGCACGCCGCGGGCGGCGACGGCGGCGACGACCGCCAGCCCGATGCCCCGGGCGCCCCCGGTGACGACGGCGACCCGCCCGGCCACCAGGTCGGGCGGCACAGCCGGCCCCATCAGTCCTGCTCGACGTAGACGAGGGCGTCGTTGCCGCCCCGGCAGGTCACGGGGGCGGTGTCCTGGCACCGCATCGTGTAGCTCTTCTTCGTCACCGGCGAGCGGGCGGTGACGGTGGCCGGCAGGTCCGAGCTCCCGAGCTCCTTGGCGACCTCCACGGAGAACTCGCACGAGGTGACGTCGTTGCCGCGGTAGGCCACCGCGCCACCGTCCTCGCCGCACCGCGCGGCGCTCGAGGCCATCCGCACCTTCCTGGGGCCCTCGCTCCTCGTCGGCGAGGGCTCCGCCGACGAGGGCGACTCCTCCGGGGTGGGAGAGTCCTCGGGCGACGGCTCGGTCGCGGAGGGGGACTGCGCCGGCGGGGCGGAGGACGACGGCGCCGGGGCCGCGGTCTCCGTCCTCTCTCCGCGGGGCGCGAGCTGCCAGGCGACGACGGCCACGAGCGCGACGACGAGCAGCACGCCCAGGGGAAGGAGGACCGCACCCCGGCCGCGCCGCTCCTCCGAGGGGTCCTTCGTGTCGTTGGGGTAGCGGGCGTCACCGCCGTAACCGGCGCCGCCGTAGCCCCCGCCGGTGTACGGGTGGTCGCCGCCGGACCGGCCGGCGTAGGAGCCGGCCGCGTACCCTCCGGCGGCCGCGTACCCGGCCGGGTCGTCGTCGTACCCGTGGCCGGAGCGGTCGTCCGCCGCGTACCCCGCGTCGTCCTGAGACGGCGGGTCGTACGCGGCGGTCCGCCCGCCGTAGCCGTCGTCGTAGCCGCCCGCCGCCGCGCCGCCGGCGGTGGCGTCGCGGTCGTCCGGCGACATGAGGTCGTCGTACAGGGAGCCGTCCCCGGCGGCGACGACGTCGGCCCCGCAGGCCGCGCAGAACCGGTCCCTGGGGTGGACGCCGGCCCCGCACACGGGACACGAGACGGGGGTCCGTCCGGAAGCGCTCATCGGACCACCATAACCAGCCGTGGCGCCCGGTTCCCAGCCCGCGAGGCGGCCGTGGGCGGGACCCGCTCCGGTCCTCGCGGGACCCGCCGGGCCGAGCCACCCACCGGGTGCCGGGCACCGACGGGCGGGTGAGAATGGCGCCCATGGACGTCGTGAGCAGAGGGTTCGTCGGCCGCCGCAGCGAGCCGGACCCGCGCATCCCGCCCGGTCAGTACCTGGAGTCGGCCTTCCCCGTGCTGTCGATCGGGGCGACCCCGAACGTGCGGACGGAGACCTGGCGGCTCGACGTCAGCGGGCCCGGCGGCGACACCGGGTCGCTCACCTGGGCCGACCTCATGGCGCTGCCGACCGAGAAGGTCACCGTCGACCTGCACTGCGTCACCCAGTGGAGCAAGCTCGACACGACGTGGCGTGGCGTCCCCGTCGCGGCCGTGCTGGACGCCGCCGGGGTCGACGTCGCCGACGCCCGGTACGCGCTGGTCCGCGGCCACGGCGGCTACTCGACGAACCTGCCGCTGGCCGACCTGCTGGACGGTCGGGCGTGGCTCGCGCACACCTACGAGGGTGCGCCGCTGGCCCCCGAGCACGGCGGCCCGGCCCGGCTGCTCGTCCCGCACCTGTACCTGTGGAAGTCGGCGAAGTGGGTGAGCGGCATCGAGCTGCGCCGCGAGGACACGCCCGGGTTCTGGGAGCAGCTCGGCTACCACGAGTACGGCGACCCGTGGCGCGAGCAGCGCTACGTCGGCGACTGAGCGCCGCCGTCCGATGACCGACGCGCCCGACACGCCCGACGCGCCCGACGCCGGGCTGCCGGCCCAATCCCCCGCGACCCCCGGGCGTCCGGCCCCGCTGCCCTGGCTGCGCGCCCGCCTCGACGACGCCTGGCTCGAGACGCGGACCGCCCGCACCCTCGTCCTCGACGTCCCGGGCTGGCCGGGTGGCGACGCCGGCCAGCACGTCGACGTCCGCCTCACCGCCGCCGACGGCTACCGCGCGCAGCGCACGTACTCGATGGCCTCGGCGCCGGAGCGCGACCGGCTCGCCGTCACCGTCCAGCGGGTCGGCGAGGGCGAGGTGTCGCCCTACCTCGTCGAGGTCATGGAGCCCGGGGACGAGTGCGAGGTCCGCGGGCCGGTCGGCGGCTGGTTCCGCTGGGACCCGTCGATGCCGGACCCGGTGCTGCTCGTCGCCGGGGGCTCGGGGGTCGTCCCGCTCATGGCCATGGTCCGGGCGCGGGTCCGCGCCGGGTCCGCCCAGCCGTTCCACCTCGTCTGCTCGGCCCGCACGCCGGACCATGTGTTCTACACCAACGAGCTCTTCGCCCTCACGCAGACCACGCCCGGCCTGCGCGTCGACCGCCTCTACTCGCGCGGCGGGCTGCCCGACGACTCCCGCGAGCCCGGCCGGCTCCGGGCCGAGGACCTGCCCGCACCGGACGCCACCGCCGTCCCGCCGCGGGTCTACGTCTGCGGGCCCACCGGGTTCGTCGAGACCGCGGCCCGCCTGCTCATGGAGCGGGGCCACGCCGTGGACGCGATCCGCACCGAGCGCTTCGGCCCCACCTGACGATCCCGGGGCCGGTTCCGTCAGGGGTCGCAGGTCAGGTGCACGCCGGCCGCGACCCGGTAGGGCGCGGCGGCGACGAGGGCGCCGACGGCGCGCCGCAGCCGGCTGACCTCGGCGCGCACCGTCACCCGGTGCTCGTCGTCGCCGAACAGCGCCCGGCTCAGCGCGGCGGCGCTCAGCCCGTCCGGTCCGGCGGCGGCCAGCAGCCGCAGGATGGCGGCGTGCCGCGGGGTGAGCGACGCCCGCCAGCCCGCGCCGTCCCCTCCGCCGGACACCTCGAGGACGGCCTCGCCGTCGACGACGAGCAGCCGCGCCGACAGCGTCCCCGCGTCGCCGCCGGGCCGCACGAGCCAGCCCTCCCCGAGCCGCTCCGGACGGCACAGCCCGAGCCCCGGCACCGTCAGCGGCCGGTCGGCCCGCGGCGGCGCGATGCGGTCGCGGACGAGCACGCCGCTGTGGTGCGCCACCCAGCCGTCTTCGTCGACGAGCAGCACCGGCCCGGCCGTCGTCGCGAGCACGTGCTGGGCCGAGCGCCGGAGCCGCTGCAGCGACTGCTCGTGGTGCCGCCACAGCCGGGCCTCGGCGAGCCGGGTCGCGGTGTCGACGAGCGCGACGATCGCCGGGTGCAGCGTGAGCGCCGGCCCGGACACGTCGACGACCCCGAGCAGCGCCCCGGTGCGCGGGTCGTGGATGGGTGAGGCGGTGCAGTACCAGGGGTGCTGGCCCTCCTCGAAGTGCTCGGCCGAGAACAGCTGGACGGGCGCCTGCTCGGCGAGCGCCGTGCCGATGGCGTTGGTCCCGACGTGGTCCTCGGTCCAGGTCGCGCCCTCGGTGAAGCCGAGCCGGTCCGCGGTCCGCAGCACCCCGGCCGACCCCTCGCGCCACAGGATGACGCCGTCGGCGTCGGTGACGACGACGATGAACCGCGAGGCGTCGGCGACCGAGGTGAGCACCCCGCGGACCTCGTCGACGACGAGCGCCAGCGGCGAGCGGTGCCGTCGCCGTTCCAGCTCGGCCAGGGGGAGCGGGTCGCGGGCGTTCGCGTGCGTCGGGTCCAGGCCGAAGCCGAGCACCCGGGTCCACGAGCGGGAGACCAGGGGCCGTACCGGGGCCGGCGGCGCTCCGCCGCCCATGACGGCGTCGTGCACCTCGCGCAGGGCACGGGCGTGCCGGCCGAGGTCGGTGCCCGGCACCACGGCACTGCCCGTGTACGGCGTCATCGCCCACTCCTCCCGCCCGGCCGCGACGACGGCGGGCGACCTCGTCAGGCTAGTCCGGATCCGGGGCGCACGCCCTGCCGGGACGGCCAGGTGCAACGTGCTGCAACCCTTCCCGGGCCGGGCTGCGCGGGGGTGTCCTGGACGGTGACGGCGGGTCGACGACGCCCCGCCCTGCCCGGAAGGAGCCCTGCATGACCGACACCCTGGAGCGCCCCGCCACCGAGGAGGGAGCGCCACAGGACCGGGCCGCCGCCTGGCTCACCGGCTTCGAGGAGGCCCTGGCCGCCCGCGACACCGAGCGCGCCGCCGGCATGTTCGCCGCGACGAGCTTCTGGCGCGACCTCGTGTCCTTCACCTGGAACATCACCACCGTCGAGGACCCGGACGGCGTGCGCGACCTGCTGGACGCGACGCTGGAGCGCACCGACCCCTCGGGCTTCGGGACCACCGAGGACGCGACGGAGGACGGTGGCGTCGTCACCGCCTGGTTCCGGTTCGAGACCGCGGTCGGCCGCGGCTCGGGTCTGCTGCGCCTGACGGAGGAGGACGGCGAGGACCGGGCGTGGACGTTCCTCACCACCCTCGACGAGCTCAAGGGCCACGAGGAGCCGCGCGGCACCAACCGGCGGATGGGCGCCGAGCACGGCGCGAACAAGACGCGCCGGACGTGGAAGGAGCAGCGCCAGGACGAGGCCGAGTCCCTCGGCTCGACGACCCAGCCCTACGTGCTCGTCGTCGGCGGCGGACAGGGCGGCATCGCGCTCGGCTCGCGGCTGCGGCAGCTCGGGGTGCCGAGCCTCGTCGTCGACAAGCACCCCCGCCCCGGCGACCAGTGGCGGAACCGGTACAAGTCGCTCTGCCTCCACGACCCGGTCTGGTACGACCACCTGCCCTACATCAAGTTCCCCGACACCTGGCCGGTCTTCGCCCCGAAGGACAAGATCGGCGACTGGCTCGAGAGCTACGTGACGGTCATGGAGATCCCCTACTGGAGCAACACCGAGGCCAAGAGCGCGACGTGGAGCGAGGAGGCGGGGGAGTGGACCGTCGAGGTCGAGAAGGACGGCCGGCCGCTGACCCTGCGGCCCACCCACGTCGTCTTCGCCACCGGCATGTCCGGCCAGCCGCGCATGCCGGAGGTCGAGGGCGTCGACGTGTTCCGCGGGGACGTCCACCACAGCTCGCGCCACCCCGGACCGGACGCCTACGCCGGCAAGAAGGCGGTCGTCATCGGCAGCAACAACAGCGCCTTCGACATCTGCGGCGCGCTCTGGGAGAACGACGCCGACGTGACGATGGTGCAGCGCACCTCGACCCACATCATCAAGTCCGACAGCCTCATGGAGTACGGCCTCGGCGACCTGTACTCCGAGCGCGCCGTGGCCGCCGGGGTGACGACCGAGAAGGCGGACATGATCTTCGCCTCGCTGCCCTACCGGATCCTCCACGAGTTCCAGACCCCGATCTACGAGAAGGTCGCCGAGGTCGACAAGGACTTCTACGACCGTCTCGAGAACGCCGGCTTCTGGCTCGACTGGGGCGACGACGGCTCGGGGTTGTTCATGAAGTACCTGCGCCGCGGCTCCGGCTACTACATCGACGTGGGCGCCGCCGAGCTCGTCGCGAACGGGGAGGTTAAGCTCGCGCACGGGCAGGTCGTCCGGCTCACCGAGGACGCCGTCGTGCTCGACGACGGCACCGAGCTGCCCGCCGACCTCGTCGTCTTCGCCACGGGCTACACCTCGATGAACGGCTGGGTGGCCGACCTCGTCGACCAGGAGACGGCCGACCGCCTCGGCAAGTGCTGGGGCCTGGGCTCGGACACGACGAAGGACCCCGGCCCGTGGGAGGGCGAGCAGCGCAACATGTGGAAGCCGACCCAGGTGCCGAACCTGTGGATGCACGGCGGCAACCTGCACCAGTCGCGGCACTACAGCCAGTTCCTCGCGCTGCAGCTCAAGGCCCGCTTCGAGGGCATCGACACCCCCGTCCACCGGCTGCAGGAGGTGCACCACACCGCCTGACCCTGGCCGTCCCGACGACGTCGGTCGGGTCGCCGAGAGATGCGTTGCATCGCGGCGACCCGGCCGACGTCGTCGTGTCCGGGGTCATCACGACCGCCGCAGTCCAGACGGCCCCTCCGTCGCGCGTACGGCCGCCGTCCCGACGGCCCGGCTGGGCGCCGTCCGACGGGGCTGCGGTCGTGACCGGACCGTGACCACCGGTGTCGGCGGGGGTCTTGACGATGTCCCTCCGCACAGTTACTTTGGTTCTAAATTTAGTGTCGAAAAAAGGAGTGACGACGATGTCACAGCCCGTGCTGAGCACCTCGCGCGGCGACGTGGTCCGGGCCGCCATGCTCGGGCTGCTCGGCACGCGTGGTCCGACCTCGCGGGCCGACATCGCCCGGGCGCTCGGGGTCAGCCCGGCGACGGTCACCCAGACGACCAAGGAGCTCCTCGCCCGCGACCTCGTCCTCGAGCTCGCGTCCGTGCCGAGCCAGGGCGGACGTCCGGCCCGGCTGCTGGGCCTCGTCGACGACGCCGCGGGAGCCATCGGGATCAAGGTCACCGCCGACCACGTCCGGCTGGTCTCGGTGGGCCTCGACGGTGCCGTGCGCACCGACCGGTCCGTCGACTATGACGCCTTCCGGCCGCACGCACTCGACGCGCTGACCGACGTGCTCGCCGAGGCCGTCGCCGGCCACGTCGGCCCGCTGCTGGGTATCGGCGTCGGGCTGCCGGGCGCCGTCGACGGGCAGGCCTCCGGCGTGGTCGACGCGCCGACGCTCGGCTGGGACCGGGTGCCCGTCGGTCCGACCCTGCGCGCGGCCCTGGAGCTGCCGGTGCTCGTCGACAACGACGTCAACACCCTCGCCGCCGCCGAGACGCTCTACGGCACCGGCCGCGACCACGAGGACTTCCTCGTCGTCACCATCGGTCGTGGCGTCGGGCTCGGCATCGTCACCCGCGGCGTCGTGAGCCGCGGGGCGCACGGCGGCGCGGGCGAGTTCGGACACACCCCCGTGGCTCCTGACGGCCCCCTCTGCGGCTGTGGCAACCACGGCTGCCTCGAGGGGTTCGTCGGCGAGTCCGGGTTGCTCGCGGCGGCCCGCGAGCGCCGGGTCCTCACCGCCGGCGGCACGGTCGCCGACCTCGCCCGGGCCGCTCATGACGGCGACGCCGCGGCCCGGTCGGTCTACGCCGACGCGGGGACGCTGCTCGGCCGGGCGCTGGCGGGTGCCGTGCACCTGCTCGACCCCGAGGTCGTCGTCGTCCTCGGAGAGGGCATCGGGGAATGGACTTTCTGGGAGTCCGCCTTCGAGGAGGCACTGCGGCGCCACCTCATGCCCACCCGACGTGGCGTCCCGGTGCGGATCGAACCCTGGAGCGAGGACCGCTGGGCGGTCGGCGCGGCCTCCCTCGTGCTCGCGACCCCCTTCGACGCGGTGTCGACCGGCCGCGAGGGCGAGCTCGTCCGGGCCCGCCTCCAGACCGCGGCGGTGTCGCGGTGAGCGTCGTCGGCGCGCTGCGCCCGACCCGTCGTCCGTCTGCGGGCGGCGCGTCCCGAGCCGGTGGGGCCAGAGGCTCGGCCTGGCGGAACCGCGGCTGGGTCCTGCTGTTCCTCGCCCCGAGCGCGATTCCGCTGCTGATGTTCACCGTCCTGCCGATGCTGGGTTCCGTGTGGGTGTCGTTGCACTCCTGGAACCTCATCTCGCCGATGAGATGGGTGGGCCTGGACAACTACCGCGGGCTGCTCGATGACCCGACCACCCGCCACGTCTTCCGCAACACCCTGTTGTACTGCCTGGGGTACCTGCCGCTCGTGTACGCCGGCGGGCTCGGTCTGGCGCTGGCGCTCAACCAGCGCCTGCGCGGCCGCAGCCTCTTCCGGGCCGCGTTCTTCCTGCCCGTCGTCACGAGCTGGGTCGTCGTGGCCCTGGTCTGGAAGTGGCTGCTCAACCCCTCCAACGGCCTGGTCAACACCGTGCTCGGCGCGGTCGGCCTGCCCCAGCCGGGGTGGTGGACCGACCCGACGTGGGCGCTGCCGGCGGTCATCCTGTCCTCGGCGTGGAAGGACCTCGGCTTCGTCATGGTCATCATGCTCGCGGGGCTGCAGGCCATCCCGGCCGACGTGCTCGAGGCCGCCCGCGCCGACGGCGCGAACGCCTGGCAGCGCTTCTGGCGGATCACGCTGCCGCTGCTGTCGCCGTCGACGTTCTTCGTCGTCGTCATCAGCCTCATCAACGGCTTCCAGGTCTTCGACCAGGTGTACGTGATGACCGGCGGCGGGCCCTCCGGTGCCAGCCAGGTCGTCGTCGGCCAGATCTACGACCTCACCTTCCGGTACGGCCGCGCGGGTGAGGCCAGCGCCCTGTCCTGGCTGCTCTTCGCGGTCATCCTCCTCATCACGGCCGTGCAGATCCGCGGCCAGAAACGGTGGGTCCACCATGCCTGACACCCTCGCCCGCGGCACCGCCGTGCCGGTCTCCGCCCCCGAGCCCCCGGAGGAGCCCGTGCGCACCACCACCGCTCCCGCCCCCGCGGCCCGGGCTGCGCGCCGCCGGCTTCGTCCCGGCCGGGCGCTCACCCTTGTGCTCGTTGCGCTCGGCGCCGCCCTCATGCTCTTCCCCTTCCTGTGGACGGTGGTCACCTCGGTCACCCCCGACGGCAGCCTGGCCGGGGGGCCGACCCTCATCGTCAAGGACCCCACGCTCGACGCCTACCGCACGCTGCTCGACACCCTGCCGATGTGGCGGATCGCGCTGAACTCGTTCTGGGTCGCCGTCGCCTCGACCGGCATGCAGCTGGTCACCGGCGCGATGGCGGCGTACGCGTTCGCGCGGCTGGAGTTCCGCGGCAAGAACGTCGTCTTCGGTCTCTACCTCGCGACGCTCATGGTGCCCCTGCAGGTGCTCGTCGTCCCGCTGTTCATCGAGATGAAGACCCTGAACCTGCAGGACACCTACGCCGGGCTGCTCGCGCCCAGCATCGCCTCGGCGTTCGGGGTCTTCCTCCTGAAGCAGGCGGTCGAGTCCGTGCCCCGCGAGCTGGACGAGGCCGCGACGATCGACGGCGCGAGCCACCTGCGGATCTTCCTGCAGATCGTGGTCCCGCTCGTCCGCCCTGCCCTGGCCACCGTCGCGGTGTTCGCCTTCATGGCCAGCTGGAACACCTTCCTGTGGCCCCTGGTCATCATCCGCTCCCCGGAGTTCATGACCCTGCCCCTCGGCCTGGCGACCCTGCAGGGCCAGTTCACCACCGAGTGGGACGTCGTCATGGCGGGCTCGGTGTTCTCGATCGTCCCCATCGCCGTCGTCTACCTGCTCGCCCAGCGCCACATCATCGCCGGCGTGGCCCACACCGGCATCAAGTGACTCTCGCTCCCTCCAGCGCACCCCCACCGAAAGGAACCCCCACCATGCGCACCATCATCAGGCGCAGCGCCGCGCCTGCCGCCATCGCCCTCACTCTCGCCCTCGGGGCCTGTGCGCAGGGATCGGCCACGCGGACCGACGACGCCGCGGCCACGGGTGGCCCGGTGACCGTCCGCTACATGAACTTCTCCGCGAACGGCGGCCACGAGCAGGACCTCGACGCCATCAAGAGCGCGTTCGAGTCGGCGAACCCCGACATCAAGATCCAGCTCGAGACCGTCCCCTACGACGACTACTTCACGAAGCTGCAGACCGCCGTCGCCGGTGGCACGGCGTCGGACGCGTTCGAGCTCAACTACGAGAACTTCGTCACCTACTCCTCGAACGGCTCGCTCGCGGCGCTCAAGGACGTCGACGGCTCGGCGTACAAGCCCTCCCTGCTCGAGGCGTTCTCGGCCGACGGCACGCAGTACGGCCTGCCCGAGTCCTTCTCCAACGTCGTCCTCTTCTACAACAAGGACCTCTTCGCCGAGGCCGGCGTCGACGAGCCCACCGCGGACTGGACCTGGGCCGACGAGAAGGCCGCGGCCGAGAAGCTGACGGACAAGAAGAAGGGCGTCTGGGGCGACTATCAGCCCATCTCGTTCTTCGAGTACTACAAGGCGGTCGCCCAGGCCGGCGGCGAGTTCGTGAGCCCCGACGGGTCCGCCGCGGCGTTCGACTCCGACGCGGGGCGGGCCGCCGCCGAGTGGCTCGTCGGCAAGTCCGGCACGACGATGCCCATGGAGGCCGACGGTGCGGGGACCCCGGACTTCGACTCCAAGCTGTTCAAGGACGGCAAGCTCGCGATGTGGCACACCGGAATCTGGATGTTCGGCGGGATGGCCGACGCCCCCTTCGACTGGGACATCGTCGTCGAGCCGGGCGACACGACGAAGGCCTCGGCGATGTTCACCAACGGTGCCGTCGTCAACGCCCAGAGCAAGAACCAGGAGGCCGCCCAGAAGTGGGTCACCTTCCTCACCTCCTCGGACGAGATGGTCCAGAAGCGCCTCGAGACCAGCTGGGAGCTGCCGCCGGTCGCCGACGAGTCGCAGCTCGCCAGCTACCTCGACACCGGCGAGCCGAAGAATCGGCAGGCCGTCTTCGACTCCCTCGACGCCACGGTGCTGCCGCCGGTCATCGAGCGTCAGCAAGAGATGCAGGACGCCGTGGACAAGCAGCTCGGCGACGCCGCCGCCGGCCGGACCCCGGTAGACGAGGCGGTGGCCAAGGCGGCGAAGGCCGTCGACGCCCTCCTGAAGTGACCGACTGATCCACCGACCGACGAGATCGACCTCCATCGGGCCCGGGGCGCGACCCGCCCCGGGCCCGACGGACCGACCGGGGAAGCCGACCATGACGACGATCGACCACCACCGCGCCGACGACCTCGCGGCCCTGGCCCGACGCAGCCATGCCGTGATCCGCCAGCACCAGCACCCCTCCGGCGCCTACCCGGCGTCCCCGACCTTCTCGGCCTACCGCGGCTACGCGTGGCTGCGGGACGGCGGATTCACCGCCGAGGGGATGTCGCGGTACGGCGACGTCGCCTCCGTCGACGCCTTCCACGACTGGGTCGACCGCACCCTGGGCGCACGTCGAGACCGGCTCGACGAGGTCCTGAGCCTGCGGTCCGCCGGCCGTGAGGTACCGGGCGACCTGCTGCTGCCGACGCGATTCACCCTGGACGGCGCCGACGGCACCGACGAGTGGTGGGACTTCCAGACCGACGGCTACGGCACCTGGCTCTGGTCGGTGGTCACGCACGCCCGACGCCACGGCGGCGACCTGCGGCGCTGGAGGCGCGGCATCGAGGTCGCGGTCGACTTCGCCTGCGCGTTCTGGGCCGAGCCCTGCTACGACTGGTGGGAGGAGCACGACGAGCAGCGGCACGTCTCGACACTGGCCGCGGTCGTGGGCGGGCTGGAGGCGGTCGCCGAGGCCGGCGTGCTGGACGAGGGGCGCGCGGCCCGCTGCCGCGAGGTCGCGTCCGCCGCCCGCGCGCTCGTCCTCGCCGAGGGCGTCGCGGACGGGCACCTGACGAAGTGGCTGGGAGACAACGCCGTCGACGGCTCCCTGCCCGCGTGCATCGTACCCTTCGGGCTCGTCGAGGTCGGGTCGCCGCTGGCTCGCGCGACGCTCACCGCCGTCGCATCGGACCTCGACGCCGACGGCGGGGTCCACCGCTTCCTCGCCGACGTCTTCTACGGAGGGGGGCAGTGGCTGCTCCTGTCGTGTTTCCTCGGCTGGAACCTCGCGGCCCAGGGTGAGCGGGACGGCGCCCTGCGGCTGCTGGAGTGGGTGGCCGGCCAGGTCACCGACGACGGCGAGATGCCCGAGCAGGTGGGCCACGACCTCCTGCACCCGGGCAGCCGCGACGAGTGGGTCGAGCGCTGGGGCGAGGTCGCAACGCCGCTGCTGTGGTCGCACGGTATGTACCTCGTGCTGGCCGACGAGCTCGGCCGGCTGCAGGAGGTCCCCGCGTGACCGGAGCACTGGTCGAGCACCGGCCGCACGGCATCGAGCACCCGTACGCCACGTCGCTGGACCAGCGTGTGCCGGTTCTGCCGATGTCGGGCGAACGGGTGCTGCTCGGTGTCCAGGCCGTGCCGGAGGTCGCGGCCGTGACCTGCGACTGGGCCCCGCTGGACGAGACCGGTCGCCCCGGTGCACCCGAGGTCCTTCGCCTGGACCCGCGGGTGGCCGCCGAGGCCGACGCCGCCGCGCTCGCCGGTGGCGAGGGTCACCTGGCGGCGGCCCAGGCGGCACAGCTCGGCGGGGAGGGCGGCTGGGCGGCCACGACGCCGCCGGTGGACCGTCCGTTCGCCTACCGCTTCCACGCCCGCACCGGTGACGGCCGCGAGCACACCACCGACTGGTACACAATCCGACCTGCGCGCTGGGTGCACGAGGTCCCGGACGGCCTGGCGGCCACGTGCACCGGAGGCGGGCAGCGGGTCGTCGACGGCTCGCTGGAGTGGCTGGTCACCGACACCGGGGTCGAGCGGGCCCGGCTGGCGCTGGCCCTGCGCCCCGGCGACCACGTCGTCGGTCTGGGTGAGCGCTACGACGCGCTCGACCAGGCCGGTCGCACCCCGGACGCCGTCGTCTTCGAGCAGTACAAGTCCCAGGGCCGGCACCGCCGCACCTACCTGCCCATGCCGTTCGCCCACGTCGTGGGGGCCGACGGCGGCTCGTGGGGCTTCCACGTGCGCACCACGCGGCGCACCTGGTACGACGTCGGCGCCGCCGACTCCGGCCGGCTGGAGGTCGAGGTCGCCCTGGGGGGCTCGACGTCCGAGACCCTCGACGTCGGGGTGTTCGAGGGGACGCCCACCGAGGTGCTCACGGCGTTCCTCGACGAGGTCGGCCGCGCCGAGGAGCTGCCGTCCTGGGTGTTCCGCCTCTGGGCGTCCGGGAACGAGTGGAACACCCAGCGCCTCGTGCGCGAACGGATGGACACCCACCGCGAGCTCGACATCCCCGTCGGCGTCGTCGTCATCGAGGCGTGGTCGGACGAGGAGGGCATCATGATCTTCCGCGACGCCG
>NZ_SAYU02000076.1 GCF_004025965.2 Phycicoccus flavus | reverse complement strand
CCGAGGCCGAGAAGGTCGTCGCCGCCGTCGAGGCCCAGGACCCCACCGCCACCATCGACACCGTCCGCAAGGACCCCGACGGCTCCTACGACGCCCTCGGCACCAAGGACGGCAGCCCGGTCAGGTACGACGTCAGCGCCGACCTGAAGACCGTCACCGAGCACACCGGCGGCCCCGGCGGCAAGGGTGGTCCCGGCGGTCCGGGTGACCACGGCGGTCCGGGCGGCGAGGCCGGCACCGGCGGCACGACGAGCACCGACCCGTCGGACGCGAACGCCACCGAGTCGGCGTACTCCGTCTGATCCGGCACGGGCCCGATGCGGGCCCGACCGCACAGCGGCGCCGGCACCCTCGGGGGTGCCGGCGCCGTCGTCGTCCCGCCCGGCCGGCGCGGTCTGCAGCGCGGGCGACGTGCGTGTCGGTCGTCGGCGGCTCAGGCGGCCGCCTCGACCTTGGGCATGATGTCGTTCTTCAGCCGCTTGAGGTCGTCGAGCGTCTTGGACACCGGCACGTCGGCGAAGGGCGGCCACAGGAGCGGCATCGTCATCCCGATCTCCTGGTAGCGCTTGAGCATGTCGGTGATCTGCCGCTCGCTGCCGACGAGGATGTTGGACACCTTGCCGTTGTCGCTCTGGTCGACGTCCTCGTCGGTGATCGTGAACCAGATCATGCTGCACATGTCGAGGTCGTCGACCGACTTGCCGAGCTTGTCCAGCTCGTCGCCGATGGCACCGCGCCACTCGGCGAACTCGCGGGGGGTGTCCTGGATGCCGATCCAGCCCGCGAGCCCGTACTTCGACACCCGGCGGGCCGAGCGGGCGGGGTCGCGCAGGCCGCTGAAGTAGATCGGCGGGTGCGGCTTCTGCACCGGCTTGTGGCCGAAGCCGCAGGGCTCGAAGTCGGCGTGCTCGCCGTGGTACTCGAAGATCTCGTTGGTCCAGATGCCCTGGCAGATCTCGATGGTCTCGCGCACGTGGGAGTGCCGGCGTGGGAAGCGGTCGGCGACGCTGGCCGCGGCGAACTCCTCCGGCATCCACCCCGAGCCGATGCCGACGTTGAGCCGGCCGTTGCTCAGGTGGTCGATGGTCGCGCACTCGGCGGCGAAGACGCCCGGGCCACGGAACGGGGTGTTCGTGATGCTCATGCCGATCCGCAGCTTCTCGGTGCGGGCCGCGAGCCAGGGCAGGATCGGCCAGCCCTGGAACCACTTGCCGCGGGCCTCGACCGGCAGCTGGGTCGGGAACTCCTGCATCATCCCGAACGGGTACTGCAGCTCGCCGCGGTCGGAGGCCTCGGGCGTGACGACGCGGTCGAGGGTCCACACCGAGTCGAAGTCGAGCTCCTCGGCGAGGTCCGCGAGATCCGCGAGCTCCTGGACGGTGACGTGGTTGCGGTACGTGGGCAGGTAGAGCGCGAGCTTCATCGGTCGAACATCTCCTCTGGTCGTCGGTGACCGGGACGGCCGGGGGGCAGGGGTCCCCGGCCGCCCCTTGTCCGGTAGCCAACACAGCCGCCCCCACCACCGGCAAGAGGTCCGCTGCTCATGGTTTCCTCAACGCTCCCGCCCCCCACCCCCAGGTGACATTTCGGGGTCACCCCGAAATGTCACCGACGCCCCGGTTAGTTTCCGGGGTCCAGAGGACATTTCGGGGTGACCCCGAAATGTCCGCCACACCCGGGGGTCAGGCGTCGCGCAGGCGGTCGCGGAGCTCGCGCTTGACGACCTTGCCGTAGTTGTTCGTCGGCAGTGCGTCGACGAAGACGTACTCCTTGGGGCGCTTGAACCGGGCGATGCGCTGCAGGCACGTGGCGTCCAGCTCGGCCGTGGGCGGCTCGTCGCCGGCGGGGACGACGAACGCGACGACGGACTCGCCCCAGTCGGGGTCCGGCCGGCCGACGACGGCGACGGCGTCGACGCCCGGGTGGGTGAGCAGCGCCTCCTCGACCTCGCGGGGGTAGATGTTCATGCCGCCGCTGATGACGAGGTCCTTGGAACGGTCGTGCAGCGTGAGGTACCCCTCGTCGTCGAAGGAACCGATGTCGCCGGTGTGCAGCCAGCCGCCGCGCAGCGTCTCGGCGGTCTCCTCCGGCTGCGCCCAGTACCCGGCCATGACGACGGCGCCCCGGACCACGACCTCGCCCGGCTCCCCCGGCGGCAGCGGCCCGTCGTCCTCGTCGACGACGCGCACCTCGACGTCGGTGCGGGTCCAGCCGACGGTCTGCAGGTGCTCGTGCCACCGCGGGTCGCCGCGGTCCACGTGGTCGGCCTTGGCGAGCCCGGTGATCGTCATCGGTGTCTCGCCCTGGCCGTAGATCTGCGCGAGCCGCGGCCCGAAGGTCTTCAGCGCGGCCTCGAGGTCGGTGAGGTACATCGGCGCGCCGCCGTAGATGATCGTCTTGAGGCCGGTGAGGTTGGCGCCGGCCAGCGCGGGGTCGGCGGCCAGCCGCTTGACCATGATCGGCGCGGCGAAGAACGACAGCCCCGGCCAGCGCTCGAGGTACCGCAGCAGCCCCGCGCCGTCGAGCACCCCCGGGCCCGGCATGACGCTCACCGCGCCCTTGGCGACGTGCGGCAGGCCGTACAGCCCCGACCCGTGCGACAGCGGCGCGGCGTGCAGGACGCTGTCGGTGGCGGCGACGGCGTCGATGTCGGCGTAGTAGCTGAGCGAGGCGGCCAGCAGGTTCCCGTGGGTCAGCGTCGCGCCCTTCGGCCGGCCGGTCGTGCCGCTGGTGTAGAAGAGCCACGCGGGGTCGTCGGCGTCCCGGTCGACCAGGGGCGAGGGGTCGGAAGCGAGCAGGTCGTCCCAGTCCGGCCCCGGCGCGAGCACGACGGTGCGCAGCGACTCCACGACGTCGACGAGCGGCGCGACGTCGTCCTCGTGCTCGCCGTCGGTGACGACGACGGCGCTGCCGCTGTGCCGCAGGATGTACGCGATCTCGTCCCGGTGCAGGCGGGCGTTGACGGGGACGGCGACGAGCCCGGCGTGCCACGCCGCGAACTGCGCCTCGAGGTACTCCGGCCGGTTGCGCATGACGATCGCGACCCGGTCGCCCGCCTCCAGCCCGAGCCGCTCGCGCATCCCGCCCGCGACCGACGCCACCCGCGACGCGAGCCCGGACCACGTCGCGTGCACCCGGTCGCCGTCCGCGACGGCCGGCCGGTCCGCGAGGCGCCGGCCGTTGCGCTCCACCCACGTCGCGAGGTTCATGCCGCCAACATCTCCGGCACCGCCCGGACCGTCAAGGCGGACCCGCCCGCGTTGAGCGCACGGTGATGTGGGCGCCCTAGGTTGGCCGCAGCGCAGGGACGACGGAGCCACGTCCCGCGAGCGTCGGGAGCACCGCGATGAGGTTGAACGCCGACCAGGCCAGGACCCGGCTGGACGCCCACGTCCACGCGGTCCTGTGCACCCTCCACCCCGAGCGCGGGCCGGACCCGCAGCCCGTCGTCTACGCCGTCAGCGACGACGGCCACCTCGGCGTGCCCGTCGACTCGGTGAAGCCGAAGTCCCGCTCCCGCCTGCAGCGCGAGGACAACCTCGACGCCGACCCACGCGGCACCCTGCTGCTCGAGCACTGGGACGCCGAGGACTGGACGCGCCTGTGGTGGGTGCGCGCCGAGCTGCGGCACGTCCCGCACCCCCCGCCGCTCGTCACCGACGACCTCGCCGACCGGCTGGCGTCGACGGTTCCGCAGTACGCCGACAAGCCGTTCCACCGGGTGCTCGTGTGCCGGATCGTCAAGGTCACCGGGTGGGCGGCGAGCGACTCCGCCTGAGGTCCGCCCCGGCGCGTGGGTCCAACCGCGGGACGGCTGTCCTCGCTCGGGACTACCGTGCCGTCATGCGGGCGACGGGGCGGACGGTCGGGGCGGGGCAAGCCAGCGGCGTCGTCCTCCTGGTCGCCGCGCTCGTCCTGCTCGGCGGGTGCGGGCTCGGCGGCGACCCGGTGCTCGAGGAGCTGCGCGGACGGGGCCAGGGCGCGGGGGCGGTGCGGCCGTACGACTCGCTCGTCGACCTGCTGCCGAACCGCACCTACCGGATGGGCGAGGGCCTGGAGTGGACGTTCTCGTCCTCGGTCGTCGTCGGGCGGTTCACCGAGGTCGAGCCGGGGCGCGCGTACGCCGCCGCGGACTCCCCCGGCGGCGTCGCCATCCCCTTCGACAGTCCCGACGCGGAGTGGCGCACCGTCCACGCCACCCTGGAGGTCGACCGCGTCGTCGCCGGTCGCCCGCTGCGCGCGGACGAACGCGTCGGCTTCTCCTTCGGCCCCGAGGTGTCGCTGGACGACGCGCGTCGCGGGCTCGCCGACCTGGGGACGGTGCTCGTCCTCGTCGACGACGCCTCGCCCGTGTTCGCCTACGCGCCCGAGGTGTCCGGCACGGCGGGCGACGGGGGGCTCGTCGCCCGGGTCGACGACGACGGCACGGTGACGCTCCTGGCGCCGGACGACGGCGAGGGCGCCACCGCGCTGGACGTCCCCTCCGTCGACGAGCTCGCGGCCGCCGGGCAGGGGCCGGGTGAGGACGTCCTGCTCGACGCCTCCGGTGCGGAGGTCCTCGCCCGCCGGGCGGCCGGGTAGCCGGGTCCGTGCGCGCGCGGCAGCCGCCGCGAGGGGCGCCGGTCGTCGACCACGCCGGGACCGGGGTCGCCACGAGGAGCAGCAGGCCCGGCCGGGACGGGTGGCGGCGCGCCGCCAGGGGACCGCCCGGCGGACCGTCAGCGGCCCCGTCGGCCGGGGGCGCGGGGGACGCGCAGGACCATCGAGGTCCCGTCCGGACCCGACGAGGCGACCGAGAGGTCCCCGCCCATCGCGGCCATGAGCCCGAGGGCCAGCCCGAGCCCCAGCCCCGTCCCCTCCTCCGCGGCGTCGCACCCTAGCGCGGTGGCGGGCCCCGACCGGGCCCGGGCGAAGGAGGTGAAGGCGTGCGGCAGGAAGTCGGGCGGCATGCCCGGCCCGTCGTCCTCGACCGCGACGCACAGCGCGCCGGCGTCGGGCGCGGCCCAGGAGCGCACCCGCACCCGACCGCCGGGCCGGCCGTGCCGCACCGCGTTGCCGACGAGATTGAGCAGCACCTGGCGCAGCCGTCGCCGGTCGGCGCGCACGACGTCGTCCCCGAGGTCGTGCGACAGCCGCGTCCCGCGCCCGTCGGCGGCGCGGGACAGCAGGGCGAACACCTCGTCGACGACCTCGGACAGGCAGACCGGCTCGAGGGCGAGCGGCAGGGCTCCGGCCTCGAGGCGGCTGAGGTCGAGGACGTCGGTCAGCAGGTCCATGACGTGCCCGGCGGCGGCGCCGATGTGGCCGAGCGCCTCGCGGCGGCGTGCCTCGTCGAGGTCCATCGTGCCGAGCAGCTCGGCGAACCCGACGATCGCCTGCATCGGGGTGCGCGCCTCGTGCCCGACGGCCGCGAGCATCTCGGACCTGGCGTGCGCGTGCTCCTCGGCGGTGCGGCGCGCGGTCTCGGCGGCGAGGCGGGCCCGCCGGTCCCGGTCGGCCGCCCGTCGCTCGGTGAGGTCGAAGACGTTGACGACGTACTGCGCCGCCCCACCGTCCTGCCCGGGGAGCAGGGAGACGGTGACCTCGGCCTCGACGTCCTGACCGCCCTCCCGCAGCACCCGTCCCTCGAAGACCAGCGGCGCGGGGTGGGTGATGCCCAGCGCGTCGGCGTCGAGGTCGTCGAGCCGGGAGCCGAGCGTCCCGCGGACCGGCGCGAGGACCTCGCCCAGGGGCCGGCCGACGAGGTCGTCGCCGCCGCCGACGAGGGCGCTCAGGGCCGTGTTGCTGCGGGCGACCACCCGGTCCGGGCCGACGATGGCCATGCCGAGCGCGTTGTCGTCGAAGGTCCGCCGGAACCGCCCCTCGCTCTCGACGAGGGCACCGAGCACACCGGCGTGGTCGATGGCCACCGACGCCAGGTGGGTGAAGCGGTCGACGAGCAGCTGCTCGCGGTGGCTCGGGCGGTGCGGTCGGCCGTGGTAGACGGCGAAGGTGCCGACGGGCCGGCCGTCGCGGCCCTCGATCGGCGTCGACCAGCAGGCGCGCAGGCCCGCGGACTCCGCGAGGTGGCGGTAGTCGGTCCACCGCGGGTCGCTGCGCACGTCCCGGGCGACGACGGCGACGTCCAGCGCGGCGGCCGTGCCGCAGGACCCCGCGCCCTCGCCGATCGCCATGCCGTCGATGGCGGCGCAGTACGTGGCGGGCAGGCTGGGGGCGGCGCCGTGGTGCAGCGTGCCGCGCGTGCGGTCCAGCAGCAGCACCGAGCAGGACGCCCCGGGCATGAGCCCCTCGAGCGCGCCCAGCAGCAGGTCGAGCACCCGGCGCAGCGGCGCGGCGGCGGCGATGAGCTCGAGCACCTCGGTCTGGCGGTCGAGCAGCCGCTGCACGTCGTCGGCGTCCAGCCCCGGCGCGGCGGTCCCGGCCGACCCGGACGGGAGGACGGCGGGCGGGCGCGGGGCGGCGGTCACGACGGGTCGCTCAGCTGGTAGCCGACGCCGCGGACGGTGCGCAGCAGCCGCGGGCGGGCGGGGTCGGCCTCGAGCTTGAGCCGCAGGCGGTGCACGTGCTCGGTGACGGTGGCCTCGCCGAGCCACTCCGAGGAGGAGTTCCAGACCCGGTCGAGCAGCTGGGCGCGGGTGAAGACCCGGCGCGGGTGGGTGGCGAGGAAGGCGACGAGGTCGAACTCCTTGGGCGTCAGCTCGACGTCGCGTCCGTCGACCGACACCTGCCTGCTGCTCGGCTCGACCCGCAGCGGGCCGACGACGACGGCGTCGCCGGTGAGCTCGGGCGAGCTGCGCCGCAGCACCGAGCGGATCCGGGCGACGAGCTCGCCGGGCGAGAAGGGCTTGACGAGGTAGTCGTCGGCGCCGAGGTCGAGCCCGACGATGCGGTCGGTCTCGCCGTTGCGGCCGGACAGGACGATGACCGGGGTGTCCGAGCGCCCGGCGCGCCCGTCGCGGACCGAGCGCAGCACGTCGAGGCCGCCCAGCCCCGGCAGCGACAGGTCGAGGACGACGAGCACCGGGTGGTCGTCGCGGATCCGGCGCAGGGCGGTGGGGCCGTCGTCGGCCTCGAGGACCCGGAAGCCGGCGTCGTCGAGCTGCCAGCGCACGACCGTGCGGATGGCGGCGTCGTCGTCGACGACGAGCACCATCGGCGCCGGTGCCGGCGCCTCCCGCTCCGTCGCGGTGTGGCCCATACCGGATGGGTACCACACGGCGCCGGGCGCAGTCACCGTCTTCGCGCCCACCACCCCTCCCCCCGCCGGCCGGCGGACATTTCGGGGTCACCCCGAAATGTCACCGAGCCCCCGGTTCGTAAGTGCGGTCTCGGTGACGTTCCGGGGTGTCGAGCGCCGGCGGGCGTCCACACCCCGAAATGTCACCGACCCCCCGGTTCGTAAGTGCGGTCTCGGTGACGTTCCGGGGTGTCGAGCGCCGGCGGGCGTCCACACCCCGAAATGTCACCGAGGCCCCCGGTTCGTCACCACGGTCTCGGTGACGTTCCGGGGTGTCAAGCGCCGGCGGGCGTCCTCCGACGTCAGTCCGCGTCCCCGTCCGGCGGAGCCTCGCCGGACGGGCGTCCTCCGACGTCAGGTCGCGTCCCCGTCCGGCGGCGCCTCGCCGGCCGACTCGAGCCGGATGACGTGGAGCACCGCGTTGATGAGGGCGAGGTGGGTGAACGCCTGCGGGAAGTTGCCGAGGTGCTGGCCGCTGTGCGGGTCGATCTCCTCCCCGTAGAGCTCGAGCGGGCCGGCGAAGGACAGCAGCTTGGCGCACAGCTTGCGCGCCTTCTTCACCTCGCCGATCTCGCACAGCGCCGAGACGAGCCAGAACGAGCAGATGGTGAACGTGCCCTCCTCGCCGCTGAAGCCGTCGTCGGTCTCCTCGACCTTGTAGCGCAGGACGAGCCCGTCGACGGTCAGCTCCTTGCGGATGGCGAGGACGGTGGCCCGGATACGCGGGTCGTCGGGCGGCAGGAACCGCACGAGCGGGGCCAGCAGCAGCGAGGCGTCCAGCGCCGTGCCGCCGTAGTACTGGGTGAGGACGCCCCGGTCGTCGACGCCGTGCTCGAGGATGTCGTCCTTGATCTCCTGCGCGGCGCGTTCCCACTCGTCGGCCTTCGCGGTCTCCCCGGTCATCCGGGCCAGCTTGGCGCCGCGGTCGACCGCGACCCAGCACATGATCTTCGAGGAGGTGAAGTGCTTGAGCTCGCCGCGGACCTCCCAGATGCCGGCGTCCGGCTCCTGCCAGTGCTGCAGCGCCTTGGTGACCTGGGTGTCCAGGATCGGCCAGATCCGGTTGTCGAGGTGGTCGACCGACCGGCTGTGCAGGTACAGCGAGTCCAGCAGCGCGCCCCACACGTCGTGCTGGCGCTGGGCGTAGGCGGCGTTCCCGATCCGCACCGGCCGCGACCCGGCGTACCCGGGCAGGTGGTCCAGCTCCTCCTCGACGAGGTCCTTCTCCCCGCCGATGCCGTACATGATCTGCAGGTCGCTGTCCCGCTCGGCGAGGTCGGCGATGAAGGAGAAGAAGTCGACGGCCTCCCAGTCGAACCCCAGCGAGAACATGCCCCACAGGGCGAAGGTCGAGTCCCGGATCCAGCTGAACCGGTAGTCGTAGTTGCGGGTGCCCCCGGGGGTCTCGGGCAGCGACGTGCTGCCGGCCGCGACGACCGCCCCCGTGGGGGCGTAGGTGAGGCCCTTGAGGGTCAGCGCGCTGCGCTGCAGGTAGCTGCGCCACGGGTGGTCCGGGAAGCGCCCGCGCCCCAGCCAGTGCTGCCAGTGGTGGGCGGTCCACACCTGCTTGGCGTACGCCTCCTCGTACGTCGTCGGCGGCACGGCGCCACCCCAGGACAGCGCGACGAACCGGGTGTCACCGGCCTTGAGCAGGGTGCGGCTGCTCGCCTGGCCGCCCTCGAAGCCGAGCATCATGTCGGTCGTGAGGACGAGCCGGACGTCGGACCCCTCGGCCTCCGCCTGCCCCTGGTGGTAGCTCTCGCCGGTGTAGCTCCACCGGACCGGCGCCCGGCCGTAGTCGAGCACCGGCTCGCAGTCCATGACGGTCTGCACCTCACCGGTGACGCACCGGATGGTGCGCAGCAGGATGTGCTCGGCCTCGTAGTCGGTCGGGGTGCGCGAGTACGTCGCCGACCGGTCGGCCTCGTGGTGCCACGGCCCGACGAGCAGGACGTCGCGCACGATCATCCATCCCGTCGGGGTGCCCCAGCTGGTCTCCAGGACCATCGTCCCCGGCAGGTACCGGCGGTCGGCGGGCACGGCGACGTCCACCGGACCGATCTTGAACCGGCCGGCCCGCTTGCCGAGGATCGCGCCGAACACGCTCGGGGAGTCGAAGCGCGGCACGCACATCCAGTCCACGGAGCCGCCGGGCGACAGCAGCGCGGAGACCTCGCCGTCGCTGAGGAAGCCGTGGTCCCCGATGGGGACCGTGCCGGTGCGGTCGGCCGGGTGCGTGGGCGACGGGGTGCTCGGGGCGTCCATCGTCGAAGCATCCCGGCGCCGACAGCAGCCCGCAAGGGATGGCACGGGACGGCCTCACCTCGGCGCGGGACGGCGCGCGCCCACGCGTCCGCGGGGGGAGGGGATGCGTCGGGTCCGGGAGCGCCCCGAGAGAAGGACCTTCCCGCGGACTGCGCCGCCACCCGTCACCGGGTCCGGGAGCGTGCCGGGACCGGGACCTCGCGGTGGACCGCGCGCCGCCACCCGTCACCGGGTCTGGGAGCGTGCCGGGACGAGGACCTCGCGGTGGACCGCGCGCCGCCACCCGTCACCGGGTGCGGGCCGTCCGGTCCCGCCCTCGGTCCCGGGCGAGTTGAGGGCGACGGCCGGCCGGCTCAGCGGAAGCGCTCGACGTCGGTCCCGCTCTGCTCCTCGATGCCGTGGGTCTCGATGTACCCCCAGGCGTCCGGCCGCGACCCGTCGGCGTCGGTGACCCCGTAGGCGTCGGACAGCTCGCGGGCGGTGAGCACGCGCCCGGCGAACCGCGCGACGTCGTCGTCGCCGCACAGCGCCGCCACGCCGCGGGCCACGTAGGCCGGCGACTCGGAGATCGCGAACCCGGGCGTCCCGGTCGTCGCCTCCCGCCACGTCTCCTCCGTCACCCCGAAGTTCTCGAGCATCGTCTCGGAGCGGAGCCACCCCGGCGTGACGCCGAGGGCCGTGACCGGGAGACCGTCGAGCTCGGCAGTCAGGCTCGTGACGATGCGGTCGACGCCGGCCTTGACGAAGTCGTAGTAGAAACCGACGCCGTGGCGGTAGCGGGCGTTGAAGGCCGAGGTGCCGTCGGTCATCTCGAGCACCGTCCCGCCCCCGGTCCGCAGCATGAGGGGGATGGCCCGGGCGCACGTGACCAGGTGGGTGTCGAGACCCATCCGCAGCATCCGCAGGCCCCCGGCGAGGTCGTGCTCCCACAGTTTCTTGTCGAACTGGGCGTAGCGGTCGCCGCCGAAGACGCTGTTGACGAGGACGTCGAGTCGTCCGTGCTCCGCCTCGATGTCCGCGACGAGGGAGGCGACGGCCTCGGGGTCCTCGTGGTCGACGACGCGGGCCCGCCCCTCCCCCACCTCGGCGAGCAGGTCGCCGGTCTCCTCGACCGTCTCCCGACGGCCGATCTCGGACGGTCCCGTGGACCGGCTGCTCCGCCCGGTGGCGACGACGAACGCGCCCGACCGGGCGAGCTCGACGGCGATGGCGCGGCCGGCTCCGCGGGTGGCTCCCGCGACGAGGGCGACGCGTCCGGCGAGGGGGGTCGCGGTGCTCGGGGTGGTCGTCATGGGGCGTCCTTCCGGGTGTACGGGTCAAGGATGGTGTCGAGGTCGGCCGCCAGCCGGTCGACGAGGGGCCCGTCGGGTCGCACGGACCAGGAGAGGCATCCGCCCTCCATCGCCGCGGCCACGACGCGGGCCAGGCGCTCCGGGGCCGGAGCGCCGTGCAGCTCACCGGCGGTCGTGGCGGCCGCCGCGTGCCGGGCGAGGTGCCGGCGCACGATCCCCCACCCGGAGTCGAGCAGCTCGCGGAGGTCGGCGCGCTGCAGGTCGACGGCAAGCACGGCCAGCTGGTTCGCGGCCGTGTCGGGGTGGTCGAGGTCCCGGTAGGACTGCAGCGCGACCTCCCGCAGCCGCTGCAGCGGAGACTCCGTCCCGGCGACGCAGCCCGCCAGCTCCGCGTCGAGGCCGGCGACCCAGCGCCGGGACAGCAGCAGCGGGATCGCCTCCTTGGAGCCGAAACGGCCGACGAACGTCGCCGCCGACACCCCGGCCTCGGCCGCGGCCGCGGCCAGGGTGAACCGGTCGGGCCCTCCGGCCATGAGGACGCGGGCGGCGGCGTCGAGCAGCTGCTCGTCGGTCACCGTCCGGGGTCTCGCCATCCGGTTACTGAACCACTGTTCACTAACCACCGCAACCGGCCGGTGCCGCCGCGAGGGTCGGGGGCGGGCCGTCGTCCGTCGCGGTCTCCGCGCCGGCTCCGGACCCGGCCCGACCACGCCCGGGCCGCGTCCGGTCCGCGGCAGCGGGCCGACGCTCAGCCGGAGAGGTGGTCGTGGACCCGGTGCAGCAGTCGGCCGAGGTCGCGCGCCTCGTCGGCCGTGAGACCGAGCGACTCGGGACGGTTGAGCTCGGCGACCGCAGGGCCCACGACGGCCAGCGTCCGCCGGCCGGCCGGGGTGATCTCGACGGCGACGGCCCGGCCGGGCGTGCCGGGCTCAATTCGGCGGAGCAGCCCGACCCGCTCCATCTCCCGCAGGATGGGCCCCACGCTCTGCGGCGTCACGAGGATCTCGCGGGCCAGCGCCGCCTGGCTCACCCCTGGCTCCCGCGAGAGGCGCACGAGCACCCCGAACTGGTGCTTGGTGACGCCGTGGTCGGCGAAGAGGCGGAGGAACCGGTCCCCCATCGCCCGCCCGGTCCGCACGAGGGTCCAGCCGGTCAGCGTCTCCGGGTCGATGCCGCCGGCGGCGTTCCGCCCGCCCGATGCGCCGTGCTCCATCGCTCGACCCTAGACGGCGGACGCTCCTCCGGGCGCTCCCCTCGCGGCCAACCATAAGGTGACTTATGGTCGAGGGGTGGGGATGACGTCGACGAGGCAGGAGCGAGGCATGGAGCGCTGGACGGCCTGGGTGCTGCGGCACCGCCTGCTCGTCGTGGTCGTGTGGGCGGCGGTGGCCGTGGCCGGTGGCGTCACGGCGCCACGCACGGTCGAGCGGCTGACCTACGACTTCGCCCTGCCCGGCCTCCCGGCCTACGAGACGAACACGACCATCACGGAGCGGTTCGGGACGGGGGGCGCCGACGACCCCCTGCTGCTCGTCGTGCGGGGCGCGGACGCGGAGGGGTCGGCCGCCCGGGTCGCGCGGCAGGTGCGGCGAGCGGTCCCGGGCACCCGGACGGTCACCGCCGAGGACGCCGGCGCCGCGTCCCTGACGACGCGCGACGGCTCGGTGTCCGTCGTCGTCGTCAGCCCTCCGGTCACCCCCGGCCCGGAGCCGTACGCGGCGAGCCTGCCGGCCCTGCAGCGACTGGCGGCCGAGGCCCGGGACGGCGGCGTGGACGCCACCCTCACCGGCTTCACCCAGCTGACCGAGGGCTCGGGCGGTGACCGCGGGGTGCTGGTCGAGGTCCTGCTCGGTGGCGCCGGAGCGCTCGTCGTCCTCGCCCTCGTCTTCGGCTCGCTGCTCGCCGGGGTCCCGCTGCTCGTCGCGGCCGTCTCGATCCTCGGCACCTTCCTCGCGCTGCTGGGCCTGACCGGGGTCACCGACGTGTCCTTCGTCGTCCAGTACCTCGTCGCGCTCATCGGGCTCGGGGTGGCCATCGACTACACCCTGCTCGTCGTCACCCGGTGGCGGGAGGAGCGCGAGGACGGGGCCGAGGACCGGGAGGCCGTCCGGACCGCGATGGCCACGTCCGGGCGCGCGGTGGTCTTCAGCGGCACGACCGTCGCGGTCTCCCTCGCCGCCCTCGTCCTGGTCCCGCTGCCGTTCCTCCGGAGCATCGGGCTGGGCGGGCTCCTCATCCCGCTGTTCAGCGTCGCGACCAGCCTGTCGCTGCTGCCGGTCCTGCTCGACACGCTCGGGCCACGGATGCTGTGGCCGCACCGCCGTCGGGCCCGCACCCGCAGCCGGAGGTGGGCGGCCGTGGCGGGCACCGTGCTGCGCCACCGCGTCCTCACGATCGTCGGCTCCGGCGCCCTGCTCCTCGCGCTCGCCCTGCCGTCCCTGGGGCTGACCCTGGGCTCACCCCAGCTCTCCGGGCTCCGCTCCGGGAGCCCGGCCTCGACCGCCGTCTCGGCCGCGGTCGACGGGGGGGTCCCGGTCGGCGCCCTGCGGCCGAGCGAGATCCTCGTCGACGCCGCGGACGCCGAGGCCGACCTGGGCCGGATCCGGGCGCTCGAGGGCGTCGCCGGCGCGGTCTCGCCGACCGGCGACGGATGGACCGCCGGCGGGGACCGGCTGGTGCAGGTGTGGTCGGCCGCCGACCCGTCGAGCGATGCCGGCCGCGCGACGCTGGACCGGCTGCGCGCCTGGGCCGCGCAGCACGACGCACGGGTCGGCGGCAGCCCCGCGGAGGACGCCGACTTCGTCCTCGCCGTCTACCGGGACGCGCCCTGGATCCTCGGCGGGGTCGTCGTCGTGACCTTCCTGCTCCTCGCCCGCGCCCTGCGCTCGGTGTGGCTGCCGGTCAAGGCGCTCGTGCTCAACGTGCTGTCCGTCGCGGCGGCCTACGGCGTGACCGTCCTGGTCTGGCAGGACGGCTGGGGGACCCGGCTGCTCTTCGACCAGACCGCCACCGGAGTCGTCACCACCTGGGTGCCCATCGCGGGGTTCGCGTTCCTCTTCGGGCTCTCGATGGACTACGAGGTCTTCATCCTCGCGCGGATGCGCGAGGCGTACGACGCCCACGGCGACACCGACCGGGCGGTCGTCGACGGGATCGCCCACACCGGGCGACTCGTGACCTCGGCCGCCCTCATCCTCTTCCTCGCCTTCGTCGCCCTGTCGACGGTCCCGACGGTCGACGTGAAGATCCTCGCCACCACCCTGGCGCTGGGGATCGCCATCGACGCCGTCGTCGTCCGCAGCCTCCTGGCGCCCGCCCTCGTCGCCGCCCTGGGCCGTCTCAACTGGACGATGCCCGACATCCTCGCCCGGCTGCTGCGCGCCTGACGGCGGCCCGTGCCGGGCCACGGGCGGACCCCGGGCCGCCGGGTGACCGGCCGCGGTCCCGTCGGGGTCAGTGCAGGCCGCCCGGGGGGACGCGGAACAGCGACGGCAGCCGGCGGGCGGCCCGCCGGTCGCCCTCGACCACGAGGACGCCCTCCCCCTCGAGATCGCCGAGCGCCTCGCCCTCGAGCAGCCGCCGGACCGGGCCCACGTCGCCGGTGAGGACCGCCGTGGGGTGCTCCGGTCGGCCCCGCGTGACCTCGGCGGCACCGCCACGGACACGCAGGGCGAACGGCTCGCCGCCGAGGACCAGGGCCCAGTCGCCGTCCCGGGCGTCGGGGCGCACCAGCACCCGCAGCATCCGCACGAAGGAGACGGGGCTCATCTCCCGCGTGGCCACCGGGGGCTCGGCGGCGCCCCAGCGGCCCAGCGCCTGCAGCACGGGGTCGAGGGCGGTGCCGCGCTCGGTCAGGGCGTAGGCGGCGCCGGTGGCGAGCGGGTCGGGCTCGAAGCGGCGGACGACCCCCGCGGCCTCGAGCTCGCGCAGCCGCTGCGAGAGGACGTTGGGGCTGACGTCGGGCAGGCCCCTCCGGAGCTGACCGAACCGCCGGGGCCCGAGGCTCAGCTCGCGGACCACGAGCAGCGCCCAGCGCTCGCCCACGGCGTCGAGGGCCCGGGCCACCCCGCACGGGTCCGCGTAGGACCGTCGGCCGTTCTCCACACCGCCCAGCCTAGTCCCCGTTCCGGACCACCAGTTGCACATCAGGACTATTGATCCTAGTTTAGGACCACTAGACCGTGACAGCGAAGGAGCCGACGATGACGACGTTCGTCCTGATCCCCGGGGCCGGTGGCGCCGCCGAGGTCTACTGGCGCGAGGTGAGCGCGCTCCTGCGGGCCGCGGGGCACACCGCCGTCCCGGTGGACATCGCCGGCGACGACCCCCGGCTCGGCCTGCCGGAGTACGCCGCCCTCGTCGACGAGGCGATCGGGGAGCACCGCGACGTCGTGCTCGTCGCGCAGTCGATGGGCGGGTTCACCGCGCCGATGGTGAGCCGCCTCGACCAGGTGGCGCGCATCGTGCTCGTCAACGCGATGGTGCCGCTGCCGGGCGAGACCCCCGCGCAGTGGGGCGAGGCGACCGGCGCGGAGGCGGCGAGGCAGGAGGCGGACCGCGCGGCCGGACGGACCGGCGGCTTCGACGTCGACGAGGTGTTCCTCCACGACGTGCCCGAGGAGGTCCGCGCCGGCATGGCCGAGGGCGACCGCGAGCCCGCCGAGACGCCCTTCGGCCAGCCGTGCACGTTCGACGCCTGGCCGCAGGTCCCCACCCACGTGCTCGTCGGGGCCGACGACCGCATGTTCCCGGCCCCCTTCCAGGTCCGTGTCGCCAGGCAGCGGCTCGGTCTCGACGCCGACGTGCTGCCCGGGGGGCACCTCGTGGCCAAGAGCCGGCCCGAGCAGGTCGCGGAACGGCTCCTCGCGTACGCCGCCGGCGACGACATCGCCGACAGTGACAACGGCGTCCCGTTCGGCCTCGACGACGCCGCGGCCGAGGTGCGTCGCCTCGCGGCGTCGGTGGAGGACGACCGGCTGGACGGCCCGACCCCGTGTGCCGGGTGGACGGTGCGCGACCTCCTCGCCCATCTCTGCGGCCTGACCCGCGCCTTCACGGCGACCGCCCGGCACGAGACCGCCGGCGGCGCCCCGCCGACGGCCCTCCCCGAGGACTGGCGCGTCCGTCTCGACCGCGACCTCGACGACCTCGTCGCCGCCTGGCGCGAGCCCGCGGCCTGGGAGGGCGAGGCCGAGGCGGGCGGGATGACGATGCCGTCCGCCGAGCTGGCCGTCGTCGTGCTGGACGAGCTGGTGCTGCACGGGTGGGACCTCGCGGTGGCCACGGACCAGCAGTTCTCGGCCGCCACGCGGGACGTCGAGATCTGCACGCGGTTCGCCGAGGCGATGTCGACGCCGGACGCGCTGGAGAGCCGGGAGGGTCTCTACGGACCCGTCCGGCCGGTCCCCGACGACGCCACGCCCCTGCAGCGGCTGCTCGCCCTCGCCGGACGCGACCCGCTCGCCGGCGCGCCGGCGGGCGGGGCGTCGCCTCGCTAGGGTCGTGCCGTGACCGGGTCCGGCTCCTCGGCGGGTCCGACCCGGGTGCAGCAGCGACGCCGGGCCGGCTGGCGGAAGCCGCCCGGGGCGGTCTCGGTCGCGCGGCCGCACCGCTTCCACAACCCGCACCGCGTCGACGCCGCCGCGGGCGTGGACCGCGCCGAGGCGGTCCGGCGCTTCCGTGAAGACCTCGTGGCCGGCCGTCTCGGCTACACGGTCGACGACGTGCGCCGCGAGCTCCGCGGCCGCGACCTCATGTGCTTCTGTCCCGTGGTCGACGACCGCGGTGAGCCGGTGCCCTGTCACGCGCAGGTGCTCCTCGAGGTGGCCAACCCCCTCCGGACAGCCACCGTTGCCGCGAATCCCCCGCGCGCCGTCCGTCCCGCGCCCTAGCATCCGCTCGGGCACCTGCCCGACCTCGCCGGGCGTGAGCCCCGACCCGAAGGACCCGCAGATGCCCTCCGTCCCCGTCCTGCGCGCCGCCGTCGGCTGCTGCGCCGCCCTCGCGCTCGGCGGCCTCGCCGCCGCCCCCGCCTCGGCCGCCTCCGCCGACCTCACCTACCAGTGCGAGTACGCCGTCGGCGACGTCTCCGGCAGCGGGGACGCCGTCGCCTCCTGGGACACCGCGATCGCCGACGACGGCAGCCTGCGCGTGCAGGTCGGCGACACCGTCTCCCTCGACCCGTACACCGGCGAGATCACCCTCCCCGACGAGCTCGTCGCCGAGCTGCGGGCGCAGGAGGTGGCGGTCCTCGACGTCAGCGGGCTCCAGCTGACCATCGTCGACGAGACCGGTCAGCCGTACATCCTCGAGCTGTCGGTCGACCCCACCCCCGTCCCCGCCGAGGGCCCGCTGACGCTGACGGCGCGGGGCGTCGACCCGGAGCCGGTCGAGGTGACCGAGCCCGGCCCGTACACGCTCGTCGCCGTCGCCTTCTTCCTCGCGACGGGGGACCTCGAAGACCCCGGGCCCACGGAGGGCATGACCTACGTCGACTGCGTCCTCCCGGAGGACTCCCCGCAGGACCAGGCCGTCGACACCTTCGTCGCCGCCGCCGCCCCGGTGCCCACGGTCACCGTGACGCCGACGCCCGAGGTGACGGTGACGGCGAGCCCGGCCGTCACCGTGACGGCGACCCCGGTGCGCCCGGTCCTCGTCCAGACCGACGCCCCGGCCGGACCGACCGGACTCGGCGCGCCGGCCGTCGCGGGGGCGGGGCTGACGGCGTTGCTGCTCGGCGCCCTGGTCGCGCGGCGTCGCCCGGAGCGGCGACACTGACGGACGTGACCAGGGGCCGGGCGGTGCGACGTCGCGGGGCGACCGCGTCCGCGCTGCTGCTCGCGGCGCTGCTGACCGCCCCGGTCGCCGGCTGTGGCAGCCCCGCCGAGCCGGTGGCAGCACTGTCGGCGACGACACCGCCGGTCAGCCCGTCGGCCACGCCCACACCCACCCCGACGTCGACCCGGTCCTCGACGCCCACGCCGTCCTCGACCCCGGAGCGCACCCCGCGGCCGACGCGGTCGGTGGTGTCCGTCACCGACCCCGAGGGCGACCCGGCGCGCGTCGTCGTCGAGACCGCGAGCGGCACCGTCCTCGTCGACGCCGACGTCCGGCCACAGGGCCTGGACGCCGACGGCGTGCTGTCGCCGCCCGGTGGCGTCGTCGGCTGGTACGACGAGCCCGGGTGGCCGCGGCCGGGCTGGCCGGGGGCGGCGATCCTCGCCGGGCACGTCGGCACGCCCGAGACCGGCCCGGACGTCTTCCGGAAGCTGCCGCGGGCGAGCCCCGGCGACGTCGTCACCGTCACCTTCGACTCCGGCGAGGCGGTCCGCTTCGTCGTCACCCGCTCGGCCGGGCTGCCCAAGGAGCAGACCCCGGCCGACGACTCCATCTGGGACGCCGGCAACCCCGAGCCGCTGCTGCGCCTCATCACCTGCGACCCTCGGACGCCGCTGGAGAGCGGGCACTACGAGGGCAACTGGGTGCTCTGGGCCGACCTGGCCTGAGCCCGCCGACGCCGACGCCGGCGGCCGCTGCGCTCCTGGCGACCGGGCGCGTCCCGGGTCGCGCCGCGACGGTGCGGTCGACCGGGGTCATGGCCACGCCTGACCGCACCGCTGACCGGGCACATCCCGCCGGGGTCACACGCGAGGCCGCGCCGGCAGGGATGTTCGTCCCCGCCGGCGCGGCCACCTGGCGTCGAGCGCTTACCGCAGGGTGAAGGTGAACGTCGTGGAGTTGCCCGCGACGTCGAACACCTCGAGGGTGTTCTTGCCCTCGACCGCACCGTGGCGCCCGGGCACGATCCCGTCGACGTCGACCGACACGTCGTCATCGACGTCGTTCTCGACACCGTTGAGGGTGTAGCGGTCGATCTTGCCGTCGTCGGTGAGCCTGAAGGAGACCTTCGAGTAGACCCCGTCCCGGCCGACCGTGAGCTCGGAGCCGTCCTTGACCGTCACCACCGGGGCGGTGGTGTCCTGCGGGACGCCGGAGCCGTCGACGACGCTGACCGTGGCCTCGGCCGTCTTGTCGGTGCCCTCGACGGTGCCGGTGAGGGTGAAGGTGCCCGTCTTGGCGTACTGCGCGGGGTCGACCTTCGCCCAGGTGACGGGGATCCGGCTGTCCTGCGAGCCGTCGTTGTACACGGCGGTGACGGTGGTCGGCAGCTGTGGCGCGGTCCCGACGAGCGTCGTGACCGAGACCGGCTGGATCGTGTTGATCTGCACGGCGTTCGTCACGCGGACCCAGATGGTCAGGTCGGCGGTGGCTCCACCGGCGACGATGCCCTTGATCTGGACACTTCTGCCGGGCTGGGAGACCTGCTCCTTCGTGACCGTCGGCCAGGTGACCGGGGCCTGGGCACGGGTGCCGTCGGAGTAGACCTGCTCGACGGTCTTCGGCAGCTCCGGCACGACCCCGACGGTGGTCGGGATGTGGACCGGGGTGGTCGAGACCGGGGTGTCGGCGAAGATCTTCCACTCCGAGGCCCCGACGGCCGAGTTCGTCGTGCCGTTGGAGTCGGCCGTGAAGGTCGCCCGCAGCGCGGTGGTCTTCACGGGGTCGAACGTCGTGAGGTTGCCGGCGTCCGGGTCC
>NZ_SAYU02000075.1 GCF_004025965.2 Phycicoccus flavus | reverse complement strand
TCGCGCAGGACGGCGGCCCGGGCCAGCGCGTCGGACACCCGGTGGACGGCGTAGGTCGCGGCCTCGTGGACGGCGGCGGCGACCGCGGCCTCCCGGCGGCGCCGCTCCTGCCGCTCGCGCAGCCGCTCGCGGGCGGCGATCTCGTTGCGCGCGGCGCCCTCGAGCGAGTCGGCCCGGCCGGCGAGCGAGCGGGCCCGCTCCTCCGTCGTGCGCAGGGCCAGGCGGACCTCGGTCTCGGCGGTGCGGGCCCGGCTCGCCTCGAGCTCCAGGCGGTCGCGGTCGTCGGTGGCGGGCTCGGCGTGGTCCTCGGCGGGCTCGGCCTCGGCCTGCTCCAGCCGCTCGGCGAGCGCGGCGAGCTCGGTCCGGTCGGCCTCCAGCCGCTCCTCGGCCTGGGCGATGGCCCGCTCGGCCCGCTCGGCCTCGGCGGAGGCCGTGCGGACGGCGGCGCCGAGGGAGCCCAGCCGCTCGGCGACGGCCGCCATCCGGGCGTCGGACTCGTGCAGGGCCTCCAGCGCGTCGTCGACGTCGCCGCGCAGGCCCTGCTCCCGCTCCTGGGCCGCGGACAGCGCGAACCGCGAGCGCTCCAGGCGGGCCGAGGCCTGGTCCAGCGCGGCCCGGGTCTCCTCGACCGCGGCCTGCACCTCGAGCAGGGACTCCCCCGCGCTGCTCCCGCCGCGGGCCCAGCCGGGACCGAACACGTCGCCGTCGGCGGTCACCGCGGTGACGCCCGGGTGGCGGGCCACGAGGGCCAGGGCGTGCTCGCTCGTGGGGACCAGGGCCACCCGCTCCAGCAGCTGCTCGACGGCCGGGGCCACCTCCGCGGGCGCCTGCACGACGTCCCGCGCCCACACGGCGTCCTCGTCCAGGGCCGGCCAGTCCTGCGGCTGTGACGGCGCGGCGGTCTCGCCGACGAGCAGGGCCGCGCGCCCCCCGTCGGTCTCGCGCAGGGTCGCCAGCGCGGCGGCGGCCGACCCGGCGCTGCCGACCGCGAGCGCCTCCGAGGCCCAGCCGAGCGCCGCGGCGACCGCGGCCTCGTGACCGCCGGTGACGTGCAGCAGGGAGGAGACGGCACCGATGACCCCGTGCGCCTCGTCGGCGGCCTCGAGCAGCGTCGCGGCGCCGTCCTTGCGGCGCAGGCTCATCTCCAGCGCCCCGAGCCGGGCCTGGGCCGACGCGCGGTCCCGCTCGGCGTCGCGCTCCTGGCCCTGCAGCGAGACGATCTCGGCCTCGACCTCGGCCAGCCGCTCGGCGGCGGCCTCGAAGGTCGTGTCCAGCCCCTCCTCGCCCTCCTCGTCGTCGGCGATGCCGCCCTCGAGCCCGGCGAACTCGCGCTCGGAGTCGGCGGCGCGCTGGCGGGCCTCTGAGGCGACGGTGCGCAGCCGGCCGACCTCGGCCTCGCCGGCCTCGATCCGGCTGCGGCGGCCCCCGACCTGGCCGTTCAGCTTCGCCAGGCCCTCGCGCCGGTCGGCCGCGGCCCGGGCCAGCCGGGCCAGGCGCTGCTGCTCCGCGGCGGACGCGACCTCGGCCTCCTCGCGGGCGGCGACGGCCTGCTGCAGGGCCTCGGTCGTCTCGGCGATCTCGGCCTGGAGCAGTGCCTCGGCCTCGCGGGCCTGGGCGGCCTGGGCGCGCAGCTCGTCGGGGTCGCGGCCGCTCGTCGTCTCGTGCACCTCGTCCTGGGAGAGCAGGCGGACCCGCTCGGCGGCGACCGAGCCGGTCGACTCCAGCCGGTCGCGCAGGCTCTGGAGGCGGACGACGCGCTCCTGGCTGCGGCCGAGCTCGGGGGCGGCCTCGGCGGCGGCCTGCTCGACCTCGGCCAGCCGGGCGCGGGCGGACCCGACCGACTCCTCGACCGCGCGGCGTCGCTCCAGCAGCGCGGTCTCGTCGGCGACCTCCTGCTCGACGACGGCGGTGAGGGAGGCCAGGTCGTCGGCGAGCAGCCGCAGGCGTGCGTCGCGGGCCTCGGTCTGGACGACGGCGGCCCGGCGCGCGGCCTCGGCCTGCCGGCCGAGCGGGCCGAGCTGGCGGCGGATCTCGCCGGTGAGGTCCTGGACGCGGGTGAGGTTGCCCTCCATCTGGTCCAGCTTGCGCAGCGTGCGCTCCTTGCGGCGCCGGTGCTTGAGGACGCCCGCGGCCTCCTCGATGAACCCGCGGCGCTCCTCGGGGGTGGCGCGCAGCACGGTGTCGAGCTGGCCCTGCCCGACGATGACGTGCATCTCGCGCCCGAGCCCGGAGTCGCTGAGCAGCTCCTGGACGTCGAGCAGCCGGCAGCCGGTGCCGTTGATCGCGTACTCCGAGCCGCCGCCGCGGAACATCGTCCGGGTGATCGTCACCTCGGTGTAGTCGATGGGCAGCGCGCCGTCGGAGTTGTCGATGGTGAGGCTGACCTCGGCCCGGCCGAGCGGCGGGCGGCCCGAGGTCCCGGCGAAGATGACGTCCTCCATCTTGCCGCCGCGCAGGCTCTTGGCCCCCTGCTCGCCCATGACCCAGGCGAGGGCGTCGACGACGTTGGACTTGCCGGAGCCGTTCGGGCCGACGACGCACGTGATGCCGGGCTCGAGGCGCATCGTCGTCGCCGAGGCGAAGGACTTGAACCCCTTGAGGGTCAGCGTCTTGAGGAACATGCGGCGGGTCGTCGTCTCTCGGGTGCGGTGGCGGCCGGGCTGCGGGGGTGCGGTCCCGGCCCGGTCGGGACGCGGGCGATGCTACCCGCGGGGCACGGACCCGCCCGGGACGCCGCCGCCACTCCCGTGGTGCGTGAGACCCCTGGGGCTGCCGTCACCCCTGGTACCCCTGTGACTCCCCCCGTCGCCCCGACTTTCCCGCCCCATCCGGGAAAGCGGGGGTTCGCGCACCCGGCCTTCCCTTGCCAACCCCGACTTTCCCGCCCCATCCGGGAAAGCGGGGGTTCGCGCACCCGGCCTTCCCTTGCCAACCCCGACTTTCCCGCCCCATCCGGGAAAGCGGAGGTTCGCGCACCCGGCCTTCCCTTGCCAACCCCGACTTTCCCGCCCCATCCGGAAAAGCGGGGGTTCGCGTACCCGGTCTTCCCCGGCGAACCCCGGGCACGCCGGATGGGGCGGGAAAGTCGGGACGGGGGGTCAGGAGTCGCCGTGGGCGAGGCGCTCGTGGTGGTGGATGACCTCGGCGATGATGAAGTTGAGGAAGGCCTCGGCGAACTGGGGGTCGAGCCCGGACTCGTGGGCGAGCGCCCGCAGCCGGGTGACCTGGCGCTCCTCCCGCGAAGGGTCGGCGGCCGGCAGCCCGGAGCGGGCCTTGAGCTCGCCGACCGCCTGCGTGCACTTGAACCGCTCCGCGAGCAGGTGGACGAGGGCGGCGTCGATGTTGTCGATGCTCGCCCGCAGCCGAGCCAGGTCCGGGGGGATGTCGCTCACCCGGTCATCGTAGGAACGCCGCCGTTCTAGGGCACCCGCCGTCCGGTCCACGGTCCCCGGCCCTTGGTCCACGCGCCCGAGCCCCCGGTCCACAACCCGCGAGCTGCGAACCGGCAGCCACGCTCCACGGTCGACGGCCCCCCGGCTCCGGACCCTGGGCCTCCGGTCCATGGCCCCTGCTCCGGTTCCCGTCCTTCATCAACGGCCAGCAGCCCCCGGTCCACGGCCCCCCGGCCACCGGCCTCCGGCCTCCGTCCGCGGTCGACGGCCCCCCGGCCCCCGGCTTCCGGCTTCCGGCTTCCGGTCCACGGGCGCCCGGCCTCCGGTCCACGGGTACCCGCCGTCCGGTCCGCGGTCCCCGGCCCTTGGTCCGCGGTCCACGGGCACCCGCCGTCCGGTCCACGACCCGCGAATTACGAGCCGACGGCCCCTGCCACCCCATGCACGGCCCCCGCCTTCGGTCCGCGGCCCCGAGCCCCGACGCCCGGGCCACGAGTCACAAGCCACGGTCGCTGACCCCCCGGCCCGGCCTCCGGTCCACGGGCGCCCGCCCTCCGGTCCCGGGCCACGGGGTCCTTCGCGACTGTCGGTCGTCGAACGGCGCCGCCCGTCGGCGGGAGGGGGCGGTCAGCGCTCGCGGAAGCCGGTCTCCCCCGCGGCCTCGGACCAGCGCGGCTCGGACGCCGACGTCACCTCTCCGGGACGTCCCTCCGGCGCGGGGTGAACGGCCAGCAGCGCGACGAGCCGCTCGAGCGACGCTCGCGGCCCCTCGGCGACGACCTCGACCCGGCCGTCGGAGGTGTTGCGGGCCCAGCCGGCGAGCCCGAGCTCCAGGGCCCGGGAGCGGGTCCACCAGCGGAACCCGACGCCCTGGACGCGGCCGCGGACGTGGACGGTGACGCGGAGCGGGTCGGTGGACATCGCCGGTCAGCCTAGGTCCACCCGGCCATCAGGTGGGTGACCGTCGGCCGGCCGGGGGTGGCCGACGTCGTCATCGGGCTGCGCATCGGGGCCCTCCCCGGTGGCGCCCTGATCATCGAGACGTGCCGGAACCGAACGCCGGAACGACCCCGGCCGCGCCCGCGCGCCTCCACCCCACCGTCACCACCCGTCACTACGGTTGCACCATGGAGCCGCACGGCCCGCGGGCCGCAGGTGGCGTCGCCACCGCGCGACGCCCGGGCCCGGACGCGCCCGCATCCTCCCCACGTCGTCTCCCCGGCCTCGACGGGCTGCGCGGGCTCGCGGTCGTCGCCGTCGTCGTCTTCCACCTCGACCCGCAGTGGCTGCCCGGCGGTTTCCTCGGCGTCGACGTCTTCCTCGTCGTCTCCGGCTTCGTCATCACGACCCTCCTGCTGCGCGAGCGCGCCGAGACCGGCCGGGTCGACCTCCCCGCGTTCTGGCGGCGGCGGGTGCGTCGCCTGCTGCCGCCGCTGCTGCTCGTCGTGCCGGCCGCGGTGCTCCTGGCGCGGCTGTCCGACCCCGACCTGCTCGTCGGCATCGGGCGGCAGGTCCTCGGCGCGCTGACCTTCACGACCAACTGGGTCGAGGTCGCCGCCGGCACCGACTACTTCGCGCACACCTCGCCCACCCTGCTGGCCCCGCTGTGGTCGCTCGCCGTCGAGGAGCAGTTCTACCTCGTGTGGCCGCTGGCCCTCCTGCTCCTCGTCCGGGCCGTGCGCACCCCCGCCGCCCGCGGCGGGGTCGCCCTCGGCCTCGCCGTGCTCTCGGCCGGCCTCATGGCCCTGCGCCTCGACCCGGAGTACCCCACCCGCGTCTACTACGGCACCGACACCCACGCCGTCGGCCTCATGCTCGGCAGCGCGCTCGCCCTGGCCCTGACGACCCCCGACGGCCGGCTCGCCCGGCCCGCCCTCTGGGACCGGCACCGCCGCGGCGTGGGCGGCGCGGCCCTGCTGACCCTCCTCGCGCTGTTCGCCGTCGCCGACGAGCGGTCGGCCTGGACCTTCCGCGGCGGCATCCTCCTCGCCTCGCTCGCGACGACGGTCCTCGTCCTCGTCCTCGTCGAGCGCCCGGGCCGGCTGCGGGCCCTCCTCGAGGTCCCGCTCGCCCGCTGGCTCGGGACCCGCAGCTACGGCATCTACCTGTGGCACTGGCCCGTCGTGCTCGTCGTCGGGCGGGACCTGCCCTTCGCCCCCGGCAGCGGTGACTACGTGCTCTCCCGGCTCTGGGCGGTGCTCGTCACCCTCGCCGCGGCCGACCTGTCCTACCGCTTCGTCGAGACCCCCGTCCGCACCCTCGGGGTGGGCGGCGCCTTCGCCGCCCTCACCCGGCGGCTGCGGACCGCCGGCACCCGGCGCGCGCGGGTGGTCTGGGCGGTGGTGGCCGTCGTCGCCGTCGCCGTCCCCGTCGTCCTCGTCACCGCCCCGGACCGGACCGCCACCGAGACCTCGCTGGCGGCGCAGGAGGCCGCGCTGCGCTCCCGCGCCGCGGCCGAGGCCCCGGCCGCCCCGGCCGCACCCGCCGCACCGGCCGCGCAACGGACGGCGGCGCCCACCGGCACCGCCGACTGGTCGATGCCGAAGGGGCGCGAGATCGACGGCTTCGGCGACTCGATGCTCGTCGGGGCCAGCGACGCGCTGGAGTACTGGCTCGACGGGATCCGGCTCGACGCCCGGTCCAACCGGCGCTGGAGCGAGGCCCCCGGACTCGTCGCCGCCCGCGGCACGGGCCTGCGCCGCGCGGTCGTCCTCGCCTTCGGGACCAACTTCGGCACCGACGCGCCGGCCCTGCGGCGCACCCTGCGCGAGATCGGCCCGGACCGGATGGTCGTCGTCGTCACCGTGCACGGCCGCTACGCCCGCGCCGAGCAGGACAACGAGCAGCTGCTCGAGGCGGTGCGGGGGTACGACAACGTCGTCGTCGCCGACTGGGACAAGGCCCTGGACGGGACCAGCGGCATGCTCCAGTCCGACGACATCCACCCGAGCATCGAGGGCGCGCACCTCTACACGCGCGTCGTGCGCGACGCGTTCGCGGAGCTGTCGACCCGCCGGACGGGCAAGGCCGTGAAGCTCGAGCTCATCCGCCTGCCCTGAGCCGCCGGCGCCCGACACCACCCGGGCGAGGCCGGGGCGGACCCCCTCAGCCGGCGCAGCGGCGCTCGGCGGCCCGGTCGGCGACGTCGGCGTCCGAGCAGAACCCGCGCCCGGAGCGCTTGAGGCAGAGCAGCCCGAGGAGCATGCCGTCCTCGTCGACCACCGCGTACCGGCGTGAGCCCTGCTCGCGCATCCGCCGCCGCAGCACCTCGACGTCCTCGCCGGGCGTCACCGACCGCTCCGCCCCGGCGCCGCACGCGGCCGCCGGCGTGTCGTCCGGGGCCGTGCAAACGTCGTCGCGGTCGACGACGGCGAGCAGCCGCCCGGCGTCGACGACGAGGGCGACGTGCACGTGGTCGTCGCGGAAGAGGGCGCGCAGGTCGCCGGCCGTCGCGTCGGGGCCGTGGGTCTTCGGGGTGCTGAGCATGACGTCGGCGACGGTGCGGGGCCGCGTCGGGGTCATGTCCCCATCATGGGCCCCCGACCCCGGTCGCGGCCCGGAGCGCGCCACGGTGGTCACCGCAGCGCGACCCGGCGGCGGGGTCGTGGCTGGCAGCGCGGGCAGGAGAAGGAGCTGCGGTTCATGAACTGCTCGCGGCGGATCGGGGTGCCGCAGCGCGGGCACGGACGGCCGGCCTGGCCGTAGGCGGCGAGCGAGCGGTCGAAGTACCCCGAGGCGCCGTTGACGTTGACGTAGAGCGCGTCGAAGCTCGTCCCGCCCTGGCCGAGGGCCTCCCCCATCACCTCCGTGGCGGCGTCCAGGACGGCGGCGATCCGCGGCTTGCTCAGCGCCGATGCGGGCCGCTCGCCGTGCACCCCGGCCCGCCACAGGGCCTCGTCGGCGTAGATGTTGCCGATCCCGGAGACGACGGTCTGGTCCAGCAGGACCCGCTTGATCGCGCTGTCCTTGGCCTTGACCCGGCGGACGGCGGCGGCGGCGTCGAAGGCGGGCTCGAACGGGTCCGGGGCGATGTGGGCGATGGTCGCGGGGATGCCGTCCGGGCCGAGGGCCGACAGGGCCAGTCCGCCGAAGGTGCGCTGGTCGACGAAGCGCAGCTCGGGGTCACCGCCGGCGAAGCGGACGCGGGCGTGCAGGTGGGTCTCGTCCGGGGCGGCGGCCTCCTCGACGAGCAGCTGGCCGCTCATCCCCAGGTGCAGCAGCAGCCCGAGATCGTCCCCGAGGTCCCACCACAGGTACTTGCCGCGACGCCGGACGGCGACGACCCGGCGGCCGGTGAGGCGCGCGGCGAGGTCGTCCGGACCGGCGAGGTGCCGGCGGGCCACCCGGTGCCCGCGCAGCTGGACGCTCTCGATGACGCGTCCCTCGACGTGGTCGGCGAGGCCGCGGCGGACGACCTCGACCTCGGGGAGCTCAGGCACCCCTCGTGCCGTCCCCCAACGGCCGCTCCGCGGTGGACACCGCCCCCTCGTGGGCCTCGCGGATGGCCGCCCAGGCGTGCGCCGCGGCCTCCTGCTCGGCGACCTTCTTCGTGCGCCCGGTGCCGCGCCCGAGGACCCGCCCGCCCACGGCGACCTCGGCCTCGAAGGACTTCGCGTGCTCGGGGCCGTCCTCGGCGACGCTGTACTCGGGCGAGCCGAGGCCGTGCCTGGAGCTGATCTCCTGGAGGCTCGTCTTCCAGTCCAGGCCGGCGCCGAGCGTCGCGGACTGGGCGAGCAGCGGGTCGACGAGGTGGTGCACGAGCTCGCCCGCGGCCTCGATGCCGGAGGCGGAGTAGACGGCACCGATGACGGCCTCGACGGTGTCGGCGAGGATCGAGTCCTTGTCGCGGCCACCGGTGCTCTCCTCGCCCCGGCCGAGGAAGACGTGGTCGCCGAGGCCGAGGGTGCGCCCGACGTCGGCCAGCGCGCGCATGTTGACGACGGCGGCGCGCAGCTTGGCCAGCTGCCCCTCGCTCTCGTCGGGGTTGGTCTCGTAGAGCGTCGTCGTGACGACGAGGCCGAGGACGGAGTCGCCGAGGAACTCCAGCCGCTCGTTGTGCGGCAGCCCGCCCATCTCGTAGGCGTAGGAGCGGTGCGTCAGGGCACGACGGAGCAGCGCCTCGTCGACCGCGACGCCGGTGACCCCCTCGAGGAGGTCGCCGAGCTCGGTGACGGGACGCAGGGGTTGCAGATCGTCAGGCGAAGCCGACCCCTTGCCCATCGGTGGGCCCGGGTCAGCCCTGGTGCTCGGTGCGCTCGGCGACGCCGTAGTGGCGCCCCTTGTAGGCACCGCACGACGGGCACGCCATGTGCGGCTGGGTGGGCGACTTGCACTGCGGGCAGGTCGTGGTGACGACCGCGGTCGCCTTCCAGTTGGCGCGGCGCGAGCGGGTGTTGGAACGGGACATCTTCCGCTTCGGAACGGCCACGTCAGGTCCTCTTCTCTGTCGTCGTCGGCGGGTTCTCGGCCAGGGCCGAGAGGGCCGCCCATCGGGGGTCGATCTCGTCGTGCTCGTGCTCCGGGTCCTCCGCGAGCGGCTGGCCGCACACGGAGCACAGGCCGGGGCAGTCCGGCCGGCAGACCGGCTGGAACGGCAGTGCGGGCACCACCGTGTCCCGGACCACCGGGTCGAGGTCGATGAGACCGTCCTCGACCAGGCGCTCCTCGTCGGCGTCCTCGTCCCCCACCTCGCGGTGGTGGTCGTGGCGGTCGGCGTGGACGAACAGCTCCTGGAAGCTCCCGTCGACCTCGACGGTCACCGGGTCCAGGCACCGGACGCACGCGCCGGTCGCCGTGCCACGGACCCGCCCGGTGACCAGGACGCCCTCGAGCACCGACTCCATCCGCAGGTCGAGCCGGAGGGGGCTGCCCTCCGGGACCGCGAGGACGTCGGTGCCCAGGTCGTCCGGCGCGCCGGCCTCCCGCTCCAGCTCGTGCATCGACCCCGGCCGACGTCCCACGAGCTTCGTGTCGAGCACGAGCGGGGAACGGGGGTCGAGTCGGGACATGGCTTTCACGAAAGGTCGGATCCGGGACGGGTCGCGCCGCACGGACGCAGACCGAGGGACAACGTTACCGGCACGGGTCCCTCCCTCCCAAACCGAGCCGCAGGTGAGCGGCCCGTGCGGCCGGTGCGACCTCAGCCGCCGCCGTTCTCCGGCGGCGCCGGGCGGGCGTCGCCGAGGGCCGCGACGAAGCGCGGGGCCAGGGTGCGGGCATAGGTGGCGGTCACGTGGTCGCCGGCCCGGTGGACCGCGACGTGCCCGATGACGACGGGGCACTCGCCGCCGGGGCAGATCCACGGGGTGAGGTCGAGCAGTCGCACCCGGTCGCTGTCGACGAGGTCGATGGCCTCGCGCTGCACGGGCAGGCCGCTGTCCGCGACGGCCGGGCCGGCGGGGAAGGTGCACTGCTCGAGCTCGTCGGGGTGCCAGGCCGCGCACACGTCGAGGTCGTCGGGCGAGGCCGGGCTGTCCCCGACGACGACGACGGGCACGTCGGCGTCGGCGAGCGCCGACCAGGTCCGGGCGTACCCGGCGGCCAGCATCCCCTCGTCGGCGCCGCGCCCGTCCCAGGCGCCGCGGGCCACCCCGGAGGTGACGACGACGTCCGGCGGGTCGGCCCGGAGCCGGTCGACGACGGCGGCGTTCCAGGCGTCGCACTCGGGGTAGGCGCGCCCGCCCTCGGTGGCCGGGGCGTCGGCGAAGGCGCAGGCGGACTTGCCGTAGGTGACGACCCGCCAGCCCTCGTCGTCGGCGCGCTGCTGGAGGGCGGGCAGCCACTGCATGGCCTTGGAGTCGCCGACGAGCGCCACCGTCGTCGCCCCGGAGGGGTCGCCGAAGACGCACTCGACCGGGTCGGTGGCCGCGTGCGGCACCTGGCAGCGGTCGACGTCGGCGTCCGGGCGGTCCTTGCCGGCGAGCAGCGGGTCGGGGGTCACCCAGCCGGGGTCGACCTCGTCGGCGACGGCCCGGCCGCGCACGACGGTCGCGGCGCCGAGCCGGTCGACCGACGGCCTCGCGCCGTCCTCGGGCGAGGTGACGAACGGCGAGCGCAGGGGCAGCAGCGGGAGGGCGACCGCCACCCCGACGAGCGAGAGCAGCAGCCCGGAGGCCACCAGCACCCGCGGGCGCCCGCGCAGGAAGGTGCCGTGGTGGATGGGTCCCTCGACGTACCGCCAGGAGATCCAGGCCGGCCAGAGCGAGGCCAGCGCGACGGAGAGCCGGACCCAGGTCGGCATGGGCTCGCCGACGAGGTACTCGTAGGTCCACCCGCCGAGGACGAGGACCGGCCAGTGCCACAGGTACACCGAGTAGGACATGCCGCCGAGCCACACCATCGGCCGGGTGCCGAGCAGCCGCACCGGTCCCCACCGCGAGCCGTGCCAGCCGGCCCAGATGACGAGAGCGGTCGGCAGCGTCGGCAGCAGCGCCCAGGCGCTCGGCCACTCGATGCCGGTCGGCAGCCGGACCGCGACGACGACGACGGCGACCAGCCCGAGCCAGCCGAGCACGGCCGTCCACCACGGCGGGCGGCCGGGATGGTCGCGGCCGGTCACCCAGACGGCGAGCAGCGCCCCGACCCCGAGCTCCCAGACCCGCGTCGTCGTCGTGAAGAACGAGGCGGCGGGCGAGACGTGCGAGGCGTAGACCGACCAGGCGAAGGACGCGAGGACGAGCACGCCGAGGACGACCGCGACCGTGCGCCGGTCCGGGCGCCGGCCGAGCCGGCGCGCGAGCACGGCGACGGCGAGCAGCAGCAGCGGCCAGACGAGGTAGAACTGCTCCTCCACCGAGAGCGACCAGTAGTGCTGCACGGGCGAGGGGCGCGCGTCGGACGCCAGGTAGTCGACCTCCCGGCCCGCGAGCACCCAGTTGACGACGTACGTGGCGGACGCCATGACGTCGTGCGCGATGGACTGGCGCCGCTCCCCCGGGACGACGAGGAAGGACCAGAGCGAGACGACGGCGAGGACGAGCACGGCCGCCGGCAGCAGGCGGCGGACCCGGCGCCCGAGGAAGCGGACCCACGAGATCGTCCCGGTGCGGGCGAGCTCGACGAGCAGCAGCGAGGTGATGAGGAAGCCGGAGATGACGAAGAAGACGTCGACGCCGACGAAGCCGGCGGCCACGGGCAGCCCCGCGTGGTAGGTGAGGACCGCGAGGACGGCGACGGCGCGCAGGCCCTCGATGTCCGGCCGGAACCCGGGACGCTGGCGACGGCCGTCGTGCACCCGCCGGGCCGCCGGCCGTGCCTCAGTGGTCGTCACGCAGCCTCGCGAGCAGGGCGTCGCGGACCTCGTCGGGGACGAGCCCGGTGACGTCGCCGCCGTAGCGGACGACCTCCTTGACCAGCGAGCTGGAGACGTGCGAGAGCGAGGGCTCGCCGGGCAGGAACACCGTCTCGACGCCGGTGAGGTGGCGGTTCATCAGCGCCATCGGCAGCTCGTAGTCGAGGTCGGTGCCGCCGCGCAGGCCCTTGACGACGGCGGCCGCCCCGACCTCGCGGCACACGTCGACGAGCAACCGGTCCGCGAAGGCCTGCACCGAGACGGTGTCCTCGAGCCCGGCGGCGGCCACCGCGGACTCGACGAGCGCGACCCGCTCGGCCACGGCGAAGACGCCCTGCTTGGCCGGGTTGTGCAGCACCGCGACGACGACCTCGTCGTACAGGGCCGCGGCGCGGACGACGATGTCGAGGTGCCCGTGGGTCACGGGGTCGTAGGAGCCGGGGCACACGGCCCGGCGCGCGGCGTCGCTCACGCGCGTCAACCTAGCAAGGCGACCTGCGCCGCTCAGCCGCCCTTCTTGGCGCCGTCCTCGACCTCCTCGGCCAGCTCGTCGGCCGTCTCCTTGATCTTCTCGGCCTCCTCGCGGGCGTCCTCCGGCGCGAGCGTGCCCTCGTCGACGGCGGCGGTGAGGATCGCCGCGACCTGGTCGACGGACGCGCAGCCCTCGTCGAGCAGCTGGTTGCGGCGGGCGGTCCAGGCGGCGCCGAGCCGCTCGCGGTCGGCCACCGCCACGTCCTCGCGGGCCGGGTTGAGGATGGTCTGCTCCTCCTCGTTGGAGTGGTGGTTGACCACCGTCGCGAGGTCCTCGAGCGCCTCGTCGTAGTCCTCGCCGGTCGTGTCCTCGACCCGGAGGAAGGCGAGCAGCTTCTCGTGGATCTCGGCGTGCTCCTCCTCGCCGTGCTCCGCCTCGTGGTCGCTGATGTCGTCGGCCTGCGCCCGCAGCGTCGGGTAGACCTCCTCCTCCTCGGCCTCGGCGTGCGCGACGAGCACCTCGGCCAGCGCCTGCCGCGCGGAGGAGCGGTCGGTGTCGGTGCGCCGGCACTCGCGCAGGAGGTCCTCGAAGCGGCGGTGGTCGTCCAGGATGAGCTCGAGGACGTCGCCGTCGCCGAGCCTCGGGATGTCGTGGTCGCTCATGCCGGTCATCCTGTCACGCAGGCCGTCCGGGTCCGGAGCACCCGTCGAAGGTCCGGCGGCCGGGGTCTGCGCGGGGCCGTCGGCGGGCCGGGCGTGGTCGGCGGACACCTCGGCCAGCCAGAGCGTGGTCTCGCCGTAGCGGCGGGGCCGGCCCGTCCGCTCGAGGCCGCCCGGCCAGGCGGGCTCCGGCGAGCGGGAGGACCGCTCGACGACGACGAGCGCCCCCGGCGCGGCCCAGCCGGCCGCCAGGCGCCGCAGCACCGCGGCGAGCATCTCCTCGCCGACGTCGTAGGGCGGGTCGAGCAGGACGAGGTCGGCGGGGTCGTCGGGGCCGGGGTCCGGGGCGAGGACGGCCGCGACCGGTGCGGCCACGACCCGCGCGCCCGGCAGCCCGAGCGTGCGGACGTTGGCGGTGACGACGGCCGCGGCGCGCCGGTCGGACTCGACGAGCACGACCGAGCGCGCCCCGCGCGAGAGCGCCTCCAGGCCGAGCGCGCCGGACCCGGCGTACAGGTCGAGGACCCGCGCGCCCGCGACGGCGTCACGGGCGTCGAGGGCCGAGAACAGCGCCTCGCGCACCCGCTCGCTCGTCGGCCGGGTGCCCGACCCCGGTGGCGTCCGCAGGGTCCGCCCGCCCGCGACCCCGGCGACGACGCGGGTCACCCGCGCTCCAGGTAGGCGGCCTGCTCGGCGTCGACCCGGGCCTGGACCGCGGCGGCGAGGAGCGGGTGGTGGTCGAGCCCCGGGTCCGCGTCGACGATCGCGAAGGCGTCCTCGCGGGCGGCCTCGACGACGTCCTCGTGCTCGAGGATGTGGAGGAACTCCAGCTGGGTGCGGCGGCCGTGCTGCGCGGCCCCGAGGATGTCACCCTCGCGCCGCTGGGAGAGGTCGAGGCGGGCGAGCTCGAAGCCGTCGGTCGTCGCGGCGACGGCCTCGAGCCGGACCCGCGCGGGCTCGGCGTCCGAGCCGGTGACGAGCAGGCAGAGGCCGGGGAAGCCCCCGCGGCCGATGCGCCCGCGCAGCTGGTGCAGCTGGGAGACCCCGAAGCGGTCGGCGTCCATGACCACCATGACGGACGCGTTCGGCACGTCGACCCCGACCTCGACGACGGTGGTGGAGACGAGGACGTCGGTCTCGCCCCGCTGGAAGCGCGCCATGACGGTGTCCTTGGCCTCCGGAGGCATCCGGCCGTGCAGCACCTCGACGGTGAGGCCGGCCAGGGCGGGCTCCTCGGCCAGCTGCGCCTCGACGGCCGTCACGCTCTTCAGCGGCCGCGGCGGGGCGGCGCCCTCGCCGTCGGTCCCGTCCTCGCCCGGCTCCGCGGGGACGACGGTGTCGTCGTCGGGAACGTCGTCCTCCCCGATCCGCGGGCAGACGACGTACACCTGCCGGCCGCCCGCGACCTCTTCGGCGACCCGGGCCCAGGTGCGGGCCATCCACCCCGGCTTGTCCTCGGGGACGACGTGCGTCGTGATCGGAGCCCGGCCGGCCGGCAGCTCGCGCAGGGTGGAGGTCTCGAGGTCGCCGAAGACGGTCATCGCCACGGTGCGCGGGATGGGCGTCGCCGTCATGACGAGGACGTGCGGCGGGGTGGTGCCCTTGCCGCGCAGGGCGTCGCGCTGCTCGACCCCGAAGCGGTGCTGCTCGTCGACGACGACGAGCGCGAGGTCGGCGAACTGGACGTGCTCCTGGAGCAGGGCGTGGGTGCCGACGACGATGCCCGCGTCGCCGGACGCGGCGTCGAGCAGCGAGCGCTTGCGCTCGGCGGCGGACTGGCTGCCGGTGAGCAGGACGACCCGGGTCCCCTGGTCGGCGCCACCCAGCATCCCGCCCTCGGCGAGGTCGCCGAGCATCCGGGTGATGGTCCGGTGGTGCTGCGCCGCGAGCACCTCGGTGGGCGCGAGCAGGGCCGCCTGGCCGCCGGCGTCGACGGCCTGCAGCATGGCCCGCAGCGCGACGACGGTCTTGCCCGAGCCGACCTCGCCCTGGAGCAGCCGGTGCATCGGCGTCTCCCGGCCGAGCTCGTCGGCGACGGTGGCGCCGACCTCGCGCTGCCCGCCGGTGAGCGCGAACGGGAGCCGGTCGTCGAAGGCGTCGAGCAGGCCACCCTCGCGAGCCGGGCGGGCCCGGGTCACCTGGCCGGAGGCGGCCCGGCGCCGCATGGCCAGGGTGGTCTGGAGGACGAACGCCTCCTCGTAGCGCAGCCGCCGCCGCGCCCGCTCGACCTCGTCCAGGGTGTCGGGGCCGTGGATGCCGCGCAGGGCGTCGGTCCGGGTGACCAGCCGCCGGCGCTCGCGCACCTCGTCCGGCAGGGCGTCGGGCACGTCGTCGAGGACGTCGAGCACCCGCCGCACGCTCTCGGTGACCGTCCACGTGTGCAGCGGCCCGACGGGGCGGTAGATGGGGATCAGGGCCTTGCGCTCCCCGGCGTCGAAGTCGTCGAGCATCGTGTAGCCGGGGTGGGCGAGCTGGAGGCGGTGGCGGTAGCTGCTGACGGTCCCGGCGAAGATGCCGCGGGCGCCGGGGACGAGGACCTTGGCGTGCGGGTAGGGGCGGAAGAAGGTGACGTCGAGGTCGTGCCGGCCGTCGGTGATGACGACCTCGAGGATGGTGCCGCGCCGCTTCTGCATCGGCCGGGTGCTCGCGGACCGCACCTCGGCGACGCCGACGAGGAACTCGCCGGGGGTCACGGCGCCGAGGTCGGCCTCGCGGGTGCGGTAGCGGCGCGGCCAGAACGCCAGGAGGTCCCCGACGGTGCGGATGTCCCGGTGCTTCTCGAACTTCTGGGCGGCCGTGGCGATGATCGGCCGCAGCCGGCTGGACTCGGTCGCCACGTCACTCCACCCCGACGAGCAGCGGGTAGACGGGCTGGCCGCCGTCGATGACGACGACCTCGACCTCCGGGCGCTCCCGGCCGAGGAGGTCGGCCACCCGGTCGGCGAGCGCGGTGTCGGCGTCGGCCCCGACGAGCAGGGTCACGAGCTCGCCGCCGGCCGACAGCAGCCGGTGCAGCACCTCGCGGGCGACGTCGGCCGGGTCGGTGCCGAGCAGCGCGACGTCGCCGTCGACGATGCCGAGGACGTCGCCCGGGTGGCAGACCCCGGCCCAGGTCAGCGCCTCCTTCGTCGCCACGGTCACCGCGCCGTGACGGGTGGAGACCGCGGCACCGGTCATGGCGACGACGTTGGCGTGGACGGTGCGGGCCGGGTCGAGGACGGCGAGCGCGGCGAGGGCCTGGACGGTGGCGCGGGCGGGGACGACGTGCACCTCGAGCCCCTCGTCGGCGGCGGCGCGGGCGGCGACCTCGGCGGTCATGAGGCCGTCGGGGTCGGCGGGCAGGAGGACCACGGACGGGCGGCCGGTGCGGCGGGCGGCGTCGAGGAGCTGGGTCGCGGACGGGCGCCGGCCCGGGCCGAACGGCACGGGCACCGCCCCGGCCTGCTCCAGCAGGGCCGCGACGCCCGGCCCCGCGGCCCCGGCGACGACGCCGAGCGGCAGCACCTGCTCGCGCGCGGCCACCTGGGTGGCGAGGTGGGTGACCCGCACCCGCTCGGGGCGTCCGGCGGCGATGCCGGCCTCGACGGCGGCGCCCGCGTCGTCGACGTGCACGTGGACGTTCCACAGGTCGGGTCCGCCGACGACGAGGAGGGAGTCGCCCAGGCCGTCGAGGGTGGTCCGCAGGGTATCGACGGCCTCTGGGGTGGTGTCGCGGAGCAGGTACATCACCTCGAAGGCCGGCCCGTCGGCGGGCTCGCTCTCGTCGGGGGCGTCCGCCGGTGCGGGGTCGGGGTCGGGGGCGGCGGGACGCCACTCGTCGCGCTCGCGGGCGGGGACGGTCGTGAGCAGGGCGTCGCCGGTGACGGTCCAGTCGCCGGTGACGACCCGGTGCAGAGACTCCAGCAGCAGCACGCAGCCGGCTCCCCCGGCGTCGACGACCCCGGCCCGCGCCAGGGCGGGCAGCTGCTCGGGGGTGCGGGCCAGTGCCTCCTGGGCGGCGGCAACGGCCGCGGCGCTCACGTCGGCGAGGGCACCCCCCGCGTCGGCGGCCCGTCGGGCGGCGCCGGCCGCGGCGTCGGCGACGGTGAGGATCGTCCCCTCCTGCGGGTGCGCGACGCTGCGGCGGGCCTTGGCGGCGCCACGCTCCAGGCACTCCGCGAGCAGCGCGACGTCCACCTGCTGCGCCTCGCGCTCGACGACGACGTCGCACAGGCCGCCGAGCACCTGGCTGAGGATGACGCCGGAGTTGCCGCGCGCGGACATGAGGACCGCCCGGCGCAACGTCTCGCACTCGCGGACCAGGTCGGCGGTCCCGCGGACCCCGTCGGCCTCGAGCGTGGCCGTCGCGTCCTCGATGGCGCCGTCGAGGGTGAGGTAGAGGTTGGTGCCGGTGTCGCCGTCGGGCACGGGGAAGACGTTGAGCTCGTCGATCTCGGCGCGGCGGGCGGCCAGGGCGGCCCGGGTGAGGAGGGCCCAGTGCCGGGCGTCGTCGGCGGTCAACACGTCGGGCACGCGCTCAGGCTAACGTCGACCGGTGTCGGGCGTGGCGCCGCCGTTTTGGACCGCCGGGCGTGCCTCGGCTACTCTGGACCGGTTGCGTGGGCGCCGGCGCGCTGCGCCCCACAGACCATCATCACCCGTACTGCACAGGAGATCACCCGTGGCTGCCACCTGCGACGTCTGCGGCAAGGGCCCCGGTTTCGGGCACAACATCTCGCACTCGCACCGCCGCACCAAGCGCCGCTGGAACCCGAACATCCAGCGCGTCAAGGCCAAGGTGGGCGCCGCGGGCGTCACCCCGAAGCGGCTCAACGTCTGCACCTCGTGCCTGAAGGCCGGCAAGGTCACCCGCTGACCCCCGCCTGACCCACCCGAGAACGGGCGGCTCCCCTCGGGGGGCCGCCCTTTCCGCGTCTCCGACCCACCACCCACCCGGGCAGCCAGCCGAGGGTGCGGGGGTTCGGGGACGTGGGGCGTGCGTGCGGGCATGTGGGGCGTGCGTCGAACGTGCGGGGATGCGGGCGTGCGTGGTCCAACTTTCTCGCCTGATCCCGGAACCTTCAGGTTCGCCCAGGAACGGAACCCCGGCGAACCCGAAGGTTCCGGGATCAGGCGAGGAACGTAGGGGCGAGCGCGGGGTCGGGGGACCCCCGGTGGGCCGGCGCAAACACGGGGTCGGGGCCGGGCGGGCGGGGGTGCGGGGGGTGCGTCGAACTTTCTCGCCTGATCCCGCAAGTTTCAGGTTCGCCCAAGAACGGAACCCCGGCGAACCCGAAGGTTCCGGGATCAGGCGAGAAAGCTGGGGGCGGGCGGGGTCAGGAGCCGGCGAAGTGGTCCCAGCCGGGCGCGTCCGGGACGGCGCCGTCGACGGTGACCCGCGGGCCGTCCGTGCCGATGTCGCCCACCGTGCCGATGACGACCCACGCCTGCCCCGCGAGCGAGCCCAGGTCGGTCCCGGCCGGGAAGCAGCCGACGAGCGAGTGCTCCTCTCCGCCGGCGAGCACCTGGCGCAGCGCCTCGTCCGGACCCAGGGCGTCGGCGATGTCGCCCGCGGCGAACCGCTCCCGCAGCACCGTTCCGTCGAGGTCGACGACCACGCCGCTGGCCCGTGCCACCCGACCGACGTCGGTGACGAGCCCGTCGGAGACGTCGACGAGCGCGTGCGCGCCGGCCCGCGCGGCGACCGGCCCGGCCTCCCACGGCGGCCGGGGCGCCAGGTGGTAGCGGACGAGCGCCTCCCCCGGTTCGCCGGATGCTTGTTCTCCCCTGGGTCGGCCCGCGCCTCCCGATCCGCCGACCACCCCCGGTCCACCGGCCCCGTCCGGTCCGCCGTAGGCACCTGTTTCCCCGGCCCCGCCCGGTCCACCGTCTCCGCCCGGTCCGTCGGCTCCTCCCACTCCGCCCGGTCCGTCGGCTCCTCCCACTCCGCCCGGTCCGCCGTCTCCGCCCGGTCCGTCGGCTTCTCCCACTCCGCCCCGTCCGCCGGAGGCACCGGCTCCCCCGACCTCCCCCGGTCCGCCGGCTCCCCCGGCCTCCCCCGGTCCGCCGGCTCCCCGGGCGCCGGGAGGAGCCGCACCGCCGAGCAGCAGCGCCAGCCCTGCCCCCGAACGCCCGAGCGACCCGCACACCGCGACGACGTCGCCCGGCCGGGCACCCGAGCGCAGCACCGGCGCGCGCCCGTCGAGGTCGCCGAGCGCCGTCGCGGTGACGACGAGCACCCCCTCCGGTGCCGACGACACGTCACCGCCGACGACCGGCGCCCCGGCCTCGGCCGCCGTGGCGGCGAGCCCACGGGCGAGGTCGACCGCCCACTCCACCGGTGTCGCGGGGTCGGCGACGAGCGAGACGAGCAGCCCGGTGGGCCGGGCGCCCATGGCGGCGACGTCCGCGAGGTTCTGCGCGGCGAGCTTGACGCCCACGTCGTACCCGGTGGACCACTCGTCACGCCAGTCGCGGACGGCGACCATGCCGTCGGTCGTCGCCACCACCGAGCCGGACGGCGCGGCGAGGACGGCGGCGTCGTCCCCGGGGCCCACGGGGACGGCCCGCGGGTCGGCCGGCAAGCCCCCGTAGACGGGCAGGACGCGGGCCAGGAGCTCGGCCTCGGTGAGGTCGCGGAGGCGCTGCACGGGCCCTCCTCCCTGCGGTGACGTGCGGACCACCGGCACGGTAGCGTCTGCCGCGTCCCCG
>NZ_SAYU02000074.1 GCF_004025965.2 Phycicoccus flavus | reverse complement strand
GCGGGGCGACTACAGCCGTACATGCGGCAGGTGCCGTCCCGGGTGGTGACGAGCTGCCGCATCCGCGCGGGCGGGCGGTAGGCGTCCGACGTGATCGAGGCCAGCGTGCCGGTGTCGGCGTCCAGGACCGCCCGGGCGACCTGCAAGGGGAGGCTGGTGAGGATGCCGGCGACGGTGGTGGCGTCGACCCAGCCCAGGCCGGGCAACTGCACCCCGGAGACCAGGGCGGTGGCGCGGGTGTCGCTGCCGAGGCGGGTGGGAGCCATCTCGAGCGCAGTCGGCACGCCGGGACCGTCGGCGGTGTCGTAGTCGGCGAAGTCGTGCCAGCCGAGGTCTTCCTGGGTGTCGGCGGGGAGGTCGCCGATGCGGACCTCCTCGCCGGTGGTGGCGTCGATGATCGTCTCGTCGGGGTCCCGCGGGGAGAAGGTCCGCACCGTCGGGACCGGGGCGGAGTCCGGGACGCCGGTGACGACAGGGACGCCGAGCGTCACCTGCGCGCTGACGCTCACGTTGCGCAGCAGCAGGTCCCCGAACGCGTCGGCCCGGGACTCCGGAACGGTGAGAGTGTCGTCGACGTCGCGGTACTCCGCAGCAAGGGACTCGACGGCGCTCCACGCCGCCTTGCTGGTCGCGGTGGGCAGCAGCGCGAACCACTCGGTGAGGCCGTCCTCGCTCGGGCAGACCTCGACGGTCCGCACCTTCTTCGTCTTCGCGGCGTGCTCGGCGACCTGGTCGGCGGCCACGCGGGCCGCGATGCGGCGGGTCTCGGAACTGACCCGGGCCGGGTCCATGCCCGCGAGCCGCGGCGCGAGCCGGGCGTCCACACGGCCACACGCGTCGAGGTCGAGGCCGGCGCAGGCGTCGAGGACCTTGTGCGCCGTCACCGCCGCGACCTCCCCCTCCAGCACGAGGTCCCGCACGGCCGGGAACGCCTCCGACAACCTCGCGCCGAGGCGGAGCTTGCGCCCGGCGACCCCCTCGGTGACGCCGGCCTCCATCGACAGCATCGAGGGGGCCATGCCGTCGACGAACCCCGCCGCGTGTACGCGCTCGAGGAGCGCGTCGGAGGTGAGCCGGTACTCGACCCGCGCCCCGTACGCGGCGGTCACGGCCTGCGCGCCCTCGACCGCGTTGACGACGGCCTGGAGCTCGCCGGCGACCTCGAACGCCTCGGTCGGATCCAGGCTGCGGCCGTGCTCGGCCAGGTCCCTCGCGAGCAGAACCGCATCGCCGCGCAGTGCGGCGATGCGGCTGCTCACGTCCCCCCGGTCCATGCCCCGATCTTACCCGAACACGCGTACGACGACAAGACCCATTCTGCTCATGTTCGCCTGCAGCAGAATCAAATTGCTACCGACCCGGGAGCATCTCCAAGCCGTCGGGACGGAGGGGCAGAACCACGAACGGGACGACCCCCAACCCACACGACGGCCCGGGCCAGGACGGCACCGAGGCCGGCCTACGCGACCCGCCGGCCCGTGCTGAGGCCGCCGGCGCCCTCGACCCCCCGGGTCCGCCAAGCGGGCGTGCGGAGACAGCCGGCCCACAGGCCCGGTAGGGTGTTCCCGGAGCGCCGGGAAGTCTGGTCGGCAAGACACTGCCGCGTCCCCTGCGCCCCGGGCCGCGGTCCGCACCTCGACAGGAGCCGCGATGAGCCCCTCCCCCGCCGAGAACCCCGGGAACCCGGACACCCCCACGCCGCCGGAGCGTCCGGACCCCCACCACGACCAGCTGTTCCACCGCCCGTCGTGGACCGAGGCCCAGTTCGTCGCGAATGCCCTGCGCACCGAGACCATCGGGGGCGCGGTGCTGCTCGTGGCCGCCGTCGTCGCGATCCTCTACGCGAACAGCCCGTGGCGGGAGTCCTACGAGGCGCTGCGCGACCTCAAGGTCGGCGTCGACTGGGGGCACCTGAAGCTCACGCTCAACCACTGGGCCGCGGACGGCCTGCTGGCCATCTTCTTCTTCGTCGCCGGCCTCGAGCTGAAGCGCGAGTTCCTCGTCGGTGAGCTGCGCACTCCGGCGAAGGCGGCCGTGCCGGTGCTCGCGGCCGTCGCCGGCGTTGTCACCCCGGCGATCGTCTTCCTCGGCGTCGTGACCTTCATGGGCGGCGAGGGCGACGCCCTGCGCGGCTGGGCCATTCCCACGGCGACGGACATCGCGTTCGCCCTCGCGGTCCTCGCCGTCATCGGCTCGCACCTGCCGTCGGGGCTGCGGTCCTTCCTGCTCACCCTGGCCGTGGTCGACGACCTCATCGCCATCACGATCATCGCGATCTTCTACACCTCCGACCTGCAGCTCGCCCCGCTGCTCGTCGCCCTCGTCCCGCTGGCCGTCTTCGCCTACCTCGTGCAGCGCCGGCTCGGCCAGTGGTACCTGCTCATCCCGCTGGCCGCCCTCACCTGGGGCTTCGTCCACGCCTCCGGGGTGCACGCGACGGTGGCGGGCGTGCTGCTCGGCCTCACGGTGCCGGTCAAGCCGCGGGCCCGGGGCGTCCCCCGGCTCAGCACGATGTCGGCCGAGGAGGACGTCGCCCATCGCTTCGAGCACCGCCTCCGGCCGATCTCCGCGGGCTTCGCCGTGCCCGTCTTCGCCTTCTTCGCCTCCGGCGTGACGATCGTCGGCGGCGGCTTCGGCGAGACCCTTGTCGACCCCGTGGCCATCGGGGTGATCTGTGGGCTCGTCGTCGGCAAGCTCGTCGGGGTGCTCGGGTCCACGTGGCTGATGGCGAGGTTCACCAGCGCCGAGCTCGACGAAGACCTCGCGTGGTCCGACATCGCCGGCCTGGCACTGCTCACCGGGGTCGGGTTCACCGTGTCCCTGCTCGTCGGCGAGCTCGCGTTCGGCGCCGGCTCCGAGCGCGACGAGCACGTCAAGCTGTCGGTCCTCGTGGGCTCGCTGCTGGCCGCCAGCCTGGCGTCCGTGGTGCTCCGGCGCCGCAACAAGGTCTACAAGCGGATCCACGAGGAGGAGACCCGCGACGAGGACGGCGACGGCATCCCCGACTGCTACCAGGAGGACGCCCCGGCCGCGTCGGGCAGCGGCGACCCCGGGGCCGGTGCCACTCGGTAAGGTCGGACCCGTACGCCCCGACGAGGGACGACGTCGACCCCAGCGAGGACCCATGGCACCCGAGAGCACCGACCGGACGATCGGGCAGCTGGTCGCCGACGTCACGCACGACCTGCAGGGCATCGTGCGCGGCGAGATCGAGCTCGCGAAGGCCGAGGTCAGCCAGGGCGCCAAGGTCATGGGCAAGGGCGCGGGGCTGCTGGCCGGCGCTGGGTTCCTCGGGGTGGTCGGGCTCGTCTTCCTCTTCCACACCCTCGCCCGGGTGCTCGCCGTGTGGCTGCCGGTGTGGGCCGGCTACCTCATCGTCACCGTGCTGCTCTTCGCCCTCGCCGCCGTGCTCGGGCTCCTGGGCCGCAAGGCACTGCAGGAGGCCAAGCCGAAGCCGGAGAAGGCCATCGTCCAGGGCCAGGAGACGGTCAAGGTCCTCAAGCGCGAGGCCTGAGCCCCGACGCACGGCGCCCCCACGCGCGCCGTCAGTGCGTCGCGCAGGCCCCCGTCGGGACCGGCGCGTTCGCCCGCCGGGCGGTGTCGAGCACCGGCGCCATCTCCTCCAGCGTCAGCGCGTACCCCGTGTCCGGGTCGTCGAGCGAGGTCGCGAAGACCATCCCGACGACGTCGCCGTCGGCGTCGAGCACCGGGCCGCCCGACGCCCCCTGCCGGATGGTCGCGCGCAGCGAGTAGATGCGCCGCGTCGTCCCGGGGTCGCCGTAGATGTCGGCCCCCCGTGCCTCGAGCACCGAGCGCACCCGGGCCGACCCGACCCACAGGCCCTCGTCGCCCGGGAACCCGGCGAGGACGGCGTCGTCGCCGCGCCCCAGCTCCTCGCCCTGCGGCAGCCGGTTCGCGGTGAGGCCCGGCACGAGGAGGACGGCGATGTCGCGGTCGGCGTCGAAGGCGACGACCTGCGCGTCGAGCTCGGGCCCCCGCCCGCCGACGTCGACCTGCACCCGGGAGGCCCCGGACACGACGTGCGCGTTCGTCACCACCCGCCCCTGCGAGAGCACCCAGCCGCTGCCGACCTGGGTCTGGCCGCACCGGGGGGCCTCGGCGCGCACGTGGATGACGGAGCCCAGCGCCCGGCGCACGGCGGGGTCGCGCGCCAGCCGGCCGTCCGGCGCCGGCACGGACGCGATGGGCTCGGGGCCGAGGCCCTCGAAGACCCGGGGGAAGTCGGTCCGGCCGAGCGCCTGGGTGGCCTCGTCGACGACCCCCTGGGCCGAGGACGGCACGAGCCGGTCGATCTCCTGGACCACCGCCGAGCGGGCGAGGACCGGTCGCAGCGACGCCGGCCCGGAGGTCCGCAGCGCCCCGGCGAGCACCCAGACGACGAGGACGGCGACGACGAGCACCGCGACCGCCCCGACGGCGCTGTCGACCACCCGCAGCGAGGAGGAGCGGATGCGGCCCCGCAGCCGCGAGGCCAGCGCGAGCATGACCCCCTGGCCGATGGTCGCGACGACCAGGGTGAGCGCGACGAGGACGAGGGTCCCCACCGGCGTCGAGAGGTCGATGTCCGTCGCCGCCCGGAGCAGCGGGGGCCCGAACCGCAGCGCCGCCCAGGCCCCGGCGACCAGCCCGACGAGCCCCAGCAGCGCGGCAACGAACCCCTGCCGCCAGCCGCTGCCCGCGTAGCCGAGGAGGACCAGGACGAGCACGATGTCGAGCACCGTCGACCCGCTCACGCGCCCTCCTCCTGCTCCACGGCCCGCATCCACGGCGAGCGCACGGAGTCGGGCAGGTCGCGCTCGCGGGTGTCGTCCCAGGGCGCGCCGATCCCGCCGAGCTCGAGCACGGCGTCGAGCAGCATCGCCGTGAACCCCCAGACGAAGAGGCCACCCACGTCGAACCCGGGGCCCCGGTAGGGTCCGAAAACGGCCGTGAACCGGCGGTCGGGGTCGAGCAGGTCGGCGACCGGGACCCGGACGACCCGCGCCACCTCGGCCTCGTCGACGACGCCGACCGGCACCGGCCGGGGCCACCAGCCGAGCACCGGGGTGACGGCGTTGCGGCTCGGGGCGAGGAAGAGCGGAGGCAGCGTCGCGAGGACCTCGACGCCGGCGGGGTCGAGCCCGACCTCCTCCTCGGCCTCGCGCAGCGCCGCGCCGACCACGCCGTCGTCCCCGGGGTCGACGCCGCCGCCGGGGAAGGACACCTGGCCGGGGTGGCTGCGCAGGGTGTGCGCCCGCTCGGTGAGGACGACGTCCGGCTCGCCGTCGGGCCCGGGGCCGAAGAGCACGAGCACGGCGGAGTCGCGCACCCGGTCGGCCGGCGGCGGGTGCTGTGCGAACCACGGGTGCGCGCCGACATCCCGGCGCGCCGCGAGCCGCGCGAGCCACGCCGGTGCCGAGGTCATGGCGGTCATCGTAGATAAGCGTTCTGTCAGCGCCGGACGCCGACTCACAGGTGACGTCCAGTGTCCGCGAGCAGCGTCTCGGGTAGGTCACGACACAGGACCGTCCGCGCCGAGGAGGAGCACCGATGACCGGATCGAAGGGCTGGACCGGAGCCGCCGCGGCCGGGGCGGGAGTGACCGCGCTGGCGGCCTACGACCTGCTGCAGAAGCGGCACAGCATCCTGCGCCGCTACCCCGTCGTCGGGCACCTGCGCTACGTGCTGGAGGACCTGCGTCCCGAGCTGCAGCAGTACTTCATCGAGCGCGACTGGGACGGCCGGCCGTTCGACCGCAACACCCGCTCGGTCGTCTACGAGCGGGCCAAGGGCATCCACGGCGAGAAGTCCTTCGGCACCGAGCGCGACGTCAACGAGGTCGGCTACGAGTACCTCGTGCACTCGGTGGCCCCGGTGGAGCCGCCGGACGAGCCGGCGCGGGTCCAGGTCGGCGGGCCGGACTGCACGCGGCCGTACTCGATGGCGCTGATGAACGTGTCGGCGATGAGCTTCGGGTCGCTGTCGGCCAACGCCATCCGTGCCCTGAACAAGGGCGCCGCGATGGGCGGGTTCGCGCACGACACCGGCGAGGGCGGGCTGTCGGCCTACCACCTGGAGCACGGCGGCGACATCGTCTGGGAGCTCGGCACCGGGTACTTCGGGGCCCGCACGAAGGACGGCGGCTTCGACCCCGACACCTTCGCCGACAAGGCGGCGCACGACGCGGTGAAGCTCGTGTCGCTCAAGCTGAGCCAGGGCGCCAAGCCCGGCATCGGCGGCGTGCTGCCGGCGAAGAAGGTGACCAAGGAGATCGCGGAGGTCCGCCAGGTGCCGCAGGGCGAGAAGTGCGTGAGCCCGCCGGCGCACCGGGTCTTCTCGACCCCCACCGAGCTCGTCGAGTTCGTCGCCCGGATGCGGGAGCTGTCCGGCGGCAAGCCCGCCGGGTTCAAGCTGTGCGTCGGCTCGCGCCTCGACGTCCTCGCGATCTGCAAGGCGATCCTCGAGGTCGGGACGGCCCCGGACTTCATCATCGTCGACGGGTCCGAGGGCGGGACGGGCGCGGCGCCGCTGGAGTTCGAGGACCACGTCGGGATGCCGCTGACGCACGGGCTGATGACCGTGCACAACGCGCTGGTCGGGGCGGGCCTGCGCGACCGGGTCAAGGTCGGGGCCAGCGGCAAGGTCGCCCAGGGCAACGACATCGTCAAGCGGCTCGTCCAGGGCGCGGACTACACGAACTCGGCCCGGGCGATGATGATGGCGGCCGGCTGCATCCAGGCCCAGCGCTGCTCGACCGACACCTGCCCGAGCGGGGTCGCCACCCAGGACCCGCGGCGGGCGCGGGCCCTGGACGTCGGCGACAAGAGCGAGCGGGTGCGGCGCTACCAGGAGGCGACGGTGGCCGAGGCGATGCAGCTCATGGCCGCGATGGGGGTGCGCTCCCCGGACCAGCTCTCGCCGTTCCACCTGCGCCGCAACATCACCGAGACCGAGGCCCGTTCGTACGCCGAGCTGTACGACTGGCTCGAGCCGGGTCAGCTGCTGCAGGACGCGCCGGAGTCCTGGGCCGCGGACTGGCGGCTGGCCAGTGCCGACTCCTTCGCCCCGCACGCCTCCCCCACCCGGCTGTAGGCGCCCACCCGCGCCGACCGGCGGAGCCGGGGCCGGCGGCGTCAGGCGTCGTCGGGCAGGGGCCCCGGTGGCGGGTCGGGCGGCACGGCGCCGGGCGCGAGCTCGAACTTCAGCAGCGCGCGCGCCTTCTCGGGGTCGGTCTCGCCCTCGCCGTACGCGGGGCACCAGCGGGTGACCGGGCAGGCGCCGCACGCCGGCCTGCGGGCGAAGCAGGTGCGACGGCCGTGGAAGATCACGACGTTGCTCAGCGTCGTCCACTCGCGCCGCGGGACGAGCGCGGCGACGGCGGCCTCGACCTTGACCGGGTCGGTCTCCTGGGTCCACCCCCAGCGCCGCACGAGACGCCCGACGTGGGTGTCGACGGTGATGCCGGGGACGCCGAAGGCGTTGCCGAGGACGACGTTGGCCGTCTTGCGGCCGACCCCGGGCAGGGTGACCAGGTCGGCCAGCCGTCCGGGCACCTCGCCGTCGAACCGCTCGACGATCGCCTGGGCCAGGGTGATGACCGAGGTCGTCTTGGCCCGGAAGAACCCGGTGGGCTTGAGGACGGCCTCCATCTCGTCGCGGTCGGCCGCGGCCAGCGCCTCGGCGGTGGGCCAGCGCGAGAAGAGGGTCGGGGTGACGGTGTTGACGAGGACGTCGGTGGTCTGCGCCGACAGCACCGTCGCGACGAGCAGCTGCAACGGGGTCTCGAAGTCGAGCTCGCAATGGGCGTACGGGTAGCGCTCCTGGAGAGCCTTGTAGGTGCGGCGGGCCCGGCGGGTGCGGGCCACGGGCGACTCCTCGCCGGTGGCCGCACGCCGGACGGCGGGGGTGGGACGGGTGGGCACGGCGCCAGCGTACGGGCGGCCACCGACGGTGCTCCGGGGCCACGGCAGCACGCGTCGGGCCGGTGCCGCTCTGGCAGACTGTGGGTCGTGGACCACGACGTCGTGCGGAAAGCCCCGCTGTTCTCGCCCCTCGACGACCAGGCCGCCGAGACGCTCATCGCGACGATGAGCCCGTCCCGCCTGGAGCGCGGCGACGTCCTCTTCCACGAGGGCGACCAGGGCGACCGGCTCTACGTCATCGGTGAGGGCAAGATCAAGCTCGGCCGCACGAGCAGCGACGGGCGCGAGAACCTCCTCGCCATCCTCGGCCCCGGCGAGATGTTCGGCGAGCTGTCGCTCTTCGACCCCGGCCCGCGCACGGCGACCGCGACCGCCGTCGCCGAGACCCAGCTCGTGTCGATGGGCCACGAGCAGCTCAAGGAGTTCCTCGCCCAGCGGCCCGGCGTCGCGCTGACCCTCCTCTCGGCGCTCGCCCGCCGGCTGCGCCGCACCAACGACGTGCTCGCCGACCTCGTCTTCACCGACGTGCCGGGACGGGTGGCCAAGGCGCTGCTCGACCTCGCCGGGCGGTTCGGCCGGCAGGTCGACGACGGCGTCCTCGTGCCGCACGACCTCACCCAGGAGGAGCTCGCGCAGCTCGTCGGCGCCTCGCGGGAGACGGTGAACAAGGCGTTGGCCGACTTCGCCTCGCGCGGCTGGCTGCGCCTGGAGGCCCGCGCCGTCCTGCTCCTGGACGTCGAGCGCCTCACCCGCCGCGCGCGCTAGCCGCGGGGCGTCCAGGCCACCCCGAGGTGGTCGAGCTGGGCCCGGACCGACATCCGGGCCGCCGGCCACACCTCGCGCGGGACCTCGGCGTAGACCCGGCGCAGGACCCCCTCGACCGGGTCCTCCTCCGTCGCCGCGCCGTCGGCCAGGGCCTGGCGCACCTGCTCCAGCCGCTCCTGGCGGTGCACCCGGTAGAACGCGACCATGGCGGCGGCGTCGGGCACCCGGGGGCCGTGGCCGGGCAGGATCGTCGTCGCGCCGCCGTCGCCGGTGAGGGCGGCGAGCCGGTCCAGGGAGTCGAGGTAGGCGCCGAGCTCGCCGTCCGGGTGCGCGACGACGGTCGTGCCGCGGCCGAGCACGGTGTCGCCGGTGAGCAGTGCGTGGTCGGCCGGTAGGGCGAAGGACACGGAGTCGGCGGTGTGCCCGGGCGTCGCGACGACCCGCAGCTCGAGGCCCCCGACGGTGACGACGTCCCCGTCGGCGAGGTCGTCGTGGCCGGCGCCGACCGCCCGGGTGGGGGCTCCGGTCAGGGCGGCGAAGCGCGGGGCGCCGGCGGCGTGGTCGTGGTGGCGGTGGGTGAGGAGGGTGAGCGCCACCCGGGCCCCCCGAGCCTCGACGTGGTCGAGGACCGCCCGCAGGTGGGGCTCGTCCTCCTCCCCGGGGTCGAGGACGACGGCCTCGCTCGAGCCGGGCTCCAGCAGCACCCAGGTGTTCGTCCCGTCCAGCGTCATCGGCCCCGGGTTGGGCTCCAGGACGCAGTGCGCACGCGCGGTGACCGGGCCCCCGGCCCAGGGGGCCGCCTCCTCGCTCACGGGACGGTGTACCCGGCCGCCCGGAACAGCTCGTACCACTCCGAGCGGGTGAGCGGCAGGTCCGAGCCCAGTGCCGCGTCGGTCACCCGCTGCGGCGTCGTCGTGCCGAGGACGACCTGCATCCTCGCGGGGTGACGGGTCAGCCACGCCGTCGCGACGGCCAGGGCCGGCACGTCGTACTGCGCCGCCAGCCGGTCCAGGACGGCGTTGAGCTCCGGGTAGTCCGGGTTGTCGAGGAAGACCCCGCTGAAGAACTTCGCCTGGAACGGCGACCACGCCTGCAGCGTGATCCCGTGCAGCCGGCAGTAGTCGACGACGCCGCCGCCGTCGAGCGTCGTGGACTGCTCGAGGGCGTCCATGTTCATCGCGACGCCCTGGGCGATCGCCGGCGCGTGGGTGAGCGAGATCTGGATCTGGTTGGCGACGATCGGCTGGGTCACCGCGGTGCGCAGCAGGTCGATCTGCCGCGGGGTGTGGTTCGACACCCCGAACGCGCGCACCTTGCCCGAGGACTCGAGCTCGTCGAAGGCGCGGGCGACCTCCTCGGGCTCGACGAGCGCGTCGGGGCGGTGGAGCAGCAGCACGTCGAGGTGGTCGGTGCGCAGCGCCCGGAGCGACCCCTCCACCGAGGAGACGATGTGGTCGCGGGAGAAGTCGAAGTACGCGCCGTCCCCGTCCGGGACGATGCCGGTCTTGCTCTGCAGCACGACCTGCTCGCGCTCGGACGGGCTGAGCGCGAGGGCCTCGGCGAAGCGCTCCTCGGCGCGGTGCAGGGGGCCGCCGTACACGTCGGCGTGGTCGAAGAAGTCGATGCCGGCGTCGCGCGCGGCCCGCACGAGCGTGCGGATCTCGTCGTCGGTCTTGTCGGCGATGCGCATCATGCCCGCGACCACGTTGACCTGCTCGCCGCCGGCGAAGGGCACCCGTCTCATGGCCGCGACGCTACTGGCTCGCGCCGACCGGGAGCGGACTAAGGCCCGGCGCGCTCGCCCCGGGTGCGGCCCGTCGAACGGCGGACGGCTTTGCCCCGGCGCTCAGGGCAGGTCGGTGCGCAGGACGAGCGTCCCGTCCGGCTCGCGCTCCAGGACCGGGTCGACGCGGCGTACGTCCGGGGTGTGGGCGAGGAAGTCCGCGGCGGAGGCGAACTCGCGCAGCGCCTCCAGCGCCCAGACCTGCGGCGGCATCATCCGCACCTCGCCCGCGGCCGCGCGCCGCAGTGCGTCCTCGGGCCGCACCCAGCCGCCGCCGTCGGACTCGCCGCTGGTCTCGCCGGCGTGCTGCCCCTCGGGCATGGCCGCGGCGAGGATCCAGGTGTCGTAGCGGCGCGGCTCGAAGGCCGGCGTCACCCAGTGCCCGCGCGGGCGCAGCGCGGCGACGGGGACCCGCACGCCGCACTCCTCCTCGACCTCGCGGACGGCGGCGGCGGCCAGGGCCGCGGCCTCCCCGACGGGCACGCCCATGAGCGCGGCCAGCTCGGCGAGGCCCGGGGTGGCCGGGTCGAGCCCACGGTCGACCGGGTCCACCCGGCCGCCGGGGAAGACGACCATCGACGGCGCGAAGGCCATCGTCGCCACCCGGCGCTGGACGTAGACCTCGACGCCGCCCGCGGCGTCGCGCACGAGCATGACGGTGGCGGCGGGGCGGGGGTCGGCGGCGGGCGGGCAGCCGCCCGCGAACCACGCGTCGGCGCGCGCCAGCAGGTCGGGGTCGGTGACGCGGCGGCGCAGCACCCGTCCCGGGGGCGGGCCGTCAGTCGCGGACGTGGACGATCACCTCGACCTCGACCGGCGCCCCGAGCGGCAGGGCCGCGACGCCGACGGCCGAGCGGGCGTGCACCCCGGCGTCGCCGAAGATCTTCCCGAACAGGTCGCTGGCCCCGTTGATCACGCCGGGCTGCCCGGTGAACGAGGGGTCGGAGGCGACGAAGCCGGTGACCTTGACGACCCGCTCGACCCGGTCGAGGTCGCCGACGACGGAGCGGACCGCGGCGACGGCGTTGAGGGCGCAGACCGCGGCCAGCTGGGCGGCGCGCTCGGGCGTCACGAGGCCCACGAGCTCGCCGACCGGCCCGGTCTCGGGCAGCTCGCCGTCGACGAGCGGCAGCTGTCCGGACACGAACACCCGCGACCCGTCGAGCACGGCCGGCGTGTAAGAGGCCAGCGGCGGCACGACGTCGGGCAGGGTCAGCCCGAGCTCCCGGATGCGGTCCTCGACGGCGCCCACGCGGGTCAGCCCTTCGGCCGCTTGAGGTACGCGACGAGGTTGCCGTCGCCCATCTGGAGCACCTGGACGAGCTCCCAGCCGTCCTCGCCCCACTGGTCGAGGATCTGCTTCGTCGCGTGGACGATGAGCGGAACGGTCGCGTACTCCCACGTCTGCATGCGCGCCACCCTATCGCCGGGCCGGTGGGGGCTACGGTGGCGGTGATGAGCGACGAGCCCGAGGTCATGTCCCGCAGCGCCCGCCAGCCCGACCGCACCGAGGTCACCGGGCCCGAGCAGACCGACGTCTACGACGTGTGGGAGCCCGACCCGCACCGGGCCCGCGGCGTCACCGTCGGCCTCGTCCACGGCGGGTTCTGGCGCGAGCGGTACGACCGCGCCCACCTGGCCCCGCTGGCCGACGCCCTGGCCCGCGACGGCTTCCACGTCGCCAGCCTCGAGTACCCCCGCACCGGCATGCCGGGCGGCGGCTGGCCGGGCACCGCCGAGTCGCTGCGGGCCCGCGTGGCGTCGGTCGCGGCCGACACCGACCTGCCCGACCCGCTCGTCCTCGTCGGGCACTCGGCCGGCGGCCACCTCGTCCTCTGGCTCGCGTCGGAGGACCGCGTCGACGGCCTGCTCGGGGTCATCGGCCTCGGTCCGGTGGCCGACCTCGCCGAGGCCGACCGCCTCCACCTCGGCGACGACGCCGTGCGCGCCTTCCTCGGCGGCGGGCCCGAGGAGGTGCCGGACGCCTTCGCCGAGGCCGACCCCGCCCGGCAGCGCCTCACCGCCCGTGCCGTACTCGTCTCGGGCGAGCGGGACGACGTCGTGCCGCCGGCCGTCGCCGACACCTACGCGGCCGGACGCGCCGAGGGCGACCCGGTGTCGACCTCGACGGCCCGCGGCGCCGACCACTTCGACCTCGTCGACCCGGAGTCCCCGGCCTACCTGCTCGTGCTCGCCGAGGTCGAGGAGCTCACCCTCCACTGAGCGCGCCCGGCGAGCGGCCTACGCTTGACGTCATGGCCGCCCCGTCGCTTGAGCGCGTGCTCGCCGGGGTCCGCCTCCACGTCGTCACCGGCAAGGGCGGGGTCGGCAAGACGACGGTCGCGAGCGCCCTGGCCCTGGCGCTGGCCCGGGCCGGACGCACGGTGCTCCTCGTCGAGGTCGAGGCCCGGCAGGGCATCAGCGCCGCGTTCGGGGTCGCGCCGCTCGGGACCGAGGAGGTCCGCCTCGTCCAGGACCGCTCCGGCGGCGAGCTGTGGGGGCTGTCGGTCGACGCCAAGGCCGCGCTGCTGGAGTACCTGCAGACCTTCTACAAGCTCGGCCGCGCCGGCGGCGCCCTGGAGCGGATGGGCGTCGTCGACTTCGCGACGACCATCGCGCCCGGCGTGCGCGACGTCCTGCTCACCGGCAAGGTCTACGAGGCGGTCGGCCGCACCGCCGGCTCCCGCCGCGGGAGGGGGAGGCCGGTCTGGGACGCGGTCGTCCTCGACGCCCCGCCCACCGGTCGCGTCGTGCGCTTCCTCGGCGTCAACGAGCAGGTGTCCGAGCTCGCCCGCGTCGGTCCCATCCACGGCCAGGCCGAGTCGATCACCCGGATGCTGCGCAGCGCGACCTGCGCGGTCCACGTCGTCACCCTGCTCGAGGAGATGCCGGTGCAGGAGACCGCCGACGCCGTCGCCGAGCTGACCGCGGCGGGCTTCCCGCTCGGCGCCCTCGTCGTCAACCAGGTCCGTGAGCCGCTGGTCCCGCCCGCCCTCCTGCGTGCGCTCGAGGACGACGAGGTCGACGAGCGGGTCCGCTCCGACCTCGCCACCGTCGGGGTCCGCTCGGGCGCCCGGACCGTCGGCGGGCTGCTCGCCGAGGGCCGCGCGCACGCCGCCCGGGTCGCCCTGGAGCAGGAGCTGGCCGGCGAGGTCGCCGCCCTCGGCCGCCCCGTCCTGCGGCTGCCGGCGCTGGACCGGGGCGTCGAGGACGGCGGGGTCGCGGTCCTCGCCGAGCACCTGGCCGCCGCAGGGGCGGCGGGCGGGGTGGAGGCCGGCCGATGAGCCGCGCCACCGCCGCGCCGCTCGACGTCGACGCGCTGCTCGCCGACCCCGGCACCGGCATCGTCGTGTGCTGCGGCGCCGGCGGCGTCGGGAAGACGACGACGGCCGCGGCCCTCGGGGTCCGGGCCGCTGAGGCCGGGCGCCGCGTCGTCGTCCTCACCATCGACCCCGCCCGGCGGCTCGCGCAGTCCCTCGGCCTCACCGAGCTCGACAACACCCCGCGGCCGGTGCCCGGGGTCGGGGCGGAGGCGGGCGGATCGCTCGACGCGATGATGCTCGACATGAAGCGGACCTTCGACGAGGTCGTGCTCGCCCACTCCACCCCCGAGAAGGCCACCCAGATCCTCGAGAACCCCTTCTACCAGGCGGTCTCCAGCTCGTTCGCGGGCACCCAGGAGTACATGGCCATGGAGAAGCTGGGCCAGCTGCGCTCGCAGGCCGACCGGGACGGCACGTGGGACCTCGTCGTCGTCGACACCCCGCCCTCGCGCTCGGCCCTGGACTTCCTCGACGCGCCGAAGCGCCTCGGGTCCTTCCTCGACGGCCGGTTCATCCGACTGCTCATGGCGCCGGCCAAGGCCGGCGGGCGGGCGGGGCTCAAGGTGTTCTCGTTCGGCGCGAACCTCGCCGCGGCGACGCTCTCCCGGGTGCTCGGCGGGCAGTTCCTCACCGACGTGCAGACCTTCGTCGCCGCCCTGGACACGATGTTCGGCGGCTTCCGCGAGCGCGCCGACGTCACCTACGCGCTGCTCAAGCAGCCGCAGACGGCGTTCGTCGTCGTCGCCGCGCCGGAGCGGGACGCGCTGCGCGAGGCCGCGTACTTCGTCGACCGGCTCGCCGCCGAGCGGATGCCGCTGGCCGGGGTCGTCGTCAACCGGGTGCAGGTGCTCGCCTCGCCCGGGCTCGGCGGGGCACGGGCCGAGGCCGCCGCCGAGCACCTCGACGACCGCGCCGACGACACCGACGGCGGCGAGGGGCCGCCGCCCGGGCTCACCGCGGCGCTGCTGCGCCTCCACGCCCGGCTGGCCGAGGTCGCGGCGCGGCACGAGGGGCACGTCGCGCGCTTCGTCGCGGCACATCCCGGGGTGCCCGTGTCCACGGTGCCGGCGAGCGCGACCGACGTGCACGACCTCGACGGCCTCCGCGAGATCGGGGCCGCCCTCGCCCGCTGAGCAGCGGGCGAGGCCGGTCAGGGCCCGCGGCGGGGCGGGGTCGTCGGGGTCCGGAGACGGAAAGCCCCCGGAGGGGCCGACCGACCACTCGTGACTGCAGGGGGTGTCACGACTGGTTGCAGGGGATGGTCGGCCCCACCGGGGAGTTCAGGGGGTCAGGCGATCTCGCTCTCGGCGCTGTGCGCCTTCGCGGCGGACAGCAGTGCCGTCCACGACCTGACGTCCGGCCGGCGTCGCAGGAGGGCCCGGCGCTCGCGCTCGGTCATCCCTCCCCAGACGCCGAACTCGGTGCGGTTGTCGAGGGCGTCCGCGAGGCACTCGGCCACGACCGGGCACCCCTTGCAGACGACCTTGGCGGCTCGCTGGGCCTTCCCCTGGACGAAGAGCGCGTCGGGGTCGGTCCCGGCGCAGCGGCCGAAGGGTGCCCACTCGGCGACCCACGAGCCGTCGGCGGGAACCGTGACGGGAGAGATGCTCATGTCCACCTCGCTTTGCCGTGCTGGATGCGATGCCGTCACCGTCCGGTGGCGACCTGGGGAAAACGGTACGGACGGGCACACCAGTGGGGGTATCGTCCGAACCGGTCGGGGGCACCGACGAACGGTCGAACCCTCGGACGAACGGCCGATGCGCCGCCTCGCCCGACGGGCCGAGGGCTCGCGCCCGGCGGAATCTTGGATCACCAGGTCCCCGGGTTACCCTGTCGACCCATGGACGGACGCGCCCAGAACATCCCCGCCGTGCTCAGGCTCCTTCTCGGTTTCGTGGTGCTGAGCACGGTCGCCGGCCTGCTCATGGCCGCCGTCGCCGTCCCCGCCATCGGGGCCGGCGGCCAGGCCGCCAAGGGCGGGGTGGACTTCTTCAACGACCTGCCGAGCGAGTTCACCATCTCGCCGCTGGCCCAGCAGAGCCGCATCCTCGACGCCGACGGCAAGCTCATCGCGAACCCGTACGACGAGAACCGCATCATCGTCCCGCTGAAGAAGATCAACAAGAACATGCGCAACGCGCAGATCGCGATCGAGGACGCCCGGTTCTACGACCACGGCGGGCTGGACCTGCGCGGCTTCACCCGCGCCATGGTCTCGAACATGCAGGGCGGCGACGTCCAGGGCGCCTCGACCCTGACCCAGCAGTACGTGAAGATCACCCTCCAGGAGCAGGCCCTCCGGCGCGGCGACGCGGCCGCGGCCGAGCAGGCGGTCACGAAGTCCTACGCCCGCAAGGTCCAGGAGCTGAAGTACGCGGTCAACGTCGAGGAGAACTACACCAAGGACCAGATCCTCGAGGGCTACCTCAACCTCGTCTACTACGGCGACCAGGCCTACGGCGTCGAGGCCGCGGCCCTCAACTACTTCGGCGTCCACGCGAGCAAGCTCAAGCTCGGCCAGTCCGCACTGCTCGCCGGCATCGTCCAGCAGCCGACGGCCTACAACCCGGTGCTCAACCCGAAGCAGGCCCAGGCCCGCCGCGACATCGTGCTCACCCGGATGGGCCAGCTGGGGATGGCGACGCCGAAGCAGGTGGCGAAGGCCAAGAAGCAGAAGGTCTCCTCGATGATCAAGCGCAAGCCCATCAAGGGCGTGTGCCACCGGTCCTCGCGGCCCTACTTCTGCGCCTACGTCATGGCCTACCTCCAGAAGTCCCCGGAGATGGCGGTGCTCGGCAAGACCCCGGAGGACCGGCTCAAGCGCATCAACACCGGCGGCCTGACCATCCGGACCACGCTCGACGCGAAGATGCAGAAGGACGCGCAGTCCGAGATCGAGAAGGCCGTCCCGGTCGGCAACAAGAGCAACCTCGGCGGCGCCGTGACGATCATCGAGCCCGGCACCGGCAAGGTGCTCGCGATGGCGCAGGCGTCGAACTTCGAGAAGGACCAGACCAACTGGAACGTCGACCAGGTCTACGGCGGCGGCCCCTACGGCTACCAGTTCGGGTCGACGGCCAAGGTGTTCGGTCTCGTCACCGCCCTCGAGCAGGGCATGCCGATGAACGGCGAGATCTACGTCCCCTTCGCGGACGCCAAGAAGGGCTACGAGTTCGACGGTCCCGACGTCGTCGGCGCCCCGTGCGGGGCCAGCGACCCGTGGGAGGTCACGAACGACTACCCCATCGGCGGGCGCAAGATGAGCCTGGGCGAGGGCATCGGCAAGTCGATCAACACCTGGGCCGCCCAGCTGTCCATCGACGTCGGTCCCTGCAACGTCCAGAAGACGATGACGAAGATGGGCCTGCACGCGGCCAACGGCAAGCCCATCGAGGGGACGATCTCCAACGTCACCCTCGGGTCGGGCACGACGACGCCGATGAGCATCGCCAGCGCCTACGCGACGATCGCTGCCGAGGGCAAGTACTGCACCCCGAACCCGATCGTGTCGATCACGACGCCGGACAAGGAGGAGATCAAGGTCCCCGGGCCGGAGTGCAAGCAGGCCATCGACAAGGACGTCGCCAACGGCGCCGCCGAGCTGATGAAGGGCACCTTCGAGAGCGGCGGCACCGCCCAGGGCGCGTGGAACCTCTCCGACCGGCCCGCCGCCGGCAAGACGGGCACCACCGAGAAGCACAACCAGGGCTGGTTCGTCGGCTTCACCCCGCAGCTGTCCACCGCGGTCTGGATCGGCAACGTCAAGGTCGCGAACAAGAACGGCAAGCTGTACTCGCTCAACGGCAAGTGCTTCGGCGACTACGGCTGCTTCAGCGAGGTCTTCGGCGGCACGGTGTCCGCGCCGGTGTGGGGCGCGATCATGCGCGAGGTCACCGACGGCATGCCCGTCAAGGACTTTTCGGAGCCCAGCGACAAGGTCAAGCAGGGCGACCTCGTGCCGATCCCGAACGTCTACGCCCGCAGCCAGGACTCCGCGCGGCAGATCCTCGACGACGCCGGCTTCCGCAGCCACGTGTCGGGCTACATCTCCAGCAGCGCCCCGGCGGGCACCGTGGCCGGGACGAGCCCGTCCGGCTCGGCGATGTCCGGGTCCGACGTCGGCCTGCTCATCTCGTCGGGTCAGCCGGCGATCGCGGCCCCGGCGCCCCAGCCGCAGCAGCCCCAGCCGCCGGCCCCGCAGCCGACGCAGACGACGTCGGACCCGAAGCCGGACAAGCCCGGCAAGACGCCTCCGCCGAAGAAGTAGCGCGGCCGGGTCGGCGGCCGCCCGGTCAGCGGCCCGCGAGCGCGCTGCGCACGGCGGCGGCCACCCGGCCGCCCTCGGCGCGGCCCGCGACCTCGGCCTGGGCGGCCTTCATGACCCGTCCCATGTCCTGCATGCCGGTGGCGCCGGTGGACTCGACCGCCCGCTGGGCAACAGCCCGCAGCTCGTCGTCGCCGAGCTGGGCCGGCAGGTAGCCCTCGAGCACGGACAGCTCGGCCTCCTCGCCCTCGGCCAGCTCCTCGCGGCCCGCGCCGTGGTAGGCGGTGGCTGCCTCGCGGCGCTTCTTGGCCTCCTTGGCCAGCACCGCGAGGACCTCGTCGTCATCCAGCTCGCGAGCCTCGTCGCCGGCCACCTCGGCCGTCGTGACCGCCGTGAGGGCCATCCGCAGCGTCGCCGCGGTCACCTTGTCGCGGGCGCGCATGGCGTCGTGCAGGTCGCCCTGGAGCCGGGCCTTGAGGGTGGTGTCGGTCATGCAGGCATCCTCGCACCCGGCGCCCGCCGGCGGCATCCGGGTCGGGCCGCGGTGCGGCCCCGGCCGCGGCCCCCGGGTTTGCGAGGATGGACGCATGGACCGACTCCCCCGCGCCCTGCTCCGTACGCTCGGCGTCGCCGCCGGCACCGGCGTCGCGGCGGTCGCGTACGCGGGGCTCGTCGAGCGCACGTGGTTCGCGCTGCGCCGGGTCGCGGTCCCCGTGCTGCCGCCCGGGTCGGCCCCGGTGCGGGTGCTCCAGGTCTCGGACCTGCACCTGACGCCAGGGCAGGAGAAGAAGATCGCCTGGGTCCGCTCGCTCGCCGACCTGCGGCCCGACTTCGTCGTCGACACCGGCGACAACCTCGCCCACGCCGCCGCGGTCCCGCCGCTGCTGCGGGCGCTGGAGCCGTTGCTGGAGTTCCCGGGCGCCTTCGTCCTGGGCTCCAACGACTACTTCGCCCCGGTCCCGAAGAACCCGGCGCGCTACCTCACCTCCTCCTACGCCAAGGCGCCGCGGCAGCGCGGCAACCTGCCGGTGGGCGAGCTCGTCGACGGGCTGCGCGCCGGTGGTTGGGCGGACCTGGACAACGCCCGGGAGGTCGTGACGATGGGCGGGCACCGGGTCGAGCTGGTCGGGGTCAACGACCCGCACGTCGACTTCGACCGGTACGACGAGGTGTCCGGTCAGGCCCGCGAGGACGCCGCCCTCACCGTCGGGCTCGTCCACGCGCCCTACCAGCGGATCCTCGACGCCATGACCCGCGACGGCGCCGGTCTCGTCCTGGCCGGCCACACCCACGGCGGTCAGCTGGCCCTTCCCTTCCACGGCGCGCTCGTCACCAACTGCGACCTCGACACCGGCCGCGCCAAGGGCGTCTCGCGCTGGTGGCCGGGCGCGGGCTCGGCCGGGCGGCGCGGGCGGGTGCGGCCGTCCTCGCAGGCACCCCGGGACGCCGCATGGCTCCACGTGTCGGCCGGCCTCGGCACCTCGCCGTACGCCCCGGTGCGCTTCGCCTGCCGCCCCGAGGCCACCCTGCTGACCCTGCTCGCGAAGGACCCCGACTTCCCCGACTGACCGGCCGCGCCGGGTCCCGGCGAACCGATTTCGGATGCTTCCCGGTGGTCGGCTATCCTCGGGTGTCGCCGCGGGCAGCAGCCCTCGGAGGCAGCCACGGGGTGTGGCGCAGCTTGGTAGCGCGCGTCGTTCGGGACGACGAGGTCGCAGGTTCAAATCCTGTCACCCCGAC
>NZ_SAYU02000073.1 GCF_004025965.2 Phycicoccus flavus | reverse complement strand
CCTCCGCGGACCGTTTTTGGGCGGCACGCCGCGCACCGGTAGGGTGGGCCGCTGTACTTCATCCCTCCACAGAGGACATCGCATGGGTTCTGTCATCAAGAAGCGGCGCAAGCGGATGGCGAAGAAGAAGCACCGCAAGCTGCTGCGCAAGACGCGTCACCAGCGTCGCAACAAGAAGTGACCACGCGTCACCTCTGAGCCGCACGAGGTCCCCGGCCCCCGCCGGGGACCTTTCGCGTCCCCGGGACCTCGTCCCGGGGCCGGACGCCCGGGTCCCGGGTGTCCCCGCGAGTGGGTACTGTCGGTGGTGTCCGGCGGGTGGTGAGCAGGTCGCGGAAGGAGGAGGCGATGGCGGGAGTCGTCCTCGTGACCGGGGTGTCCCGGTACCTCGGCGGCCTCCTCGCGCGCCGGCTCGCGGCCGAGCCCTCCGTCACCCGGGTCGTCGGGGTCGACGTCATCCCCCCGCCCCAGGAGATCGCCGGCGTCGAGTTCGTCCGCGCCGACATCCGCAACCCGATGATCGGGCGGGTCATCGAGGACGCCGGCGTCGACACCGTCGTCCACATGAACGTCATCGCGACGCCCACCTTCGTCGGGGGACGCACCCCGCAGAAGGAGATCAACGTCATCGGGACGATGCAGCTGCTCGCGGCCTGCCAGAAGTCCCGCACCGTGCGCCGGCTCGTCGTCAAGTCCTCCGCGGCCGTCTACGGTTCCACCCCCCGCGACCCGGCGCTGTTCACCGAGGACATGGGCGCCCGGCGCAGCCCGTCCGGCGGGTTCGGCAAGGACTCCATCGAGGTCGAGGGCTACGTGCGCGGGTTCGCCCGGCGCCGGCCGGACGCCGAGATCCTCACCCTCCGCTTCGCCAACGTCATCGGCCCGCGGATCCGCACCTCGATCACCGACTACTTCTCGCTGCCGGTCGTCCCCGTCCCGCTCGGCTACGACGCGCGCATGCAGTTCGTCCACGAGGACGACTGCATCGACGCCCTCGTCCTCGCGAGCACCGGCTCGACCACCGGCGTCGTCAACGTCGCGGGCGACGGCGTCGTCACCGTCTACCAGGCGGTCGCGATGGCCGGCCGTCCCGTCCTGCCCATCCCGCTGCAGGGCGCCGGCTTCTTCGGCGGCATGACGCGGCGGCTCGGGCTCGCCGACTTCTCGCCGGACCAGATGTCCTTCCTCGCCTTCGGCCGCGGCCTGGACACCACGCGAATGCGTGAGGGGCTCGGCTTCGAGCCGCGGTTCACGACCCGTGAGGCGTTCGCCGCCTTCGCCGCCACCGCCGGGTCCGCCGTCCCCGGTGCGCAGGTCGTCGGGGACGCCGTCAGCGGCGTCGCGGGGGTCGCGAGCCAGACCGTCCTGCGGGCGCTCGGTGCCGGGAGCGGTCGCTGATGGCGACGCCGCGCCGCGGGGCGCTGGCCGCCGGGGCCGACCGGGCCTCCGGCGAGCGCGCGCGTCGCCGGTCCACGCCCCTGCTCGGAGCCGACCCCGTCGAGACCGCCCCCGACGGCCCGCCGTCCGGGCCGACCCCGGTGCCCGCTCCGCCGCCCTCCGGGTCCGCCACAGGTGCGGACTCGACGACGACGAAGGCGGCGTCGAAGAGGACGACGACGCGCAAGGCACCGTCGAGGAAGACGTCGACGCGGAAGGTTACGACGAGGAAGACGGCGTCGAGTACGGCGGCGAAGGCGGCCGCGACGCCTCCGGCCCCACCGCGGACGACCGCCGTCACCCCGGCGCCCGCCCCCGAGCCGCCCGCCCGCAAGCACCGTCCCTCCCCCCGCGTCACCTCCGCGCCGCAGCCGCGCGCGACGACCCAGGCGGGGGAGCGCACCGGGCGGCCGCGGCTGTCCCCGCGCGAGAAGGCCCGCCGCGACGAGGCCGCCCGCCGCCCGCACCTGCGGCTGGCCCAGCCCGCCGTCCCGCCGGTCGACCTGCCGCCGCCGGACCCGGCCGTCGCCGACGCCCCCTCCCCGGGCGGACTGCCGCTGCCCGACCCCGCCGAGCTCGTCGAGGCCCTCGTCGGCGCGCTGCGGCTCGGCGCCCAGCTGGCCGGCGTCGCCCCCGAGGACGTCGAGGCCCGGGTCGCCCAGGTGCTCGCGTACCTGCGTCGCCGGGTCGAGGGCGAGTACGACGTCGACGACTTCGGCTTCGACCCGCACTTCACCGAGAACGTGTTCTACCCGATGCTCCGGCCGCTCTACCGGCACTGGTTCCGGGTCGAGGTCCGCGGCATCGAGAACCTGCCGACCACCGGCGGCGCCCTCGTCGTCGCCAACCACTCCGGCACCGTCGCCCTGGACTCGCTCATGGTGCAGCTCGCCATCCACGACGAGCACCCGGCGCACCGGACGATGCGCGCGCTCGGCGCCGACCTCGTCTTCCAGACCCCGTTCGTCGGCACCATCGCCCGCCGCTCCGGCTCGACGCTGGCCGCCAGCGAGGACGCCGAGCGCCTCTTCCGGCGCGGCGAGCTCGTCGGCGTCTTTCCGGAGGGCTTCAAGGGCACGGGCAAGCCGTTCAGCGAGCGGTACAAGCTCCAGCGCTTCGGCCGGGGCGGCTTCGTCGCGGCGGCCCTGGCGCAGGGCGTCCCGATCGTCCCGTGCTCGGTCGTCGGGGCCGAGGAGATCGCGCCGATCATCGGCAACATGTCGACGCTGGCGCGGCTGCTCGGTGTGCCCTACGTGCCGGTGACCCCGACGTTCCCGTGGCTCGGGCCGCTCGGGCTCGTCCCGCTGCCGAGCAAGTGGATCATCGAGTTCGGCGAGCCCATCGAGACCGCGGGCCACGAGCCCGGGGCCGCCGAGGACCCGATGCTCGTCTTCGACCTCACCGACCAGGTGCGCGAGACCATCCAGCAGACGCTCTACACCCTGCTCATGCAGCGGCGGTCGGTCTTCTTCTGATGACCGGCCAGGAGCCCGCCGGGCCGCCGGTCCGCGTCACCCTCGTGACCCGCGTCGACTGCCATCTCTGCACGACGGCCCGCGAGGTCGTCGCCCGGGTGTGCGCCGACGAGGGCGTCGGCTGGGAGGAGCGCGACGTCGACGCCGACCCCGCGTGGCGCGCCCGCTGGTCCGAGGAGGTCCCGGTGACCCTCGTCGACGGCCGCCAGCACGACTTCTGGCGGGTCGACGAGACCCGTCTGCGCGCCGCCCTCGCCGCGCCCCCGCGGCGCTGAGCCCCGTGCCCGGTCCGCCGGACGGCGCGCCGGACCCGGTCCCCGGCCCCGCCCACCTCGCCGCGCTCTCCGGCGTGCCCTGGCCGCCGGAGCCGATCCGCACCCCGCGCCTCGCGGTGCGAGCCGCCGAGGCCCGTGACCGGGCGGCGCTGGTCGACCTCTACTCCTCGCCCGAGGTCTTTGCCCACCTCGGCGGCCCCCGGCCCCGGGACGCCCTCGACCGTGACTGGCCGGCCGTCCCCGAACGCCGGCCCGGCAGCTTCGTCGTCGAGCACGAGGGCGCGACGATCGGTCAGGTCCTGCTGCGCCGCGTGCCCCCGCCCGCCCGGCCCAGCACCGTCGGCGCCGTCGACCTCGGCTACCTGCTGCTCCCCTCCGCCTGGGGCCGGGGGTTCGCGGGCGAGGCGTCGGCCGCCGCGCTCGGCTGGCTGGAGGAGGTGCTGCCCGGCGAGCGGGTCGTCCTCGCGACCCAGGTGGCCAACACCGCGTCGCTGCGGGTCGCCGCCCGACTGGGTTTCACCGAGGTCGAGCGCTTCGAGGCCTGGGGCGCGCCGCAGTGGCTCGGCGCCCGCGAACCGGGCGGACCCGCCGCCGGCGCAGCCCTAGCACACCGTTCCTGAGAGCCTCGTCACCGGGTCCGGTCGCGACTTTGTGCCTGCCTTCACAAAGTCGTAGGGTGGACGGGTTCCGCGTGCTCGCGGAGCCGCGCGCCGCGGCTCCGTCCGCCCGAGCCGCGGCCCTTGGAGAGGAGCCGGACCGACCCGTGTCCACCGCAGCCACCACGCCCCGGGGCGTCCCGGACGCGTCGGTCGCGCGACTCCCGGGCTACTTGCGGGCGCTGACGGCGATGTCGCAGGACGGCACGGCCTCGGTGAGCTCCGAGGAGCTCGCCTCGGCGGCCGGGGTCAGCTCCGCGATGCTGCGCAAGGACCTGTCCTACCTCGGCAGCTACGGCGTGCGCGGGGTCGGCTACGACGTCGGGCGGCTGGCCTCCGAGATCGCCAGCGCGCTCGGCCTCACCAAGGACTGGCCGGTGGCCATCGTCGGCATGGGCAACCTCGGCCGGGCGCTCGCCGCCTACCGCGGGTTCGCCGAGCGCGGCTTCCGGGTCATCGCCCTGCTCGACCACGACGACCGGGTCGTCGGCGAGGAGGTCGCCGGTCGCGCGGTGCGCCCCATGACCGACCTCGAGGTCCTCGTCGAGGACCACGGGCTGGCCATCGGCGTCATCGCCACCCCGCCCGAGGGGGCGCAGGCCGCGTGCGACCGGCTGCTCGCCGCCGGGGTCCGGTCGGTGCTGAACTTCGCCGCCGTGGTCCTCGCCGTCCCGCCGGAGGTGACCGTCCGCAACGTCGACCTGTCCACCGAGCTGCAGATCCTCGCCTTCCACGGCCACCGCGGTGACGTCGCCGAGGCGGTGGCGCCGTGAGCCTCGTCGTCCTCGGCCTGTCGCACCACGCGGCGCCCCTCTCCCTGCTGGAGTCCGTCGCCCTCGACGCCGACTCCGCGACCGACCTCGAGGCCGCGGTCCTGCGCTCGGACCACGTCACCGAGGTCGTCGTCCTCTCGACGTGCAACCGCACCGAGGTGTACGCGGAGGCGCTCACCTTCCACGGCGCGCTCGTCGACATCACGAACGCGCTCGCCGAGCTGTGCGGCATCGACCGCGCCGTCCTCCAGCCGCACCTGTACGTGCACTACGAGGACCGCGGGATCGCGCACGCCTTCAACGTCGCCTGCGGGCTGGACTCGATGGCCGTCGGCGAGGCGCAGATCGTCGGGCAGGTCCGCCGCAGCCTGGGCCGGGCCCAGCGCGCCAACCACGTCGGGCCGGCCGTCAACGCCCTGCTCCAGCAGGCGCTGCGGGTGGCCAAGCGGGTGCACTCCGAGACGCAGATCGACCTCGTCAGCGGCTCGCTCGTCCAGGCCGGGCTCACCCGGGCCGAGGCCGTGCTCGGCGGGCTCGGGGGCCTGTCCGTCCTCGTCGTCGGGGCAGGGGGCATGGGCGCGCTCGCCGCGGCCACCGTCTCGCGCCAGGGCGCGCGGGAGGTCGTCGTCGTCAACCGCGACGGCGCCCGGGCCGCCACGCTGGCCGGCCGGGTCGGCGGCACCGCGCGGCCGCTCACCGACCTGCGCGAGGCCCTCGCCGGCGCCGACGTCGTCATCTCCTCCACCGGCGCCCGCGGCCGGGTCGTCGGGCTCGACGACGCCGCCGCCGCGCAGCGCGCCCGCGACGGCCGCCCCCAGGTCTACGTCGACCTCGCCCTCCCGCACGACGTCGAGCTCGCCGTCGCCGGGCTGCCCGGCGTCACCCGGGTCGGGCTCGACGAGCTCGGCGAGGACCTCGCCGCCGCCGACGCCGCCCCCCAGGTCGGGACCGCCCGCGAGCTCGTCACCGCCGAGGTCGCCGCCTACCTCCTCGCCCGCTCCGCCCAGGCGGTCGCCCCCACCGTCACCGCGCTGCGCGCCCGCGCCGGTGAGCTCGTCGCGTCCGAGATGCAGCGCCTCGAGCGCCGCACCCCGGGGATGACCGACGAGGACCGCGACGAGGTGCGCCGGGCCGTGAGCCGCGTCGTCGAGAAGCTGCTGCACACCCCCACCGTCCGGGTGAAGGAGCTCGCGCAGGAGGGACAGGGGGGCAGCTACGCCCGGGCCCTGTCCGAGCTGTTCGACCTCGACCCGCGCGACGTCTCGCTCGTGTCCGCCCCGCCGACGATCCCCGGGGAGGAGCGATGACCACGCTGCGCCTCGGCACCCGCCGCTCCGCCCTCGCGACCACCCAGTCGAGCTGGGTGGCCGACCGGCTGCGCGCCCTCGGCCACGACGTCGAGCTCGTCGAGGTGAGCACCGAGGGCGACCGCGACCGCACCACCCCGCTCGCCCAGCTGGGCGGCACCGGCGTCTTCGTCTCCGCGCTGCGCGAGGCGCTGACCGCCGGCACGGTCGACGTCGCCGTCCACTCCCTCAAGGACCTGCCGACCGCCCCCGACCCCGCGGTCGCCGTCGCCGCGATCCCCGAGCGCGAGGACCCCCGCGACGCCCTCGTGGCCCGCGACGGCCTGACCCTCGGCGAGCTGCCGGCGGGCTCCACCCTCGGCACCGGCTCGCCGCGCCGGCGGGCCCAGGTCGCCGCCCTCGGGCTCGGGCTCGAGGTCGCCGACCTGCGCGGCAACGTCGACACCCGCCTGGCCCACGTCCACGAGGGCCGGCTCGACGCCGTCGTCCTCGCGGCGGCGGGGCTGCGGCGGCTCGGCCGGGCCGACGAGGTCACCGAGTGGCTGGACCCCATCCAGGTCCTGCCCGCCCCCGGCCAGGGCGCCCTGGCCGTCGAGGTCCGGGCCGGTGACGAGGCCGCCACGGCGGCCGTCACGCCCCTGGACCACCCCGACACCCGGGCCTGCGTCACCGCCGAGCGGGCCCTCCTCGCCGAACTCGAGGCCGGGTGCTCCGCCCCCGTCGGAGCCCTGGCCGAGATCGTCGAGGGCGTCGACGTCGCGGAGCTGTCGCTGCGCGCCGTCGTCGCCGCGCCGGACGGATCCGGCGACCTGCGCCGGTCCCTGACCGGCGACCCGGAAGAGGCGGCCGACCTCGGCCGCCGCCTCGCGCGGCTCCTCCTCGAGGACGGTGCCGCCGACCTGATGCCCACGTCCACCGATCGACCCGTCACGGAGCGTGCACTGTGAGTCCCACGCGCTCGTCCACCCGTCCGCCCCGCGTCCCCGCGCGCGTCGCCTTCGTCGGCGGCGGCCCCGGCGACCCCGGTCTGCTCACGGTGCGTGCCACCGAGCTGCTCGCGGTCGCCGACGCCGTCGTCCTCGACCAGGTCGCCCGCGAGGGGATCGCCCTGCGCCACACCCGGGACGACGTCGACGTCGTCGACGCCGGTCACGGCGACACCGGCGAGCGCCTCACCCAGGCCTCGCGGGCCAAGCTCGTCGTGAAGACGGCCAAGGCCCACAGCGGCGGCCTCGTCGTCCGTCTCATGGACGGCGACCCCGCCGTCTTCAACGGGCTCGCCGAGGAGGCGCAGGCGCTGGTCAAGGCCGGCATCTCCTTCGAGGTCGTCCCCGGCGTCTCCTCGCTGTCCGCCGTGCCGGTCTACGCCGGGGTGCCGCTCACCGCGGCGTCCTCGCGCGGCCTGCACGTCGTCGTCGCCGGCGGGCCGTCGCCCGACGTCGCCGGCGGGGTCGACGCGGCCACCACCGTCGTCGTCCTCGGCACGCCCGACAAGGCCGCCGACGTGCTGCGCGCCCTGGCCGCCGCCGGCCGCGACGCCGCCACCCCCGTGGCCGTCACCGAGCGCGGCACGACGACCGAGCAGCGCACCGTCGTCACGACCCTCGCCGAGGCGCCCGAGGCCATGGCCGCCGGGCGGTTCCCGGTGCTCGCCGTCGTCGGCGACACCGTCCCGCTGCGCGACGCGCTGTCCTGGTTCGAGACCAAGCCGCTGTTCGGCTGGTCGGTCCTCGTGCCGCGCACCAAGGAGCAGTCCGGGTCGATGACGGCCCGGCTCGCCGACCACGGCGCCACCGCCGAGATCGTCCCCACTATCTCGGTCGAGCCGCCGCGCACCCCGCAGCAGCTGGAGCGGGCCGTCAAGGGCATGGTCACCGGCCGCTACGAATGGGTCGGGTTCACGTCGGTCAACGCCGTCAAGGCCATCCGCGAGAAGTTCGACGAGTTCGGCCTCGACGCCCGCTCGTTCGCGGGGCTCAAGGTCGCCGCCGTCGGCGGCGTCACCGCGCAGGCGCTGCGCGAGTGGGGCATCAACCCCGACCTCGTGCCGACCGACGAGCAGTCCGCCCAGGGCCTCGCCGACGCCTGGCCGCCCTACGACGCCGACCTCGACCCCATCGACCGGGTCTTCCTGCCGCGCGCCGACATCGCCACCGACACCCTCGTCGCGGCGCTGCAGGAGAACGGCTGGGAGGTCGACGACGTCACGGCCTACCGCACGGTGCGGGCCGCGCCGCCGCCGCAGGCCACCCGCGACGCCATCAAGGGCGGCGCCTTCGACGCCGTCCTGTTCACCTCGTCCTCGACGGTGCGCAACCTCGTCGGCATCGCCGGCAAGCCGCACCCGAGCACGGTCGTCGCCTGCATCGGCCCGGCCACGGCGAAGACCGCCGAGGAGCACGGCCTGCGGGTCGACGTCCTCGCGCCGGAGCCCAGCGCCGTCGCGCTCGTCGACGCGCTGGCCGACCACGGCCGCTCGCTCGCGCTCGCCGCCAGCGAGGCCGGCGAGGACGTGCTGCGCCCGAGCCAGCGCACCCCGGGCGGGCGGAAGCGGGGCACGTGACCGGCGTCGCCGGCCTGGGCGGGGCACCGTTCCCGGCCGGGCGCCCGCGGCGGCTGCGGCGCACTCCCGCGCTGCGGCGCCTCGTCGCCGAGACCCGGCTGCACCCGGCCGAGCTCGTGCTGCCCGTCTTCGTCCGCGAGGGCGCGGACACCCCGGTGCCCGTGGGTGCGATGCCCGGGGTCGTCCAGCACTCCCTGGAGTCGCTGGTCGAGGAGGGGCGGCGCTGCCGCGACGCCGGGCTCGGCGGGATCATGGTCTTCGGCGTGCCGTCGGCCAAGGACGGCCGCGGGTCGGGCGCCGACGACCCCGACGGCATCCTCAACGTCGCCCTGTCGCGTCTCGTCGAGGCCGTCGGCGACGACCTCGTCGTCATGTCCGACCTCTGCCTCGACGAGTTCACCGACCACGGGCACTGCGGTGTCCTCGCCGACGACGGCTCGGTCGACAACGACGCGACCCTCGACCGGTACGCCGCGATGGCGCTGGCCCAGGCCGCCACCGGCACCCCGATGCTCGGGCTCTCCGGGATGATGGACGGCCAGGTCGGGCACGTGCGGGCCGCCCTCGACGCCGCCGGGTACACCGACACCGCGATCCTCGCCTACGCGGCGAAGTACACCTCGGGGCTCTACGGCCCGTTCCGGGAGGCCGTGAACTCCTCGCTGGTCGGGGACCGCGCCACCTACCAGCAGGACCCGGCCAACGGCCGCGAGGCCCTGCGCGAGATCGCCCTCGACGTCGAGGAGGGCGCCGACGTCGTCATGGTCAAGCCCGCCGGGCCGCACCTCGACGTCGTCGCGGCGGCCGCCGCGGTCTCGCCGGTGCCGGTCGCGGCCTACCAGATCAGCGGCGAGTACGCCCAGGTCGTCGCCGCGGCCGAGCGGGGCTGGATCGACCGGGACCGCGCGATGACCGAGTCCCTGCTGTCCATCCGCCGGGCGGGCGCGAGCATCGTCCTCACCTACTGTGCCCTCGAGGCGGCCGCCCGCCTCTGACCCCGAGCGGCGTCAGCGGGCGAGGTCCCCGTCCTCGACCCGGGCCCGCAGCCGCGCGAGGCCTCCCCGGACCATCGCGCCGTAGCCGTCCTCACCGAGCGCCCCGGCGGCGTCCTCGCCGGCCTCGACCTCGCGGCGGGCCTCGGACAGCCGTCCCTGGCGCCGGTAGCCGTCACCGAGGTTGAGGTGCAGGCTCGGGGCGAACCCGGCCGCCGAGGCGATGCCGACGGCCGCGAGGTCGTCGTCGCCGAGGTGGGCGTGCTCGGCCAGCGCGCGCTCGTCCCAGGCGACCTCGTCGGCGACGTCACCCTCGAGGTCGGCGAGGTAGTGCGCGAGCACGCAGCGCTGCCCGTGCGCGCCCGTCTCCGTGCCGTCCCAGGCCGTCCGCAGCGCGGCGCCCCCGCCCGGGCGGTCCCCGCCGAGCGTCGTCGAGACGGCCTGCAGCACCTCGTCCCACGTCGTCATGCCGCCCGACGGTAGCGGCCACCCCGGCACGCGCGACGGCCGCCCGTCGCGCCCCGGGGGCGCGGCGGACGGCCGTCGAGGGGTGGTGCGGGGGGCTCAGGCCTGCTTGCCGAGCTGGAGGTCGATGGCAATCTTGACCTTCTCGCCGACGAGGACGCCGCCCTTCTCGAGGTTGGCGTTCCAGGTCAGGCCCCACTCGGTGCGGTCGATCTCGCCCTCGGCCTCGAAGGCGGCCTTCTCGTTGCCCCACGGGTCGGTGGCGACCCCGAGGAAGTCGACGTCGAGGGTGACGGGCTTGGTGATGCCCTTGACGGTGAGCTCGCCCCGGAGCGTCGAGCCGTCGAAGGAGGTGGAGCGGAAGACCATGTCCGGGTGGGTGTCGACGTCGAAGAAGTCACCGCTGCGCAGGTGCGCGTCGCGGTCGGGGGTACCGGTGGCGACCGACGCGGTCTTGATGGTGACCTCGGCGGTGGAGTCGGCGAGGTCCTCCCCGACGACGACGGTGCCCTGGACGTCGGTGAAGGCGCCGCGCACCTTGCTGACCATGAGGTGGCGGGCGACGAAGCCGACCTCGCTGTGGGTGGGGTCGACGGTCCAGGTGCCGGCGGTCAGGCCGGTGAGGGTGGTGGTGCTCATGGGGTCTCCTTCGAGGTCGGGCGATGACGTGGGTGCCACGGTAGTTTAACCTTCAACTACGCGCGACCCCGGTCCATTCCGACGGTGCCGCGCAGTCCCCACCCCGTGGGAGCATGGCCTCCATGGGAGCGGAGGTGCGCTGGCTGACGGCCGAGGAGCAGGCGGCGTGGCGCGCCTACCTGCGCGGCACCCGCGAGGTCGACGTCGCGCTCGACCGCGACCTGCAGTGCCACGGGGTGAGCCTCTCGGAGTACGAGCTGCTCTCGATGCTCTCGGAGTCCGACGGCCACCGGATGCGGATGTCCGCGCTCGCCGATCTCGTCGTGCAGTCCCGCAGCCGGGTCACCCACACAGCGGCCCGGCTCGAGCGGCGCGGCCTCGTCACCCGCAGCCCCGCCCCCGACGACGGCCGCGGGGTGCTGCTGCGGCTCACCGACGCGGGGCGCACGACCATCGAGGACCTCGCGCGCACCCACGTCGCCAGCGTGCGCCGGCACCTCGTCGACGTCCTCACCCCCGAGCAGTTCACGGCCCTGGGTGACGCCATGAGCGCCGTGCGGGACGCCTACCGCGACGACCCCACGACCCCGGACCCCGCGTCCTGCCCGCCGGACCCGACAATGGAGCCGTGACCGACTCCTCCCCGTCCGACCCCCGCCCTGACGACGCCCCGGCCTCGGCCGCCCTGCTCGCGCGGGCCCGGGCCGTCACCCCCGGCGGCGTCAACTCGCCGGTGCGGGCCTTCCGCTCCGTCGGCGGCACGCCGCGGTTCATGGTCAGCGGGCGCGGGCCGTACCTCACCGACGCCGACGGCCGCGAGTACGTCGACCTCGTCGGCAGCTGGGGCCCGATGATCCTCGGCCACGCCCACCCCGCGGTCCTCGACGCCGTCCACGAGGCCGCCTCCCGCGGCACGTCGTTCGGCACCCCGAGCGAGAACGAGGTGCTGCTGGCCGAGGAGATCGTCGCCCGGGTCGAGCCGGTGCAGCAGGTGCGCCTGGTCTCCAGCGGCACCGAGGCGACGATGAGCGCCATCCGGCTGGCCCGCGGCTTCACCGGCCGCCCCCTCGTCGTGAAGTTCGCCGGGCACTACCACGGGCACGTCGACTCGCTGCTCGTCGCGGCCGGCTCCGGGGTGGCGACCCTGGCGCTGCCCGACTCCTCGGGGGTGCCCGCCCAGATGGCCGCCGAGACGGTCGTCCTGCCGTACAACGACGTCGCGGCGCTCGAGGCCGCCTTCGCCGCCCGCGGCGACCAGATCGCCTGCGTCATCACCGAGGCCGCCGCCGGCAACATGGGTGCCGTCCCGCCGGACCCGGGCTTCACCGCCGCCCTGCGCCGGGTCACCGCCGAGCACGGCGCGCTGCTCGTCTCGGACGAGGTGATGACCGGCTTCCGCTGCTCGCCCGCCGGCTGGTGGGGCCACGAGCGGGCCGGCGTCGACCCCGACCTCATGACCTTCGGCAAGGTCATGGGCGGCGGCTTCCCGGCCGCGGCCTTCGGCGGGCGGTGCGACGTCATGGCCCTGCTCGCGCCGGACGGGCCGGTCTACCAGGCGGGGACGCTGTCCGGGAACCCGGTGGCGACGGCCGCCGGGTACACGACGCTGCGGCACTGCGACGACGCGGTGTACGCCCGGCTCGCGGAGGTCTCCCGGGCCCTCGGCGACGCCGCGGCCGAGGCGCTGTCGGCCGCCGGGGTGCCGCACCGGGTCCAGCGGGTCTCCTCGATGTTCTCGGTCTTCTTCCGCGACGGCGAGGTGCGCGACTACGACGACGCCCGCGACCAGGACACCGCCGCCTTCGGGCGCTTCTTCCACGCCATGCTGGACGCCGGGGTCTACCTGCCGCCCAGCGCCTACGAGTGCTGGTTCGTCTCCGCCGCCCACGACGACACCGCCGTCCAGCGGGTCCTCGACGCCCTGCCCGCCGCCGCCCGCGCCGCGGCCGGCTGAGGGGCGCGCCCCGGCCCCCGCCGCCGCTTCGCCCCGGGACCTTCGGGTCCGCCGGGGTTCGGTTCCGGTGCGGAGCCGAAGGTTCCGGGATCAGGCGAGAAAGTTGCGCTCGCGGGGGACGGGCGAGCGGCCGGCTGAGGGGCGCGGCCCGGCCCCCGCCGCCGCTTCGCCCCGGGACCTTCGGGTCCGCCGGGGTTCGGTTCCGGTGCGGAGGTGAAGGTTCCGGGATCAGGCGAGAAAGTTGCGCTCGCGGGGGACGGGCGAGCGGCCGGCTGAGGGCCCGCCCCGGCGTCGAACCCCGCGCCTCGCACTCAGGTGGGTTTGCGACAATCGGGGGCATGACGACCTCCCGGGGCGCGGCCGCGCCCGTCGAGCCGCAGCGCACCACGGTGCACCTGCTGCGCCACGGCGAGGTCCACAACCCCGACAGGATCCTCTACGGCCGGCTACCGGGCTACCACCTCTCCGCGCTGGGGCGCCGGATGGCCGAGCTCGCCGCCGACCACCTCGCCGACCACGACGTCGTCCACGTCGTCGCGAGCCCCCTCGAGCGCGCCCAGGAGACCGCCGCCCCGGTCGCCGCCGCGCACGGCCTGGAGGTCACGACGGACGCCCGCGTCCTCGAGGCCGGGAACGACTTCCAGGGCCTCCCGGTCGCCGGCGGCGACGGCCTCCTCGCCCACCCGCGGCTGTGGCCGAAGCTGCTCAACCCCTTCCGCCCGTCCTGGGGCGAGCCGTACGCCGACATCGTCGTCCGGGTGCGCGACGCCGTCGTCGACGCCCGGGCCGCGGCCCGCGGTCACGAGGCCGTCATCGTCGCCCACCAGTCGCCGATCTGGCTGCTGCGCCTGGCCACCGAGGGCCGCTCGTTCGTCCACAACCCGGCCCGCCGCGAGTGCGCCCTCGCCAGCCTCACCTCCTTCACCTTCGTCGGCGACGAGCTGCTCTCGCTGTCCTACTGCGAGCCCGCCGCCCGCCTGCTGCCGCAGGCGCAGCCGGGGGCCGGGGCGTGACCCCCGTCCCGCGCCGCGCCGCGGTCGCCGGGGCGGCCGCGCTCCTCGCCCTGGCCGCCGCCGGCTGCAGCACGGACGCGAACTCCGTCGCCGCCCAGGCCAAGGCGGGGGACCAGAAGGGCTACGTCTCCGGGGACGGCGCGGTCGAGACGATCCCGGTCGCCGACCGGGCCGAGCCGGTGACGATGTCGGGCACGCTCGTCGACGGCACCGCCTGGGACATCGGCTCCACCCGCGGAAAGGTCCTCGTCCTCAACGTCTGGGGCTCGTGGTGCGCGCCCTGCGTCGCCGAGGCCCCGGACCTGCAGAAGGCCTGGGAGCAGATGCAGGAGAAGCACCCCGGCGCCACCGACTTCGTCGGCATCGACTTCCGCGAGGAGGCCGCCCGGGGCGCCGCGTTCGCGAGGAAGGCGGGCATCACCTACCCCAGCCTCAGCGACGAGGCCGGCGTCCTCATCCTGCGCCTCCAGGGCAAGGCGCCGACCGTCCCCACCACCCTCGTCCTGGACCGCGAGGGACGGATCGCCGCCCGCGTCAACGGGCCGGTCGACACGAGCACGCTCACCGGGCTCGTCGACGACGTGGTCGCGGAGCAGTGACACCCACCCTCGCCGCCGTCAGCGGCGACGCCGTCACCACGGGGGCGCTGCCGCTCGCCGTCGCCGTGGCCGCCCTGGCCGGGCTCGTCTCCTTCGCCAGCCCGTGCGTGCTGCCGCTCGTCCCGGGCTTCCTCGGCTACGTCACCGGGCTCACCGGGGAGCGCGCCGGCCGGCCGGGCAGGGGCCGCACCGTCGCCGGCGCGCTCCTGTTCGTCGCCGGCTTCACCGTCGTCTTCGTCCTCGGCTCTCTCTTCGTCACCGGCGCCGGTCAGGCCCTCGTCGAGCACCGGGTGCTGCTCTCCCGCGTCGGCGGCGGCCTGGTCGTCCTCATGGGGCTGGTCTTCCTCGGTCTCGGCAGCCAGCGCGAGGCCAGGCTGCACTGGCGGCCGCGGGCGGGCCTCGTCGGGGCGCCGCTGCTCGGGGCGGTCTTCGCCCTCGGCTGGGCGCCGTGCACCGGGCCGACGCTGGCCGCGGTGCTCGTCATGGCCACGGCGTCCGCCGACCCCCAGGTCGCCCGCGGCGTCACCCTCGCCGTCGCGTACGCGCTCGGCCTCGGGCTGCCGTTTCTCCTCGTCGCCGCGGGGCTGGACCGGGCCGGCCGGGTGTCGGGCTGGCTGCGCCGCCACCAGCGCGCCATCCAGGTGCTGGGCGGCGTGATGCTCGTCGCCGTCGGGCTGCTCCTGCTCACCGGCGTCTGGGAGGACCTCAACCGCTGGCTGCAGACCGAGCTCGTGGCGAACTTCGAGGTGGCGGTGTGAGCGCCACCGACGAGCGCACCCGCGCGGACCTCTCGACGCAGCCGGCGCCCCCGGACGGCGGGGACGGCTCGGGCAGCGGCGGTGGGGTCACCCTGCCGCGGCTCGGCCCGGGCGGGTGGCTGCGCTACGCCTGGCGCCAGCTGACGAGCATGCGCACGGCGCTGTTCCTGCTGCTGCTGCTCGCCGTCGCCGCGATCCCGGGCTCGACCTTCCCGCAGCGCTCCATCGACGCCGCGCGCACCGCGCAGTGGATCACCGACCACCCGACCGCCGGCCCGGTGCTGGACCGGCTCGGGTTCTTCGAGGTCTACGCCTCGCCGTGGTTCGCCGCCATCTACCTGCTGCTGTTCGTCTCGCTCATCGGCTGCGTCCTGCCGCGCTCGCGCATCCACTGGCACCAGCTGCGGGCCCGGCCGCCGCGCGCCCCCCGGCGCCTGGAGCGCCTGGCCGCGCACCGGGAGGTCGAGACCGACGAGACCCCCGAGGCCGTCCTGGAGCGGCTGCGCACGACGCTGCGCGGCCGGCGCTACCGCGTCCACGCGCACGACGCGAGCACCCTGTCGGCCGAGAAGGGCTACCTCAAGGAGTCCGGCAACCTCGTCTTCCACCTCGCCCTCATCGGCGTGCTCGTCGGCGTGGCCTGGGGGCACCTGCTCGGGTGGAAGGGCGACGTCATCCTCCCCGTCGGGCAGACCTTCGCCAACACCCTCTCGCGCTACGACACCTTCAGCCCGGGCCCGTGGGTCGACGTCTCCGGCCTCGACCCCTTCACGCTGCGCCTGGACCGGATGCACGTCGAGTTCGAGAGCGACACGACCGGACGCGGGCAGTTCGGCGCCCCGCGCGACTTCGACGCCACGACGACCTTCACCGACGCCGCCGGACAGGCGCGCGAGGAGTCCATCCGGGTGAACCACCCCCTGGAGACCGGGCACGGCACGGTCTTCCTCCTCGGCAACGGGTACGCGCCGCACGTCACCGTGCGCGACGCCGACGGCACCGTCATCTACTCCGACGCGACGCCGTTCCTGCCCCAGGACAACTTCTACACCTCGGTCGGCGCGGTCAAGGTCCCCGGCGCCGACCCCGACCAGCTGGGCTTCGCCGGGTTCTTCCTGCCCACCGGCGTCATCGACGACCAGCGCGGCCCGCACTCGGTCTTCCCCGACACCCTCGACCCGCAGCTGGCGCTCACCGCCTTCGAGGGGCAGCTGTTCCCCAGCGGCGCGCCGCAGTCGGTCTACACCCTCGACACCGAGGCGATGACGCCCGTGCCCGGCAAGGACGGCGCCGACCAGCTGCGCATCCTCCTGCGCCCCGGGCAGACCTACGACCTGCCGGGCGCGCGCGGCTCGATCACCTTCGACGGGGTCGAGCGGTTCGCCGGCCTGTCGATCCGCAGCGACCCCGGCAAGACCCTCACGCTGGTCTCGTCGCTGCTCGCGCTGGCCGGGCTGGTGCTCAACCTCGTCGTGCGCCGGCGACGGGTGTTCGTGCGGGTTTCCGCGGCGGAGGGCACGGGACGTACCGTGGTCTCCGTCGGCGGACTGGCGAAGGACGACGACGAGGGCATGGACGACGAGGTCGACGCCGTGCTCACCGCGGACGAAGGACACCGATGAACGACACCCTGGCCCAGATCTCCAGCTACTCCGTGTACTCGGCGATCGTCGTGCTCTTCCTGGCCCTCGGCTTCTACGCGCTGTACCTGGCCCGCGTGGCCCGGGCGGGCGAGGCCGAGGTCGAGGCGGCGCCCGAGCGCGAGCTCGTCGCCGCGGGCGGCACGACGTCCTCCGTCGGCACCGACGAGCCGGTCGGGACCGACGAGCCGGCCAGCACCGGTGGGCACGTCGGGACCGACGCCGCGACCCAGGAGCCCGCCCGGGCCCGCAAGGCGGCCGGCATCGCCTGGACGCTCACCCTGCTCGGCACCGCGCTCGTCGTCGCGGCGGTCGTCACCCGGGCGGTCGAGGTGGCCCGCTGGCCGCTCGGCAACATGTACGAGTTCGCCATCGTCGGCGCCATGTTCACCCTCCTCGCCTACGTCGGCTGGTCCTCGCGCCGCGACCTGCGCTGGCTCGGCGCCTTCGTCCTCGCACCGGTGCTCGCCGTGCTCGGCTCGGCGGTCACCGTGTGGTGGACCGAGGGCTCGGCGCTCATGCCGTCGCTGCGCTCGTACTGGATCGCCATCCACGTCACCGTCGCGACGATGACGGTCGCCGTCTTCACCCTCGGCGCGGTCATCGGGGCGCTCTACCTCCTCCAGGACAAGCGCGAGACCTCCGGGGGCGGGGGCGGGCGCACGGCGTTCATGTCCCGGCTGCCGTCGGCGCGGGCGCTGGAGCGGCTGTCGTACTCGGCGCACGTCGTCGCCTTCCCGATGTGGACCTTCACCGTCATCGCCGGCGCCATCTGGGCCCGTCAGGCGTGGGGCTCGTACTGGAACTGGGACCCCAAGGAGGTGTGGAGCTTCGTCATCTGGGTGGTCTACGCCGCCTACCTCCACGCCCGCGCCACGACGGGGTGGAAGCGGCAGAACGCGATGTGGATCGCCCTCATCGGCTTCGGCTGCGTGATCCTCAACTTCGCCGTCGTCAACGTCTTCTTCGTCGGCCAGCACAGCTACTCGGGCCTGTGAGGCGTGCGGTCCCGATGACGACGGCGCCCCTGCCGGGGGTGGCCCGGTGAACGCGTTCCTGCGCTACACCGTGCTGCGGATCATGGTGTTCCTCGGCTGCCTCATCCTCCTGTGGCTGCTCGGCCTGCGCGCCTCCGGCCAGCTGCCGCTGCTCGTCCTCGGCGCGGCACTGCTGTCGGCGCTCGTGTCCTTCGTCGGGCTGCGGCGCTTCCGCGAGGACTACTCGGCCCAGGTCGCCTCGACCATCGAGAGGCGGACGGCCGCCCGCCGGGCCCGCGGTGACGAGCGCGGCGCCGACGAGCTCGCCGAGGACGAGGAGTACGACACCCGCCGCGGCACCGCGGCCCCGGGTGGTGCGGCCGGCGCCACGGACCCGGCCGACGACGACTTCCGCTGACGGACCCCGCGACCCGCCCTCACCCGGGACGAGGGACGTGGGTGGTGGTTCAGCCAAGGGCGGCCGCGACCGCCACGCCGACGAGGGCCAGCGCGGCGTAGGCGACCTCGTACAGGCCGGTCGAGGCCAGCACCGGGACGAGCCCGCGGCCGGTGGTCCCGGCCCGCACGACGGACGCCCCCCGCCAGGCCAGCGGCAGGGCCGGCAGCGCCAGGAGGGCCCAGGGCGTGCCGAGGGCCATGACGGCGAGGGCGAGCAGGGACACCGCGAGCAGCCCGACGTACAGCGCCCGCGTCCGGGCGTCGCCGAGCCGGACCGCGAGGGTCCGCTTGCCGTGCTCGGTGTCGGTGGGGATGTCGCGCAGGTTGTTCGCGACGAGGATGGCCGAGGCCACGGCGCCGACCCCGACGGCGCCGGCCAGCCCGAACCAGGACACCGACCCGGCCTGGGTGTACTCGGTGCCGAGGGTCGCCATGAGCCCGAAGAACACGAAGACGTAGACCTCGCCGAGCCCCCGGTAGCCGTAGGGGTTGTCGCCCCCGGTGTAGCGCCAGGCGGCGAGGACGGCGAGCGCGCCGAGGGGCAGCATGAGCCAGGCCCCGGACAGCACGACGAGCAGCAGGCCGACGACGCCGGCCACGCCGAAGGCGGCGAAGGCCGCGCGCCTGACGGCCCCCGGTGCGGCGAGGCGCTGGCCGACGAGGCGCACCGGGCCGGCGCGGACCTCGTCGGTGCCGCGGACGCCGTCGGAGTAGTCGTTGGCGTAGTTGACCGCGACCTGCAGGGCCAGGGACACGAGCAGCGCCAGGACCGCGCGCAGCGGGTCGGCACGGCCGACGAGCAGGGCGGCCGCCGTGCCGAGCAGCACGGGGGCGACGGCGGCGGGCAGCGTGCGAGGACGGGCGCCCGCCACCCACTGTCCGGGGGTGGCCATGGGTGGGGTCAGATGCCCTTGAGGAAGTCGGGGTCGTCGTCCGGCCCACGCGGGGGCCGGCGGCGCTCACGCTGCTCGCGGTCGGCGTCGCGGCGGCGCCGGTCGGCGTCCCAGCGCTCCTGCTGGGTCATGTACTGCCGGGCCGCGTCCTTGTCCGGGCGGCCGGCGACGAGCCAGGCCACCGGCCCGACGACGGGGAAGAGGAGGATGAGCAGGACCCAGGCGATCTTCGGCAGGCCGCGCATGACGACCTCGTCGGTCTGCAGCGCGTCGATGAGGCAGTACACCGTCAGCGCGAGGCTGAGGACGTAGGGCAGGTACCGCAACACGGGGCGATCATGCCACGTCGAAGAGACCGGCGACGGCGGCTCGGTCCGGTTTGCCCGGCCCCCGCAGCGGCACCGCGGGGGCGGCGGTGACCCGGCGCGGGAGGGCGTGGTCGGGCAGGTGCGGGCGCAGCAGGTCGCGCACCTCGGCGAGCGACAGCGGCTGGGCGGCGGGGTCGGGCACGACGAGCAGGCTGACGGCCTGGCCCCACTCCGGGTCCGGGATGCCGACGACGACCGCCTCGCGCACGCCGGGGACGTGCTCGAGGGCCGCCTCCTCGACGAGCCGGGGCGCGACCTTCATCCCGCCGGTGACGACGACGTCGTCGAGCCGTCCGTCGACGTGCAGGCGTCCGTCGTCGCCGAGGTGCGCGGCGTCGTCGGTGCGGAACCAGCGGCTGCCGTCGGCGTCGACCGTGAACGCCGCGAAGGTGAGGTCGGGGCGGCCGAGGTAGCCGTGGGCCAGCGTCGCGCCGCCGAGGTGCACCCGGCCGTCGTCGTCCAGCCGCACCCGCGCGCCGGTCAAGGGCGAGCCGTCGTAGACGCAGCCGCCGGCCGTCTCGCTCATCCCGTAGGTCGTGCGGACGGCGACGCCCGCGGCCTCGGCCCGCCGGCGCAGGGTCGGCGGGGTGGCGGCGCCGCCGACGAGCACGCCGTGGAAGGTGGCGAGGGCCGCCGCGCCGGCGCGGTCGTCGAGCAGCCGGACCAGCTGGGTGGGGACGAGCGCCGTGTAGTGCCGGTGCCGGGGGTCGAGGCGGGCGGTGGCGGCGGCGAAGGCGGCGGGGGTGAAGCCGCCGGTGAGGTCGGTGGCGACGGGCTCGGTGTCGGCGTCGAGGCCGCGGAGCAGCACCTGGACCCCGGCGACGTGCCCCGCGGGGAGCGTGAGCAGCCACTGGCCGGGCCCGCCGAGGCGCTCGTGGGTGGCGTGCGCGCTGGCGGCGAGGGCGGCGGCGCCGAGCATCGCGAGCTTGGGGACGCCGGTGGACCCGGACGTGCCGACGACGACGGCGAGGTCGTCCGGGAGGCCGGCGGCGGCGTGCCGGGGGAGCTGCGGGGCTGCGGCGTCGGCCGGGTACGGGGCCACCGGGCCACGGCCGGCGAGGGCGCCAGCCAGGCGGGGGAGGACGGCCAGGGCGCCGGGTCCGGCGGGCACGGGCAGCGGCTCGACCTCCATGCCTCGCACTCTAGGTGTACGCGGCCATCAGGTTGGTGACAGTTGGCTGGTCGGGGGGTGGCCGCCGAGTGCTGTGTGGCGTCGTTGAGTGTTGTACCGCTGGAGCCAGGGGGCAAGGGCGGTGGCGCGGTCGGTGT
>NZ_SAYU02000072.1 GCF_004025965.2 Phycicoccus flavus | reverse complement strand
CGTGATCGCCGGGATCAGTGGTGCGGGTGCGCCTGGTGGTGCACAATGTGACGCACAACGGCACGTCCGCGTGCCCGCACACGAGATCGACAGCTCATCGGCTCACCACCTGCGACGGCGTTGGGGAAGACGTCCACCGCACGTGAAGGAGACCGAGATGTCTGTCGCGATGCCGCGCGCCGCCACGCGGGGAGTGCTCTACGTCCACTCCACGCCGAAGGCGCTGTGCCCGCACGTGGTCTGGGCCGTCGAGGGTGTCCTCGGGGCCCGCGTCAGCGTGCACTGGACCGAGCAGCCCGCGGCCCCGGGCCTGGTCCGCACCGAGCTCAGCTGGGCCGGCGAGGCCGGCACCGGTGCTCGCATCGCCTCCGCCCTGCGTGGCTGGGAGCACCTGCGCTACGAGGTCACCGAGGAGCCCAGCCCCGGCTGCGACGGCTCCCGCTGGTCGCACACCCCGCGCCTCGGCATCCACCACACCTGGACCTCCGCCAACGGGGACGCCGTCGTCAACGAGGACCGGCTGCGCGAGGTCGTCCTGCTCGCCCAAGGCAGCTCCGAGGCGATGCAGGAGATGCTCGAGGAGGTCCTCGGGCTCGAGTGGGACACCGAGCTCGAGCCCTTCCGCTACGCCGGTGACGGTGCACCCGTCCGCTGGCTGCACAAGGTCGGCTGACCCCGCAGGGCGACCTCGCGGTCCACCTGCTCCTGACTGACGACGCGGCGCTCCGGCGGCGAGGTGCTCACCGCAGGCGTCGCAACCGGTCGCCGAGAGCGGCCTCGAGGACGCCGTCCGCCTCGGGCGTCAGCAGCTCGCCGACGACGACGAGCACCGACGGCCCGGGGGTCTCCAGGACCAGGTCCGGCCCGACGCGGGCGGCGTGCACCACGTTCGCGAGGTCGATGCGACGGTCGACGCCGGGGGTGCGCAGCTCGAGCGTCGCCGGGGTGAAGGCGGCCCGGGACTCGCTGCCCGGCATGACCCGGGAGGAGACGAAGCGGCGGCAGCGGCGGCGGGTCAGGGCCGGGGCGCCGAGGACCTCGAAGGCCGCCAGGAGCACCGCGCACCCGCCGAAGAAGCCGGCGGTGGGGACGGGGGCCACGTCGACGACGAGGACCATCCCCGCGGCGACGAGCAGGAGACCCGCCGTGAGCCCGCCGACCCGGCGCGCCAGCCTCCGTCCGCGGCCCGGTCGGTGGAGCAGCCACGTCGCGAGGGCGTCGGCCTCACGCCGCGCGACCTCCCGGGACGCGGTGTACCGCGTCTCGACCGGCGCCCGTCGCGGCGCCGCCACCCCCTCGTCCACGGAGGAACGGTAGCCGGAGGAGGCCCGCCGGGTCAGACGCTCTTGACGACGAGGGCGACGTTGTGGCCGCCGAACCCGAAGGAGTTGTTGAGCGCGGCGATGTCCCCGTCGGGCAGGGTCCGGTGCTCCCCGCGGATGACGTCGAGGTCGACCTTGCTGTCGAGGTCCTCGACGTTGATGGCCGCCGGAGCGGTCCGGTGGTGCACCGCGAGCACGGTGAGCAGCCCCTCCAGGGCGCCGGCGGCGCCGAGCAGGTGACCGGTCATCGACTTCGTCGCGCTCACCGGCATCCCGTCGGCCGCGGCCCCGAAGGCACGGCGGATGGCGTTGGCCTCGGCGACGTCGCCGACCGGGGTGGAGGTCGCGTGCGCGTTGATGTGGACGATGTCGGAGTCGGCGAGGCCCGCGCGCTCGACGGCCTCGCGCATGGCGCGGCTGGCCCCGGCGCCCTCGGGCTCGGGAGCGGTGATGTGGTGGGCGTCGGCCGACATCCCGATCGAGCCGAACTCGGCGTAGATGCGAGCGCCGCGGGCCTTGGCGTGCTCGTACTCCTCGAGCACCATGACGGCGGCGCCCTCGCCCATGACGAAGCCGTCGCGGCCGGTGTCGTAGGGCCGCGAGGCGTGCTCGATGTCGTCGTTGCGGGTCGAGAGCGCCTGCATCTGGGCGAACCCGGCGAAGCAGATGGGGTGCATCGCGGCCTCGGTGCCGCCGGCGACGACGACGTCGGCGCGGCCCTGGCGGATCATCTCGTAGCCGGTGCCCATCGACTCCGCGCCCGAGGCGCAGGCCGAGACGGTCGTGTGCGCGCCGGCGCGGGCGCCGAGCAGCAGCGAGACGTTGCCGGAGGAGGTGTTGGGCATGAGCATGGGGACGGCGAGCGGGAAGACCCGGCGGACGCCCTTCTCGCGCAGGTTGTCCCACTGGTCCAGCAGCGTCCACACCCCGCCGATGCCGGTGCCGATGGCGACCCCCAGCCGCTCGGGGTCCGGCTCGGGGGAGCCGGCGTCCTCCATCGCGGCCTGGGCGGCGATGACCGCGTACTGCGCGCTGGGGTCCATCCGGCGGATCTGGACCTTGCTGAGCACCTCGGAGGGGTCGACGGCGATGGTGCAGGCGAAGTGCACCGGCAGCTCGTACCGTTCGAGCATGTCCTCGGGCAGGGGCTTGGCGCCGGAGCGGCCGGCGAGGACGCCGTCCCAGGTCTCGGCGATGGTGCCGCCGAGGGGTGTGGTGGCTCCGAGTCCGGTGACGACGACGCGACGCTCGCTCATGGCTGCTCAAGGCTCCTTGGGTGTCGGGGTGACGGCCGGCGCGGGTGGGCGGGCCGCCGGCCCCGGGCCCGTCGGGAGGGACGGGCCCGGGGTGGACGGGCGGGTCAGCCCTGGTTGTTCTGGATGTAGGTGACGGCGTCGCCGACGGTGGTGAGGTTCTTGACCTCGTCGTCGGGGATGCGCACGCCGAACTTCTCCTCGGCGTTGACGACGATGGTCATCATCGACAGCGAGTCGATGTCGAGGTCGTCGGTGAACGACTTGTCCATCTGGACCTCGGCCGGGTCCAGACCGGTCTCCTCGTTGACGATCTCCGCGAGGCCGCTGAGGATCTCCTGCTGGTCTGCCATTGCGCTCTCCTTCGGTGGGTGACGAGTGGTGCTTGGCCCGGGTGACCCGTGGGCCCACGGGAGTCTCAGGGGATGACGACGACCTGGGCCGCGAACGACAGCCCGGCCCCGAACCCGATCTGCAGGGCGAGCCCGCCGCGCGGGATCTCGCCGTGCCGGATCATCCGCTCCATGGCGAGCGGGACCGAGGCTGCCGAGGTGTTGCCGGTGTACGCGATGTCCCGCGCGATCGGCAGGTCGGCGGGCAGGTCGAGCTTCTTCGCCATGGCGTCGATGATCCGGACGTTCGCCTGGTGCGGGACGAACGCGTCGAGCTGGTCGGCGGTGACACCGGCGGCGTCGAGCGCCTGCTGGGCCACGGGCGCCATGCCCCACACGGCCCAGCGGAAGACCGTCTGGCCGGCCATCCCGATGTGCGGCCAGCCGAGGTTCTTCTCGTGCACGTCGATCCAGGACTCGGTCTGCGAGATCGCCGGCCACTGGGCGCCGTCGGAGCCCCAGACCGTCGGCCCGATGCCCGGCGTCTCGGAGCGGCTGACGACCGCCGCGCCGGCGCCGTCGGCGAAGATGAACGCGGTGCCGCGGTCGTCCAGGCTCGTGAAGTCCGACAGCCGCTCGACACCGACGACGAGCACGTGCTGCGCGGTGCCGGCCCGGACCATGTCGCCGGCCAGCGCGATGCCGTGGCAGTAGCCGGCGCACGCCGCGGAGATGTCGAACGCCGCCGCCTTGCTCCCGAGCCGCTCGGCGAGCATGGGCGCCGCCGCCGGGGTCTGGTAGGGCCAGCTGACGGTGGCGACGATGACGGCGTCGAGCTGGTCGGCGGTGATGCCGGCCATCTCCAGCGCGGGGGTCGTCGCGAACTCGGACATGTCGATGACCGACTCGCCCTCGCCGGCGAAGCGGCGCTCGATGATGCCCGAGCGCTCGCGGATCCACTCGTCGGAGGAGTCGATGCGATCGACGAGCTCGGCGTTCGGGACGACGCGCCGCGGCCGGTAGCCCCCGATGCCGCTGATGCGGGCGTGCGCGACCGGCGGGGTGCGCAGCTCGCCGGCGAGGCCCTTCGGGGTGACGGTCATGCGGCGTGCTCCTCGAGCAGGGTGCGGGCGGCCTCGAGGTCGTCCGGGGTCTTCAGGGCGAGCAGCTCGACGCCCTTGAGCGCGCGCTTGGCCAGGCCCGTGAGGGTGCCGGCCGGGGGGACCTCGATGAGCGCGGTGACCCCGAGCGCGGCGAACCGGTCCGAGCACAGGTCCCAGCGCACCGGGCTCGAGACCTGCGCGACGATCCGGTCCAGCACCTCGCGCCCGTCGGTGACGACCTCGCCGTCCCGGTTCGAGACGAGCGGGACCGTGGCGTCGGCGGGGGAGAGGTCGGCGGCCGCGGTGGTGAGCGCGTCGACCGCGGGCTGCATGTAGGAGGTGTGGAAGGCGCCCGCGACCTGCAGCGGGATGACCCGGGCCCGGGCGGGCGGCTGCGCGGCCAGCGCGGCGAGGGAGTCGAGGTCACCGGCGGCGACGACCTGGCCGGCACTGTTGACGTTCGCGGGGGTGAGGCCGTGGGACTCGATGGCGTCGAGCACCTCGCCCGCGTCACCCCCGACCACGGCGCTCATGCCCGTCGGGGTCGCCGCGCTGGCCTCGGCCATGCCGCGCCCGCGGAGGGCGACGAGGCGCATCGCGTCCTCCTCGGGGAGCACCCCGGCCCCGGCGGCCGCGGTGATCTCGCCCACCGAGTGCCCGGCCAGGGCGCCCGCCCGGTCGGTGCCGCCGAGCGCCCGCAGCGCGAGCAGCCCGGCGCCGACGAGCAGCGGCTGCGCGACGGCGGTGTCCTTGATCGTGTCGGCGTCCGAGGTCGTGCCGTGCGCGACGAGGTCGACCTGCGCCGCGTCGGAGAGGGCGGCGAGGTGCTCGCGCGCGCCGGGCAGCTCGAGCCACGGGGCGAGGAACCCGGGCGTCTGGGCGCCCTGGCCGGGGCAGACGATGACGATCACGTGTCCCAGCGTGTCGTGTCCGGCGGCGCCGGTTCGCGACGAGCGGGGACGAACCTCGCGGGCCGGTTTTGGAGGTTCTCCACAACGGGGGTGAGCGAGGTCACCGAGGGGCGACGCGGGCCACGGGACCGAGGCGGTGCAGGGCCAGGGCGATCCGCACCGTCTGGGCGTCGTGGGGGTCGGTGAGGTCGTACCCGGTGGCCTTCTCGATGCCGGCCAGGCGGTAGCGGACGGTGTTCGGGTGCACGATGAGCGCCCGCGCGGTGCCCTCGACCCCGAGCCCGCCGTCCAGCCAGGCGGCGGCGGTCTCGAGGAGGGACCCGCCGCCGGCGTCGGCCAGCGGCCGGACGATGCGGGCGGTCAGGGCGTTGCGGGCAGGCATGTCCCCCACGAGCGCCCGTTCGGCGAGCAGGTCGTCGGCGGGGACCGGGCGCGGCGCGTGCGGCCAGGCGGGGGCGGCGGTGTGCCCCGAGATGGCCGCCCGGGCGCTGCGGCCGGCGGCGAACAGGTGCGGCACCGCCGGTCCGAGCACGAGCGGGCCCTGACCGAGGTGGGGGTCCAGGGCCCGGGCCAGCGCCATCGGGTCCTCGACGCCCCCGCCGATGCACACGACCCGCGGGCCCTGCACGGCGACGAGCAGCTGGCAGCCGATCCGCCGCGCCGTGCGGTGCAGCTCGCCGACCATGTGGCCGGTGGCGCCGGACGGGGTGGAGCCGACGACGACGGCCACCGCCGTCACCGCGCCCCAGCCGAGCGCGGCCGCCCGGGACTGCATCGAGTCGTCGGCCTCGCCGCGGATGACGGCGTCGACCACGAGCGACTCCAGGCGGGCGTCCCACGCCCCGCGGGCCTCGGCCGCCTCGGCGTAGACCTCGGCGGCGGCGAAAGCGACCTCGCGGCTGTAGCGCAGCACCGCCTCGCGGGCGGTGTCGGCCTCGCCCGGCACGGCGAGCCCGGCGATGTCGCGCTCGACGACGGCGATGACGGTGCGCAGCAGGTCGAGGGTCTGCGCCAGGCTGATCGAGCGGGTGAGCTCGCGCGGGGCGGTGCCGAAGACGTCGGCCGTGACGGCGGGCCGGTCCTGGTCGCCGCCGAACCACTCGAGGAAGCTCGTGATGCCGGCCTGGGCGACGAGCCCGACCCACGAGCGGTCCTCGGCCCGCAGCGAGCGGAACCACGCGTGGTCGGCCTCCATCTGCCGGACGGCCGCGGCCCCGAGGTCGCCCGCGGCCCGCGCGACGGCGGCCCGGGTGGCCTCCGAGGGGCGGGCGGGCGCGATCACCGGGTCAGCATATTTGTCCGAACCCGACGAGCGAGCGCTCAGTCGGTGCCGAACTCCATGGCCGCGCGGTCCAGCGCGCCCTCCTCGTCGCCGGTCGCGGCGGGGTTGGCGGCGATCCGGTCGTACCCGCCGGCCGGGAGCTCGCCGAAGAGGGTGCCGTTCTCGACGAGCAGGTGGCCCTGGTCGACGGGCTGGCCGGCGTAGAGCTCGAGCTTGGCCCGGCTGTCCGCGATGTCGAGGTTGCGCATCGTCAGCTGCCCGATCCGGTCGGCTGGCCCGAACGCGGCGTTCTCGACCCGCTCCATCGACAGCCGCTCGGGGGCGTAGCTGAAGTTCTCGCCCCGGGTGTCGAGCACCGAGTAGTCCTCGCCGCGCCGCAGCCGCAGGGTCACCTCGCCGGTGACGACCGAGGCGATCCAGCGCTGGATCGACTCGCGGATCATGAGGCTCTGCGGGTCCAGCCACCGGCCCTCGTAGAGCAGCCGGCCGAGCCGGCGGCCCTCCTGGTGGTAGCTGGCGATGGTGTCCTCGTTGTGGACGGCGTTGAGCAGCCGCTCGTAGGCGATGTGCAGCAGGGCCATGCCCGGCGCCTCGTAGATGCCGCGCGACTTGGCCTCGATGATCCGGTTCTCGATCTGGTCCGACATCCCGAGCCCGTGCCGGCCGCCGATGGTGTTCGCCTCGTGGACCAGCGCCACGGGGTCCAGCCGCACACCGTTGACGGCGGAGGGTCGTCCCTCGACGAACGAGATCGTCACGTCCTCGGTCTCGATGGCGACCTCGGGGTCCCAGAAGCGCACGCCCATGATGGGCTCGACGGTCTCCAGCGAGGTGTCGAGGTGCTCGAGCGTCTTGGCCTCGTGGGTCGCGCCCCAGATGTTCGCGTCGGTGGAGTACGCCTTCTCCTGCGACGCGCGGTAGGGCAGGTCGCGCTCGGTCAGCCAAGCGCTCATCTCGTGCCGGCCGCCGAGCTCGGAGACGAACGCGTCGTCGAGCCACGGCTTGTAGATCCGCAGGTCGGGGTTGGCGAGCAGGCCGTAGCGGTAGAAGCGCTCGATGTCGTTGCCCTTGAACGTCGAGCCGTCGCCCCAGATCTGCACGTCGTCGGCCTGCATGGCCCGCACGAGGAGGGTGCCGGTGACGGCCCGCCCGAGCGGGGTCGTGTTGAAGTAGGTCCGCCCGCCGCTGCGGATGTGGAAGGCGCCGCAGGCGATGGCCGAGAGCCCCTCCTCGACGAGGGCGGCCCGGCAGTCGACGAGCCGGGCGAGCTCGGCGCCGTACTGGCCCGCGCGGTCGGGGACGGTCTCGATCTCCGGCTCGTCGTACTGGCCGAGGTCGGCGGTGTACGTGCACGGCACCGCCCCGCGCTCGCGCATCCACGCGACGGCGACGGAGGTGTCGAGACCTCCGGAGAAGGCGATGCCGACGCGCTGGCCGGCCGGGAGCGAGGTGAGGACCTTGGACACGGCTGCAACTATATGCAGAGTTCTGCATATCCACAAAACGCCCCCACGGCGCGCGGCCCGACCGGCGATTCTTGACTCGTTCCAGAGAAGTCGCAAGGATGACGCCCGTGCCGACGACGCCCGCCTTCGACCACATGCTGCGTGCCGCCACGCTGCGCGTGACGCGTCCGCGGCTCGCCGTCCTCGCGGCGGTGCACGACCACCCGCACGCCGACACCGACGCCATCGCCCACGCCGTCCGCGCGGACCTCGGCACGGTGTCGCACCAGGCCGTCTACGACGTGCTGCGGGTGCTCACCGACACCGGGCTCATCCGCCGCATCCAGCCGCCGGGCTCCCTGGCGCGCTACGAGGCGCGGGTCGGTGACAACCACCACCACGTCGTGTGCCGCACCTGCGGCACCATCGCGGACGTCGACTGCGCGGTGGGGGAGACCCCCTGCCTCGTCGCGTCCGAGGACCACGGCTTCGCGATCGACGAGGCCGAGGTCGTGTACTGGGGCACCTGCCCCCGGTGCGCGGCCGCGGCGGAGGACGCGAGCCACCCCCGACCATCCAGCACCACCACCGACGCGACACAGGAGATGGACTGACGTGACCGACCAGCAGCACGGCGGCGTGACCGCCGAGGGCAGCGACAGCGAGAACCCGGCCCTCGACACCCCGACGCCCGCCACCGGGACGCGCCCCCGCACCAACCAGGACTGGTGGCCCGACCAGCTCGACCTGTCGGTGCTCCACAGCAACGACCGCAAGGGCAACCCGCTCGGCGACGACTTCGACTACACCGAGGCCGTCAAGGGGCTCGACGTCGACGCGCTCAAGGCCGACCTCGTCCAGGTCATGCGCACCTCGCAGGACTGGTGGCCGGCCGACTTCGGGCACTACGGGCCGCTCTTCATCCGGATGAGCTGGCACTCCGCCGGCACCTACCGCGTCGAGGACGGGCGTGGCGGCGGCGGTCGCGGCCAGCAGCGGTTCGCCCCGCTGAACTCCTGGCCCGACAACGGCAACCTCGACAAGGCCCGCCGCCTGCTGTGGCCGGTCAAGCAGAAGTACGGGCAGGCCGTGTCCTGGGCCGATCTGCTCGTCCTCGCCGGCAACGTCGCGCTCGAGGACATGGGCTTCGAGACCTTCGGCTTCGCCTTCGGCCGCACCGACGTCTGGGAGCCGGAGGAGGTCAACTGGGGCACCGAGGACACCTGGCTCGGCGACGAGCGCTACAGCGGCGACCGCGAGCTCTCCGGCTCGCTCGGCGCGGTCCAGATGGGCCTCATCTACGTCAACCCCGAGGGCCCCAACGGCGAGCCCGACCCGGTCAAGGCGGCGCGCGACATCCGCGAGACCTTCGGCCGGATGGCGATGAACGACGAGGAGACCGTCGCCCTCATCGCCGGCGGGCACACCTTCGGCAAGACCCACGGCGCCGGTGACCCCGACCTCGTCGGCACCGAGCCCGAGGGCTGCCCCGTCCACGCCATGGGCCTGGGCTGGAAGAGCGAGTACGGCTCGGGCAAGGGCCGCGATGCCATCACCTCCGGCCTCGAGGTCACCTGGACCCAGAAGCCGACGCAGTGGAGCAACCTCTACTTCGACAACCTCTTCGGCTTCGAGTGGGAGCTGACCAAGAGCCCGGCCGGAGCCTGGCAGTGGCAGCCCCAGGACGGCGGCGGCGCGAACACCGTGCCCGACCCGGAGGACGGCACGCCCTCGCGTCCGCCGACGATGCTCACGACGGACCTGTCGCTGCGGATGGACCCGGAGTACGAGAAGATCTCGCGCCGGTTCCACGAGAACCCTGAGGAGTTCCGCCTCGCCTTCGCCAAGGCCTGGTACAAGCTGCTCCACCGCGACATGGGCCCGATCGAGCGCTTCCTCGGCCCGTGGGTGCCCGAGCCGCAGCCCTGGCAGGACCCGGTGCCCGCGCGCTCCGGCGAGCAGCTGACCGACGAGGACGTCGCCGGTCTCAAGCAGGCCCTGCTGGGCTCCGGCCTCACCGTGCAGCAGCTGGTGACGACGGCGTGGGCCTCGGCCGCCTCGTTCCGTCGCACCGACATGCGCGGCGGGGCCAACGGCGCCCGGATCGCCCTCGAGCCGATGCGCTCGTGGGCCGTCAACCAGCCCGACGAGCTCGCCTCCGTCCTGGACACCCTGCGCTCGGTGAAGAAGGACTTCGACGACGCCGGCGGCCGGACCGTCTCGCTCGCCGACCTCATCGTCCTCGGCGGCTCCGCCGGGATCGAGCAGGCGGCGCGGGAGGCCGGGCGCGAGGTCACCGTCCCCTTCACCCCGGGGCGCACCGACGCCACCCAGGAGCTCACCGACGTCGAGTCCGTCGCGTGGCTCGAGCCGCGCGCGGACGGCTTCCGCGGCTACCTGCGGGCTGGCGACAAGGCCAAGCCGGAGACGCTGCTCCTGGAGCGCGCCTTCATGCTCGGCCTCACCGCGCCGCAGATGACGGCGATGGTCGGCGGCCTGCGCGCCATCGGCGTCGGCGGCACCCTGACCGAGAACCCGGGCCGGCTGGACAACGGGTTCTTCGCGACGGTGCTGGCGCCGGGCGTCACCTGGTCCACCGCGACCGAGGAGAACCGGTACTCCAGCAGCGACGGCCGCTGGACCGCCGGCGCCGAGGACCTCGTCTTCGGCTCGCACGCGCAGCTGCGCGCGATCTCCGAGGTCTACGGCAGCGCCGACGGCGAGCAGCGGTTCGTCGACGACTTCGTCGCCGCCTGGGTCAAGGTCATGGAGAACGACCGCTACGACCTGCACCACTGACGCGTACGACGAGGGCCCGGACACCGCGCTGGTGTCCGGGCCCTCGGCGTCGGTCGACGACGTTCTGCCGGTAGAGATTCGGTGGCGTCACGCGCCGTCGCCCGCGTCGTCGTCGAGGAGGGCCTGCACCCGGGCGGCCTTGTGCTCGATCTGCCCGGTGTGGCCGGGGCGGATGTCGCACTTGAGCACGAGCGAGACCCGCGGGCTGACCGCCGACATGGCCTCGACGCACCGCCCGATGACGGCCATGACCTCGTCCCACTCGCCCTCGACGTTGGTGAACATCGAGTTCGTCTCGTAGGGCAGCCCGGAGTCCCGCACGATGCGGACGGCCTCGGCGACGCCGGCCGCGTAGGACCCGGACTCGTCGGGGGAGCCGGCGATGCTGAAGGCGGCGATCATGGGGACTCCTGGGGGTCGAGGGGTGCTGCCGTGCGGGGTAGGGCGGTCCGGGCGTTGTCCCGCTCGACGCCGGAACCTTCGGGTTCGCGCACCTTCGGAGGTGCGGCGAACCCGAAGGTTCCGGGATCAGGCGAGAAAGCCGGGGTCAGGCGTCGGCGCCCTCGGTGCTGCCGGACGCGCCGGCCGTGACGTCGTGCAGCCGGTAGCGCTGCGCGGCCTCGTCCGGCACCGAGCGCTCGACGTCGCCGGCGTCGGCGAGCATCTGCAGCGCGCGCACCGCCATCGACGGGCCGTCGATGTGGAAGTACCGGCGGGCGGCCGGGCGGGTGTCGGAGAACCCGAACCCGTCGGCCCCGAGCGAGGCGAACTCGCCCGGCACCCACTGCGCGATCTGGTCCTGGACGGCCCGCATGTAGTCCGACACCGCGATGACCGGGCCCTTGCGCCCGTCCAGCTTGGCGGTGACCCACGGGGTCGGGGCCTCCTTGTCCGGGTGGAGGAAGCGGGCCTCGTCGGCGGCCAGGCCGTCACGGCGCAGCTCGTTCCACGACGTCACCGACCACACGTCCGCGACGACCTTCCAGTCCTCGCGCAGCAGCTCCTGGGCCTCCAGCGCCCACGGCATGGCGACCCCGGAGGCGAGCAGCTGGACCCGCGGCGCGTCGTCGCCGACGCCCTCGGTGGAGCCCTCGGCGAAGAGGTACATGCCCTTGAGCAGCCCCTCCCGGTCGAGGTCCTCCGGCTCGGCCGGCTGGCGCATCGGCTCGTTGTAGACGGTGAGGTAGTAGATGAGGTTGCGCTCGTCGTCGGTGAGCGAGTCGTCCGTGCCGTACATCCGGTGCAGGCCGTCCTGGACGATGTGCGCGATCTCGTAGGCGAACGCCGGGTCGTAGTGCACGACGGCGGGGTTGGTCGACGCCAGCAGCGGGCTGTGTCCGTCGGCGTGCTGCAGGCCCTCACCGGTCAGGGTCGTCCGGCCGGCGGTGGCGCCGACGAGGAAGCCGCGGGTCATCTGGTCGGCGGCGGCCCAGATCGAGTCGCCGGTGCGCTGGAACCCGAACATCGAGTAGAAGATGTAGATCGGGATCATCGGCTCGCCGTGCGTCGCGTACGACGTGCCGGACGCCGTGAACGCCGCCATCGACCCGGCCTCGTTGATGCCGAGGTGGAGGATCTGGCCGTCGGTGGCCTCGCGGTAGGCGAGCATGAGCTCCGCGTCCACGGGGGTGTACCGCTGCCCGTGCGGGTTGTAGATCTTGATCGTCGAGAAGAAGCTGTCCATCCCGAAGGTGCGGGCCTCGTCCGGGATGATCGGCACGATGCGGTTGCCGAACTCCTTGTCCCGCATGAGGTCCTTGAGCAGCCGGACGAACGCCATCGTCGTCGCCACGTCCTGCTTCCCGGAGCCCTTCTTCACCTGCGCGTAGGCCGAGCCCTCGGGCAGGTGGATGGGCACGTGCTTGCTGCGGCGCTCCGGCAGGCCGCCCCCGAGCTTGCGGCGGCGCTCGACGGCGTACTGGATGACCTCGTCGTCGTCGCCCGGGTGGAAGTAGGGCGCGGCGTACGGGTTCTCGAGCTGGTCGTCGGGGATCGGGATGTTGAGGCTGTCGCGGAAGGCCTTGAGGTCGTCCAGCGACAGCTTCTTCATCTGGTGGGTCGCGTTGCGGCCGGCGAAGCCCTTGCCGAGGCCGTAGCCCTTGATGGTCTTGGCGAGGATGACCGTCGGCTGCCCGGTGTGCGCCAGCGCGGACTTGTACGCCGCGTAGACCTTCCGGTAGTCGTGGCCGCCGCGCTTGAGCTTCCACCAGATCTCCTCGTCCGACCAGTCCTGGACGAGGCGGCGGGTGCGCGGGTCGCGCTCGAAGAAGTGCTCGCGGACGTACTTGCCGTCGTTGGCGCGGAAGGTCTGGTAGTCGCCGTCCGAGGTGCTGTTCATGAGGTGGACGAGCGCGCCGTTGCCGTCGGCGGCGAGCAGCGGGTCCCAGCCGCGGCCCCAGACGACCTTGATGACGTTCCAGCCGGCGCCGCGGAAGAAGGCCTCGAGCTCCTGGATGATCTTGCCGTTGCCGCGGACGGGGCCGTCGAGGCGCTGCAGGTTGCAGTTGACGACGAAGGTGAGGTTGTCCAGCTCCTCCTGCGCGGCGAGCTGGAGCAGACCGCGCGACTCCGGCTCGTCCATCTCGCCGTCGCCGAGGAAGGCCCAGGTGTGCTGCTCGGAGGTGTCCTTGACGCCGCGGTTGTGCAGGTACTTGTCGAACTGCGCCTGGTAGATCGCGTTCATCGGGCCGATGCCCATCGACACCGTCGGGAACTCCCAGAAGTCCGGCATGAGCCGGGGGTGGGGGTAGCTCGGCAGGGCCAGCGGCGCGCCGTCGACGACGTGGCTGTGCTCCTGGCGGAATCCGTCGAGGCGGTCGGAGCTGATCCGGCCCTCGAGGAAGGCGCGGGCGTACATGCCCGGGGAGGCGTGGCCCTGGAAGAACACGTGGTCCCCGCCGCCGGGGTGGTCCTTGCCGCGGAAGAAGTGGTTCATCCCGACCTCGTACAGCGTCGCCGCGGAGGCGTAGGTCGAGATGTGGCCGCCGACGGCGATGCCCGGGCGCTGGGCGCGCTGGACGACCATCGCGGCGTTCCAGCGCAGGTAGGCGCGGAACCGGCGCTCGACGTCCTCGTCGCCGGGGAACCAGGGCTCCTGCTCCGGGCCGATGGTGTTGACGTAGTCGGTGGTCGTGAGCGACGGCACGCCCACCTGCATCGACCGGGCCCGCTCGAGGAGGCGCAGCATGAGGTAGCGGGCCCGCATCCGGCCGGGACCGTCGATGACCGCGTCGAGGCTCTCGAGCCACTCCGCCGTCTCGTCCGGGTCGATGTCGGGCAGGTGCGTGGGGATCCCGTTGAGGATCGGGCCGACGTCTTCGTGGAGGGCCACGCGCTCGTCCTTTCGCAGGTGCTCGGCCGCGCCCCGGTCGGGGGCACGTCCTCCCATCTTTCACCTTCGAGCGGCGTGCGTCACAACCCGGTCCGCGCTACCGGTCGGTACGTCCCGGGTCGGCGGGCGCCTCGACCCGGTCCGGGCGGGCGTAGACGGAGAACAGCGGCGAGCGGGTGAAGGCGAGCAGGGTGATGCCGGAGTCGGCGGCCAGCTCGACCGCGAGCGACGTCGGCGCGCCCACGGCGACGACCGCGGGGATGCCCGCGACGGACGCCTTCTGCACGATCTCGAAGCTCGCCCGGGCGCTGACGACGAGGACGGTGCCGGCGAACGGCAGCTCGCGGTCGCGGGAGAGCGCGCCGACGACCTTGTCGACGGCGTTGTGCCGTCCGACGTCCTCGCGGACCACGAGCAGCTCGCCGTCCGGGGTCGCGATGCCGGCCGCGTGGACGCCACCGGTGCGGTCGAAGGCGGACTGGTGCTCGCGCAGCGCGTCCGGCAGGGCGGCGAGGACGGCGGCGGGCAGGACGACGGGGTCGGCGCCGACGTCGAAGCGGCTCGCGGTGCGGACGGCGTCGACCGAGGCCGATCCGCAGACGCCGCAGGCGCTGGTCATCGACTCGGTGCGCTCGCGGGCGGGCCGCAGCAGCGTGGTGCCGGGGGAGAGCGCGGCCTCGACGACGTTGAAGGTGGGCGAGCCGTCGGGACCGACGTCGGTGCAGTGCATCATCGTCGCGACGTGGCCGGCGGCGCCGACCATGCCCTCGGTGAGGAGGTGGCCGAGGGTGAGGTCGAAGTCGTCGCCGGGAGTGCGCATCGTCGTCGTCACGACCTCGCCCCCGACCCGCACCTCGAGGGGCTCCTCGACGGCGACGGTGTCCGGGCGCGCGACGACGGCCGACCGCGCGAGGTCGTACCGGGTGCGCGGGACACGGGTCGTCACTCTGCCCACGGGCCCATGCAAGCACACGGCCGCCGCGCGAGGGCGTTCGCGGGGGGCACGGGCCCCCTCGGGCAGACTGGCGCCATGTCCGAGCACGAGCCGCCCCCTCCGGCCGAGCCGCCCCCTCCGGCGACGTCGGCCGGGCCGTCGGTGACGCTGCGCGGCGAGGGTCCCGGCTGGCGCCCGGTGTCGCCGGCGCTCGCGACCGCGCGCACCGTCGTCGTCCTCGGCCTCCTGCTGCCGGCGCTGCTGGCGACGGTCGGCGTCGCCCTGCTCGTCACGCCGTGGGCCTGGGCCGGGACCGCGGGGGTCCTGCTGCTGGCCGCCTGGGGGGTCTGGCTCGTGCGCCGGCAGGTGTCGGCAATCTCCTGGGCCGAGCTCGACGAGGAGATCGTCATCCGCAAGGGCCGCGTCCTGCGCACCCTCGTCAGCGTCCCGTACGGGCGCCTGCAGTACGTCGACATCCAGTCCGGGCCGCTGTCGCGGGCCCTGGGCATCGCGTCGTGCGAGATCCACACCGCCTCACCGGCCAGCGGCGGCTCGCTGCCCGGCCTGCCCACCGCGGAGGCCGAGGCGCTGCGCACCCGCCTCGCCGCCCGTGGGGAGAGCCAGCGGGCGGGCCTGTGACCGACGACGGGGGCTGGCAGCGGCTGCACCCCCTCTCGCCGCTGCTGCGCGGGGGAGTGGTGCTGCTCGCCGTCGGCGGCTACGTCGTCAGCCAGCTCTTCGACCGGGTCATGAGCGTCTTCGACACCGGCGTGTACGTCCCCGGCGGTCCCGGTCAGCGCGGAGACGGCGAGATGCTCGTCGCGCACCCGTTCCTCGCCCTGGCCGCCGTCGTGGTGCTCGTCCTCGCCGTCGCGGCCGGCGCCTGGGTCAGCTGGCGGTTCACCCGCTTCCGGGTGGCCGACGGCCAGGTCGAGCTGCGCCAGGGCGTCGTCTTCCGCCAGCACCGGCAGGTCCGCCTCGAGCGGGTGCAGGCGGTGGAGACGACCCGGCCGCTGCTGGCCCGGCTCGTCGGGCTGTCGCAGGTCGTCGTCCAGTCCGCCGGCGGCTCGGACTCCCACCTCACCCTCGCGTTCCTCGGGGCCGACCGGGCGGAGGAGGTCCGGGTCCACCTGCTCGAGCTCGCCGGTCGGGTCGACGACGCGGCGGTCGCGCCCGACGCCGAGGACGACGCCCCCGGGGCGTCACGTGGGGCCGACGCCGGGGTGCCGCTCGTGGTCGTGCCCAACGGCCGGCTCTTCGTCGCGACGATCCTCCACGGGTCGACGATCGTCCTCGGGATCGTGGTCCTCGGGGTGGCCACCGCCGTCGGGGTGTCCCGGGTCGGCCTCCAGGTGCTCGCCGGCGCCCCGGCGCTCGTCCCCGTGGTCCTCGGTCTCGCCGTCGGCCGGGTCAAGGAGCTGCTCGTCCACGGGAACTTCTCGGTGGCGCGGACCGCGACGGCGCTGCGGGTGCGGCACGGGCTCACCGACCTGCGCGTGTCCAGCGTCCCGGTGCACCGGGTGCAGGCCCTCGAGGCCGTCCAGCCGCTGTGGTGGCGGCCGTGGGGCTGGTGGCGGGTGCGCGTCAACGTCGCCGGAGTGCACGGGGAGGACGACGGCGACACGACGACGCTGCTGCCGGTCGGCACGCGCGAGGAGGCCCTGCGGGTCCTCGGCGCGCTCGGGGTGCCGGCGCAGGACCCGCTCGTCGTCGCCACCCTGGACGGCAGCGGGCCGGACGGCGGCTGGGTCGGGCCGCCCCGCGTCGTCCGCTGGCTTGACCCGTGGGCGTGGCGGCGCATCGGCTACGCCCTGGCCGCCTCGGCCGTCCACGTCCGCTCCGGCCGCCTCACCCGGCGTGCGGTCTTCGTCCCCTACGCCCGGGTGCAGTCGCTGGGGCTGGAGCAGGGTCCGCTGCAGGCACGCCTCGGGGTGGCCTCCGCGCGGGTGGTCTCCACGCCCGGGCCGGTGTCCCCGCTGGTCCCGCACCTGGCGACCGCGGAGGCCGAGCGGCTGCTCGGGCTGCTCGCCGAACGGTCCCGGGTCGCACGGCGAGTCCGGGCCAAAGCCCCCGGAACGGTTGCACCGGACGCCCCGACGTTGGTGGACTAGGTCTCGCACCGTCCATCCCCTGTGAGAGGTTTGTGCCCGTGAACACCCCCGCCCCACCGCCGGTCGACCCCGGGACCAGTGGATCCGGAGCCGTCGAGCGGCTCGGCTTCGCCCGGGACCAGGTGGTCCAGGAGTTCGGGTACGACTCCGACGTCGACGACGCCTTCCGCTTCGCGGTCGAGGAGGCGTGCGGCGCGGAGATGGAGGACGACGAGTACACCGGCGTCGCCGACGCGGTGCTCCTGTGGTTCCGCTCCGAGGACGGCGACCTCGGCGATGCGCTCGTCGACATGGTCGGCGTGCTCGACGAGGGCGGCTTCGTCGTCCTCCTCACCCCGCGCGGGGACGACGAGGTCGACCCCAGCGACATCGACGAGGCCGCGGTGACCACGGGGCTGCACCTGGCCGGCACCTTCAACCCGTCGGAGGACTGGCGCGCGCACAAGCTCGTCGCCCCGAAGACCGCCGGGCGGCGCTGACCCGCGTCCCCACCTGGCAGGATGTGGGCATGACCGTCCCGGCCGCCCCCCTCGCCGTCGGCGACCTCGCCCCGGACTTCACCCTCCGGGACCAGAACGGCGTCGACGTCAGCCTGTCCGAGCTCACCGCCGAGAAGAACGTCGTCGTCGTGTTCTACCCGTGGGCCTTCTCCGGCATCTGCACCGGTGAGCTCGACGAGATCCGCGACCACCTCGAGCAGTTCGTCTCCGACGACCTCCAGGTGGTGTGCGTCTCCTGCGACGCCGTCTACAGCGTGCGCGCCTGGGCCGACATCCAGGGCTACTTCTTCCCGCTGCTGTCCGACGCCTGGCCGCACGGCGAGGTCGCGCGGGCCTTCGGGGTGCTCGACGAGTCGACCGGCGCCGCCCTGCGCGGGACGTTCCTCGTCGGCCGGGAGGGACGCGTCGCGTGGACCCTCGTCAACGGCCCGGGGGAGCGGCGCGACTTCTCCGACCTGCCGCGGCAGGTCGCGGCGCTCGCGAGCAGCTGAGCCGCCCCGGCCGGTATCGTCGCCGCCACCCCGGCCGTCGCGCCGAGGGCGAGCAGTCCTGGGGCCTGTAGCTCAGCTGGTAGAGCGCCGCGTTTACACCGCGTCGGTCGTCGGTTCGATCCCGGCCGGGCCCACATGAGCGACGACGCGGTACCGACCCTGCGGGAGGTCCTCGACGTCGTCGAGCGGCTCTACCCGCCCGCCACCGCCCAGTCCTGGGACCGGGTCGGGCTCGTCACCGGCGACCCCGACCAGCCGGTGCGGCGGGTCCACCTCGCCGTCGACCCCACGCTCGCGGTCGTCGCGGAGGCGCGCGACCTCGGTGCGGACCTGCTGCTGGTCCACCACCCCCTGCTGCTGCGGGGGGTCCACTCCGTGGCCACGACGTCGGCCAAGGGCGCCACCGTCACCGACCTCGTCGTCGGGGACGTCGCCCTGTACGTGGCGCACACGAACGCCGACGTGGCCGACGACGGGGTCAGCGAGGCCCTGGCCGAGGCGTGCGGCATCGGGCACGGCGAGCCGCTGGCCGTCGTCGAGGGGCAGCCGCTCGGGCGGGTCGGCGACCTGGCCGAGGCGCTGCCGCTGCGCCGCTTCGTCGAGGACCTCGTCGTGCACCTGCCGCGGGCGGCCGGAGGGGTCCGCGTGTCCGGGCCGCCGGACGCACCGGTCCGGCGGGTGGCGGTGCTGGGCGGCGCGGGGGACGACCTGTTCGACGCCGTCCGGTCCGCGGGCGCCGACGTCTACGTGACGGCCGACCTGCGCCACCACCCGGTCCTCGAGGCGCGCGAGGAGGCGCGCGGCGGTCCGCCGTACCTCGTCGACGCGGGGCACTGGGCGAGCGAGCACGTCTGGCTGGCCCGGGCGGACCGGGCACTGCGCGCGGGGCTCGGCGAGGCCGCCACTAGGGTGGAGACCCACATCAGCGCGGTGCGCACCGACCCCTGGACGTTCGTCGTCGGTGCCGACCTGGGAGGTAGCGAGTGAGAGCCGAGCCCGCACGACAGCAGCGGCTGCTGGACCTCCAGGCGCTCGACACCCGGCTCGGTCAGATCGCCCACGCCCGTCGCACCCTGCCGCAGCTGGCGGTGCTCGAGGACCTCGGCGGCAAGGCGCGGCTGCTCGACGACCAGCTGATCCGCTCGCGCACCGAGCTCGGGGACGTCCAGCGCGAGGTCGCCCGGTCCGAGGCCGACGTCCAGCTCGTCCGCGACCGCGCCGCCCGGAACCGGAGCCGTCTCGACGCCGGCACCGGCACGGCCAAGGACCTCCAGGCGCTCCAGCACGAGCTCGACTCGTTGGCCCGCCGGCAGAGCGAGCTGGAGGACGTCGAGCTCGAGGTCATGGAGCGCGCGGAGAACGCCGAGCACGACGTCGCCGAGCTCGAGCGGGGCCGCGGCGAGCTCGCCGAGCGCATAACCGCGCTGGAGCAGGAGCGCGACGAGGCGCTGTCACGGCTGGACGCCGAGGCGGACGAGGTCGCGGCGCCGCGGGACACCGTCGTCGCGGAGGTGGGGGAGGACCTCGTCGCGCTGTACGAGCGGATCCGTGCCTCGTCCGGCACGGGCGCGGCGGCCCTGGCCCAGCGCCGGTGCGGCGGCTGCCAGCTCGAGCTCAACCCCGTGGACCTGTCGAAGATCCGCGCCGCCGACGAGGACGAGGTGCTGCGCTGCGAGGAGTGCAGCCGGATCCTCGTGCGCACCCCCGAGTCCGGGCTGTGAGCCGGCGGCTCACCGTCGAGGCCGACGGCGGGTCACGGGGCAACCCCGGCGTCGCGGGCTACGGGGCGCTGGTCCGGGACACCGAGTCCGGCGCGCTGCTCGCCGAGCGGGCCGAGCCGCTGGGCAAGGTGTCGAACAACGTCGCCGAGTACCGCGGCCTCATCGCCGGGCTCGAGGCCGCCCGTGACATCGACCCCGCCGCGGACGTCCTGGCCCGGATGGACTCCAAGCTCGTCGTCGAGCAGATGGCCGGCCGCTGGAAGATCAAGCACGAGGACATGCGCCGGCTGGCCCTGCAGGCCCGCGAGGTCGCCTCGGCCATCCGGGACGCCGGCGGCTCGGTGCGCTACGAGTGGATCCCGCGGGCGCAGAACTCCGACGCGGACGCGCTGTCGAACGACGGCATGGACGGCCTCACGATCGACCGGCGGCACGACGACGGTGCGGGCGTGGGGGAGAGCCGCGTTGCCGAGTCCGAGCAGTCATCGGGGTCCGGCGGCGGCGCGGTGACGACCGGGGCGGCATGTGCCCCCGTGCCGCAGCGGTCGGGGACACCGGTGCGGGTGGTCCTCGTCGCGAGCTCGGGCGGGTCGTCGTCGGCGCCGGCCGCGGCCGTGCAGCGACTGCTCGGCGGGGCGCCCCGCTGCCTCGTCACCGCGTCCGGGGACGACGCGGTCGAGACGGCCGCCGAGGTCGGTGACGCGCTCGGCGTGGACGCGGTCGTCGACCGGGGCTGGTCGGACCCCGCGAGCGGGCCCGGCGCCTGGGACCGCGTCGTCGAGCGGGGCGGGACGACGGTGGTCGTCTGCCCGCCGGACGTCGTGCGCGCCGTCCTCGGCCACCTGCTCGGCGTCCCGGCGGACCGGCAGTCCCGGCTGGCGGCCCCGGCGGGCTCGCTGGCCGGCGTCGAGGTCTGGCCCGGCGACGACGTCTCGATCGCCTTCACCGGACGGACCTGACGCCCTTCGCTCAGCCGAGCACCGGCAGGCGTCCGGCGAGGGCGGCGCCGTCGTCCGGCACCGGGACGCGACCGGTGGCGACGAGCACGGCGTCGGTGTCGGCCCAGCCGGTGGGCAGCGGCTCGCCGAGCAGCGCCTCGCAGGTCCGCCGGGCCAGGTCCAGGGCGGACTCGGGCGCCGGGTGGCCGGCGAGCAGGTCGAGGTGGTGCACGGCGGTCTCCACGGCCCAGGTGGCGAGCAGGTCGCCGCTGGTGAGGACCTGCCCCTGGAACGCGTGCCGCCCGTCCGGCAGGTCCTCGCAGATCCGCCGCAGCGTGCCCCCGACATCCCCGAGCTCGCGCACGGCCGACGCCGGCCCCCGGTAGGCGTCCGAGCGACGACGGCGCGCCAGCAGCACCTCGACCGGGTCGCCCTCGTCGAGGCTCGCGAACGCGGTCCAGTACGTGGCGGCGTCGACCGTCGCCGGCCCTCCCGTCCG